>JAFRPF010000032.1 GCA_017429285.1 Bacilli bacterium
ATATAACGGCAAGGAGTTCGACCGCTATCATGGTCTGGACATGTATGACTACGGAGCCCGCTTCTACGATCCCTCCATCTGTCGCTTCACCACCATGGATCCCATGTGTGAGAAATATTACCACCTCAGTCCGTATATCTATTGCGGGAATAATCCCATAAATGCTATAGATGTTAATGGGGATTCTATCTTTTATTATATGCCTATTATAGAGAAAGGAGAAATAAAGGAATATATTAAATATGAATATGGAAAATATGGAGATTCGTATGGGTTTGGAGCAGAAGGGAAATTATATCAAGGAAACAATCAAACAATAGCCTACATGAATAATGCTTTAAATCGCATAAGGAATGGAGGAGAAGTTGGAAGAAATTTAGTTGATTATCTTAGTGGCCACACAGGATTAAATGTTGCAATAAAATATGGAGATAACGAGACCTCTTTTAATTTAAATAATATGAATCACAATATTGAGGTATCATGGAATCCCTTAGATACAGACGGAGGACTTGATGTAAATGGTAATTATGAACGTCCTACTTATATCGGATTGGCTCATGAACTTGCTCACGCATATGATATGATCTCAAATGGAAGCATAGATGAGACAATATGGATTCCCGCACATGATACTTATAAAGCTGTCGGAGTGTTTGAAAAGACAGCAAGTATTATAGAGAATAGAATAAGAATGGAGAATTCTTTACCACAAAGAGCTTATTACTTGAGCATAAGGGGAAAAGGCTATGCCCCATCGAGTTTACCAATTTTTTACCCAAATCTGAAACGAAGATGAGAAGGTCATTTGTCTTATTACTTTTATTTATGGGTACCAATTTCGTTTATACTCGTAATTGGAATCATATTTTAGATAGTATTTATGCTATCCAAAACATAAACATCCCCAATTCACCAGAATTATTTCAATTACAATTTATATCGTATGATAAGCTGAGAAGAGATGTAAAAACCGAGTTGTTTTCAAATATTGATAAGCGAGATACACTTTTCATTATCGAATTATATGGAGGGCACTTTGAACGTAGTTATGCCATCAAATGGAAAAGACACAAAACAGATTACATCTCATATGGATTTAAACATATTCCATACACAAAGCGAGATACTTTAATATTTAATAATAACAGAGAAGAGTGCTTGATTCCAGATAGTATAATGTGTTTATTAGAAAGGGGGGATATAGAAACTGTAAGACAAAACACAAAAAAGAAAGACAGGACTTTGAGAACTAGTTTGTCTTATATTTCATTTACGAGAATTATTTTTCTTCGGAAGAAATACATAATTTCAAACTTTTGGTTTAAGATATGATACTGATTTATTCAAAAAAAGATTCTTAATTACATCTTGTAATAAGATCAAGGAGACTTGCGATTGATCATTTAAATAGAATCAAAGACCTGTCACCATGATTTTCTGTTTTGAATAGAATTGGTTGGTAATAAAAAATGATGAATAAACTGTATATGTTAATTTCTCTATGCTTTATAGCATGTGTAGGGAACG
>JAFRPF010000033.1 GCA_017429285.1 Bacilli bacterium
GGTAATTGTGCCAGTGCTTCCACCTTCAGTTAATGTTAAAGAAGTTGGATTAATTGATATTGTAGGGTCTGTAGATGGAGTAGGATCATCTGTATATTCTGTAGCGTTGGGATTTGAACCCCACAATGTATTCACATATTCAGGGCGATCTATAAATGGATTTTTATTGCTTTGAACATTATAAAATCTTTCGTTGATTGTTCTTTCCCAATCATCGGGTTTATCATCGTTGTGCCATTTTGTAAAAAGTTTAATCGCGTAATCAGTTAAGCAAAAATCTGCACCATTGTTTGATTGTGTTGGTTCAATACCATTGAATGTGGATTGACCAGGAGTTTCTTGCCTCCAATTATATGTTGGGTAAGATACATAATTAGATGTTCTGCTTGAGTATCTAACACAAGCATAAAAAACTATTCTTGCTAAATCACCTTTAATGTCATCATTCGGTTCAAATACATCACTCGTATATCCATAAGTGCTTGAGCCATCTCCCCATTTTGAATATTCGTTATTAGAATAACTATAAGATTTACTTGTATCAACAACCCCAAGTGGATAATTGCTACGATAACTATTAATTTTACCATCGGTTGGTATAACAATAATTGGATCTGCACCTTGTTTTGTTTTGGCCGAATCACCACTTCCCCACCATGACTTAGGAATAGAGTGCTCTCTATTGTAGCAATCACCTTCTACTTTGTAGTTGCCACATTGGTTCGTGGAATAAACGAAATTTGAAGTATTGGAATAATAATCTTTGATGTGTTTCGCAGAATCTGTGTAATAAATTTTTCCATAAGTAGTCCATACTTCGGTATATGAAAAGGTTGTAGTAGTGTACGTTAGGCTTTGGAGTGTAGTAAACAAACTCCATGCATTACCGGCAGCATGGTAATTATCGGCATCTGAATAATTAATTGCAGCATCTGCTTTATCTGTATTTGATTTATATGTATGGTTAATAGCCGCCGCAGATATGGAAATAGCGCCGAGGCTTAAAAAGCCGGCGCCTAAAAATTTAATTAAGCTTAATGATTTTTTCATTGGGTGTAGATTTAATTTATCAAATATTTGTTATTTCTTCTAATGTTATTTTACATTAGGTGTTTTTTTCTTCTTAGAAGCGAGAAACATATATAAACTTAACGCGGAAATACCTGCCACTCCGATGGAGATTAAAATGATCATCATCGCATTAGTGTTAATATTAATTAATAGATTCGTTTTTGCGTATTCCGCTCCTGGTCTACCAATAAAATTGGTACAGGATTCATATTTTTGACATATTCTATCGTATCTAGCCATCGCTTTTTCGATAGTAGTACCTGTTTCACTCTTACCAGAATTAATTAGTGTTTGTTTATGAGTGTCACTCATCTTTGCCCAATAATTAGTTTGTAAATTAATCCAAACACTAGATAAAGACGATTCTTTTTCTCCAGAAGAAGAACAGATTGGATTAGTTAATTCTAATAGTTTAGAAGAGAAAAATTCCGCGGTAATACCTGAATCTTCTTCCATTAATTCTTTAAATTGCACTTGGAAGTTTGTCTTATAAAAACCTGTAAAACATTTGAATGTTGCCACTTTTGTGGTTCCATAGGAATCTAATTTTGATTTTAATTCTGCAGTAGCGGAAACGCCTTTAATGAAAATAGTGGTTCCATTAACTGTGATGTTACTATCTTTTCCCTCGGTCCAACTATTAACTGTAATTGTCCCACTTAAGATAGTTAATCTATTAGCCACAGTTAAATCAGCTGCGCTTTCTTCACCTGTTACTGTATAAACACTAACCGGAGCAACATTAGGTTTAATTTCTTCTTGATCGTCAGTGCTAACAGTACAAGTTTTAAGTTGATATAGATTGTTATAAATATCTAAAGTTCCGGATGTGACATCGATATATGTTTCATTTTCAACCCAAGCATTATCAGGTACTGAGCCATAAAGCATAATTCCATATTCGCCATTCATAATCATTGTGCTTGTGGTTTTTGCATTATTCTTAAATAAACCAACATATAAACCATACACATGGCTTACTGATGCTCCAGAAGACTTGCTATAACATTCTTTAATTGTGTTAACAAATGGTTTGTCACTAACAGTAATGTTATAAGAAGTAGAAACAGTGGTTTCATTTTCAGTATATGAAAGAGAAACACTATAAGTTCCCGCTTTAGACATATTGACTGAAGAAGAATTTACTACTGGAGTAATAGTAGCGATTGTTCCTTTGTTATAAGTAACTTTACATGTACCATCGTATGAGAATGAATCTCCCACTGTATAGGAAGTGGTTTGTCCAGATGTGGATAAAGAAACTGGTAATAATTTATTAACAGTTAAACCACTAATAACAACTGTTTCACCTTGATATGTACCTGTGACTGAAGTAATGCCATAAGTTAATGGGTTTGGTGTCCAGATAACATCTTTTGTGACGTCATCGCTAGTGTTATCACTATAATGTGCAGTTACAGTTAAACCAGCACTTAAGAACACATCACCACTATAATAAGTTGTAGTTAATGGAGCGCCAGTTAATTCTAGTGAAGATAAAGTTGGTTTTTCTTTAACTTCGATATCAAAATCAGCCTCAGCTGTTACGTCACCTTCGGTGTAACTAACATCGACAGTTTGAACACCGATTGAAGACATGTCATATCCAGAGAACTCAGCTTTTAAAGTAACTACATCGCTTCCGCCATCTTCATAATGAGCGGTGACTACTGGTTTAACAAAGGAATCACCAACATAATAGTCTTCTTGTATATCGCTAAGAGTGATGCTTGATAGTTTAGATACCTCAGAGCTTCCTAAGGAAACTTCGATTGAATTTGCTCTAGCAACACTGTTGCTTGTATTAGCAACTTTAAAATATGAATATGAGTTTAGATTATATGTATTATTAGTTCCTGTAATAACAGTGGATGGGTTTTCGGCTTTACCACCATAAACAGTAAAACTACCTGTTTTGACATTTATTGTGAGTGAAGAAAGAGGGAGAGCCTCGGTATTATAGAGATAACCTTGGCTGGATTTAAATTGAATTGAACTTTCGTAATTGCCGGTATAATAGCCTTTAAATTTTAAACCTGAAGCAGCTGTAAAATCTGTTGGTGTTTTTGGATAGCTACCACTAGGCACATCAGTATTAATAATTGACATCGAACTTGCTTGATTGACTGTTAATCCTGAAACGGTGATAGTTAGTCCACCATATGTACCTGTGACGGATGTTGTATTTGCAGTTAATGGATTTGGTGTCCATACCACATGACTCGTGACATCTTCAGATGTCGTATCAGTATATGTAGCAGTGACTGTTAATCCATTAGGATTAAAGGAGTCACCAGAATTATATGTAGTTTTAGTAGGAGTGCCTGTATAAGTTAATGATTGTAATGCTTTTGTGACAACAACTAAACATTGTTTGGAGTAAGTACTTCCATCAATAGTCGCAGAAGCAGTAATTGTAGCAGAACCAGCCGCTTTAGCGGTTAATGTAATATCGGTTCCACTTGCGGAAACAGTAGTTCCTAACTGGACAACTGAACTATTTGAATTTGTCCATGTAATATCGGATGAATCGCTTGATGTAGCTGAAATAGCTGCGACACCACCTACTGACATACTTTCTGATGTAGAGGATATCTTCACCCAATTTGATGAAGAAGCATGTGTATATTGTGTGTAATCAGAATTTGTTCCCCAAAGTGTATTAGCGTACTCAGGGTGATCGATGAATGGATTTCTATTACCTTGGATACTAGCTAATTTATCATTAACACTCTCTTCCCATTCACTAACAGGATCTAGTTCGCTCCATTCAGAAAACAGTCTGACTGAGTAATTTGTTAATCCGAAATTTGTGCTTTCACTTCCGGAAAAGCACTTTGATCCATCACCACTAGTCCAACTAGATACATTATATTTAACCGTTGTATAGTAGTAGATTCTTGCGAAATCACCTTTTAAAGAATCATCGGGCTCAAATACTGTGCCACTAATGTTCCATCCAGAAGCCACAGTTCCGAGTTTTGAATTAGAAAAGGACTTTGATACGGATCCGACATAACCAAATGGGAAACTACTTCTTGCATTATTAACATAACCATCGGTAGGAACCACAATAAAAGGATCTGATCCTTGATTGTTTTTTGATCCACCCCACCATGATTTTGGAATTGAGTGTTCCCTGTTATAACAGGAGCCTTCTTTGCTATAGCCTCCACACTGATTTGCAGTGGTGTAATTTGTGATGCTTGAATAATAATCGAATATTTTTCCGTCTGCCCTTTTATAAGCTTTTTCATAAGAGGTCCATAAATCATCATAAGAACCAGATGATCCTGGCGCGGTAATTTTTTCTAATTCTTCCATTAAGCCAGACGCATTATTTGCCTGGTGCTTTTTATCACATTCTGTATAGTCGTTAATATCAACTGCGTTAACTTGTTTGTATTCTTTGTGTAATGAAGATAAAGCACATAAAGAAAGAGCTGTAGCAGCAAGTCCTGCTGTTAGAAAAATACGATGTTTGTTTTTATTATTCATATAGGTACCAACTTCAAGTTATTAAACCCGAAACTTTATTGTATACCTATATTATATAAAATATAATGGCTGATTAAAAAATATCGATTAAATCAAATAATTATTTTTTCTTTTTTCTAGAAACTAAGACAATAGTAACTACTACACCCGCAATTATGAATACACCAACGATAATCGCTAAAGGAATAATCCATTTAAGATTATCATCTTCACCAGTTTCGCCATTTCTTCCTGGGGTAACTGTTAATTTACAAGTTGCGGTATTTCCATTTTCATCTTTGGCTGTAATAGTGGTTTCTCCGATTCTTTTACCAGTTATATTAACACCGGTTTTATCTTGAGAAACTTCTAATGTGGCGTTTGCCTTATTTTTTATTGACCATGTAGCAGGTACGTTAGCGAGTAATTTAGTCACTTGACCAACATTCACTGTTAATTCATTGGCACTTAGATAAATCTTTTTAGCGACCGGAGATTGATTCCAATCTGCAGGATAAGTTGACATTGCTCTTGATAACATTGTGCTTGAACATTGATTACCAAAAATCTTCCACGCGATATCTGGATGGTCGACAAATGGGTTTCTATTCTTCTGGAATGTGGATTGCGCAATATCATTTCTATGACCTTCCATTTCATCTGGTTGATCTTCAATATGCCACTGCATTAAAGTGTCATAACTTTGGAAAACAGAGAGGATTTGCGGCCTTCTTGATGCATATTCATCATAATAAGCTGTCCAAACATACATGATAATTCTAGCGACATCACCTCTAACTGATGGTAGTGGCATAAAGTATCCGCCGCCAGTCCAAGCATATGTCATTCCTTCATAAGTTCTTTCGGTACCATTTGTGACATTACCAAAAGGAATATTGCTTCTTGTACTATTGGTGGTTGGATATGTCGGTCTTAAATGTAATAAGTCCGCACCTGCACGTCCTTCACCCCAGTTACCATTAGATAATGATTTTGGCCAAACGTGTTCTCTATTCCATGAATTAGCAGGATTTTTTGCTAATGAATTTCTAGTGTATAGATAAATCATGTTTGATTTGTTGGTAGGATCTTCATCAGCTTGTTGACAGTATTCCGCTAAAGAACCAGAACCTTTACCACTATATTCAGGAACTTTCGGAGGGTTGATATAAGTAGTTAATTTACTGCGTAAAGAATCACCAGTATCATCAACTGTGATATTACCGTCAGCATAATATGAACCTGTATAAACATATGGGTCGAAAGCTTCTTTGTGTTGAGCGGCTTTTGCCACAAAAATTTCATTATTTAGACTTTTAATAGCTAAAGCAGAGGCTCCTGCAACAGATAAAGCTATTAATCCTGATAACAAAACAATGTTTTTAAATATCTTTCTCACGATTATTTACCTGAGACAATAATCTTTTTAATTAATAAAGAGGAACATGCAATTCCGCTTGGGAATACTCTTTGGTCATTTCCGACCTCTAAAACATCTTTGAAGACATCGATTAAGTTTCCAGAAACAGTAACAACATCTAGTGCCCTATCTTTTTTACCATTCTTAATTAAGAAACCAGATGATTGAAGTGAGAAATTACCAGATTGTGGATTAAGTCCTGCATGTAATCCTTGTACTTCAGTGATATAAACACCATCTTGGACATCTTTAAATAATTCTTCTTGAGATTTTTTACCTGGTTTAAGTTCTAAATAGAAAGTGGATGTTCCCATCTTACTTCCACCTCTTGAAGCATTGCCAGTTGATTCCACACCATCTTTACTAGCGGTGGTTAAATTATAAAGATAAGTCATTAAAACACCATTCTTGATGATTGCTTTATTGTAGGTTGCGACACCTTCATCATCAAACCAACGTGAGAAGACGTTTCTTTTTAATGGTTTATCTTCAACAGTGATCTTTCTAGAAGCTACTTTTTGATTTATTTTATTGATGAATAAAGATGATTTCTTTTGGACATCTTCCGCATCAGCGTTACCAATATAAAAACCTAAGAAAGATTTCACAACATCAGGTGATAAGACTGCTTTATATGTATTAGATTCACAAGCCTCTCCACCTAATTGACTCACTGTGTTATCAACAACTTCTTTTGCTAGTTTTTTAACATCAAATTTAGAGAAGTCATTATCTAAGAATAGTTCATAACCTGATTTGGTTTGTTTTCCTTCTTTAGCAACAGCTTGTCCAACATAAACAAAGTAGTTAGATTTTTGTGTTAGTTTTAATCCTTTGGAATTTAAGATGGTGACGCTTTCTGCATCTTCACTATATTCCACTCCACCAACTTCAACGACTCTTTTATCGCCTTCTTTGATGGCTTTTTCAAGTTCGAAAAGTTTCTTCATTTTTTCATCGATAGAAACCTTTTCTAATTCTTTATTATATGTATTAATCTTCTTATATTTTTTACTGCCTTCAAATATAAAAGCGGGGTCTTCATTTTCAATGACTTTCGCATTAGCGACAATAGAGTCCACTAAAAATTTAGCGTGAGCAGCGCTCCAGGAGTCGCAGCTAGCGGTACCGAATTTACCGTTAACAATGCCTCTAGCTAAAATAGTCATCGATTTATTAGAGGAATAATTATCAACTTCAGAATGGAACAAAGAGAAAGATAATGAATAACTTTCACCAATATATAATTCTGCTTCTTCAATTCCCGCTTCTTTAGCGAGGGCAAAAAACTTATCGTATTTCATTATTTAAGTTCTCCTCCGCGACCACCAACAGTGATTTCGCTAATTCTTAAAGTTGGTTGACCAACATTAGTTCTAATTGAACCAGATGCAGCCCCACACATACCTTGACCTAAAGCTAAATCATTACCAACCATATCGATATGTTTTAAGATTTCATCTCCATGGCCAATTAATGTCGCACCTTTCACTGGTTCACAGATCTTACCATCACGGATGATATAAGCTTCGGAACAACCAAAGTTAAATTCACCAGTAGTGGGATCAACACTACCACCTGAGAAACCAACCGCATACAAACCTAATTTAGTAGCGGCGATAATTTCTTCTGGTGTACTTTTACCATTACAAATGTATGTATTAGACATACGAGATGTAGGACAATATTTATAGTTTTGTCTACGGCAAGCACCATTACCTTCACGGTTCATTCTTCTACCATTAAAGTCATCAATCATGTAGTTGACTAATTTACCATCTTTAATTAATAAACGTTTGGTACCTAAGTTACCTTCATCATCGATATCGATTGAGCCCCAACCTTGTGGGATGGTGCTATCATCGACAGCACTGACAAGAGGAGAAGCGATATAGTCACCTTCTTTACCATTAAAGCAAGATAAGCCTCTAGAAATAGCACTAGCTTCTAATGGGTGTCCACAAGCTTCATGGAATAAAACGCCTCCCCAACCGTTACCGATAACAACTGGCATTTTTCCACTTGGACATTCTTTCGCTTCTAGCATTAATAAGGCGGTTTTTGCAGCTTTTTTCGCTACTTCTCTCACATTTACGACTGATCTGAAGTAGGAAATATCTTGTTGGGCACCTGGACCCTCAAATGCTGTTTCAAAACCATTTTGATCAGCGGCAATAATGCTATAGGCTAATCTTCCGAATTCAGAATCACGTTTGAACCATTTTCCTTTTGAATTAAAAACAGCCACAAAACGATGATTATCAGCAAAACTGCCGATATATCTCACGATTCTAGGATCTTTTAATTTTTCAATCTCTTCGATGCCTTCTTTAACTAAGGCAATTTTTTCTTCTCTAGAGATATTTTCATAACTATTTTTAACTGGATTTCTATTTTTAGCGCGAATCATATCAAGTTTGGTAACAGTGATAATTCTTTTACCTTTAAAAGATGAACGTAATGACTCCGCTAAAGCGAGTAATCCTTTTCTTGTTAAATCATTTGTGTATCCATATACAGTTTGATTTTCTTTTAATAATCTCAAACCAACACCATTCATAACATTTGATGAAGATGTTTGAACTTTGCCGTTTTCAATACTTAAGCTATAACTACGTGAATCCTCATAGAAGATTTCAGCATAATCAGCTCCAGTTTCTAAAGCGGCGTTTAGAACATCAATAGCTAATTTCTTACTAACCATAAACTGTCCTCCTTCTTTTTTGCTTTTGAATTATAACATAAACAAATAAATTTGTATTGTTATACACATATGCCAATTAATTAATTATCAATATAAAAGAAAAAACTTTTGTATAATTAAAAACGAGGTATTACATATGAACAAATATATGAGAATGGCAATTAGTGAAGCCAGAAAAGGTATTAGAGCAGGTCATGGTGGACCTTTCGGTGCGGTCATTGTTAAAGATGGCGAAGTTATCGGTAAAGGTCATAACCAAGTATTAAAAAATAACGACCCAACATGTCATGGTGAAATGATGGCGATTCATAAAGCTTGTAAGAAATTAGGAACATTTGATTTAAGTGGTTGTGAGTTATATACCACTGGTGAACCATGTCCAATGTGCATGTCCGCAATTTTATGGGCAAATATCGAAAAAGTATATTACGGATGTAATATAATTGATACAGAAGAAATTGGATTTAGAGATGCTAAGTTCTATCAAATGCAACAACCTGGAGAAAGAGAAAAATTAGTGATTGAACTCGATCGTAAAGCTTGCTTAAAACTTTATGGGGAATACATGAGTTTAAAGCACACACTCTATTAATAAAGATGACTGGAGAAATCCAGTTTTCTTATATACAATAATCGCATGGAATTTGTTAAAAAGATCGTTCCTCAAAAAGGGGATTTGTTAAGAGTTAAACGTAAAGCGGGTTACTATCATTTTGGTATAGCTGTTAGCGAATCAAGAGTTATCCATTTTACCGCTAGTCAAGGTGACTTATCTAACGACAAGAAAGATTTAAAAATTATCGAAACTTCCTTTGAAAGATTTGCTTTAAATGATGTGCCAGAAATATTAGAACCTTTCTCTTCTAAATTTTCTCGTGATGAAGTAGTCAAAAGAGCGAAAAACTATGTAAATTCCCTGTTATTTCGCGGAAAACCATACAATTTCATTACTAATAACTGTGAGCATTTTGCTAGATATTGTTATGATGGAGAAGCAAAAAGTGAACAAGTTTTAACTGGGGCAATGATTGTTGCGGCAGGTCTAGGTTTAGCCACAACCGCGACCACAATTGGTGTTAAAAAAGTCATTGATAACAGAAAGAAAAAAGATGTTATTGAGGGCGATAATCTGATTGAAATAAAATAATATTGATTTTCATTGATTTCAAATTACCAAAACGGTAAAATGAAAATGGTAAGTGAGCACTATGATTGAAACAAAAAGACCGGCTTTTCACCCTGGCGTAATTATTAAAGATGCAATTGATTCGCTTGATATGACGCAAAGTGAGTTTGCTAATCGTGTTGGTTTATCAGTAAAAAACGTTTCAACATTGGTTAATGGAGAAAGCAACATTACTTTTGGTGTCGCTATTAAACTTGCTACTTTCTTTGGTAACAGTGTCGAAGGGTGGCTCAACCTTCAAACAAATTACGATTTATATCTCTATAGAGAAAAACAAAACAAAGAATATGCTGAAGATTGGGAAATTAGTAAAAAGATCAGTAAAGAATTTATAAAAAATGTTTTAGGGATCGAATTATCAAATAAATTTTCAACAAAAAACATTGATGACTTAAGAAGATCTTTTAGTGTCACTTCTTTGTCAAATTTAAAAAGGCCCGATCTTTATGTTTTCTATCACACAAGCATTAATAAAGAAATAGACGAAGAGATGATGATGTTAAGAAATGCTTGGATTTCAATTGCGGAACAAAAAGCCAGAAATATCCGATGTTCAACATTTAACAAAGACAAAATTATAGAAAATCAGAAAAAACTAAGATATTTAACAACGTTAGCTCCTGAAGTTTTTCTCCCAAGATTAAAAGACTTTTGTAATAGCTGTGGTGTGAAGCTCGTTATATTACCTTATTTATCGGGTAGTAATGTAAATGGAGTTACAAAATGGATAGATTCTGAAGATTGTGCTTTGGTAGCAGTTAATGATTGTGGTAAGGATGCTGATAAATTTTGGTTTGCTTTATTCCATGAATTTGGACACGTTATCAAAAATCACAAAAGGCATATGACAATATCTTTAAATAAAAACGATGTACTTGATGGTGAAGAAAAAGAAGCGAATGAATTTGTAGAAAATTTGCTAATTGATAAAGAAAAATATAATGAATTTGTAAAACGTAATGATTTTTCTATTTCTAGCATTAACTCTTTTGCTAAACAACAAGGTGTTGCTCCATTTATTGTGATTGGGCGATTACAAAAAGATAAATACATACCATGGAGCAAATATAAGGAACAAAAAGTTAAATACAATATTTCGTTATACATTTAATAACAACCACTTGTAAATAATTGAAATATTTTTCATTAAATGTTAATTTAATAATGAACTATGGCTTATTACTATATTTGTCTAAAGTGATTTCTCTATGGGGGAAATTTTTTGTTTTTCCTTGGAGAAGAAGGAGGTCAACATGTACAAAAGTAATTACCTAAACAACCTTCTAAGTGATGTTAAAGTTAGATATTCAAATGAACCTGAATTTTTAGCTGCTGTTGAAGAATTTTTAGATTCTATGGATTTTTTAGTTGAAAAAGATCCAAAAATTGAACAGTACTCAATCTTAGAAAGATTAGTCGTGCCAGAAAGAATTATTCAATTCCGTGTCCCATGGGTTGATGACGCTGGCAAAATCCAAGTTAATACTGGCTATCGTGTCCAATTTAACTCCGCGATTGGACCTTATAAAGGTGGAATGAGATTTGATAAGAGTGTTAATTTATCAATTCTGAAATTCTTAGGTTTTGAACAAACCTTTAAAAACAGCTTAACCGGTCTTCCAATGGGAGGCGGTAAAGGTGGTAGTGATTTCAATCCTCGTGGAAAGAGTGATGGTGAAGTCATGAGATTCTGTCAGTCATTTATGACTGAATTCTATCGTCACATCGGACCTAACACTGACGTACCCGCGGGTGATTTAGGTTTTGGCGCTAGAGAAATTGGTTATATGTTTGGCCAATATAAGAGAATAGTTGATGAATGGTCTGGTGTTTTTACTGGTAAAAACTTCTCTTATGGTGGTTCATTAGGTAGACCAGAAGCAACAGGGTATGGTCTCTGTTACTTCGCTGAAGAAATGTTAAGAACATATTTCAAGACAGACTTCAAAGGTAAGAAAGTTATTATTTCCGGTTCTGGAAAAGTCGGCTCTATGGCCTTAAAGAAAGCCGTTGAATTAGGCGCTAAAGTTGTTGGCATGTCTGATATCAATGGTTATGTTGCTGATCCAAATGGATTGGACGCTGAAGAAATTATTGCCTTAGCTAAAGCTAAAGGAGAATTTACTAAAGATTATGTCGCTAAACACCCAGGTGTTAAACATAGTGATTGTTCAAGAGACTTATGGAATGTCCCATGCGACATCGCTATGCCATGTGCGACACAAGGTGAAATTAATTTAGAAAACGCTAAACAACTTAAAAAGAATGGCTGTTATATGCTTGCCGAAGGAGCGAATATGCCATGTGATTTAGAGGCCATTAGATTCTTTAATGAAAATGAAGTCTTATTCTCACCTGGTAAAGCCTCTAATGCAGGTGGTGTGGCCGTCTCTGGTTTAGAGATGAGTCAAAATGCCATGCACTTATCATGGACCTTCGAAGAAGTTGATGAAAAACTTAAAGGCATTATGAAAAATATCTTCAAACAATGTCATGAGACCGCTGTAAAATTTGGTCAACCCAGAAACTTAGCTTTAGGCGCTAATATTGCTGGATTCTTAAAAGTATATGATGCGATGCTCGCACAAGGTGTCTGCTAATAATGCCTAAACAAATAGTTGTTGCTCCCCATATATTGTTACCTAAAAAAGGTACGGATATGACATGCTATGCTGTCATAGCGTGTGATCAATTCACTTCTCAAATCGAGTATTGGAACGATTTAAGAGATATGGTGGGTGATAAATTATCAACGTTTCATATGATTTATCCTGAAGCGTATTTAGAAAATACGGATCAGGAAAAATATATTGAACAAATAAATAAAAATATCAAACGTTATTTAAATGATAATTTTTTAGTGGATATCGGTGAATCTTTCATATTGGTTGAAAGAGTGACTGATTATGGTGTTAGAAGATTAGGATTAATTATCTCAATCGATCTAGAAGAATATTCTTATAAACGTGGAGTGCCATGTACGATTAAAGCTAGCGAAGCGACAATCGTAGAAAGAATTCCTCCTCGTCTAAAGATTAGAAAAGATGCCCCTATTGAATTACCACATACTTTAGTGCTCTTTGATGATAAAGAAAGACAAATAGTGGAATCTCTATACAAGAATAGAGAATCTTTGCCTGTGGCTTATGATTTTGAACTCAATCAAAAAGGCGGTCATATCAAAGGCTATATTGTGAAGGACACAAAAAGAGTTATTAATCAATTTGAAGAACTATTTAAGAAGAATAACAACGGTTTGATGTTTGTAGTGGGTGATGGAAATCATTCCTTAGCTACCGCCAAAGCACATTGGGAAAATATCAAAGCCAATTTGAGTGAAAAAGAAAGAGAAAATCACCCAGCAAGATTTGCTTTAGTGGAAGCGAATAATATTTATGATGAAGGTATTATTTTTGAGCCTATTCATCGTGTGATATTTAACGCAGATAAGGATTTTGTGGATGGATTAGTTTCTATCTGTAAAGGTGAACAGCAAGGTGTTTATGTCTATAGTAAGAAAGATGGCAAAAAACCATTAAAAACACCGAAAAACGCCGCAGAAACCTATCAAATTGTTCAAAATTACATCGATTCTTATCTAAAATCACATTCTGAATCAAAGGTTGATTTTATTCATGATGAATCAAGTTTATTAGATGTAGCGAACAAGAATCCTAGTAGTGTGGCAATCAATATGCCAGCTTTAGGTAAGGGTGACATTTTTGAATTTGTCGCCAAAGATATGGTGTTACCTAGAAAGAGTTTCTCGATGGGTCACGCCAGTGAAAAACGTTATTATCTCGAAGCCAAGAAAATTGCTTAGAGAAATATAAAGAAAAAGGAGTTTTGTGATATGAAAGGAAACAGAATTTACAATTTCTCTGCTGGACCAGCGATGTTACCTGAAGAAGTTTTAGAAACAATCGCAGCAGAAATGCTTGATAAAGATGGATCAGGCATGTCGGTCATGGAAATGAGTCATCGTTCCAAAGTTTATCAAAATATTATTGATACTGCGGAAGCTGATTTAAGAAAGTTATTAAACATTCCAGAAAACTACAAAGTTTTATTCTTACAAGGTGGCGCGACTTTAGCGTTCTCCATGATTCCAATGAACTTTGCCACTAATGGAAAAGTAGATATTATCCATACTGGTGTATGGACCAAGAAAGTTATTAAAGATACCAAATTATATGCGGATGTTAACATCGTTGCTTCTGGTGAAGAAAACGGATTTAAAAAGATCCCAGATGTTAAAGGTTTAAAATTTAGAGAAGACGCTGATTATGTTTATATCTGTGATAACAACACAATCTATGGTTCTAAATATAAAGAATATCCAGATACCGGAAATATCCCATTAGTGTGTGATATGTCATCTTGTTTCTTAAGTGAACCAGTTGATGTTAGAAAGTTTGGTTTAATCTATGCTGGTGCACAAAAGAATGTGGGACCTGCAGGTGTTACTATTGTAATTATTAGAGAAGATTTATTAGCGCGTGCTCCAAGAGTGCCACTTCCAGCTTATTTAGATTATAGAATTCATGCTGAAAACGGTTCTATGTATAATACCCCACCAACATTCGGTATTTATGTTTGTGGTTTAGTCTTCAAATGGTTATTAAAGAATGGTGGACTAGAAGAACGCAAGAAAGTTAACGAAGAAAAAGCCAAGATTTTATATGATGCTTTAGATAGTTCTCATCTATTCATTCCATATGTTGATAAAGATTCTCGTTCATTAATGAACGTTACCTTTAGAACACCAAGTGAAGAACTCGACGCAGCGTTCTTAGAAGGTGCAAAGAAATATCGCTTCACAAACTTAAAAGGTCATAGATCTACAGGTGGTTTAAGAGCTTCTATTTATAACGCCATGCCAATCGATGGTGTTAAAGCTCTTGTAAAATATATGAAAGAATTTGAAGAAGAGCATAAAGATGCTTGGGTTAAATAGGTAAGTTTATGAAAGTATTTTGTTTAAATAAAATTTCACCTGTCGGATTAAAAGTTTTACCAAAAGAATACGAAGTATCCACAGAAAGTATTGATGGCGCTTCAGCGGTCATGGTAAGAAGTGCAGCAATGCATGAAATGACTTTACCAGAATCAGTTTTATGTGTTGCTAGAGCAGGTGCAGGTGTTAATAATATTCCATTAGATAGATTTGCGGATGAAGGTGTCGTGGTGTTTAATACACCAGGTGCAAACGCAAATGCTGTTAAGGAATTAACAATCGCCATGATGCTTTTAGCAGCTAGAGATATAGAAGGCTCCATGGAATGGGTTAAAGCTAATAAAGGTGATGAACTCATTAATAAATCCATGGAAAAAGCTAAAGGCGCTTATGCTGGTACAGAAATCTTAGGTAAAACACTAGGTATTATTGGTTGTGGCGCGATCGGCGCTTTAGTGGCTGATGCCGCTACTAAATTAGGAATGAGAGTTTTAGGTGTTGAGCCAAGCGAAGCCACTATTGAACGTAATAAAGAATTATTAAAAGGCACAAAGATTGTTTCTATGGATGAAATGCTTAAAGAAGCCGACTATATTTCTGTTCACGTTCCATTAATGGATGCCACTAAAGGCATGATTAATGCTAGTTTATTAGCAAAAGCTAAAGACGGGGTAATTATTATTAACGCCGCAAGAGATGCTTTAGTTAATGATGACGATATGAAAGTAGCTTTAGAAAACAAAAAAGTTCGTCGTTATGTGACTGATTTCCCAAATTATAAGACTGCGAATATGGAAGGTGTTGTCGCTATTTCTCACTTAGGTGCTTCTACAGAAGAAGCTGAAGATAACTGTGCTGCTATGGCGGCTAAAGAAATCGTTGAATTCGTCGAAAAAGGCAACATCATTAATTCTGTTAATTACCCAAGAATTGATATGGGCGAAAAAGAAGAGGGTAATAGAAGATTAGTGGTTCTTCATCAAGCGAGCTTATCTGCTAACGAAATATTGAAAGTCGTTGGTGAATGTAAACAAATCGTTAAATCTTGCACTGGTGTCAAAGGTGAAAAAGCTGCAACAGTCATCGAATTCACACATAAAGATGGTGTGGAAAAATGTGCGAAAGAAGCAGTGGGTAAATTACCTGGTGTTATCAGAGTAAGAGCAATTCATTAATTTCTTTGAAATTAAAAAAACCGACTTCACTTCACGTTGTCGGTTTTTCTACTCTATTTTACTGTTTATTGTTGTTTCTTAATTAAGTTAAAATAACAATATTTACTGGAGGGAATGAATATGAGTGTTTCAATTTATGAAATAGGCGCAAAGGCGTTAGAAGAAATGAATAGCGCTTTCCAAGGCAATTTTACAAAAAGTGAAAAAGCTAATGGAGTAATGATTCAAGGATTTGGAAAAAAATATTCTCAAGAGTATTTCTTTACTGTTTACATTCCTAATGAAGAAAATATTGAAGTCGCATTCGCTTACCCCGTTAATCTTGCAAACAAACATAGTTTCAATGACTTCAAAGAACGTTTCAATACAAAGAAAAATGAGTTCCCTTATATCTGTATTCAGTCTAATGAAGGACCGGACGGTATTGTAGCCCTAGTTGTTGCTAAAGTATGGGATAAAGGATACACCGCAGGGGGATGGGCTACAAAGATTATTGAAGCATTCAAAACATTGATGTTCCACTCTCGGGCAGAAGAAGCAATTAAGAAGATTGAATCATTGGAATAATTACTTTTTAATTGCTTTGATAAGTTTATTTAATGATTGTTCCAGCCTTTTCTAAGAAGGCGTCTTTAGCAGCCACTAAAGAAGAGATAATTGCGACTTTACCTGGCTTTTCGTTTAAGAATTTAACACAGGCATTAACTTTTGGATACATGCTTCCTTTAGCGAAATAATCGCCTTTCATATATTCTTTCATTTCATCAACAGAAACTTTTTCTAATTTTCTTTCTGTTGGTTTTTTGAAATCGATATAAACGTTATCAACCGCTGTTAAGATTACTAAGTAATCAGCATCTACTAAAGCTGCGACTTTTGCGGAAGCATAGTCTTTATCAATAACTGCAGCAATACCTTCAATAGAGCCGTCTTCATTTCTAATAACAGGGATACCGCCTCCGCCTGCGCAGATAACGACATGACCTTTACTAACTAATTCAGAGATTGAATCTTTTTCAATGATATCGATTGGTAATGGACTAGCCACTACTCTTCTCCAACCTCTACCAGCATCTTCTTTCATGGTGTATCCCATCTTAGAAGCAATTTCCTTAGCTTCTTGTTCGCTATAGAACGCACCGACTGGTTTGCTTGGAGATTGGAATAATGGATCATTTTTATCCACTAATACTTGAGAAACAACTGTGACTACATTTCTTTGAATATTTTGTTTCTTTAATTCATTATCAATGGCGTTTTGAATGTGGAAACCAATATAGCCTTGGCTCATCGCACCACATTCAGGGAAAGGCATATCTGGGACACTTTTTGCATCGGTGAATGCGAGATTAATCATACCGACTTGTGGACCATTTCCGTGGACGATAATAACTTCATGTCCATGTTTAATTAGTTCCACGATTGGCTTAGCAACACCCTTTAATAATTCCTTTTGTTCTTCCGCATTATTACCTAATGCATTACCACCTAATGAGACAACATATCTTGCCATAAAAAATCCTCACTTTTGTTAATTTTCTATCAAAATAACCCTATTTTGCAGGTTTTTTGTTAAATTTTTCTAATAAATTGGTATAAGCCACTTTGAGTTCTTGACCCACTTTTTCTAGTGTTCTTTCTTCCACTAACTTATAACCATTTGCGACTATTTTGGAATTATCTGAGGTCATGATTTTATCTAGTTTTTCTAGGAACTCTTCATTGTTCTTTCCTTTATAACAATCACGGCCATCTTCTAACCAATCAGCATACACGCCAATGTCTCTAATTAAGACTGGGCAGTTACTAGCTAGGGCTTCTAAAACAACAATACCTTCTGTTTCTTCATAACTTGGGAAGAATAAACATTCAGCATATCTTAATGCACCTTTAATAATTGCGTTATCAATATATCCAGGCATGATGACATTACTTGGTCTATTCTTAATCGCTTTTAAAACATTTGGTTGAGTTAATATTCTTTGTAAGAAACCAAACCAGATGAATTTGACATTTGGTCTTTCTTTAGCGACAGCGAAGAAATCTTTAATTCCTTTTCTATTGAATGGGAAGCCAATGCCAATGACTACTTTTTCTCCCTCTTTAATGTGGAAGAATTCTTTGAATTCATTAATCTTTTTTTCATCATAAGCATATTCTTCTGGTGATATACCATTAGAAACATAAATTACTTCAGTTCCTAAATTATAAGAATCAATTAAATTTTTGGAATATAAAGTAGGAGTAATGATGAAATCAGCGTTTTTATAAAACCACATCAAATTTGGATAAAACCAAAGTTTCATGACTTTCCATAATCTAAAAGAATTCATGAAATCTTCTTTTGTGCTATGACCATGGACGATAACAGGGATGTGTTTTTTCTTTAATTTTTTAACTAATCTTTTGCTCGCTGGAAAATATGTATTCACATGAGCGATATCATAGGTATCTTTTGGATCTAAGGTATATTCGATACCTGCGGAAGTTAAGGCTGCAATTTGATGTCTAAGAGCTCTTCCGATACCTGATTTTTTTATTTTTTCTTCTTTTTCAAAATAGAGAAGTACTTTCATTTTTAATCACCAAATTAAGTTTACTTTTTTTCTTAATCATTAACAACTACATGAAATTTCTTATTTTGTGTGCGTGCATTTGCTTGCGAGCATGCAATATTTTTAATAAAATATACATATAAACTCGGAGATCTTAATGGCGGAAGCGATTGTTCTAGCAGGAGGTTTTTCATCAAGGATGCGTGAAAATAAAATGCATCTAATTATCAAAGATAAACCACTATTGTTAAATACAATCGATTCAATCAAACCTTTCGTTAGTAAGATTATCGTAGTGACTGGTCATTATGATCAGGATATCAGATCCTTTTTAAATGAAGACGCTACTATCAAAATCATTTTTAATGAGCATTATCCCGATGGGATGTTTTCTAGTGTCTTAAAAGGAGTAAGGGAAGTAAAGGAAGATTTTTTCATTCTTCCAGGTGATATCCCTTTTATAAAAAAAGAAACATTTATTGCGTTGTTAAATGGTTCTAAAAAAGTGAGATATCCCACTTATAAAGGAAAAGATGGCCACCCCTTATTTATATCTAAAGATTTAAAAGAATCTCTTCTTAAAGAAGATAAAAAATCTAACTTAAAAATATTTCGGGATAAACAAGATAAAGAACCCATTATTGTGGATGATGAAAACATCTTAAGAGATATCGATACATTAAATGAGTATCTAAAAATAAAAGAAGAAAGGAAATAGTTATGAGTCTAAGAGCAAACAACTATTACAAAGCAACGTCATTAGATGATGCTTACCAAAAACTAAAAGATAATCCTAAAAATGCGATTATTGCTGGTGGATTATGGATGAAGAAAACCGGATTATCTTATGAAACACTAATCGATTTAAGTGAACTTCATCTTAATGAAATTAAAGTCAATAAAGATGAAATCCATGTTGGCGCATTAGTGACACTAAGAGATTTTGAAACTAATCCAGAAATCAAGAAACTAAATGGAGGAGCAACTTCATTTGGTGTTAGTGAAGTAGTGGGTCCTGCTTTTAGAAATACCGCGACAATAGGTGGTTCTATCTTTGGTAGATTTCCTTTCTCCGATGTTATCGCTAGCTTATTACCGCTTGATGTAACTGTGAAATTATATCCAGAACAATCTTATTCTTTAGAAGAATTCTTAAATATCAAAGGTAAGGTTGATGGCATCTTAACGGAAATCGTTATTAAAAAAGAAGAAGGCAAAGGATATTTCCATAAAGTGAAAGCCACTTCTTTAGATTTTGCAATGGTCAACATCTCTATTTCTAAAAGAAATAATAAACATTATATCGCCGTTGGCTCTCGTCCATTAGTCGCCTCCTTAGCCAGAAAAGCCATGATAGAGGCTGATAAAGGCGATTTTAAAGAAGCCGCGAGATTAGCAGCGGAAGAATTATCTTATTTAGATAGTAACAATATTAGCAAAGCATATAGACAAGACTTAGTTAAAGTCTATGTTTTAAGAGGCTTAGAGGAGGTCAATAAATAATGAAATTACAATTTTTCTTAAATGGTACTGATGTCGTTTGGGATGTGAGACCAGACGAATATCTCTCTAACGCTCTTAGAAGACATGGCATCTTTTCAATTAGAGTGGGGTGCGATGAATCTATCTGTGGAAGTTGTACAGTTTTAGTGGATGAAAAGCCTGTCCTTTCCTGCTCCGTTTTAGCTATTACTGTTAACGGTAAACATGTCACCACAGTTGAAGGAATACAAGAAGAAGTGGCGAGACTTTCTCACTTCTTCGGTGAAGAAGGCGCTAATCAATGCTCGTATTGTGGTTCTGGTATGGCCATTATTATTCACGCTTTAAAGAAAGAATATAAAAACCCCACCGATGAACAAATAAGAGACTTTATGGTGGGTAATATTTGTAGATGTACTGGATATCATTCTCAGTTCAAGGCTATTAAAGCCTATTTAGCGGAGGGTAAATAATATGAAAAAATTTAAGGTTGTTAATAACAAAACCCATTCCGTTTGTGGACAAGCTGAGATGATGGGTAGAGCGGTATACACCCAAGATTATGAAGTCCCAGGTTCATTAGTCTTAAAGATGTTACGTTCTCCACACGCTTTTGCCAGAATTAAAAAAATTGATACTTCAAAAGCAGAAGCTCTTAATGGTGTGAAATGCGTTTTAACATACAAAAACGTTCCACATGTGGCCTTCTCTCGTGCTGGACAAGGTGCTCCACAACCATCTCCGATTGATAAATTCATTTTAGATGAATATGTGAGATTTATCGGTGATGAAGTAGCGTGCGTCGCGGCAATTAATGAACAAATCGCAGAAGACGCTTTGAAATTAATTGAAGTGGAATACGAAGTATTAGAGCCAGTTTTAGATTATAAAACAGCATATAAGAGTAAGAATGTTATTCACCCAGAAGAAGGCATTTCTCAAGCCTTTGAAATGGGCTTTAGACCAAAAGATAATGTCGCCGCTAGTTATGAAATGGAAGTTGGCGATGTTGAAAAAGAATTAGCAAAATGTGATGTCGTTATTGAACACGCTGCGGAAACACAAGCCCAAGCGCATGCGATGCTTGAACCTCATACATGTAATGCAAGACTTGATGAACACAATCGTTTAGTCATTTATTCATCCACTCAAACTCCATTCCATGTGAGAAGAATTATGGCTCAAACCTTAGGTATGCCATTATCACAAATTAGAATCGTTAAACCACGTGTTGGTGGTGGCTTTGGTGGTAAACAACAATTCCATGGTGAAATGTTTGTCGCTTTAGTGACATTAAGAACTGGATTACCATCATCGATGATTTATACCAGAGAAGAAGTGTTTGCTTCTTCATATACACGTCACCCGATGTATATCTCTATGAAAATTGGTGCGGATAAAGATGGCACGATTAGAGCTATTGATTGTCACGCATTAAGCGATACAGGCGCTTATGGAGAACACGCTTTAACAGTCTTTATGATTGTGGGTAGCAAAGTTTTACCTTTATATAACAAAGTTAAAGCAGTGAGGTTTGGTGGTAGAGTTTTATATACTAATCACGTACCTGCGGGTGCCTATAGAGGCTATGGTGCGATTCAAGGTAACTATGTTTTAGAATCTGCGATCGATATGCTCGCTGAAAAGTTACATATGGATCCAGTGGAACTTCGTAAAAAGAATTCCATGAAAGAGAAAGAAACTTCCCCAATCTTTGAAATTATGGGTGAAGGTACCAAAGGTACCGCTATGATTATGGAATCTTGTAAACTTCCATATTGTATTGATAGAGGTGCAGAACTAATCGGTTGGAAAGAGAAATATCCAAGAAAACAAGTTGGTCCTCATAAAGTGAGATCCGTAGGATGTGCGATCGCTATGCAAGGTAGTGGTATTCCATTCTCTGATATGGGTAGTTGTGCGATTACCTTACAAGATGGTGGCTTCTATATGGTGAGATGTGGTGCGACAGACATCGGACAAGGTTCTGATACTTTAATCAGCCAAATTGTAGCTGAAGAATTAATGACCACAGTGGATAAAGTAATTATCTATTCTTCTGATACTGACTTAGCTCCATTCGATGTTGGTGCTTATGCTTCTTCCACAACATATATCTCTGGTAATGCGGCATGGAAGACGGCGATTAAGATGAGAGAAAGACTCATTAGTGAAGCTGCTACCATGTTAGAAGTAAAAGAAAAAGATATTATCTTTGATGGTAAAACCTTTAAAGCCGGTAATAAAGAAATTTCGTTATTTGATTTATCAAATAAATTAATATATTCCGCTCCACAACATCAAGTAGCGGTGACTGAATCATATATTGGACATGTTTCTCCACCTCCATTTATGGCTGCTTATGCAGAAGTGGAAGTTGATACAGAAACAGGTGAATATGAAGTGTTAGATTATGTCTCAGTAGTGGATTGTGGCACCACCATTAATCCAATGTTAGCTAAAGGCCAAGTCGAAGGTGGTATTACCCAAGGCTTTGGTATGGCTTCTACAGAAGAAGTTATCTATAACTCAAAAGGACAACTATTAACTAATAGTTTCCTCTATTACCATGTTCCAACATGTAAAACTATTAAACATTTAACAACTGAATTCGCTGATTCTTATGAACCAACTGGTCCATTTGGTGCGAAATCTGTCGGTGAAATTGGTATCGATACTCCTCCAGCGGTTTTATGTAACGCAATTTATAACGCTGTTGGCGTCAGAATTAATTCCTTACCGATTACACCAGAAAAGATTCTGAAAGCGATGAAAGAAAAAGAGGGGAAATAATGACTAAATTAGTCAAAAACGGAAAAGTCTATATCGATAATAAGTGGCAGGATGTCAATATCCTTATAGAGGATGAACATTTTGCTTATATCGGAAAAGAAGAAAAGATCGCGGATGAAGTAATCGATGCGACTGGTTTAAAGATTATTCCAGGATTAATCGATCCACATGTTCATTTCGCTCTTTATTGTGGCACTATCACATCTGTTGATGATTTTGAGGCTGGTAGTAGATGTGCCGCTTATGGTGGCGTTACCACAATTATTGATTTTTTAGATCCAACTAGAAATGCGAGAAAATTAGAAAGATCATTTTATGACCGTTTAGAGCTCGCTAAAGACTCACATGTCGATTATCATTTCCATGCTTGTATTAAAGAACCTGATGGTG
Organism: Bacilli bacterium; assembly: GCA_017429285.1. GTDB lineage: Bacteria > Bacillota_I > Bacilli_A > RFN20 > CAG-826 > RUG13091. Next base: position 23,211 of record JAFRPF010000033.1, read on the forward strand.
ATTTAGAACAATATGTTTTAATGATGAAGAAATTAGGGATGAATACGATTAAGCTATTTACAACTTATTCTGAAACTAGACGTCGTACTTATGATCCTGACATCATCAAATTATTAGAATTAACAAAGAAATATAATTTCCTAGTTACAGCGCATATTGAAAACGATGAACTCGTTTCTTTAAAACCTGAATATGCATGTACATATATATCTGAAGCTAGAGGAAGTGAATGTGAATACAGCGAAGCTATTAAACTCGCCGGATTTGCTAAAGACACCCAAGGTTATTTATATATGGTCCACTGTTCATCAGGAGAAACATTACAAAGATTAATTAATCAATATGGTGATATTTTAGGAAAACATTTCTTCGTGGAAAGCTGCCCTCAATACTTCACATTTAATAAAGAAATTTTGAATACGGACAAGGGCTATTTATATACATTTGCTCCTCCACTTAGAAGTAAAAAAGAACAAGAATTATTAATTAAAAATATTAGTTATGTAAATACGATTGGAACTGACCATTGTTCCTTTATGTCAAACGATAAAAAGAATCATCCATCTTTAGTGGGGCACCCATTAGGTATCGGTGGTATTGAATCTTCATTTGTCATTCTTCATAAACAATTTGGAGATCAAATTATCGACAAAATGAGCAAAAATATCGCACTTTTGAATGGTTTTTCAAAAAAAGGAAGCATAGAAGTTGGTAAAGACGCTGACCTAGCTTTTATCAAAGAAGTTGACGAATATCCTATTGGTAAACCACATGGAAAATGTGATTATAGTGTCTATGAAGGTATCAAAGTTAAAGAAAAAATTGTTCATACGATGTTACGTGGAAAATTCATTTTAAAAGATGAAGTTTTCTTAGGTGGCAAAGGTGAATTAATTAACTGTGACAAGGAGGTCAAATTCTCATGAAAGCGATTATCAATGTCCGTATTTATGACTATAAGAACTATATCGAAAATGGTTTTGTCATTTTTGATGAAAAGATTAGAAAAGTTGGCAAGATGTCTGACTTTAAAAATGATGGTTATGAAGTAATTGATGGTAACGGTCAATTATTATTACCGAACTTTGTTTGTAACCATGCCCATATCTATTCCATTTTCGCTAGAGGCTTAGCCTTACCATTTAATCCTCATAACTTCGTAGAAATACTTGAACAGATGTGGTGGAAGATGGATGCGAAGATCGATAACAAGACCACCTATTATTCAGGTGTATGCGCTGGTAAAGAATTTATTGAAAATGGTGTGACAACGATCATTGATCACCACGCTTCTGGGACAGATATCATTAAGTCATTAACTATGTTAAAAAAATCATTAGTGGATGATTTAGGTTTAAGAGCTTTGTTATGTTTTGAAACTAGTGATCGTTATCCAGTTGATAAATGTATCAAAGAAAATATCTCTTTCATGGATAAATTTAAAAGTGATCATGTAAGAGGCTTATTTGGTATGCATGCCTCTATGACCCTTAGTGATAAAACCTTAAAAGCGGTTGCTAGAAAACTTGGTGATAATCCAATTCATATTCATGTCGCGGAAAGCGAGATGGACGAGAATGATTCTTTCGTTAAATACCATATGTCAATTATGGAAAGATTAGATAAATTTGGTTTAGTGAATCCAAATAGTTTAATCGTTCATGGCGTTTCTATCTCTGATAAAGAACTAGATATTGTTCATAAGAATGCTGCTTATATGGTTGTTAACACCACAAGTAACATGAATAACGCTGTTGGTATACCAAATGTCAAAAATTATTTAGAACATAACATTAAAGTATTAGTGGGTAATGATGGTTTATCATCCAATATGGCCACTGAATATTTAAATGTTTTATATACGACACACTTATATAACAAGACACCTTTAGGCTTAGGATTAGGTGAAGTTTTAGAAATGATTAATAATTCCTATGACTATGTTAGTAAGATGCTTGGGATTAAATTAGGCAAAATAGAAAAAGATTATGAATCTGATTTCTTATTAGTGCCTTATAAACCATTTACCGAAATGAATAGTGATAACGCTTTTGGTCATGTGTTTTATGGATTATATCCATCCTTTAGACCAAATGATGTTTATGCTTCTGGTAAATTGTTATTAAAAAATAGAAAAATTGTTTCACGTAAAGTTAATCGTTTGTTCGATGAAGCAAATGAAGTTAGTAAAGACCTTTGGAGAAGAATCAAGGAGGATTAATCATGGATCTATCTACCAAATTTGACGGTTTATATTTAAAAAACCCTTTAATGCCTGCGGCTGGACCACTTGTTGGTGACGCTGAAAAGATGCTTTGGCTCAATCACGTCGCTGGATGTGGTGCGATTGTTGCTAAAACGATCTCTACCCAAATGGCGCATATTCCTCATCCATGCATCGTCGGTGATAATAATGCGATTTATAACTGCGAACTTTGGACTGAATATAGCAAAGAGAAATGGATTGAAGAATTTTTACCAGAATATGTTAGTAAAAAAGGCGATACTCCATTAATCATTTCTGTTGGCTATACAAAGGAAGATATGGAGGTCTTAATTCCCCTATTAGATAAGTTCGCGGATGCTTTTGAAGTGAGCTGTCACTATGTTGGTACAGACCGCGAAAAGCTTGCAGAAGTTGTACGAACCATTAGAAAACACACCAAAAAACCATTCTATATGAAGATATCTCCACACATTCCAGATCCCGCGGGATTTGCGAAAGTGATTAAAGAAAATGGAGCAAACGGCGTTGTTGCTATTAACTCATTAGGACCATCTATGGTTATCGATGTCGAAAATAGAAAAATGTTAGCTAATAACGATAAAGGTTTTGTTTGGATGTCTGGTCCAGTGATTAAACCTTTAGCTTTAGCCACAGTCTATACCATTAAACAAGCGGAACCATCATTAACTGTTATCGGTGTAGGTGGTGTAGCTAGCGCAAAAGATGTCATTGAATTTTTATTAGCCGGTGCTTCTGCGGTAGGAATGTTATCCGCTCCAATGCTTAGAGGCAAAGAATTATATAAAAAGATTATCGATGATTTGCCAAAAGAATTAGAAAAATATGGATTTAAATCGGTGGAAGATGTGATCAAGACTGGTTTAAAGAAAGAGACCACATATGAAGCCGAACTTCCGTCCGTTAAAGCGGAGAAATGTTCTCACTGTGGTTTATGTATGAAAAACTGTCCATATTTCGCCATTGAAATGAATGAAAATAAAGTCCCAACATTTAATTCTAACAAATGTTTTAGATGTGGATTATGTGCATCTAGATGTCCAGTGAAAGCTATTGAATTTAAACATTAATTTAGAAAGGGGAAAATGTCATGTCGCATTTTAAAAACTCCACAGTCAAAATCGACAATGAAGAGAAGATGGCTGGTCTAGCCTTATTTACTGATGACTTACCAGCAAAAGATTTTCTTTGGTGTCGTCCTTTGCGTAGCAATATCCCATGTGGAAGAGTAAGAAGCGTTAATGTTCCAAAACTTCCAAAAGGTTATTACTACGTTGATGCGAAAGATATTGTTAAAGAAAATGTCGTCAATATTATCTTTTCTGACTGGCCAGTCTTCGCTGATAGGAGAGTCAATTATTATGGTGAGACCATTGCTTTATTAATTGGCCCTGATAAACAGAAATTAGAAGAACTTGCTAGAATGACACAAGTTAACTATGACGAAGAAGTACCTAATTTCAAACTTAAAAAAAGTGGTATTCATAAAGAATTTAAAAAAGGTGATTTAGAAAGTGTCAGTAATGATTATGACTACACACTGACTGAAACTTTTGAAACTGGTTATCAAGAACAAGTTTATTTAGAAACTCAAGGCATGATCATGTGGTTAGATGGAGATAAGATCACCATCAAAGCTAGTATGCAGTGTCCTTATTATATTAAAAACGCAGTCGTCAGAACTTTAGGATGTGATCCAAGTAAAGTGAGAGTCATTCAACCCGCTGTCGGTGGTGCTTTTGGTGGTAAAGAACATTATCCATCTATGATGGCAGCACAAATGGCAACTGCAATTGTCAAAATCAAAAAACCATTAAAGATGATCTTCGATAGAGATGAAGATTTGATGTATACCACAAAAAGGCATCCATCTAAAACCACATATACCGGTTATGTAAAGAATGGAAAATTAGTGGGTGTTAAAGCTCATGTTCAACTTAATGGTGGAGCTTATAAAGGTTGCTCAGGTGTTGTTCTGGCTAGAGCCTTAATCGCAGTCGTGGATTGTTATAGCATCCCAAATCTAGAAATTGAAGGCGATGTTTATATCACTAACACCATGCCAACCGCAGCCTTTAGAGGATTTGGTTCACCACAAACTATTTTCGCTTTTGAAATGTTTATTGAACATATCGCTAAAGTAGCGGGCTTAGATCCTGTGGAATTTAAATTAAAACATTTAGTAAAACAAGGTGAAGTGACCGCTGTTAACGGTAAATTCCACGATCCGATAATCTTACCAGAACTTGTGGAAAAAGCCATGGAGATGAGTGATTTTAAGCATAAATATGCTTTATATAATAAACCAGGAAGCAATCGTGGTATTGGATTCTCATGTTTCTTACATGGATGTGGCTTTACTGGAAGTGGCGAATCCACAATTATTAATGCTCAACTTAAATTAACAAAAGATAAAAATGATATTGTTCATCTATATACTTCCCAAGTTGATTTTGGACAAGGTAATAGAACGACCTTAAAAAAGATTGTTTCTGATACCTTAGGTATACCAGAAGAACAAGTTACTCATGAAGCCCCGGATACTGACCATACTTTATCAACTGGGCCAACCGCTGCTAGTAGAACAATCATTATTGTTGGTTATCTATGTGAAAAGGCAGCCAAACATCTAAAAGAAATCTGGAAACCAGGTGTGGAACAAGAATGGATTGAACCATATGTTGGTCCGGATTATATCCATTGGGATGAAGACACTATGCAAGGTGATGCTTATCCAGGCTATGCTTGGGGTGTTAATGTTGTCGAAGTGAGCTTTGATCCAGTTACTTATCAAGTTAAAGTTGAAGGATGTTGGTCCACATATGATGTTGGCCATGCAATCGATGATAGAATTGTCGTCGGTCAAGCTGATGGTGGTTTAGCCCAAGCTATTGGTTATGGTTATTTAGAAAATATGGAAGTTGCCGAAGGTAGATTTAGACAGAAAACATTATCTGACTATATCATTCCAACCGCGGTTGACTTACCAATGATGGAAACGGAATTAATTGATAACTTATTTGCTTATGGCGCGAGTGGTGCGAAAGGATGTGGCGAACTCACATTCGTTGGTGGCGCTCCTGCATTAGGACACGCTATCGAGATGGCAATTAATAAAAATATCTATAAAATTCCTGCAAATCCTGAATATTTGATGGAGGTAATGGAAAATGAAGATCATTAAATTTCACCTCAATAACAAGCCAGTTGTTGTGAGAGCTGACCCTTCGATGAGACTTTTAGATTTATTAAGAATTCACCTTCATATGACAGGTGTTAAAGAAGGATGTGGGGAAGGCGCTTGTGGTGCTTGTTCCGTTTTAGTGGATGGTGTTTGTTATGATTCATGCTTAACACCTGTTGCTAACATCATCGGAAAACATGTCGTGACCATTGAAGGATTTAGAAACACAAAACAATATCGTCGTATCGCTGATGCGTTTGCGGATTTTGGTGCGAGCCAATGTGGTTTCTGCACTCCAGGTATGATTCTAAATACCTATGCCTTATTAAAGAAAAATCCTCATCCAAGTGAAGAGGAAGTAAGAATTGCTTTATCTGGTAATCTTTGTAGATGTACTGGCTATAATGCGATTGTTAAAGCGGTACTTGAAGTTGCGGAAAAAGGAGGAGAATGGTAATGGTTAATCATCATATTCCTTCTAGCTTAAAAGAAGCTTTAAAAATATTAGATGCACATGATTGTTATATCATGGCTGGTGGCACTGATTTAATGGTGGTTAAACATCAAAGAAGTGGTTTGTTACCTAACTTTGATAAAGATGTTTGTTACATCTCTAATTTAAAAGAACTTCAATATATTTATGAAGATGAAAAAGGTGTTCATATCGGTGCGGGCACTAAATACATTGATATCCAAGAGAACAATTTAGTTCCTGATTTGCTTAAGCAAATAATTGATGAACTTGCTTCACCAAATATTCGTAATATGGCCACTTTAGCGGGTAATGTTGCTAATGCTTCTCCTGCTGGTGATTCAATCGTTGGATTATATTTATTAGACGCTAAATTAGAACTAGTCAATGTTCATGGTTCTCGTATAGTGCCTATTGAAGACTTTATCTTTGGTGTTAGAAAAATTCATCGTCACAAAAATGAATTAATTAAAGAAATATTTATTCCTCATCACGATGATTTAAATACTTATTGGAGAAAAGTCGGTTCTCGTGCAGCAGAATCAATATCTAAAGTCACATTCGCTGGTGGATATGAATTAGACGACGATAAAGTTACTGATTTAAGAATGGCTTTCGGTAGTGTTTCCGTTACTGTAGTGAGAGATCGAGAAATTGAAAAGAAATATATCGGTTTAACAATTGATGAGATTCACGAAAAAGCGGATGAAATTGTCGAAGATATGGAAAAATACATCACACCGATTACCGATCAAAGAAGTACAAAAGAATATCGATTAAAAGTGTCGAAAAACATTTTGAAAGATTTCTTATTATCAATTGAATAGGAGGGGTTATGGCTAATATAGATTTCGTCCTTGGTTATCGTTGCACGTTATGCCACAAATTCTATCAAAAAGATGAAGTTTCTCTTACCTGTCCTAACTGTGGAGAAAAAGGTATTTTAGATGTCGAATTTGATTATGAAAAGCTCAAAAAAGTCTTAAATCGCGAATATTTTGCTAAAAATCAAGATTATTCGATGTGGAGATATGCGCCTTTAATGGGTATCAGTGAAGAGCATATTTCTAGGATGCTAAGAATTGGTTGGACTCCGTTAATTAGATCTCATAATTTAGCAAAATATTTAGGATTAAAAGAACTATATATCAAAGATGATGGACTTAATCCATCCGGTTCTAGTAAGGATAGAGCCTCAGGTGTCGCAGTTTTAAAAGCCATTGAAGCAGGAGCAAAAGTTATTTCTTGTTCTTCAACTGGTAATGCGGCAAGTAGTTGTGCTTGTCACGCTGCTCATATGGGTTTACCAGCGGTTATCTTTGTTCCAAAAAGAGCACCAATTGGTAAAACAACACAGATTTGTTTATATGGAGCGACATTAGTGAAAGTGGATGGCGATTATAAAGCCGCTTTCCAATTATCTAAAGCCGCGATTAATAAATACGGTTGGTACAATCGTAATGCCGCCATCAATCCATGGATGGTGGAAGGAAAGAAGACTGTCTCTTTAGAGATAGCGGAACAATTAAAGTTTAAACCTACTGACTGGGTATGTGTTTCTGTCGGAGATGGATGCACAGTTGGTGGTGTTTATAAAGGATTTCATGATCTTAAGGAACTAGGGTTAATAGAAAGGATCCCACGTATTCTAGCTGTACAAAGTACAGGCTGTGAACCGTTCGTTATCGCGGATCATAATAACGAACCATTAAAAGAAGCAGAAGAGAATACGATTGCTGATAGTATCGCTGTTGGCATTCCACGTAATCCGATTAAGGCTATTAATGCGGTTAAGAACAGTAATGGTGTCTGGATATCGGTCCCAGACAGTGACATTCTTGAGGTAGAAGCCTTGCTAGGTCGAACTGAAGGTATCTTCGGGGAACCAGCGGGAGTTGCCTCGCTTGCCGGATTAATGAAGGCCATTAAACTAGGAATCATAAGAAAAGATGAATCCGTGACCTTCATAGTCACAGGAAACGGACTTAAAGACCCGGCAAATGCACAAAAGGCAATTACCCAACCCGAAGTAATGAAACCCGATCTAGCTATTCTAGATAAATATTTAAAAGAAAAGGAGATTATTTAAAATGGCAAAAGCAAAAATCCCATTTGGTCCAACATATGATGAAATGTTGAACCCTTCTCACCAAGATCCAAAAGTGAGAAAGTTAGCTGAGAAAGCCTTAAAAGAAGATGAACTTGATCCAATCAACCTCTTTAATATCAGCTGGAAAAATAATAAAGACGGTGTCGTTAATAAAATCGTCTTACCAAAGGCTTTAACAGGAGTAGACGCTAATATCGTTGTCTTATTAGGCAAATACTTCCCATCCGGATCCCATAAAGTTGGACCTGCTTATTCCACACTTATGGAAGGTTGTGTCGATGGCACAATTATCCCTGGTAAACATACCATCTTAGGTCCATCAACCGGTAACTTCGGTATCGGTGTTAGTTATATAACTAACTTGATGAAATATGATGCGATTGTGATCATGCCAGACAACATGTCTAAAGAAAGATATGAAAGAATTCAAAAATATGGCGCTAAACTCGATTTAACTCCAGGTAGTGAATCCGATGTTATCTTAACTTTAGAAAGAACTTATGAACTTAAGAAAGATCCAAAGAATGCCACATTAGCGCAATTTGAATTATTACCAAACTATCGTTTCCATAGACACGTCACTGGTAATTCTTGTATCGAAGCTGTTAAAGGCATTGGTAATGGTCGTATCGCCGCTTTCTGTAGCGCACCAGGTAGTGCGGGTACATTAGCCGCCGGCGATCAAATTAAAAAGAAATTCCCAGAATGTAAAATCGTCGCTTTAGAACCACATGAATGTTCCACATTAACTAATGGTGGTTTAGGCCAACACCGTATTGAAGGTATCGGCGATAAGATGTGTACATTAATTCATAACGTTTTAACAACTGACTTCATCACTCAAATCGTTGATGAAGATTGCGTCCGTGGTTTAGCGGTTATTCATGAAGGCACAGATGTTTTAGTGAAACACGGTATTAAACGTAGTGAAGCTAAGAAGATGGTCGATTTATTCGGTGTCTCTGGTTTATGTAATATCTTAGGCGCGATTAAGATGGCTAAATATTTAAAACTCGGTCCTGAAGATAACGTGGTGACCATCGCTACTGATAGCTTTGATAGATATGATTCTGTTATACAGAACTTACATGAAAGAGAATTAGAAGTTACCGATCACGTCTTAGATCGTTGGTTCAATGACGTCTTTATGGGCGCGGATACCAAATATATCTTAGATACACGTGGTAAAAAAGCTAAACAAGCCCTCTTTGATCAAAAAGAAAGAGACTGGTTAAAGTTCGGTTATTCTAAAGAATATTTAGATTCCATGAAGAAGATGTCCTTCTGGGATAAAGAATACGCAAAGATTAAAGAATACGACGCTAAGATTAAAAAGATGAGAGGAAAAACAATTAAATATGAGTAATGTTGTTGATTTCAAAAAAGTTCTCGCTTTAGCGGAAAAATACAAACCAGACATGGTTAAATTCTTAAGAGACATGGTCGCTATTCCAAGTGAATCATGTGAAGAAAGAGAAGTCGTCTTAAGAATTAAACAAGAAATGGAAAAAGTTGGATTTGATAAAGTGGAAATCGATCCAATGGGAAACATCTTAGGCTATATCGGTCATGGTAGTCATTTAATCGGTATGGATGCTCATATTGATACCGTTGGTATCGGTGAGATTAAAAACTGGACCTTTGATCCATATAAAGGATTTGAAGATGATGTTCATATCGGTGGTCGTGGTACAAGTGACCAAGAAGGTGGTATGGCCTCTATGGTTTATGCCGCTAAGATTATCAAAGAATTACATTTAGAAGATGATTACACATTAGTGATTACTGGTACAGTCCAAGAAGAAGACTGTGATGGTTTATGTTGGAAATACATCATCTGCGAAGATAAAGTCAGACCAGAATTTGTTGTTTCTACCGAACCAACCAGCTGTCGTATCTATCGTGGACACCGTGGAAGAATGGAAATCTGTGTTAATGTGAGAGGCATTTCTTGTCATGGTTCCGCACCTGAAAGAGGCGATAATGCAATCTATAAGATGGCGCCAATCATCGAACAAATTAAAGAATTAAATGAGAAGAAACCAGAAGAAGGTGGTTTAGCTTATGATCCATTCTTAGGAAAAGGCACAGTCACCATTTCTCAAATCTTCCATAAATCACCATCTAGATGCGCGGTCGCAGATGGATGTTGGATTTCTCTTGATAGAAGATTAACAGTCGGTGAAAACGATGTTACCTCTATTAACGAAATTAAAAATTTACCAGCGTGTAAAGCCGCGAATGCGGAAGTCTTTATGTATCAATATGAAAGACCAAGCTACACTGGTTTAAATTATCCAATCGAATGTTACTTCCCAACCTGGGTTATCCCAGAAGAAAGTATCTTTGTCCAATCTATGAAACAAGGATATGAAGGATTATTCGAAAAAGAACCAATCATCGATAAATGGACCTTCTCCACGAACGGCGTTGCTATCATGGGTAGATATGGCATTCCATGTATCGGATTTGGACCTGGAGATGAAAAAGAAGCTCACGCTCCAAATGAAAAGACCCGTAAACAAGACCTCGTTATCTGCGCGGCGATGTATGCGGTTTTACCAAAGTTATATTTAGCTAATTTAGCGAAAAAATAGTAAAAATAAGGGAGTTTTACAAAGTTTTATGAAAAAAATTGAACCAAGATTTGCTGGTAGACATCTCATCACACTTGAAGATTTTACCAAAGAAGAAATCGATTACATGCTCAAAGTATCTCGTGATTTAAAAGATGCTTTCTATGCTAATGAAGAAACCCAATGGTTAACTGGTAAAACCGGTTTCTTAATGTTCTTTGAACAATCAACCAGAACCAGAAACTCATTTGAAAGTGGTATGGCTCAACTTGGTGGTCACGCGACATTCTTAGACACCTCCATGATGCAAATCGCTCATGGTGAAAGTGCGAAAGATACCGCGGTTATCTTATCCTCATTCGGTCATATGATCGCTTGCCGTTATTGTAACTGGGGTTTAGGTAACAAATATATTAGAGAAATGGCCAAATGGTCCACAGTCCCAATCATCAACTTACAATGTGACTTATATCATCCAATGCAAGCTTTAGCGGACTTAATGACTATTGAAGATGAATTCGGTCACACCAAGAACTTAAAAGTTTCCGTTATTTGGGCGATGGCTACAACTCATAAAAAACCAATTTCTGTTCCAGTCAGCCAAGTCTTATTATTCCCACGTTATGGAATCGATGTGACATTAGCTTACCCAGAAGGATATGATTTACCAGATTGGGTTATTGAAAAAGCCAGAAAGAACGCTGCTGAAAACGGTGGTTCATTAACCATTACTCACGATATGGAAGCGGCTTATAGAGACGCTGATGTCGTCTTCCCAAAGAACTGGGGTTCATGGGTTACAAATCAATCAACAACCGTTGTTGATGATGCTTTATTAGCGTTAAAAGCTTGGAAGTGTACACCAGAAATGATGAAACTTGCTAAACCAACTTGTAGATATATGCACGCTTTACCAGCTGATAGAGTTAACGAAGTCGTTGATGAAGTTATCGATGGTCCACAATCAGTGGTTTATCAAGAAGCGGAAAATAGAATCCACACTGCTAAAGCAGTCATGGCTTTATTCGTCCACGATAAATTACCATCTGATCGTAGATAATTAGCATATAAATCTAAGTTAAGAGGTTATCCAAATACGGGTAACCTTTTTCTTTTGATTTGAAAATAAAAAAATAAAACTTTGGGTGCTAATTACTCCTTTTTTGTCTCAAAATGCGTAATTAACATTTGACACTAAATTATTTATTTAGTAATATTTTAACAATTTTTATAACAGTAGCGAATTGGAGGTACCCTTATGAAAATTAATAAAAAATTACTAGGATTTGGAACATTGGCATTACCTGTCGTGGTAGCAGCATCGATGTTTTTCGCTATGAATCCAAACATAAATTTACTTAATAAAGTTCAAGCGGACGATGTTTCTGGAAGTATTGAATTTAGCACAACTGCAGGAACACGTACTTTACCTGGAAATAATACCATCATTACTTCAGGAAAAACTTCAGGTGGCTTTCCATTATATTCTTATGCAGTTGATAATAGTCTTACGAACATTTCATCTAGCACGATTGCAAACACTTGCCAAACTTATGGGTACATATATTTTTCAGAATCGAGTACTGAATTAAATCATTTTAAATTTCAAGGTGTTAACGCGGTTACGATTACTACTTCAGAAAGCTCTTTTAAATATATAGAAATTTCTAAATCGGTTGATGGCGAAAACTTTGTTGTTGATACACTCGATAGTGGATTTTTTTCATCGAAAACAGTAAATGTTAGCAGCCTTAAATATTTAAGAATTAAAGTTTATGGGAGTTCCGCTAATCAATATATTGAAGTAAGTAAGATAATTTTAGGTTACAATTGTTCGACTTCTTATACCGGCGACAATCTTGCATCTATTTCAGCAGTTGATCCAATTACTGAATATACAAAGGATGGAATATTTGTTAAGCCTGATGTAATTGCTACTTACGAGGATACTACTATAAAAAATGTGACAGACTATGCTTTGTTTAGTGGATTTGATTTATCAACCACAGGAGAACAAACTGTTACTGTTTCTTATACTGAAAAAGGAATAGAAAAAACCACTCAATATAGCATTAATGTTACTGAAGGAAGTTCAGGGTCAGTAGCTGAACATTTAGTAGATCATGGAACGTTTGCTATGACATGCAAAGAAAGCAGCCAAATCATTGGCGAACTTACATTTACCAGTTCTACTAGTGGTACATTAAAGGTTCAAAACACTAATCAGTTTACTGCATGGACAGAAAACCAAACCTTTAATTGGTCTATTTCCGTTGATTCCATAACCGTCAGTTTTAATAATATTAGTAGTCCATCATCTTCTAGCCATGCGCACCTTGAATCATCTAATAAACTTACCGTGACATTTGATGGAAGTAACAATATTACTGCTTTATCGTTACCACTCACGAACTCGCTTGCTAGGACACTAGTATTTTCAATTTAAGGGGACATTATATGAAATATAAAGCATTATTACTTTCATTCTTACTTGCGGGTTTAACATTATCCGCTTGTAATACAAATAAAAAACCATCTACTTCTAGTGGTGAATCCACTGATTCTTCTGGTAGCAGTGAAGATCCAAAACCCGCGACTAAATTAGATGTTATTAAAAATAAGATTCTTTCAGAACATAACTATACGATGAAAGTTCATTCTTATTGTTTAGAATATTCTGAAGATGTTTATGATGATGTTTTCGTTAATATTAACGATAAGATTTATTATAACAACTATTATTCTGGTGTTTCTGGTAAGATTTATCAAAAAGATCAAGGTTATATAAACTTTGTTTATGCTGGTAGTAACTTTATTTATAAAGAATTCTATTCTACGAACAAAGACGCTGGTATTTCCTCTTTATATGATTTAGTGGGTGAGAACTTATTCTTAGGTGAATATGTTCAAGATGGTGATAATGATTCTAGATTCTATACCGAAGATTTTGATTCTATTGCCGTTGCATCTAATTTCACAGGATTTAATGGCTCCACATGGTTTGTGGCCCCTGAAAGATTATATGTGAATGTCGTTAATGACACTTTAGTGTTCGATGTGAATTTTGATATGTATATCATTAACGAAGGTGAACAACAAATCTATCATGGTTATTGTTCTTTAACATTTGAAAATATTGGTAGCACCACAAACGCTCCATTAGAAGCTTATGTTGATAACCCAACACATGTCTTTGAACCAAAAACAAATTGGGATGCTGGTGATGTTTTATTATTTAATTCTTATTTCAATGGCTTAGTTCCATCATTTTTAGCTGACTCTTCATATTCTATCGATATTGATACTAGAGAAGATTATTTAGGTACCCATATCTTAATTACTGATATGGCTTCAGGTGACTTAACTACTTCCTACGGAAATAAATTAGTTAATAGTGATGGATTTAGCAAAGTTTTAGATGCTTCTTATCCAACATATAAAAGAGTGGATATAGATACCGCTCATCAAAAAACCACAACTTACACAATTGAGATGGTTTATTTAGGATCTGATGCAGATATAGGTAGAAGATTCCCATGTGGATATTACTATCCAAAAGGTTTATTCCAATTACAAACAACTTGTAAAACCGTCAATAACACCGTTAATAGTGTCGCTACATTTAACTCTTATTTAACCGCGAATGGTTATTCAAGATTTATCCCATTATTACCATTTGGTGAAGAAGTTACTAAAATTAGTAATTTCGAAGATAAAACTGGTACAGATTATTATTTCCGTACTAAAGATTATGTGAGAATCCATATTGCTAATTACGCAGTCGCAAAAGCTGCGATTACACAATATGCTGCTCTTTTAGAAGAAGCGGGATTCCATAAAGATCCAAGTTATCATTTATTTGGTACAAGAGCATATGTGAATGCAGATGACTTTATTAGTGATTCACAAGTCTTTATGAGTGACGCTGATGATATTAGCGAAACTAGTTATCAAGGTTTCTTTGAAATTTCATTTAAGATTTATGAACCTAAAGGTGATGAACCAACTTATCCTCTTATTTCATTAAGTAGCACTGATCATATTTCTAGTTATCATTTTGAAGACTCTACTGGTAAAAGTATTACCGAATATGATTCTTCTATTGGAGATGGTACATTCTATACCTATTTCACCTCTGAACAAGGATATAACGTTACTGGTTTATCGTTGCAAGGCGATAGTGACGCTACCATTAGTTATGATCACACAAATGATAGATGGTCAGTTAAACCATCTAAAGATGATTTAGAAGAAATCGTTTTAATTCCAAACATTGGTGAGCATTCTAACTACTTTAGTATTAAACAAGCGGATAACGTTACTATCTCTTATGTATCACCTGTTAAAGAAGGCTTCGTTAATAAAGACGAACATGTTGGTGTGAGTGTTGTTCCAGCTTCTGGATATGAAATTGTAAAAGTATATCTAGAAGAAGATCCAACTTATCCAGTTACAAAGACGTTGATGTCAGAGAATGTATATGAATTTGTGATGCCTGATTTTGAAGCCACATTAACGGCGATAGTTAAAAATAGTAGTGATGCTTTAGAATCTATTTCCGTTTCTAACGTCAAAGAAAAATATTATGTTGGCGAAACATTTGTGAGACCAATGGTTACCGCTCATTATGAAAGTGGTATCACTGTGGATGTCACAGACGAGGCAACATTCTTAGGGTTTGATTCATCCTCTGCTGTTAGTGGTCAAGTCATCACTGTCAGTTATACTGATGAGATTGAAAAAACCACATCTTTCACAGTGGACATTGAAGAAAGACCAGTTGTCACTGTGGAATCAATTACTTTAGCTAATCCAACCATGCTCTTATGTGTTGGTGATACATTTAGCTTTGGCGGTACCGTGACTGCAAAATTCTCTGATAAGAGTTCACAAGATGTTACTTCATTCGTCACATTTAGTGGTTATGATATGACCCAAGCGGGTATTTATACAGTTACTGTCAGTTACTCTGATGGTCAAGATAACACAGTTACCGCCACCTATTCATTAATGGTTAATGAAGCCACAGATAAAACCGTCTTTGCGGGTTCATATAATCTTATTGTTCCAATGACTAACTTAAATTTATTTAACGAATACATCATTACCTTCAACAGCGATGGTACAGGAACATATGAACGTTATACTAAAAATAACGAAGGTTATAAGAAAAATGGCTCAACAACCACATTTACTTGGACTAAAACTGGTAATTCTATAAGTGTAACTTATGTAAGTGGTGATTATACAGATTTCGTTAATGGCTATCGCTTGTTCGATCTAAACTCAACTGATTGTTGCAATGCAAATGGTAAATATAACACTAATGGAAGTGTTACCTATGGATTAGTTAATACAAGCACTGGTGCATTAAAAGAATACACATTCACTAAAAAGGAAAATGCCTAGTTATATAATCTTTTAAAGAATTAACTTTACTATTAACAATATAATTTGTTATTATTTATCAGCAAACTTACTTTGAACGAAGTACTGTTCAAGGCGGAAGGAGAGAAAATTTATGAAAAAAGGAATTCATCCAAACTATCAACGTTGCACAGTTACATGTATCTCTTGTGGTGCGACATTCGAATCTGGTTCAACCTTAAAAGAAATTAAAGTTGATACCTGCAGCAACTGCCACCCATTCTACACTGGCAAACAAAGATTCGTTCAATCTGATGGTCGTGTCGCGAAATTCAATCGTAAATACGGTATCGACGAGAAAAAATAATAAATTATTAAGATTATAGAAGACCACTTGAAAAAGTGGTTTTTTGTTATTACATTAAATGTAGGAAACAAAATATGAAATGTAACTATTCAAATAAAGAACAGTCTTTATTAAAAGAATTAGTGAAAGGGCAGCATCCTTTAACTTGTGTTATTTGCTGTAGTGATTCTAGAGTCATCCCTGAAAAGATATTTGATAAAACATTTGGGGAATTATTTGTGATAAGAACAGCGGGTAATGTGATTAATGAAGGCGAATTAGCTTCAATTGAATATGCTTTAGAACATTTAAAAGTCAAAGAAGTGATAGTTTTGGCGCATACACATTGTGGGGCAATTCACGCTTCTATCCATCAAGAGAAAAGTAAATATATGGATGTGATATTAAATCGTATTTATAAGAACATTGATGGTGAAATGAATGAAACTAAAGCTAGTGAATTAAACGCCAAAAAAGAAGTTTTATATTTAAAAGATAAGTTTAACAATCATCAAGACAAGTTTATAGCGATGATATATGATATTGAGAAATTAGAAGTTAGAGGCATCTAATGGAGATTTATATATGAAAAAATTATTCTATCGTATCAGTCAAAAAGTATTGAAATTTGCGATGTGTTTTATGGATTGGTCTGAACCCGAATTATTACAGGGTAAAGACGCAGTTATTAAATTACCCGCAGTTATTAAAAATAAAGGGATTAATAAAGTCTTAATTGTGACTGATAAAGGACTAATGAATTTACATATTTTAGATCCTTTGTTATTAGAGATGAAAAAATCTAATTTAGATTATGTCATCTATGATGGAGTACAACCTAACCCGACGATAGATAATATCGAAGAATGTAAGGATATTTATATAAATAATAAATGTGAAGGTGTAATTGCCTTTGGTGGTGGTTCCCCAATGGATTGCGCGAAAGCCGCTGCCGCAAGAGTGGTGAAACCTAAACAATCGATAAGAAAGATGAGAGGATATTTAAAAGTTCATAAAAAATTACCTCCCTTCTTTGCGGTACCCACAACCGCGGGTACTGGTTCTGAAACCACTTTAGCCGCGGTGGTTACTGACCCACTAACACATGAAAAGAACGCCATCGCCGATCCTTGCTTAAGACCGAAGTACGCCGTTCTTGATCCAATGTTAACAATTGGTTTACCTCCGCATATTACTTCCACGACTGGGATGGACGCTTTAACTCATGCTGTTGAGGCTTATATTGGTAAAAGCAATGTGAAATCCACCATTAAATATGCGGAAGAGGCGACAAAGCTTATCTATGATAATTTAGAAAAAGCCTATTTAGACGGCAAAAACATCGAAGCTAGAAATAATATGCTTAAAGGATCCTTTTATGCCGGAAATGCCTTTACAAGGGCTTTTGTGGGCTATGTTCATGCCATAGCTCATAACCTTGGAGGTATGTATAACACCCCTCATGGTCTAGCTAACGCCGTTATCCTTCCAAAAGTCCTTAAATGGTACGGTAAAAGTGTCTATAAGAAATTAGCAAAGTTAGCGGATATTATTGGTATTAGTAAACCTAATATGACTAAGGAAGAAAAAGCTCATAAATTCATTGATGAAATTGAAAGAATGAATAAGGCTATGAATATCCCAGAAAAATTCGACTTCATTAAAGAAAAAGATATTCCTTTATTAGTTAAAAGAGCGCTTAAAGAAGGTAACCCTGGATATCCAGTTCCAAAGATAATGAATAAAAAAGAATGCGAAAAAGTCATTCGTTCCTTGATGGCCTAGTTTATAATAAAGGTAGATAATGTTATATTTTCTCATTCCATTAATATTAGGAGTTATCACTCTTTTACCATTTCTTTATTTCCGTAGTAAAGAACAAAGAGTGATTGCGGTCATTATTAAAGGACTTGTTTCTTTTTCCTTTATTGTGACTGGGTTAGTGGCCTATTTAACTTCTAAAAATCCTCAATCTAATTTTGGAATATTTGTTTTAGTGGGATTATTCTTCGGTTTATTAGGAGATATTTTCTTAGATTTAAAATATATCGTTTTATCTAAAGAGATGTTTTATACAATATTAGGTTTCTTCTCTTTTGCTTTTGGACATCTATTTTTTACTTTAGGATTATTCCTTAATTATTATGATTTTAATTCAAATATTTTATATTTAATTATCCCTATTATTGTCACAATTCTTTTAACAGTCGCGACATTATTAATGGAGAAGGTATCTAAAGTTAGATATCAGAAGATGAAACCATTTGTTTTAATTTATGGATTATTCTTATTCTTTACCACTTCCATTTATATGTCGGTAGCGATACAAACTCATTTTGAAGTTATGACAATCACTTTAATGGCGATTGCCTTTATCTTATTTATGGCCTCTGATTTGATTTTAAATAATACTTATTTCGCTCCGGGATTTTCTGGACCAGTATTTATCATCACTAACCATCTTTTATATTACATCGCTCAATTTATGATCGCGGTGTCTTTATTCTTTATTATCTAATCGTTCAAAAAATAAAAACAATTAATAAAATAACTAGATATCTTTCTAATATAAAGTTAGTATTTATACATCCATAAAGAGTGTGGCGAGGGACAAGCCCTATGACCCACCGACAACCCAAGTAATGTTGGGTGCCAAAGCTTGTACGATGGGATCTTTTTATTTACTCCTGTCGTAGCGATGGGAGTATTTTTTATCTCTTTATGGAAAATAGAGGAGGTAAAAGTGATGTTTACGTTTTATGAATTTCGTTATTATGACAAAAGATCGAAATTAAAATTTGTTTTTTACGCAAGAACTGTGGAATTTGCAGATCACCTTGCAAAAAGAATGACTGACTTAGGGGTATATGTATTAGTAAGAAAGAAGTTCTTTTTTATGAAAAAAGGTATGTAGTGAGATTCCACCCTATGAAATAGAACAAGAACAAGAAGAAACAATTGATGGTTATGAAGAATATAATAAAACTCATCGAGAAGAAATTGAGAATATAATAAATAAGAAATGAATGTTTATGTAGATGACTGGCTAAATAGAGAACCACCCTATGCCTTCACATGGGACCATTTTCTTTTTATCTTTATTTACATTTTTTTAGGAATCTTACTCGCTTTCTATTTAAGAAAGAAAAGTAGAAAAACTATTACTATAGTTCTCATATGCTTATGGATCCTTTTTATTGCGGTAGAAGCTTTCTATTTAATCGCTTTATATATTAGAAGCGCGAATAATCCAACTGAATATCCATTTGATATGAAAAAAATGTTACCTTTACATACCTGTTTGATGCCTGTCTATGTTTTTCCGTTTGCGATTTTTAGTAAAAACGAAGTTATCAAAAGAAGCGCTTCTAGCTATTTAGTTATCGTTAATATGATTATGGGCTTTATCACTTTATTCGTTGGTTGCCCGGGTGGCAATTCTGCTTTGTCATATTTTGGTCAACACACCTTAATCTACCATGCACTAGATGTCATCATCCCTTTAATCATGTTGGTAACAGGTTATTACGACATTAAAAAGAACGATATTTATTATGGCTTAGCGGTATTTGGAATATTGGCTATTGCTGTCTATATATTCGACGCCATTACTAAATGTGATTATTTCTTTTTCTACGATGGAAGCACGTTCCCAGTCTTTGGCTTTATCTCTTCAAATGTACCTAACATTGTTTGGACATTAATTGTGGTGTTCGTTTATGTTGCTATCGCTTTCATCACCCATTTCTCAGTTATTGGAATCAAGACCTATTTTGAGAAAAGAAAAGCAAAAAAAGCCGCAAATCCCTGATATTTGCTTAAAAATTCGATAAAAAAGAGTGTTTTCACTCTCTTTAATTCAATCTACTACAAGAATATTTGATGTCTATTTGTTTTAACTAAGAGCTGTTATTTTTATTTGGTTTTTCTTGTTTTCTACATCTAGCAAAATAAAAATTTTGAGAATATTTTTTGAAAAAGGAAACTTTGTTTCTTTTTTTGTGGGTATGGAATAGAATAATTAACAGTTATGCAAAACAGATGGATTAAAGCATTAGTTACTAGTTTGTTATCAATCGTGCCGATGATTGCCATTGTTTTGATTTTGTCTTTTACTAAACTTGCTCCATTAGATGTAAGACGTGGTGATTATGCTTTGCTACTTATTGGCATGGTTATTCTTATCATTGGTTTATCTATTTTTCAAATAGGTGCTAATTCTAGTTTGACTAAAGTTGGTGAATATATGGGCGCTTCTCTTTCTAAACAAAAGAGTTTATTCATCGTTTGTTTATTCGCTTTTGCCTTAGGAACATTAATCACTGTCGCAGAACCAAGTATTCTCATTGTTTCTAAGCAAGTAAATATTAATCCTTACTTATTAATTGGCGGAATCGCGGTAGGGGTAGGATTATTTGTGGTTTTTGGTGTTCTTAGAATTATTTTCCATAGACCATTAAAGATTTGGTATTTATTATTCTATTTCCTTACCTTCATGCTCATGATATTTGTGGTAATGGATCCAAATAAACGTCACTTCTTACCATTTATTTTTGATAGCGGAGGAGTTACAACTGGTTCCGCAACAGTGCCATTTATTCTTTCTCTTGGCGCCGGTATTGCTATGGTTAGAGGTGGAAAAAACGCAAGAAATGATAGCTTTGGTTTAGTGGGTATTGCTTCTATTGGCCCAATTATGACCGTTGCTATTATGCTTTTAGTTAGTCCAATTTCTGGTGATTTTGATCCTACTACTACATATATAACTTTAGGAGAAGAACCAGTTTGGAAAATGTTTTTAGATGCATTAATTCCTACTGGAGTAGGTCATAATGGAACTTTGCTTGATGTATTAATTGCTTTAGCTCCAACTTTAATTATTTTCATGGTTTATGAATTACTTTATATTCGTTTACCAAAACAAAAGATTTTAAAGCTTTTAGTTGGCTTCTTATTTACCTATATTGGTTTATCAATATTCTTAACTGGCACAAGCGCCGCTATGACACCTATTGGTTTTTATGTTGGCTCTAAGTTAGGAAGTCAATCTTCTTGGATTATTATTGTTATCGCTTTTGTTATTGGTTTAGTGACTATTGTTTGCGAACCTGCTGTTCATGTTTTAACCCAGCAAATCGAAGATATTTCTGATGGAAGAACGAAAAAAATCACTGTTTTATTGACCCTTTCTTTAGGTGTTGGTGTGGCTATTGCTTTAGCGATGATTAGAACCATATATAATTTCTCCATCATGTACTACATGGTTCCAGGATATATCATTTCAATTGTTTTGATGTTTGTTTGTCCAAATATTTACACCGCTATGGCATTTGACTCTGGCGGTACTGCTTCTGGTCCGATGTCATCATCTTTTGTCTTACCAATGGTAGTGGGTGTTACAGTGGCATTAGGAAGCAAAAATGGTGTTCAACCAGATTATTATGAACAATCATTTGGTGTTATTGCTTTGATTGCGTTAACGCCTGTTATCGCGATACAAATTCTCGGTGTTATTAGTAACGCTAAAACAGTCAGAGCTAATTACAAGATGCGTACCCACGTTTACTCTAGTGATGATGCGCAAATTATTAACTTCAACTAGGAGGACATATGCCACTATTTAAAAAGAAAAAAACTGATGAAGCTCCTAAGCAACAAGTTCAACAACAAGTTAGTTATGAAAAGCTATCTATTTTCGTGACGATTGTTAATCACGGAATAGCAGATCCTGTT
This sequence comes from Bacilli bacterium, assembly GCA_017429285.1. Taxonomy (GTDB): domain Bacteria; phylum Bacillota_I; class Bacilli_A; order RFN20; family CAG-826; genus RUG13091. The sequence goes on from JAFRPF010000033.1 coordinate 45,244, forward strand.
ATTAAACTATTCCAAAACTTTGGGGTTTCCGCTCAATTTGTCCAAAGAGGTGAAGGTACCGCTACTAGACAAATTAGAGATATTTTAGGTATTGAAGACACTGGCAAAGATATCGTTATTTCCATTATTAAAAAAGATAAAATTGAAGAAATTAAGCCCGATTTGTTGGCTTTTTTCAGCGCAAGTAAATATAACAAAGGCATTGGATTTTCTATTCCAATGACAAGCATGATTGGTGTGAAAGTATACCAATTCCTATCTAACTCATTATAGGAGAATGATTATATGGAAGAGAAATTTGAAGTAATTATCGCATTTGTGAACTCTGGCTTTTCTGATTTAGTGATGAACGCGGCTAGAGAAGAAGGTGCTAGAGGTGGAACTATTGTTCACGCTCGTGGAACTGGTACCGCTGAAATGGAAAAGAAATATAACATCATCATCACTCCTGATAAAGAAATGATTATGATTTTAGTTAACCAAGCTATTAAAGAAAAAGTTTTATCTGCGATTTATAAAGCTGCTGGATTAGGAACCGATGGTCAAGGTATTGCTTTTACTTTACCTGTGGAAGATGTCGTTGGATTGAAATTTAATTAATTATCAAAAGTGATAAGATTACCGCTTAATGCGGTTTTCTTATATAATAGTTTTTGCTTAAGGAGGCTCATTTGCCATGGAAAAGAAAAGATTCTATATTACCACTCCGATTTATTATCCGAGTGCGAAATTACATATCGGTCATGCTTATTGCACAGTCTTAACTGATATTTTTGCTCGTTATAAAAGACTCAGAGGTTTTGAGTGTTACTTTTTAACTGGCGCTGATGAACACGGACAAAAGATTGAAAAGAACGCCGCTTTAGCGGGTAAAACTCCCCAAGAGTTTGTGGATGAAATTGTTGAAGGTTTCCATAAATTATGGAAATTATTGGATATATCAAATAATGATTTCATTAGAACCACACAAGAAAGACATACAAAAGTGGTTCAAGATATCTTCACCAAAATGCTAAATAAAGGAGATATCTATTTAGGCAAATATAAAGGTTGGTATTGTACGCCTTGTGAATCTTTCTGGACTGACACTCAAGTGGGTCCTGATCATATTTGCCCAGATTGTGGTAGACCAGTTCAAGTTGCCGAAGAAGAAGCTTATTTTTTCAAAACCAAGAACTACGTTGATGCATTATTAAAGTTCTATGATGAAAACCCGAAGTTTTTAACTCCTGAATCTCGTAAGAATGAAATGATTAATACTTTTATTAAACCAGGATTAGATGATCTATGTGTTTCTAGAACTAGTTTCTCTTGGGGTATTCCAATTAGAGAAAACGAAAAACATGTTATTTATGTTTGGTTAGATGCGTTAACTAACTATATAACAGCCTTAGGTTATGATTCTGATCATCCAGAATTATTTAATAAGTTCTGGCAAGATGAAGAATCAGAAATCATTCATATTTTAGGTGCGGATATCACTAGATTCCATGCGATCTATTGGCCGATGTTTTTGGAAAGTTTAGGTTTAAGAAAACCAGATCGTGAATTTATTCACGGTTTACTCATGATGAAAGATAGTAAGATGAGTAAATCTAAAGGCAACGTTGTTGATCCATATCCACTTGTGGAACATTTTGGATTAGACGCAGTGAGATATTATTTAGCCAGAGAAATAACCTTTGGACAAGATGGTAGTTTCTCACCAGAACAATTTGTGGAAAGAGTAAATAGTGATTTAGCTAATTCTTTAGGAAATCTATTAAATAGAACAGTTTCGATGATTAATAAATACTTCGATGGTGTTGTTCCCACTTATAAAGGCGTTATAACAGACTTCGATGGTAATTTAGAAAGCGTCGCGAAAGAAGTAGTTAAACAATATGAATCACTAATGGATGATTTAAAGATTACTGAAGCTATAGCTTCTGTAAATGAACTCGTCAATAGAGCAAATAAATATATCGATGAGACGACACCTTGGGCATTAGCCAAAGATGAATCTAAAAAAGAAGAACTCGCTAGTGTGATGAATCATTTAGCCAACGCTATTTATATTTCTGGTATGTTATTAAAACCAGTATTAACTAGAGCTAGCGATAAACTATTTGCTCAATTAGGTGTCGAAGGCGATTTATTAAAATATCAAAATGTTTATAACTTTGGTTGTGTTAGCAACGTCAAAGTAAATAAGGGTGACCAATTATTCCCAAGACTTGAAGTGGAAAAAGAAGTGGAATTCATCCAAAACATGATGAATGGTGGGAAATAATATGGAATATAGAAATGAAAGATTTACTGGTGAAAGAGCCTTATTTGCGTCAGAAGATTTGACGATCTTCGATAGTTTATTTGAAGATGGAGAATCACCACTTAAGGAATCAAAAAGATTAAAAATCTTTAGAAGTACATTTAACTGGAAATATCCTCTTTGGTATTGCAATGATGTTGAAGTTCACGACAGTAAAATTACTTTTACCGGTAGAAGTGGCGTTTGGTACACCAAAAATATTACAATCAATAATTCTCTTATCGAAGCTCCTAAAACATTTAGAAGAAGTGAAAAAGTGACTTTAAATAGTGTTGATATGCCTCACGCGGATGAGACATTTTGGAAATGTAATGGTATTAGATTAAATAAAGCAACCGCGCATGGTGATTATTTTGGTTTTAATAGTGAAAATGTTGAAATTGATAATTTAACTTTGTTAGGAAATTACGCATTTGATGGTGGCAAAAATATTAAAATTAGAAATTCCACATTAACCACGAAAGATGCCTTCTGGAATTCAGAAAATGTCACTTTAATTAACTGCACAATTATTGGTGAATATTTCGGATGGAATTCTAAAAATATTACTTTAGTAAACTGTACAGTGGAATCCCATCAAGGATTTTGTTATATAGAAAATCTAAAGATGATTAACTGTCGATTAATAAATAGTGATTTAGTCTTTGAATATTGTTCTAATTTAGATATTGAAGTAACCACTGAAATTGATTCAGTGAAGAATCCGATAAGTGGTAAGATTCACGCTTCTAAAATTAAAGAATTAATTCTAGAAGATCAATTCATCGATAAAAGTAAAACCGATATAAAAGTGGACGTTAATGAATAAATATAATTTTGATGAAATAAATAATCGTAGAAACACCAATTCTGTGAAATGGGATGTTAAAGATAACGAATTACCCATGTGGGTCGCAGATATGGATTTTAAAGTGCTTCCTGAAATTAAAGCCGCGATTAAAAAGAGAAGCGAATTAGATTCCTATGGTTATATTGATATCCCAAAAGATTATTTTTCTTCCTATAGATATTGGTATAAAAATAGACACAGTTTAGATATTAAAGAAGATGAGATGGTTTATGTTTCTGGTGTAGTTGCCGGGATTGATTCCGTCTTTAAACACCTCCTACATAAAGGTGATGGTGTAATAGTGATGACACCCGTTTATCACATCTTTTATAACTGCATTAAGAATAACGGATTAAAACAGTTTGATAATGAATTTATCTATCGAAACGGTAAATACGTAATAGATTTTGAAGGACTAGAAAATTTAGCCAAAAAAGATGAAGTAAAAGCTTTGTTATTATGTAATCCTCATAACCCAATAGGAAAGCTATTTTCTAGTGAAGAATTAGCAAAAATCGCAAAAATATGTGAGAATTACGGCGTTTTTATCATTTCTGATGAGATTCATGGGGATATTGTTAAACCCGGAAAAGAGAACGTTTCTATCTTAAAAGTTAGTGATAAAGCAGTGGCGTTAGTAAGCCCATCTAAGACCTTCAATATGGCGGGTTTACAAGCTGCATGTATATTTGTAAAAGATCAAAAATTAAAAGAAAAAATTGAAACCGCAGTCGGCCAAGATGATATTGGTGAACCGAATTATTTTTCTCCTTTCGCAACGATTGCCGCGTACACATATGGAGAAAAGTATGTTAACGAATTAAACGAATATATCTTTAATAACAAAAAATATATCCAAGAATATTTAAAGAAGTATTTACCACATCTACATTTAATCAATAATGATGCTACTTATTTGTTATGGTTAGACATCTCTTATTACAAGATGGATGGTAAAGAGTTCGCTAATAGATTAAGAGAAGAAACTGGTTTATATGTTTCTAATGGTAATCAATTTGGTAAGGGTGGAGATTCTTTTATGAGAATCAATATTGCTACTTCTTTAGCTAATATAAAAGAAGCCTGCAAGAGGCTTCAATTATTCGTGAGCAAATTAAATTAGCTTATTACTGTATAACCACTTTTATTGTGTTGCCAAAGTGTTGCAGCAAAATCTTGATAACGAAGTGCCTTTCCTGTGTTGTAACCTTCCGCGATTAACCAATCACGAGCTATTTCACGATAGTTTTTAGAAAGTTTAATTGTGGAAGTACCGCCTGTTTCGGTGAACTTATCATATGATCTACTCGAATTGCAATGTAAATAGACATAATCAAGAACAGCGATTTTATATGTCTTATTTAAATCGATTTGACTAGCGAGAGATACTAAAGTATCTTTTTCTTGGTCTTCATGACAGTGAGGGCATGTAATTACTTCTTCAGACGTTAATTCGTTAAAAGCGATTTCTTCTCCACAAGACGGACAAGAAGCTTTTAAATTCGGATTACGAGTAATGTAGTTATATCCAGTTATGATGTTATATCTAAATTCACGACCAGTTATTTCTGCGATATAAACGACATTATCAAATGGGAATGATGTATAGACGTCTTTAAATGTCCAAGTTGATTTGGCATCAATTTGTTTTCTTGCGGAGTTTGATACGGCGCAGAGAATGTCACCATATCCTTCTTTGACACATTGGCTATATATAGCTTTAGTCACTAAATTGGCTAAATTTGATGTATAGAATGAACCTGAAACATTATTGGCTAGCACTTGGTTAGCGGCAGCATCACATTGTTCACCATAAGTGGTTATTAAACTTTGGATGGTTGGATCGATAGTGGGTGTTTCACTAATTATCTGGTTAGCAGGGATAAAGCTAGCTGTACTACCAGTCACTTTTTTAACATTTGGATCATAAGTCATAATAATATGAGCGACTGATTCGGTATAAGCTAGGCCTTGAGAATATAGCAATCGATCATTTTCAACATAAGTTTCTTGGTTGTGACTATGACCACAAAGAACTAAATCGACATAGTTATTTAAACCTTTTTCATAAATTAAGTTTTGAGGAGCGTGGATGGAAGCAATAATCACATCACATTTTTCATCATTTCTTAAATGGGTGGCTTCTTCTTTGATAAATTCCACGTGGTTTTTAAAACCGATATCTCTCACATATTCAGTGCAAATAGAGGTAATTTGATCTTCGCCAATTCCTCCTAAGATACCAACTTTTAATCCATTATCTAAAGTATATGTAACACTTTTTCTTCCTAAGTCAGATAGGAAAGTAGTGCCCATAGTTTTAGTGTCAAAATTATAGTTATACACATTTCCGGATAATACTGGCATTGTGTAGCCGTTATATCCTCTTGCGGTATTAGCCGCTAATTTTTCTGCACCCCAGTCAAAGTCATGATTGCCAACTGTTCTAGCATCATAATGAATATAATTCATACAATCATTGATGAGGTTACCATAGTTATAGTTAGAATAGATGCTACCTTGCCAAGTATCACCTTGGTCTAATAATAAGGTATTTGGATTTTCTCTTTTACCTTTTAAATAGGTAAATAAATGATCGATACCAGCGTGAGTAGTATCTTCATTACTATCTCTAAATTGACCGTGTATATCATTCGTGGCCCAGATATCGATATTGATTGGATCTTTATCCCCACCTTCTTCAGAAGATTGTTGTTCTTGGCTAGAGGAGTCTTGATTTTCAGATGATGAACCTTGTTCTTCAGATGACGAGCCTTGTTCTTCACTAGAAGAATGGGTCTCGTTAGAAGAAGAACTAACGCTAGTATTTTCACTGCTAGTGTTATTAGAAGAATAATGACTGGTATCAATTTTTGGTGTACAGCCACCTAAAAGGATGGCTATTAAAGGAATTAATTTTAAAAATGTCTTTTTCATAATGTAAGTATTTTGTGTCTACATTATAATGTAATAGAAAAAATATGGGCAAGATTTTTAAAGGCCGTTGTGTCGATATATCATCCGAAGGTAAAGGTGTTGTTAAATACGGAAAAGACATCGTTTTTGTCGATGGATTATTCGTTAATGAAGAAGCTGATATTGAAATACTTTACCATCGTGCGGGAGTCTATTTTGGCAAAGTAAGAAAGTTACATGTTCTATCTAAAGATAGAATACAACCAAAATGTAAGATTTGTACCGCGTGTGGTGGATGTCAATATCAACAGATTAATTATGATAAGCAAATCGAATATAAAACTAATCGTGTAAAACAAGCCATAAAACGCATTGCCGGTTTGGACACAAAAGTCGAAAAATGTATCGGTGCGAAGCACCCATATAATTACCGTAATAAAATCCAAGTTCCTTTTGCTAAAGATAAAAAAGGTAATATTGTTTATGGATTTTATAAAGAAAATAGTCATGAGATTATTCCCACGAAAGAATGTGCGATTGAAAATAAGAAAGCTGCGCCTATCTTATGGGACATCAAAGAGTTATTAAAAGAGTTTAATATACCTATTTATAACGAAGATTCTGGTAAAGGCATCTTAAGATATGTTCTTATTAGAACAAGTTATCATTACGATGAACTAATGGTGGTCCTTGTGACTTCTATAATGAATTTCCCAAATCAAAGGAACTTTATCGATTCATTAATTAAATTACATCCTGAAATCACGACAATCGTGGAGAATGTTAATTCTAGACACACGAATGTTATTTTAGGTAATAAAGAAAAGGTATTATATGGTCCAGGATTCATCAAAGATGATATATGCGGATTAACTTTTGAAATATCCGCGTCTAGCTTCTTTCAAGTTAATCCTGAGCAAGTTGAAGTTTTATATAACACCGCTTTAGAGTTACTAGATAATGATAAGAATCAAATTGTTTTAGACGCTTATTCAGGAGTGGGAACTATCGGTTTAATCGCCTCTAAAAAAGCAAAGAAAGTTCTTTCTATCGAAATAGTGAAAGACGCTCATAAAAACGCTATTGAAAATGCTAAGAGAAATAATGTTAAAAACATTAATTTCTTCCGTGGAGATTCTGGAGAATATATCGCTAACTATGAAGGAGATATTGATGTGGCCATCATGGATCCTCCACGTAAGGGTAGCGACAATAAATTCTTATCAACGCTAATTAATAAAAAGATTAAAAAAGTAATCTATATTTCTTGTGATCCAGAAACATTGGCCAGAGATTTAAAATATCTATCACCGTATTACGATGTTAATTATATTCAACCTGTAGATATGTTTCCGATGACCGCACA
>JAFRPF010000018.1 GCA_017429285.1 Bacilli bacterium
ACATCACTTCCCATCAATGATACTACTAATGGACTTGCCTTTGCCAGACTTACTACAAAAGCAGTTAGTGAATAATGGGCATGAACTACATCAAAACTATTATCCTTAAGATATCTTTTCAGTTTTCTAACATTGGACAAATAACCTAAGACGCCCTTGCCTGTGATGGGAAAGTATTTGATAATATTTCCTTGATATGCTAAGGAATCACCCTGGTTATGAATCAAAGGGTCATAACCTCTATTACCACTTGACACAAATAGTATTCTCACAAAAAGATTATAAGTTATGCCAATACCATTTAACGGCCTCCTTCAGACCACTCTCCAAGCTGTATTCTGGCTTGTAGCCTAAAAGTGACTTTGCCTTACCAATACTTGCCAAAGAATGGGGAATGTCACCAGCACGATTAGGGCCATGCTTTACCTCAACATTTGCTATATCTGCATCATATTCGGTAAGATCTTGTTTCAAGAAGCCGACAAGTTGGTTCAACGTGGTACGTTCTCCGAATGCCACATTATATATCTGATTGATAGCCTCAGGATTCTTGGTCTCAAGAGCCAAAATGTTGGCCTGAATCACATTGTCAATATACGTAAAGTCACGACTATATTCTCCATCACCATTAATAGTTGGCGACTGGTGATTCATAAATTGCTTAACAAACAGAGGTATAACTGCAGCGTATGCACCATGAGGATCCTGACGACGACCAAACACATTGAAATAGCGCAGCCCTATATATTCTGTGCCATAAGTCTTTGCAAATACGTCAGCATAGAGTTCATCCACCAACTTGGTAATGGCGTATGGTGAAAGAGGCTTGCCAATCACATCCTCCACCTTAGGCAAAACCTTACTATCACCATAAGTAGAACTACTGGCAGCAAAGACAAAACGCTTTACTTTCGCATCCCTTGCTGCAATAATCATATTGAGGAAACCACCGATGTTCACTGCATTGGTAGTTGCTGGATCATTTATTGAACGAGGAACAGAGCCGAGCGCTGCCTCATGCAACACATAGTCACATCCATCCAGAGCTTTTCGACAATCTTCAATGTTACGGATGTCACCAACGATTAATCTAAATATCTTTGGATATTGTTCTATAAATGGTAACAAATTCTCGATATGTCCTGTTGAAAAGTTATCAAGACACACAACACGGTCACCTCGTTTCAACAAAGCTTCACATAGATTAGAACCTATAAATCCGGCTCCGCCAGTTATTAAAATGTTCATATAACTATTTTACCAAAACTTTCTTGTCTTTGACAATAATTGAAATCATTCTATTTGCCCAAACAAACAATTTGTCTGTTTTATAATCTGATGACAATTTACCTGGCCTAGCAACAATATCATCAAAGGTTTTGCGTTCCAGGTTTAGTTTTGCCAACACTTCATCAATATCCCTATTCATTAAAGTCTCATCATACATTGGTTTCTCTAACTCTTTAAGTGCATCTTCACGAGTCATCTGGCCAGATACAATCATACTTGAGAGATGAGACTTACGCTTGTCAACACCAAATTTGTTATAATACCAATAGAGTTGTACAACCTTGGTAAGTGTATTTTCTAGGTGTTTAGCCTCATAATATGTAAATCCACAGAAATCCTTTAGTTCTTGGATTGCACGATTTCGATTATAATCAATATAATTAAGCGGACGATTGGTATGTATTCCATGAATCTTAACATTCCAAAGTCTCTGCCAGTTGGTCATCATTGGAAGCTTATCCATTGGTTTAGTCCCAAATTTTCGATGAACATCTCTTATATGAACCATGTCCATAGTATTAGTTCCTCCCTTTGACTTTTGAAGAATACACTCCAAGGCAAAATTACCTCCTGATAAAAAATGTTTAATATTATGTTCTTTTGCGTATCCATATAGACATGCAAATAGGACATTGTCTTGAGGCGTAGCTAGGTCCGCGACTTCCGCCAATATAAATGCTCTTGTTAAGTCATTAAACTGTTCTGCATCAGGAGTAATAACTTTCAAATCAATATTGCATGCAGCACACAAATTCTTGATATTCTGTTTTGCCAGTTCAGTGTCAAAACCATCATCCACATGTACTGCCATAATTCGAAGTCCCCATTTTACGGCTCCAAGATATGCCAAATATGAGGAATCCAAACCGCCCGAGATTCCCATCAGACAATCATAATCTTTCCCTTCGCCATCTTTCTTGATTTGCAAGATCATTTCTTTTAATCTTTTCTTACCTTCTTCGTTTGGCAGATAAGAACCCGAATTCATCTGCTCTACCGCTTCAAGAAAGTAATTGCAGACTCCATTTTCATCAAAGGTGATGGTTTCATCTGACATGTTATCCATCACGCATTTTGTACATCTTCTAAATTCTTTCATTTTATCATCAGTTTTATCAAATATTCACCGACACAATTCGCAAATAATTCTTCATATGTCATATCTTTCTTCTTCTCGATAAAGTTTCCTTCTACCAGTTCATAATAATACTCAGTCATATTAAATGTACTTGAGCCAAAATAAACTGTTTGGAATTCTATCATAAAGGGCTTATTGTCTTTTATTGCTAAATCTATAGAAAGCATAGGAACATTCATTTTGTTCTTGATATTATACCCATACATCATTAAATTCTCCGGTATCCCAGATTCTATACCAGAAGAATAGTTGTTATGACTACCGCTTGCTCTAAAATCGTTCTTTCTTACACATCTTTTTAAAGGAAAGAACTTATTCCCAAAAATAAGTAGTTTCCAATCGTTCTCCAATCCTTCAACCATTGGCTGAACTATAAATTTCTTCCTATATTTTGATTCTTTTATGTAACCTTGATGTCGTTTACTTCTTATTAAATCTCTAATATCATATTTGAAGTTCTTTGAAGCACATTTTTCCTTCACACACTTGATTAGTTCTGTAGGTGATTCAGCCTTCATTACCCCATCACTACAAGCGCCCTCAGATGTTTTAAACACACATGGAAATGAAATGCGCTCCTTAAGAATAGCAGACTTTACTTCTTCTAACGTACCAAAATACAAAGAATTCAAAGAATCATTATCCAACAAAGCATATCTTTGCATTTCCATAAACACCTTATTATTATTACACCTGAGGTATTTATACTGGGGAATCACAATGGCTCCTAATAATTCCAAATTTAGAATCACGTCCTCAATGTATGATTTATACAGGTAGTCATTATCCTCGGAACTGGTATACAAAACTATTTTATTTCTCCAGCAGTCTCTAAAAGAGACTTCGGAAAAAGGAATATAATGAGCGATTATTCCTAATTTGCTGAAAGCATCTTCAAATAATTTTAAATTGAATCCACTACGATATGGGGTGTCGTTATGTTTAGAACCAAATCGTCCTTTGTAATCTGTTAATATAAAAATTTCAGTCATATTTGTTTTTTTTGATAATATTGATGGTATTATATTTTGATGATACAATACTATTTGGAGGAACGGTTCCTTTAACTACACATCCTGCGCTGATAACACTATTGTCACCTAATACAGATCCCTTAAGTATCGCAACATTAATGCCTATCCACACATTATTACCAATTATTATTTCTTTGGGGTTGTCCCTCCCTTTCGTTCTGTCATGACTAAAAACCTCATGTCCATTAGAATCTATGATGTTTACATTTGAAGAAATAACACAATTATCACCAATTACAATTCTTCGTTGGCTATGTATATAAGCTCCATTAATCCGACAATTATTACCAATCACTATTAAACTATCAACTCCATCATTAAACAGTGTCGTATAAAAAGGCATTCCTACATGAAAACCTCTTTTGCTACATCCGATTGAGCAATGCTGGCCAATAATGATTTTTCCTTTTTTTGAGTAATTATAGATGTGACTTCTATAATACAACAAAGTACCCCCCCCAATTGTTGTCCTCTTGCTAAATAATCTTACAAAGACTGTGTGAATAAATGACATAATTAAGGAACCATATTGCCCGACTTTTAAAAACAAAGTATCTATCATGCTCTTAATATATTCCATCCCAATACTACTACTACAACTATACTTAGCCAAATTGGGACTAATTTTTTAAAAAGTATTGTTTCCTCATCAATAACATCAATATACCAAAAGGCAATAATAAATAATCCTGGATAATGAGGAAGCCCTTTCCTTAATTCAAAAGCCTGAAGTATCATTGCCAATGAAACAATTTCTATTAGACAAAAAAACACCATAGGATATAATTCACGAATTTTGTATCTAATAATATATATTACTCCTAGAAAGAAAGGTAAAAATAAAATCATTTTCATATACAGACCAGATCCATATAGAACTATAGAATGTTTTGATATAGATAACAATGTTGGAAAAGGTCCGATAAAGGCTGCAATCCAATTGATTACATAATCAAACTGTTTTGAAATAACGACTTGTTTTGTGTCTAACAAAGATTCTAAATCCCCCCCCATTGTATATTTATCAAATACTTGAACTACTGTAGCAGCACCTAACACTAATGACAACAATAATATGAATAATGCTGTAGTTGTAATGATTTTGTTGTTTTTATCTGTCAGGAAATATGTGGTAACCCCAATCCAAAAGAACATAGATACAGCAGGACGAAAAAAAAGGATCGACAAAGAAAAAATAATAGTAATTATTATATGATAGAGTGATGTATGCTCTATAAACTTGTAGAAATGATAAAACGCACCAATGACAAGGAACAAAAAGATGCTTTCCTTTAAGAAAGTACCGTGGAAATATAAAGCAAAGGAAGATGTGGAATATGCAAAGGATGCCATAAAAGCCATCTTGTTGGACATCAGAAATTTCCCCATACCATACAAATATAAAGCACCAAAGGTTCCTAAACAAATATAAAACAAATTTAGAAATAGTTTAGATGGGTAGATTCTCAATACAGTACTCATGACATATGGTGCCCCCCAGTCATCAAAGGATTTATACGTAGCCTTGAGTAATAGTATAGATTTTTCTAATGTGGTACTAGCCATATCTTTACTTAATTTCTCATATACGACAGCGTCATTTTTGTTAAAAAGATAAAGATCGTTATCATAATAGTCAGAAACAAGATAAAAAAGGGAAACAAAAATGACTGAGTAAACGAAAACTATTTCTGCAAGTTTGATACTTCTGAAAAAATCGTCTTCTCTGTTTGAAAAGTAAATCAAGCAAGAACCGCTTATAAGAAGTGCTAGAAATCCAACAAAAGATGTCCATGTAAAAGTATCACCAATTGTAACAATTAATAGGCAATATATTATAATTCCTACCCATAAATAGGAATTGAAGAATCTATTTAGCATTATACTCATATTGCTCTACGATTAACAATGTATGTATATATTTGTTTTCTATAGACTCTAAGAATAGTATATAATATCGAAACAAATACAATGATTGCAATAACACTTCTTAGTAATAACGAAACTCTAAAATGAATAGCTATTGTTGTTATTATCAGATAAAGCACGAATAATAATTCCCAATTATAATAAAGTTGTAGATGAAAAACTCTCTTAGTATAAGAAATACATAACAGATAATTGAGCAATTCATAAAGGACCGCGACAACTCCAATTCCATATAACCAATATGAATCTTTAATGCAATAGAATACAATGCTACTAACGACAACAGAAATAAACTGTATAATGCTTATAAATTTTGTTTTATCAGTAATATATGGACCAAATCCACGTAGGTGAGTCATGATTTTAATAGTACCAGCAAATGCCACGAAAGGTACTAAAAATGTAGAACCTATATATTGATCTGATCCAACGACAATTGTAAGTTCTGGTGCAAATAATGATATAAATATTCCTATATTTATTGAAAAAACAAACACCAATCCTGAAACCTGTCTGATTTTATCACCTTCAACTATTTCATTTCTCTTTTCAAACATCATCGGAGTCCAGGCAAAACCGAATGCTCCATGAACAATCGAATTAACAGAAGTCAGTCTGCTTGCAAAACCATAATAGCCAATCACGAACAAAGGAAACCACAGTGCTGTATACCATCGAAATAAAGGAAGCCATAAACCGGCAATTACGACTCCTGGCAGGAGTGGAAATACATATTTGAGGATTTTGGTGGCTAAGTATGTGGACAGACTTACACGAATACGTTTTTTTGAAATAGTATAATAGATGATAATTGAAACAATATTACCACATATATAACCATAGAAAACACCAGGTAAACCAAAATCTAAACAAACGACAAAGACTAAGGAAGATAATAATTTAATAGTATTACTTATAATTCCAACGGTTACATAAAGTTTTGGCTTATTATCATATCTGGGTATAAAACTGAGGTAAGTATTTATAGACATTAA
>JAFRPF010000034.1 GCA_017429285.1 Bacilli bacterium
CTAGGATTGACCAAACTAAGGGGTTCCCTTTCTTTATGTTTTTAATTCATGTAATATTTATTTATAAGGATATATTAATATATGAAATCTAAAGTTTATTTTATAAAAGATATTACACCAGAGAATATGGTGAAGATGTATGAAATATTAGGTAAAAAATTACCTGGCAAGATTGCGATTAAGATGCATTCTGGTGAACAAGGTAATAGAAATTATTTAAGACCTGAATTTGTGACCCCATTAGTGGAACATCTAAATGGTACTGTTGTGGAATGTAATACCGCTTATGAAGGGGCTAGAAATTATTCTGATAGACATAGAAAATTAATTAAAGATCATAATTGGGATAAATATTTTCCATTTGATTTAATGGATGAATTTGAAGATAAAGCCATTAAAGTGGATAACGGATTTATCTTAAAAGAGAATTATGTCGGTAAGAATTTATTTAATTATGATTCTTTATTAGTGGTGTCTCACTTTAAAGGCCATATGATGGGTGGTTATGGTGGAGCCTTAAAACAATTATCAATCGGTATTGCTTCTAGCCGTGGTAAGTCATTAATCCATACAGCGGGATATACAGGTGATCAAAGTAAATGTTGGGATAATTTACCAGAACAAGATAGATTCTTAGAATCTATGGCGGACGCGGCGAGTAGTGTGACTAAATTATTTGATGGCAAAGCGGCTTATATCAATGTCATGACTAATATATCAAAAGATTGTGATTGTGATGGTAATGCTTCCTTACCTTGTATGAAAGATATCGGTATCTTATCATCCACTGATCCAGTCGCGATTGATCAAGCTTGTTTAGATCTAGTCTATAATAGCGATGATCCAGGTAAAGATATCTTAATAGAAAGAATTGAATCTAGACATGGTGTTCACACTATTGAATGCGCTAATAAATTAGGTATCGGTAGTAGAGACTACGAATTAATTGAAATTAAATAAGACGAAAAAGGTTCAGCTTAACGCTGGACCTTATTCTTTATAAACGATATTAACTGTTTCCCTAATTCAAATATATCTTCTGAATCAGCGGATTGTTCCGCTTTTCGTCTTCGATTATCTTCTAAAGCGAATCTAATGATTTCAAATCCACCTTCGATATAGGTGATAAGTAGTAGGGCGATACCTGCCACAGGGATGATGATATCAGGAAGATTATTTTTATATTGTTTACGATAGTCAAATAACATGACCACTGGGATTAATAATATCATCGGTATACACTTACCTATTCCATAGGAATCAACCGTCGATAAAGCGTAAGCAAACTGAGTTTCATATTCAATAGCTGGATCCATACCTGAAGTAATAATGGCCACTAAGAATACGGCTATTATGAAATCTAATATAGCGGCGACTAGTATTGATGAAGATAGAAAGATTGAGAAATGTAATTTATTAACATTAGTGTCTAAGAATTCTTTATATTGTTTATCATTTAAACCTTTTTTAATAAAGTGTCTTCTTCTATTACCCATAAATATCGC
>JAFRPF010000035.1 GCA_017429285.1 Bacilli bacterium
GAGGATCCAGAGACTCAGAAGTACAAATATAACGGCAAGGAGTTCGACCGCTATCATGGTCTGGACATGTATGACTACGGAGCCCGCTTCTACGATCCCTCCATCTGTCGCTTCACCACCATGGATCCCATGTGTGAGAAATACTACCACCTCAGTCCTTACATTTACTGCGGGAATAATCCTGTGAATTATGTGGATCCTGATGGAAAAAATCCAATTTATGATACTCATGGTAATTTTCTTGGAACTGATGATTTGGGGTTAAAAGGAAACTATTATGTAATGGAAAAGAAATATTTTACTCAAGGTATGTCCCATTCTAAAGCAGGTAATTATGCCATTATGGGACAATTAGACCATAAAATAGAAAGTAGAATTAATACACATTATGATAATCTTCCAAATAGACCTGACTATGACGGATTCGTTTCTGTTAGAGAGGGGATTGAATGGGCGAAATCACACCCCAATACATTACAGGACTCCTCGCCAGATAATACACTTTATATTGATACATCACAATTAGATTTTGGTGTATTATCTACATCCGATTTTCCAAAAGTTGGTATTGCTACACGTATAAATCTGTTTAGAAATAAAAATATAATAGAATCACTTGGGAATCCTGTTTTACTTGCTACCGTATATGCATTAGGACAGGTTGATATGATTCTAGAAAATAGAGAACAAGGAACTGTCAGTATAGTAAATAATAGTGCAACTGACTATGATTGGAATGAAGGAGGAGGCTTAAAACGTGATTTTTTCATTCGTATAAATAACAACATTTGGAATATTAATCCGCAGATACATGGGTTTAAAACTTATTATTATGGAACTGGCAGATTAAAGAAATAGTAGAGGAGATGTGGTTATGTATAAAAAGGCTATAACAATAATAATTATAATATTAACAGTTATTGGAATTGCGATAGTTTCTTTTGTCTATTTTTCTGAATGGATATATCCAGAATTCAACGGATCTTATAATCTTGGGGGTGGTTTCTATATGCTTGAATGTGAAAAAGGTCGGAGGATTATTGTCCGGGGATGTAGTTTTGAGGGTAAAACATGCTACGGTGGCATTCAATTAGCCCCTAGTTTGCAAGAACAATACGACAACTTAGGTAATATGACAGAATACACTATAGATGCCAAGTATAGTGAAAGATGGATAATAGTAAAATCATACAACATTTCGAGACAGAAGAATCATTTTTATATCATAGATAAAGATTATAATAAAAGCGCAAGCAAAGGAGGAAAAGAAATAATGCGATTTACAGACAGCACAGAATTTGTGAAAAATTGTAAGTATCGTAAGATAGATTTAAAATGGTAATTAGATTGGAAGGAAAGAGACTGAATGTCGTATCAGGGGCAAGACGGTCCTCTCTATCCAGAGAAACAAGATTCTATTTTCAAGATGTTGATAAATAATAAGAAATAAGATTAGTATGAGAAAGTTTTTATTATATATTACATTAACTAGCCTGCCAGGACAAGCTCAAGAAATAAACTTCGAGCAAAACTGGATAGTTGACAGAGATTCATTAGTACAGAGGAAAATGGATCTCAAGGAATTTGACCTTCGGGGGAAAGACCGCACGTGGAACCTTAAAGGGATAGAGGCTGACAAGAAGGAGTATCGCTCGAGGTTTTTAGAAAAAGAAGAAACCGTTATAGGTATGGAGCCCTGTAACCGCATGACCTATGAGCAGACAAAGGACGGAGTGAAAGTGACTGCTACAGAGGACAACCTGACTCGTATCAAATACGATATGCCCGAGGAATGGTTGCGCTTCCCGATGAAGCAAGGAGACTCTATC
>JAFRPF010000036.1 GCA_017429285.1 Bacilli bacterium
AGAAAATTAGGTGTTGAGATCAAATGTGGTGTCGAAGTCGGTAAAGATGTCACCATTGAAGAACTCAAAAAACAAGGCTACAAAGCCTTCTATATCGCGATCGGTTGCCAAGGTGGTCGTAGACCAGGCGTCTTAAACGATACCGCTAAAGGCACTGATATTGCTGTTGATTATTTAAGAAAAGCACAAGAAGATAAGACTCCATTTAAAGGCGAAGTTGTCGTCGTTGGTGGTGGTAATGTCGCTGTCGACTGTGCTAGAACAGCTCATAGATTAGGCGCTAAATCTGTTTCTATGTTCTGTCTAGAAGATAGAGAAAGTATGCCAGCCAGCAAAGAAGAAGTAAGAGAAACATTAGAAGAAAATATTTCGATTAACAATTCTTGGGGTCCAAAAGAAATTGAAGTTAACTCCAAAGGTGAAGTTACTTCTATTACATTTAAGAAGTGCGTGAGAACTATCGATCCAGAAACTGGTAAATTCTCACCATTATATAATGACGAAGTCACTATGACTGTTAAGGCTGATAAGATTGTCTTTGCGATTGGTCAAGCCATCGAATGGGGCAAATTATTAGAAGGCAGTAAAGTAACATTCTGGCACGGTAATTATCCATTAGCGGATAAATTAACATATCAAACCGCAGATGAAGATATCTTCGTCGGTGGTGATGTCTTCACTGGTCCAAAATTTGTTATTGATGCTATCGCTGCTGGTCACGCTGTCGCTGATGCTTTAGCAAGACACGTGAGACCATTAGCTCATCCAACTATTGCTTATAACCATCGTGGTTTTACTCCATTAAATAAAAAGGATATTACCGTTCCTGGTTATGATGAAGCGGGTAGACAAGAAGAAGGTATGGATGAATCCATCGATTATAAGAATTCCTTCAAGGATGCTCATAAGACCTTAACAGAAGAACAAGTGAGAATTGAAACCGGTAGATGTTTATCTTGTGGTGCTGCCGTTGTTGATCCTCATAAATGTATCGGTTGTGGTATTTGTACCACAAAATGTAAATTCGACGCTATTCACTTAGTGAGAGACCACCCACATGCTTCAAATATGAGAATGGCGGAAAAGAAAGTCACAGGCTTATTAGGCTATCAACTTAAACGTATGGTGAAGATCGCCTTACATTCCGGTAGCAAAGAAGCTCGTATGATGGCGAAGAAACGTCGTGCTTGGAAAAAAGAAAACAAGCAATTTATAAAAGAAAATCCACATACAGGTAATTCCATCAATGCATGAATTAGGAATTGTAGTTCACGTCATTAAACAGGTGGAAGAATTAGCCAAAGAAAATAAAGTCAAAGAAGTCGTTGAACTCACCCTTGAAGTGGGTGAGGTCAGCGGCGTGGTTAAACAATATTTCGTCGATGCCTTTGAGTGGGCCAAAAAAAGAACGGAATATATGAAGAATTGCCACTTAAACTTTATCATCATCCAAGGTAAAAGCTATTGTAAAGACTGTAAGCAAACTTTTGAAACAGTTAAATATGGCAAAACCTGTCCTCATTGCGGTAGCGGTAATACTTATTTAATAACCGGACGCGATGTGACGATGAGAGATATTAAAGTAGTTTAATAGAAACTAGGTGATTTTATGCCTTATTGTCGTAGTTGTGGGGCCAGAATAACAAAATTTGAAAAGGATATGTGTCCGATTTGTGGTGCGAAAAATCCTCTTGAAGGAGCAAGTAGCGACACGATTGAAGTTACTAGTGAACTCGATATTAACGAGAAGACTAATCGAAAGATCTATAAAGCACATTTTCGTTTCGATGCTTTTTTATGGTTTTCATTTTTAGGATTTACCGGTGCGGGATTCTTCTATTTAAATTTCAAAAAAGTCGGCTATATTTGGCTAGCCGCTAATCTAGCTTTTATCGGTGGATTAATCGCTTTATTTGTCACTTTATTATCTCCAAAGAGTTGGATTAGTTATGTCGCTCCTATCGCCTTAACATATGTTATTAATATGGCAATTGGAGTTTATTATCTAGTCAAAAAAGACGTGAAAGATGGGAATGGAGAATTCATCCATTAATGCAAAGATATTTTGCAAGCAAAATAAATGATCATGTAATACTAGGTGATGACGATGTTCATCATCTTTTACATGTGATGCGCATAAAAAAGGGAGAAGAGATCGAAGTTGTTATCGATAACACCCTTTATAATGCGCTTATAAAAGAAACTAACCCATTGGACATTAAGATTAATTATCAAATACCAAGCGATAGTGAAATTAAAGAAGAAGTCACTTTATTTTTTGCTTTAGCGAAAGGGGATAAAATCGATTTTGTTATCCAAAAAGCGACCGAATTAGGAGTTAGTAGAATCATCTTATTTAAATCATCACGTTGTGTTGTTAAATATGACGATAGAGATTTAGAAAAGAAACTAACTAGATTTAAAAAGATCGCTAAAGAAGCGAGTGAACAGTGCCACCGCTTAAAGATTCCAGAAATTATCGGAGTGGTAGACATTAATAAAATTGATCCAAGTTTACTTAGCGATATTAATCTAGTGGCTTATGAAAAAGTAGCGGGAAGCACAAATAACTTCATTAGTAGTGTAAAACAAGGTAAGTCAATCTCTATGATGATTGGCCCAGAAGGTGGGTTTAGTAATGAAGAGATTATGTCTTTAGTGGCTCATAATTTCTCTTGTGTTTCTTTAGGTAAAAGAATTTTAAGAACAGAAACCGCTGCCGTATACGCCTTAAGTGTGATAGCATCAATATTAGAGAACTAATATGGGAATTTATGTAACATTAGAAAATAAACAAAAATATCGTCGCTCTTTCTCTAATAGCGATGATTTTAAATATTTCATTCAAAATCGAGAAAATATCGGTAAATTCAAAAGATATGCGAATCTATATGATAGCGAAGAAAATGAATTTAACATCATGAGAGCTAATATTCTTTTAAGAGGTTTAGAAAATAAGAAATTATTTGAAAGTGAAATTGAAAATATTAAAAATCATGGTGATATTGAACACACCAAATTTGTCACCGCTTTAAAAGAGAGAACGATTGATCAACCCTATTATGAAATAAATGGAGTAAAGATCTTTATTCCTTTCTTCTCCAGCGCTTTAAATCAAATCTATGTTAATGAACCTGAGAAGATGCTTTCTTTGCCATATAGCGAACTAAAAACTGATTTTGAAGAAGCATGTATCGATCCTTTCGATACCTATGGTTATGAATTATTTAATTCATATTTTACTTCATTGGTGAAGATATCTGAAACTAAAGGAGTGGCTGCTTTCTTCCATTATGACACTAATACAATTTATTTTATAAACGACCAAGGAAGATTAGACGCTAAGGTAGTTTTATTTGATAAATATATGAAAAAAATATCCTTTACTCATATGATGGAAAGAATATCTCCAGTTGTGGAAGCTTATTTTAATAATAATAAAAAAGAGATGATTGATGCTTTATTTAATAACAATCTCATCTCTGAAAATATGTATAACTTATTAAAAGATGAATAGAACTTTTCGTACTTTTTCTTTAGGCTGCAAAGTTAATTCTTATGAATGCTCGGCGCTTTCATCTACCCTTTTATCTAGAGGGTACAAGGAAGATAAAGAAAATCCTGATGTTATCATCATTAACACTTGTTCTGTGACTTCAACTGCTGATCAAAAATCACGTCAGCATATTAGAAGTATTATGAAAGATTATCCTAACGCGATATGCGTCGTGATGGGGTGTTATGCGCAAGGCAATTATGAATTTATTTCTAATGAAATAAAACCACACATTTTAGTGGGTACATCTAATCGTCATTTAATCCCAGATTTGATCGAACAGTATTATCAAAACGGAAAGAATATCGTGAAGGTGGATATTAATCCTCGTTTATATAAATATGAGGAATTAGGAGTGACCTCTTTTAGTGAAAATATCCGCAGTTATTTAAAGATTCAAGATGGCTGTGATAATTTCTGTTCATATTGTTTAATTCCTTATCGTCGTGGTAAGGCGAGAAGTAGAAAAAAAGAAAATGTCATTGAAGAAGCCAAATATTTAATTTCTAAAGGCTATAAAGAAATTGTTTTAACCGGTATTCATGTCGGAGGATATGGAAAAGATTTATCCGACTGTTCTTTTTCCGACTTAGTGGAGTCTTTATCTAAATTAGATAATTTATATAGATTAAGAATATCTTCTATAGAAGAAAGTGAAATAGATGATAAATTAATTGAATTAGTGATCAATAATCCTATATTAGCTAAACATTTACATATTCCTTTACAAAGTGGTTCAGAAACCGTTTTAAAGAGAATGAACCGTAAATATAGTGTTAACGACTTCTATCAAAAGATTCATTATATTCATGAATTAAATCCTGATCTGGCCTTAACTAGCGATGTTATCGTCGGTTTTCCAGGAGAAAGTGAAGAAGAATTTCAAGAAACTATCGATTTTATAAAAAAATGTGGTTTTAACATGTTACATGTCTTCCCATTTTCCGCTAGAGAAGGGACACTAGCTTATAAGATGAAAGATCAAATTGATCCACGCATCAAAAAGGAAAGAGCGAGAACTTTAATTGAATTATCAAAAAAACTTTGGGAAGAATACACTGATCGATTTATCGGTAAAGAAGTCGATGTCTTATTAGAAAATTATGAACCAAATGAAAATATGGGAACTGGTCATACTTCAAATTATATCCATGTCTTAATCAAGGGTTGCATAGCAAAACCTGGTGATATTATTAGAGTAAAATTAGAAAAAAGTATGATACTATCAGAATAAAATAAGAAAGTTTAGAACTTGTCTAAAAATAGTTGACTTTAAAGGCTTATTATTAATATAATTAACGACGATAAAAACGGAGGAAAACCAATATGGCAGTCCCACAAAGAAGAATTAGTAAAACTCGTAAAAGACTTAGAAGAACACACTTCAAATTAAATGCTGTCGGTCTAGTCACATGCCCACAATGTGGTGCGATGATTAAATCTCATCACGTCTGTCCAAAATGTGGCTATTATGATGGCAAGACCGTTGTTAACAATGGTAAAGTCGTAAAAGCGGAAGAGAAAAAAGCTCCAGCTAGCAAAAAGCCAGCCGCGAAAAAAGCTCCAGCTAAGAAGAGTGAAAAATAAAGATTAGGTCGATAGACCTTTTCTTTTTTGTTATAATGAAAAAAGGAGATAAAAATATGTCATACAATAAATTAATTGATCACACTTTATTAAAGCAAGATGCTTCTCCAGAACAAATTGTTAAATTATGTGAAGAAGCCAAACAATTTGATTTTATGAGCGTTTGTGTTAATCCTGCTTATGTCCCATTAGCCGCGGAATGTTTAAAAGGTAGCGGTGTTAAAGTTTGTACTGTTATCGGATTCCCATTAGGTATGAATCTAACTAAAACTAAAGTCGAAGAAGCGGAATTATGCATTAAAGAAGGTGCCGAAGAAATCGATATGGTTATCAATGTCGGCATGTTAAAAGCCGGACATGATGATTACGTCAAAGAAGAAATCCGTTTATTAAAAGAAGTCGCGGGATCTAAAGTCCTTAAGGTCATTATCGAAACCTGTTTATTAAGTGATGAAGAAAAAGTGAGAGCTTGTAAATTATCTAAAGAAGCGGGTGCGGACTTTGTGAAAACATCTACAGGATTTTCCACAGGTGGTGCGACTGTTCACGATGTCAAATTAATGAGAGAAACAGTTGGTCCAAATATGGGTGTTAAAGCGAGTGGTGGAGTGAGAACCCACGAAGATTTAATCGCTATGGTGGAAGCTGGCGCGTCACGTATCGGAACATCTAACGGCACAAAGATTCTCTAATAGAGAAAATCTATCAATTTATCGATATTTTTACTGCTAACTATTAATAGTTGCAATTTAATTTGTATTAGTAATATAATATAGCAAGTGCGAAGCACGAATGGAGGTGAAACTATGCCAAAAACAGTTGTTCGTGAAAACGAAACACTTGATGATGCATTACGCAGATTCAAAAGACAAGTTAACAAGGCTGGTACCATTCAGGAGTGCCGCCGCAGAGAATCTTTCTTAAAGAAAGGTCTTAAAAGAAAACTAAAAAGCGAAAACGCTCGTCGTAAAAATCGCAAATAGTTTATAGGGTCCTGAATTGGACCCTTTAACATCGCGGGATAGAGCAGTCTGGTAGCTCGTCGGGCCCATAACCCGGAGGTCGTTGGTTCAAATCCTTCTCCCGCAACCAAATGTTAACTACAGTATCGATACAATTCGGTACTGTTTTTTTATTTTTTTATGCTATAATCATCGAAGGGAATGATGTCTCCCCTCTAGAAATAGAAAACCGCAAGAATAAAGCTGATGACGTCTATGACTTATTTTGTCGTAGAAATCAGCTTTTTAATTTCTATGACAGAAGGGAGATTATATGAATATATTTCTATCCTTATTTATTATATTTGGTGGTGGTATACTTGGTGGGTTTATTTTTGAAAAGATTAAACTTCCTAAGCTAGTTTGGTATATCATCCTAGGAATATTAATTGGACCATCGTTATTAAATATTGTCGATGACACATTATTATCAATCTCTTCATATCTAAGACAAATTGCTTTAGTAATTATTCTTACTAGATCTGGTTTATCTTTAGATATTAATAATCTTAAAAAGATTGGTAGGCCCGCCATATTAATGTGTTTTGTGCCGGCATGTTTTGAAATAGTGGGTATCACCATATTTGCCCCTCTATTCTTAGAAATATCCCATTTAGAAGCTATGCTTCTTGGTTCTGTTCTTGCTGCGGTGTCTCCAGCGGTTGTCGTTCCAAGAATGATTAAATTAATGGAAGAAGGCTATGGTAAAGATCATAGCGTTCCTGAACTAGTTATGGCTGGAGCATCGTGTGATGATATCTTCGTTATCGTACTTTTCTATTCGTTTAAAAATCTTGTAGCAACATCTACATTTGATGCTTGGGGAATATCACAAATTCCAATATCGATAATAACCGGCATTGCATTAGGCATTGGTGTTGGATTCTTGATGGTTTTAATCATTCGCTATCTGAAACTAAATAACATTCTTAATGTTATTCTTATGCTTGGTATATCGTTTGGCATGTTGACATTAGAAAACGTCTTAAAACCATTTTTTAGCGTTTCTTCATTGCTAGCGATTATTGTCATGGCTTTAGTGGTAAATATCTTTAAGAAAGAAGAAGCCAAGGACATCCAAAAATCATATAACGGATTATGGCAAGGTTTTGAAATACTACTTTTCGCTTTAGTGGGGATTGCTACTGATGTACATTATGCTTTTTCTAAAGAAGGCGCAATCATCGTAGGATTAATATTTATCGCACTAATATTTAGAAGTTTAGGTGTGATATGTTGCGTGATAGCTACGAAGTTTACGTGGAAAGAAAAGATATTTATTATCATTTCATATTTGCCTAAGGCAACAGTGCAAGCTTCTATTGGTGCAATTGCGCTTTCAGAAGGGTTAGCGTGTGGCACATTAGTGTTGACTGCAGCGGTAGTATCCATATTAATCACTGCTCCACTTGGTGCGATACTTATGGATTTATTTTATAAGAAGTTGCTAAATATGAGTGCTTTATCTTCTAACGAAATTCTCTAAAAACAGCTGTTGCATTTGCTTGCGCTTATTGCAAAAGTTGTTGATGTGTTGCATTTGTATCATTTCTATAGTTTATTTCCAATCGTTAACTACAGTTCTGATGCAATATCAGGACTGTTTTTTTGTGTTCCTCTTTTTCCAATTAAACCTATGATGGAATGGACAAAAGAGATAATTAGAACAATGGTAATAATTGTTAAAACACCTAGCCATAATAAAAGCCATAGTAAACCAGATATATCATTATTAGGAATATATTTAAAGAAATAAGATAATCCCGCTAAAAAAGAGAATAGTGACGTAATTAAGGATTGATCCACTGTGACATTTAAATAGGCATTATCAATTGTTTTCGCGGTTTTTCTATGAATCATGCTTAAGACGAAGCTCAATATTGAAAAAGGGAACATAAAGCCAACAAAAAACCAAGCTGGAATATTAGATGAAGCTCTAAGAGCTGATAGTAAGATAGAAGAGATAGATAATAAATCTCCTGCCGCTAAAAAGAAGAGGGAATTAAATAAGAGAATTCCGTGTTTTTTCTTAGATAGCAATAATGAATTAGTCTCTTTCTTTTCTAAACTCTTATTCCATAAGAAAGTAATCAATCTAGCGGTAAATATGATTGAATAAAACATGCCTAAATAGAAGAAGAACTGATTTTTATTTACATTAATAAAAGACACTATCATAGTGGCAAAACAGAATATCTCACTAATGATAAATCCAAGTTCGTATTTGATAAAAAAACTTGAGACAGCATTTATTTTTTCTTTAAATGACAGTGTTTTCAAAGAATAAGTAGTCACAAGATAGGCTAAAGCAAAATAAGCTACCGCAAAAGTTGATAAAGCGTTAACGATAATCAGAATCAATAAATATAATAGGACCGTTGATTCTATAGCGACATTTTTTGCGATAACTACGGTTAATAAATTGATAACGTATAATAAAGAACATAATCCGTTATAAAACTTAGCATAGCTAATAACATCATTTTTCTTTTTGTAATCAAAATAATAATAGACGATAATCCCTATCTTTAAGAGAAGATAAATAGAAGTGATAACAATTAATAATAATGAATATTTTGTTTCCCCATTTAATACTACAGAAATTAATAAAACGACCATCGCAAGTGGTGAATGAATAAATTGAATTAACGATGATAGTCTGAGCGTTTTATTGAACAGCGCTAAAGAATAAATAACTGTTTCTATTAAGAATAATAAAGAGACCAACAAAAATAATCGTCCACCAACGACACTTTGATAAATAGTGGTCCCTAGTAATAAAAATGACAGTGCAAGTTCAATATATTTACAAATATTTTTAAGCATAAACAGTTTTAAAATGTTTTGTATTCAATTTCCTTATTTAAATATTTGGCCAGGTATTCCGGTGAATCTTTCATCCCTCTTCTCACCCATTCATTAGTTAAACCAACGATTGAACCTGACACTCTTGCGGAAGAATAAGACTGTTCTTTATCAAAAATATTTCTTCCATTTATCGCGGAATCAAAAATATGCTTTTCGAATATATGAGATAAGCCTCTTTGATAAATAGTCAAGATTTTATCTTTTAAGGATAATAGGTATTCAAAAAGACTGACGCTGACATATTTTTCCTCTTTTAGAAATTTAGCGTAGTTTGTTTCCCACCAATTCTTTGATTTTCTCATGAAAAATTGATAGATGATGTCGTCCATATCTTTGTAATTTCTATAGAATGTGCATCTTGAAACCCAAGCTTTGTTACATAATTCAGAAATTGATATATCTTTATATTCTTTTTCTTTGAGCAAATTAAATATGGCGTTTTCTAATTGAATTACAATATCAACATCTTTTCTTCTTGGCATGCGATTTATCTCCTTATGATACAAAATAAGACCATTTGTACTTTTATTATTTTTTAAGTCCAAATCATAGACTGGACTTTTTTGTTATGATACATTTGTAGCATAAAATCATGACAAACGCAACAAAGAGGAAATATTTATGGCAGAACAAGTGAAAAAAAGAAGAAAATGGTGGATTATCCCAATAGTCATTGTTGGTGTGATTGCAACGCTTGGCATCGGAGCTTTTGTGCTAGTCAAGAATACTATTTTAATGTCGTTTCCAGAATTAAAAGGTGAGCCTGAAGTTGGATCTTATTATTCTATCAAACCTGAAGGTGCGTTAACTTCTACTGGAAAACAGTGGCACGGCATCTTTAAAAAAGGCAAAGAGAACAAGACTGTTGTTTATTTCTTTGGAGGTGGAGTCAGTATTACTGAAGAAACATCAAAACGTGGAAAAGAATTCTATGCTGTAGATATGACCGCTCAAGATTTTGTGGCAAATGGTGGTATTGGAAGTAGCGCTAATGAAAATCCTTTTAAGGATTGGAATTTCGTTATTGTTCCTTATACAACTGGAGATTTCCATACCGGAACAGCGGAATTTAAATATACCAAAAACGGTAAAGAAAAAACCATTTATCATCAAGGATATAAGAATTATTCGTTGTTAATGGAATCTGTGGCTAAATATGTAGAAGACTCTGAATCTTTATTAGTAACTGGCTTTTCCGCTGGAGGATTTGCTACCTCTTTATTGGCGGACGATGTTATTAACCATTTTCCAAAAGCCACTAATATTACTGCCTGTGTCGATAGTTCCTTGCTTTTATATGATGGGTGGAAAGAAAGTGCGACAAATCTTTGGAAGAGTCCAAAAGAAATCTCTGATAGATTATCCACTAATAATATAGTTTTAGACAGCCTAACCGCTTTACATGAAAAACGCGGTGATCAAGTTAAAATCCTCTTTGATTGCTCTTATAGAGACGATACATTACAACAATATCAAGCCTATATTAACTACGGAAAAATGGAAAAGAATAAAGCCAATGGTGACTTATTCCAAAAAGATTTAAAAAACATGGTTAATGGTTTACAAGCAAATATTCCAAATGTCGGTATTTATATTTGGGACTATAAAGCTGATTCCTCAACAAAAAATACACAACACACAATTATCTCTGGCGATTTCCTAGTTAAGTTAGAAGAAGATAAAAGTGTTGCGGATTGGATGATTGATGCTGTTAATGGAAATGTAAAAACTTATGGTCTTCATTTATTAAATGAATAAGAAGGATAAACGATGGAAAAAGAAAAAATAGTTAAGAAAAAAAGCAAAAAAAGATGGATTATTCCTCTTTCGATCGTTGGTGGTTTAGTTTTAACCTGTGGTTTATTGTTCCTAGTTTCAACCTTTAACACTCAAATGATAGTGGGGTTAATACAAAAGGTGACATATGGTAATAATCCAATCAATAGTTACAACCCATTTTATGAACCTCATATTGGTTTAAGAGATAATGGACAATATTTAATCAGTGAAATTAAATATGATGAGGAATACCCAAACAGTTTTCTGGATATCACTTATCCTAATGAGGATATAAATCAAGATCGACCAACATTATTTTATTTCCACGGTGGAGGATTCTTTGCAGGTAGTAAAAATATGGCTGATCCAATGGCTGCGAGTGATGCGACTGCTTTAATTGATGATATATGCGCACAGGGGTTTAATATCGTTAATGTGGATTACGCTCTTGTTCCTGATTATCATTTTCCAGTTCCTATTATCCAAGCTAATAAGGCGATTGAATTCATAAACAATCATAAAGATGAATATCACTTAAACATGGATAAAGTCATCATTATGGGTCAATCCGCTGGTGCAATCATCACTAGCCAACTAGGAAGTGTAATCTCAAATCCTGAATATGCGGAATTGCTAGGAATAACTCCAAGCATTGATTCTTCAAAAATTAAGGCATTAGTAATTGATGATGCCCCTCTTGATTACAACTCTTTTGATTTAGCAACTAAATATTTGATTGGGAATTATGTTAAAGGCTCAATATACCTTAATAAAAATGAAATAAGTAAATATAACAACATATTACACATTGATAATAATTATCCTTTTTCTATTGAACTTGCTGGGCAATACCGACACGATATGCTCGAATTATCAAGCACTTTAGATGATAAAGATGTAGATTATTTACTTATTGATCCTTATTCTGAAACAAAAGAAAAGCAGTCACATTGCTTTATTTCATTAGAAAGAAGTAATGAAACTGCTAAAAGAGCGTTTGATGAGGTAATAGTCAGCTTAAAGCAAAAATGCATTGATTAAAGAATCACAAAGCCAATCTTGGGCATCCATTTATTGCGGTTGGCTTTTCTTTTTCTACAGCAATTCATCAATTTTTTTTCATCTTCTTTTGAGAGTTTCCATCTTCTAATTGCAAAGTCAAAAGGCGATATCAAATTTGAAAGTGAACTAAATAAGGGCACATAGATTGTCGTTAGAACTAATAAATATTTATTAGTGTGACACTTTTGTGACATATATAGGAGTAAAATAATTATAATTATATTTTGGAGGCAGAATCATGAAAAAAATTAATGGAATATTATTAATAGGCGCATTAGTTCTAGCAGGTGCTGGATCTGTCGCTATTTTCTTGCCTAAAGATAGTAAAATTCAACAGGCTAATGCTGAGAATGTCGGCAATGACACTTTTTATATTGGGATGCATAATATGGAAACGGACCCTGTGTTTGATTCGGATGATGACTCTTCAGTCCAAGGGAAAGCTGAATATATAGAAGGCACTGGCAATAATCCACATTATTTAAAACTCACAAATTTCCATTTTACTGGTGAAGGTGCGTCTTACTACAACTCTAGTTGGTACCGCTATGGCATTTGGTATTCTAAAAGTAGAAACTTACAAATCGAACTTGTTGGTGACAATAGCGTCACTTTAATAACATCAACGACAGAAGGCGATCGTTATTCTGGTGCTGTTTTCTATCCAAAAAATTCTGGAAATAAATATTCATTAGAGCTTCTTGGAGGAGGCTCTTTACAAATCAAATCCCCTGATGCATCAAACAAGGACTCAGATGGTATCCATTTCCGCATGAAAGTTATTAATAGCGCAGCAACTATTGAAGGTATATCTGGGTATAATTCATCATCTAACGCTGGCATTTATTTCTATGGAGGAGCCCAATTAACTGGTGGTTCTATCATAGGAAGAGGTACTAAAGAGGGTATAGCTTTAAATCCAGATTCTTCAGCGGGAGGCGATTTTACAGTTGAAGGTGGCACTATTTTAGCAAGTGGTGGCAATGGAACAACATTAGGTAATTCTAATTACGGCTTTAGAATAAAATCAAACGAGAAAAGTAGCTTTGAAATGACTGGCGGAACACTTACTGCTCAATCCAATTCAACCACCAATGTTTCTTACGGAATTTATTATTATACTGGTCAACATAAACTTTCCCATTTTAAAGGCGGAACAGTTAATGCTTCAGGTAAATATGGAGTTTTTAATGACGATACATCAGATTATGAATATGATTATTTAAGTCTTTCTGATGATGTGGTATTTAACGCCACTGGCACAGTTAAAGCTATCAATGGTAGAGTGCTTAATTCTATCGAAGGTAAAGGTTATTCTGGCGAAAGTCAAACTGGTACAAAAGAATTCATTCCTATTTCATCTGAAATTGTGGATTATACTTCAAAAACATATAAATCAGTGCATTTTGAAGCATTAGAAGAATCCTCATTCACTCAAGAACCAGCCCCAAAACTTGGCTTAGTGGCTAATGGCCAAGCTCAAGAATTAGTGAGCGCTGGTATAGCTGAAGGCGGAACAGTTCTCTACCGTATCGGTGATAGTGGTGACTTTAGTGCGGAACTTCCAAAAGCCAC
Organism: Bacilli bacterium; assembly: GCA_017429285.1. Classification (GTDB taxonomy): domain Bacteria; phylum Bacillota_I; class Bacilli_A; order RFN20; family CAG-826; genus RUG13091. Next base: position 13,429 of record JAFRPF010000036.1, read on the forward strand.
CGATGCTGGAACATATACTGTTCAATATATGATTGATGGCGATGAAGATCATAGAGATTCCGAAATTAAAATAGTGACAGTGACAATCGCTGCTGCTCCAGCTCCAGGACCAGATGATCCAGTTGGTCCAGATGATCCTGTAACACCTGTTGATCCTGATAAGCCAACTAAAAAAGGTTTAAATGGTGGTGCAATCGCTGGTATTGTTATCGGTTCTATCGTTGGATTATTTGGCCTCTGCTATCTCCTCTTATTCTTCTTATTAAACAAGTGGATTAAAGTTGAAGATAAAGCGGTTAGAGTAATGCGTTTTGCATTAGGAAGTAAAGACGGTAAAGAAAGATATCTCTCCTTCAAGTGTAGATTTGAATATAGAGATAAAGAACATGTCTTTAGTTCTAAAGAAGACGCACTTAAATAATTGATAATATCAAGAATGCGCTCACAATGTGGGCGCTTTTTCATTGATATCATCTAATATGTTCTTTTTGCTCCACTTAATAAATGAAATAATATAGTTGTATGAAAACTATTTATTTTGCGGGTGGTTGTTTCTGGGGAGTAGAAAAATATTTCTCTTTAGTAAAAGGAGTAATTTCTACGAAAGTTGGTTATGCTAACGGGACAAAAGATAATCCGAGATATGAAGATTTAAAAAGACATGTTGATAATGCTTCAGAAACTGTTGAAATTAAATATGATGAAAATGTTATATCTTTAGATAAATTATTAGAGCTTCTTTTAAGAGTGATTGATCCATATTCCATTAATAAACAAGGTGAAGATGAAGGAGAACAATATCGCACGGGTGTTTATTATTTAAATAAGGAAGAAGAAGACATCATAAAACAATATTTTAATAAATATTTAAATAAGGATTATAAGATAGAAGTATTGCCGCTTAAGAAATTCTTTTTAGCGGAAGAATATCATCAAGATTATCTAAATAAAAATCCTGATGGTTATTGTCATATTAATATGGCGAAATTAAAGCCTGAGGAAAGAAAGTAAATTAAGGTAGGATCAAGATAACTTTTTAAGATCCTATTTATTTTTCTTGTAAAATATGTCGCATGCGATATAATTTAGATATGAGAGGTAAAAAAATATGAAATTAGCGGTTAGATATTTTACAAAAAGTAAGAAGGGCAACACTGAGAAAATTGCCAAATTTATTGAAGATAAAATAAATGTTCCCGCTTTAGATGTCACTCATCCTTTAGAAGAAGAAGTGGAACAATTATTACTTGTTAATGCGATGTATGCCGCGGATGTTGATAAAGAAATTAAACAATTCTTAAGAAATAATAAAGAAAAGATTAAATGTTTAATTAATATCAATAGCGCTGCTAGTGGTGCTAGCACCTTAAAAGCGGTGAAAAAAGTGTGTGATAAAGAAGGAATTAATGTTTCCGAAAAAGAATTCCACACCGTCGCTAGTTGGATCTTTATTAATAAAGGTCGACCAAATAAAGAAGATTTTGATAAATTAGAAGCTTTCCTTAAGGAAGTGACTAAATAATGGATAAATACGACTCATTATTATTAAAAAATCAACTCTGTTTTCCCACCTATGCGGTATCTAATAAGATCTTAAGAAGATATCAACCTCTTCTTGAAAAACTCGATTTAACTTATACCCAATATATCGTCATGATGGTGATGTGGGAAAAAGGTAAGGTAAATGAAAAAGAATTATGCAAAGCATTATTCTTAAAATCAAATACACTCGCCCCTTTATTAAAGAAATTAAAAGAAAAAGGCTTTATTGAAATCCATAAAGATAAAGTGGATAAAAGAAATATTGTCATCTCTTTAACTGATAAAGGAAAGAAATTAAAAGAAAAAGCTGTTGAAGTTCCGCCTTCTATTGCTAAAGAATTCAATTTAAGTGAAGAAGAAGCGATTCAATTTTATAAAATCTTATATAAGATTCTTGACGAAAAGGAAGATTAATTATGGAAAAATATGATGTTATTTATATCGGTAGTGGTCACGCTTGCTGGCATGGCGCTTTGATATTAAAAATGCAAGGTAAAAAAGTTGCCTTAGTGGAAAAGGAATTACTCGGTGGTACCTGTACCAATTATGGTTGCGACGCCAAAATCTTACTCGATGCGCCTATCGCTTATAAAGAAGCTTTAGACCGTTATCAAAATATCGGTTTAACAAAACAAGCCGAAATCAATTGGAATGCCTTAATGCAATATAAAAAAGGCGTCATCGGTTTTATGCCTAATGCCTTAGATGGCTTATTCAATCAATTTGGTTTTGACGTCATAAAAGGTGCGGCAAAATTTAAAGATGCCCACACCATTATAGTAGAAGGTCAAGAGTATCAAGCCGACTATTTTGTTATTGGAACTGGTCAAACTTATATCCCATTAGATATTCCAGGCAAAGAACATTTTAAAGATTCTCGTGACTTTTTATCTTTAGATAATATTCCTGACCATGTCACTTTTGTCGGTGCGGGTATCATCGGTATGGAATTCGCTTCTATCTGTTTATCATTTAATAAAAAAGTCGATATTATCGATCTAGCTCCTAATGCTTTAAATCAATACGATAAGAAATATGTCGATTTTATCGTTAGTAAGATGAAAGAACAAGGCGCTAATTTCTTATTCAATAGACACGTTACTTCTTTAGAAAAAGTTAAAGAAAATGAATATGTCTTAAAAACACAAGAAGGAGATGAAATTAAATCTAATTATGTCTTAGTCGCGGTGGGTAGAAAAGCTAACACCGATGGACTTAATTTAGATGGATTAGGAATTGAATATTCTTCTCGTGGTATTAAAGTCGATGATCACTTAAGAACAAAAGTTAAAAATATTTATGCTTCTGGTGATGTCATCGATAAAAAAGTTCCAAAATTAACACCGACCGCGGAATTTGAATCTAATTATATCGCTTTAGATATCTTATTACCTGGTTTCTTAAAAAGAAAAATCTCTTATCCAGTTATTCCTAATTTAGTCTTCACCTTACCACGAATCGGTCAAGTTGGTGTCGACACAAATAAGGCTAAAGAATTAGGCTATCGCGTGGAAGAAGTAGAACTTGGTAAGACGATGTCTTGGGCGAACGGCAATGACACTAATGAACATCTCACCTTCGTCTTCAATAAGAAAAACGAACTCGTCGGTGCGGCAATTTTATCAGAAAACGCTGGTGAATATCTTGATTTATTAACCATTATTATCAATCAAAAATTAGGAGCCAGAGATTTATCAAAGATGATCTTCTCCTTCCCCACAACAACATATGGATTAATGTCAAGTTTAATCCCGTTAATGCTTAAAAAATAATAATTATTTACTAATAACAGTATCGATTTATACCGGTACTGTTTTTTTATTAATGGCGATAAGAAAAATAATGGATTAATAATAATGTAATATCAGTTTTATCTTTACTGACATTATCACTAGTGATATATATAATTTTGATAACCCTAATTCCAGCGAATATATTATCCCTTTATATAAGGGTCATAAAATGAAATTAGTGATTAAAGCCTCGGAGGCTATTGGCTCATATAAACTGAGCAAAAGGATAATTAAATTATGAACAAAGGTTTATTAATTGGATTAATTGTCGCGGGTTCCGTTTTAACTTTAGCGACGACTGGTTTCATCACATTCTGTGTGATTAATAATAACGTTAATAACAAAACAGTAACTAGAGAATACGAAGTAAGTGATTTCTCAAATTTAAATATTAATTTGTCCACCGCGGATCTCGAATTAAAAGTCGCCGAAAACGATAAAGCAAAAGTCGTCTGTGTGGAAAAGGAAAAATATTATCATAACGTCGAAGTTAAAGATAATTCTTTAAATATCTCTAAAGTGGACGCTAGAAAATGGTATGAATACCCATTTAATTTCTCTTGGTCAAATATGAAAGTAACAGTCTATGTTCCTTCTAAAGACTTTAATGACGCGCTTATTAAAATATCGACCGGAGATGTTATTATCCCAGATTATTATTCATTTAATAATTTAAGTGTTGAATCATCTACTGGTGATTTATCGATTAAATCAGAAGTTAAAAATGAATTAGATTTAAAAGCCTCTACAGGTAATATCTCTTTAGAAGCTGATGCGAAAAAAGCTCATTTATATACTTCTACTGGTAGACAAACTTTAAAAGATGTTGACGCTGAAGAGATAAGTTGTCATGTTTCAACAGGTCATGTGACATTAACTAATTGCATCGCTGAGAAAACAATTTACGTCAAAGCCTCAACCGGAGATGTGAGATTTAGCGATTCTGACGCTAATGAATTAATTGATATAGAAACTTCTACAGGTGATGTCGATTTGTCCTTATTAAGCGGCAAAACATTCGAAACAAAGACATCCACCGGTAAAGTTAACGTCCCAAGTTCAACAGTTGGTGGAGCTTTATGCAAAATCAAAACTTCCACTGGTGATATTAAAGTGGTGATTAAAGAATAATTATTAAGTCATCCTTAGGGGTGATTTTTTAAATATAGTTTGAATTAATCAAATAATTTGTTTTAATAAATGTATGAATATCAAAAGATTACTTTTATTAATTAGTAGCGTTTCTTTATTAATGGCTTGTAACACTAATACTGGAACTAGTGAAACCAAAAATAGCGAAACTAAACAATCTGATACTAGTGCCCTTGGTGATAATAGCAATACTTCTCAAGGTGGAACAAGTGAATCAGGAAAAGTTATTGTTCCTGCTCATCAGTTAAAAGATAATAATCCTCCAATAAATGTAAACGCCAAAGGTGAACAAGTGAGTGAATCGACTTGGAATTCATTTAAAAATGGGACTAAAAGTAAATTTAACAGTCACTATAATTTGACTTATACCACTTATAGTGGTGGCGTTATTCAAGTTGAAAAATTCACTAAAAATGGTTATCACATCAATACTAGTGGCGGAGAACTATATTATGAAAAAAGTGGCTCCACAACATATTGCTATATAAGACAAAGCAATTATTCTTATTTAAGAACGGAACAATATAAAGATTTTACCGATCGTTATACAGAAATCTTTACAAGCGAAATAAAAGTTCATATGTTTGAAAAAACTAATTACGAATTTGATTCAAGCGATGGAAGATATTATTATTACGCGCAAAACTTTGGATCAGTTGTGGAATTTAAAAATGGTTATTTAACGCGTTTAGAATATGGTACTTCAGGAGCTTCTTTCACCATCAATTCTAACTTTGATACCGTTATCGATATTCCTCAATCTTATTACATGAGTTAATCAATAATCTAATTTAGATAATAATAAGGATACCTGTTCAAGGTATTCTTTTTCTTCATTATGAAAACGATCATATATTGGAGAATCGATATCAATCACTCCCTTAACTTCATTATTTTTAATAATTGGAACGACTATCTCACTTTTTGATAATGAAGAACAAGCGATGTGTCCTTTAAATTCATTAACATTAGGAACAATGATGGTTTCTTTATTGTGAAAGGAAGTGCCGCATACTCCATGACCGATTTTGATAGTGGTGCAAGCCACATCACCTTGGAATGGACCAAGATATAAATAATCTTCTTTTGCTAAATAAAAACCACACCAATTGATATTTTCCATCTCATTTAAAATAGAAGCGACATTTGCTAGATTGCTCACTAATGGTAAGTTCTTATCGATGATACTTTCTATCTGTTTTAAATATATGTCATATTTATTTTCTTTCATTAGGAAATATCTTATCAAAATATAAATAAAAAAGAAAACATGAGACAAAGTGTCTCAATTAATTTATAATGATGACATGAGACAAAATGACGTTAAAAGCGCTTTAAAAAGTGGCATGCTTCGTTTATTAGGTAAAAAGGAATATTTAGATATTACCGTTACTGATTTAGTGAAATTTTCTGGAGTGGCAAGAGCCTCATTTTATCGTTCTTATTCTTCCATTGATGATGTTTTAAATGATACTTGTGATGACATCAAGGATTATATAGTTAAGACTTATAAACCCGCTTTTAGTTCTAAAGATGAAAAATCTATTGTTGAGGCGATTGATTTTTTCTTGAAAAGTATTAAGCAAAAAACCATAAAGATTTTAGAAGTTTTGCCAGAAAATAGAAAATATCTTTACTTAAAATTTGAACAGAGAATGGTTTTTTATAAAAAACTTCCTTATGAAACAATTAAAGATCGCTATAGAGCACCTGTTGATCTTGGCATTATTTTAAGTGTGGCGATGACCTGGGCTTATAACGGTTTTGAAGAAGATAGCCATCAATTAGCAGAATTTATTTATTCTTTACTCATTAAAGAGTGAAACAACAAATATATAAAATGTCTTAAAAAGAGGTTGTGGTATTCAACCTTTTTTATAAATCGTATATTCTATTTCAAAGTTTGGCTTATGGCTGAACTAAAATTTCCAATATCGCCTATATATGCATCCCCTTTGCGTATGTAGGCGTTATTGCCATTTATAGACTGTTTTGTTATATTTAAAAAGATGAAAAAGATTTATCTTTTACCAATAGTCGCGTTATTACCAATATCATTTTTAGGAAATTCTCCCGCTCCTCAAGCTTTTACGGAAGAATATAATGATTTTGAGATTCATAATTTCGTAATTGATGATGAAAAGGAAGAATATAAATATCCATTTTCTTTTCAAGTCACTAATATCGGTGCTAGATATCTAGAAATTGATGATAATTTCTATTTTATCTATGATAAAGATAAATCTAACACTTATTTATCTCATGATATCGATTGCTTAGAAAATGAGTGTTTAGCACCTGGTCAAAGCCGTACTTATTTAGGTTATATTAATTCAAAATTTGCATTAGATAATAATCTAATCACTTTTAAGGGCAATGCCTTAAATAATTTAACTGAAGCAAATTATTCTTCTATTCAATATATTAATTCTACTTACGATAAAGATTTAGAAAGATATTACTATAACTATAAAGTTAATGATCTTAAAGAAGATGACTATTATTATTCCTATCTCATCGATTTTGATTATTTGGAAACAAGATATGTGATTGATGTCTCTAATATCTATAATGAAACTTTTTCTATTACATTAGATGAATTAATTGATCCGAATGAAGATATAAAGATTAATAAGATTATTCAAGCTAAAGGTAGAAAGAAAAATAAAGGTGTCGGAACCGCAATTACGGCAATATTTTGGGTAATCGCTGGCTCATTTCTAGCGAGCCTTATCGGCGGCATAACCGTTCTTATCGTTTTTACCGTTAAGAAAAAACGCCGCGAAAAGAAGGCCTAAATAAAGATTGAAGAATATAAGTGAAAGGATTAATGATAATCCTTTTTCTTTTGCTATGCCACTTAGATTAAATAGATATCCGATTGTTAAAGAAAGGATGTTTGCGGTAAAAGAATATAGAAAACATAAATATAATTTTTCTTTTGAAAATAAATAAAAGATAAAAGCTTCCACAAGGAAGGTAAAAATCTCAAAGCTGATCAAAGTGATGAGATATTGATTTGTATTAACTACTTTTAATAATAGGTTCATCGTCACATTTAAAATGATATTTGATAAGCCCATGATTAAAGATAATTTGAAGTTATATTTACTAACGAAAAAATATATTAATCCTTCAAATAACAAAGTAGTGGATAAAGCAAATAAAATGTTAAGAAACATAGAAAAAAAGCAGGGAACCTGCTTATTAATTGAATAACTTAAAGATGTGATGGGTGAAGATCATAAAGATAATATCTAAAATCCAAATGATGTTCCAGCCAAAGATTAATCTAAATAACGCACACACCCAATGTCCTTCTGAGAATCTAGTTACAAAACCAAAGATCCAAGAAGTAATGGGGATGATACATAAGATTAAACTAGCAATCCATGGTAATCCAAAGTAATCCCTTTTAATTTTTGCCATTACTTATCCCTCCGCTATAAATATAGCATAATTCTATGTTTTTGTTTTTTATAAAATAAAAATAATTTAAGATAATTACGTGATTATTAGATTAAATAAAAACGATAAAGGTAAATTAGAGAAACTTCTACTAGATAAAAACATGAATATCGCTGCGGCGGATATTCTCTTTGAATCTTGTTTTATTTCTAAAGATAGAAGAATAAGCGCCAAAGATATCGCTAAAGAATTTGAATTAAATCTATCTGATAAAGAAGATAAATATTTTTATGAAACTAGAATTCTTCCATCAATAAAGGAAATTGATGAAAAAGATTATTTGAATAATTATTATCGTCGCCATATTTTACCTAAACCATTCAAGAACAAGGAATACGAATTAACTTATTTAACTTTTAAACCCTATCAACTATTACCTTATGATGATATTGATATTAAAGATGATTTTATTGAGGTTAGTAAAATAGGTTATTTCAATAAACCCTTTAAATATCTGGTGGTTAATAAGAATGATGTCACTTGGATGAGCACTGATCCTAATGAAATTAATACGATGAAAGAAGCGATCAAATCTTCTCGTGGTAACGTCTTAGCATTTGGCCTTGGTTTAGGCTATTTTCCAATCATGTCAGCGATAAAGGAAAATGTTAAAAAAGTCGTAGTTATAGAAAAAGACCCAATTATTATCGAGATTTTTAAAAATCATATTCTTCCCAATTTTGAATATAAAGATAAGATCGAAATAGTGGAAGATGACGCTTTTAAATACTTACAAAAAGATCTATCTCAATTTGATTATTTATTCATCGATATCTGGCATAACCCAGAAGACGGTTTGCCTTTATATATGAAATTTATAAGGATGTTAAAAACCACTAATTTAGAGGTTAACTATTGGTTAGAGAAATCAATTTTAGCGATGCTAAGAAGATGTCTATTAACAGTTATTCAAGAATCTTTATCTCACTATGACGATAGTAATTATCTGAAAGCGGAAAACGATTATGATAGGATCATCAATGAACTATATTTTAAGACAAAAAATGTTCGATTTAATTCATACCTAGAAATACTAGAATTTTTACAAGACAAAAGCTTAAAGAATCTTATATAATGGATATGGATAATTTTTAAATTATTCGGAGGAAACAATCATGGAATTAAAAGGCTCAAGAACTGAGAAGAATTTACAAGCCGCTTTTGCGGGTGAAAGCCAAGCTAGAAACAAATATACCTATTTTGCTAGCAAAGCCAAAAAAGAAGGATTTGAACAAATTGCCGCTATTTTCTTAGAAACAGCAGAAAACGAAAAAGAACACGCTAAACTTTGGTTTAAATATTTATGTGGTGGAGATATTCCAACTACAGCCGAAAACTTAAAAGCCGCTGCTGAAGGTGAAAATTATGAATGGACAGATATGTATAAAGAATTTGCCCAAGTTGCTAGAGAAGAAGGCTTTACGGAAATTGCTGCTAAATTTGAATTAGTTGGTAAAATCGAAGCGGAACATGAAAAAAGATATCTAAAATTATTAGAAAACGTCAAAGAAGGTAAAGTCTTTATCGCTCCTGATGTCGTCGTTTGGAAATGCCGTAACTGTGGTCATATTCATGTTGGAAAAGAAGCTCCAAAAGTGTGTCCAGCATGTAATCATCCACAAAGCTATTTCGAGCTCAAAGAAAAGAATTATTAATTTTATTATAAAATTATTAAGGTCCAATTTATTGGGCCTTTTCTTTTGATTAATTTTTCTCTTGTTTTTTCATTCATTTTCCATAATAATATAAAAGCGCTGCGAATAAGGACCATTGGTGTAGCGGTTAACATGTCTCCCTGTCACGGAGAAGATCACGGGTTCGATTCCCGTATGGTCCGCCAAGCGCTTTTAATTTAAATGGCCCGGTAGCTCAGTTGGTAGAGCAGAGGACTGAAAATCCTCGTGTCGGCGGTTCAATCCCGTTCTGGGCCACCATTAGATAGAATCCCTTGATATGAAAATATTGAGGGTTTTATTTTATAAATAATGTGGCACTTTTGTGACACTTAATAATGTATCCTATAAATGTATAATTTTTTTATAAGTAAAAAGGAGACCTATTTTATGAAGAAAATACATGGAATATTGATAGTTTCATCTTTAGCTCTTTCAGCGATGGCGGGAGCGTTTGCTTTTGCCTCCGTTAATCGTAACGAAGTGAAAAAGGCTGAAGCTATTGATGGAATATTTTATATTGGCGAACACGACATGATTGCGGAACCTACTTATCAAATTGGAGATGGCACTGCGGTTTTTGATGAACCCAACAAAACATTAACATTAACCAATTTTAATTACTCTGGCGAAGGCTATTTTTGTAGCGAAGATGATTGCTATGCTGCTTTGTACTATTCATATAATCAGGATTTAACAATTAATCTTGTTGGTGAAAATACAATTAAATTCAGTAGCAATACACTCGAACCTAGGCGAGTCTTTGGATCTCGTTTTATTTCACAAACCAAAATTACTTTCCAAGGTGATGGAGTTTATAATACCGAATCCGGCAATACAAATTCCAATAACGCTACCAATATTGGTTTAAGCTGTTATTACTCTGATTTCGTATTAAAAAGCGGTACAATTAACGTCAAAACGGGAGAATTAAAACAAGATGCTGGTAGCGAGCTTATTGGAATGGACATTTATAAAGCTAGTTTCATTGTTGAAGGCGGAAAGATAAACGCGATAGGTGGTAAATCCCAACAAAGCAGTTATGGTTTAAGAGTTTGTATTAATGACTGGGAAGCAGATAATAAGTACTGTAGTATTTCTGGAGGAACTATTGTTGCTACTGCTGGAGAAGCTACTAATAATGGTTTTGGCGGTAATTCTTATGGTCTTGTTTTTGAATATGTGAAAGAAGCGCAACCATTTATGACTGGCGGTGAAATTATCGCTACCGGTGGAAAAGCTTACAATGATTCTATAGGAATTTATACCGAATATTGCAATGCGCCATTTAAAGGTGGAAAAGTTGTTGCTACTTCTTTAAATGAATATAGCAAAAGTGGGGTTCCAGCAAGAGGATATGGCATTACAAGCTTAGCTTGGACAGGAGATATTTCTAATCGCCAAATCAGAATGGAACAAAAATTCGCACTTGAAGCAACTGGTAAAACTTTAGCTATAGGAAGTAAGAATTCGGCTTCTTCATCTGCTGTATATGGTTTTGGATTGGTTATCAATAAGAATTCAGGAACGGGTTGGACTGATGTTAATAGAACTGAAGGCGAAACAGCTATTGAACCAAGAACTGAGTCATTAGAAGTTTTATATAAATCAGTAAAATTCACCGCTCTTGAACCAACATATACATCTGAACCAACTGCAAAAAGTGATTTAACTTATACTGGTCAACCACAACCACTAGTTAATGCTGGTTCTTCTAATGAAGGTACAGTTGTCTATCGTTTAGGTGAAACTGGTGAATTTTCTACCGAAATTCCAACCGCAACAGAAGCTGGAACATATACTGTCCAATATAAAATATTGGGCGATGATACTCACGGTGATTCTGAAATTAAATCAGTGACTGTCACCATTGGTGAAGCTCCTGTTCCAGGACCAGATGATCCAGTGGGACCAGTTAATCCAGATGATCCAAGCAAACCAGCCAGCAAAGGTCTTAATGGTGGTGCTATCGTAGGTATTGTTATCGGCTCAATTGTCCTATTACTAGGCTTAGCTTATTTATTACTCTTCTTCTTATTCAATAGATGGGTGAAGATTGGTGAAAAAGCGGTGAGAGTCTTCCCATTTGCCTTTGGTAAGAAAAACGGCAAAGAAAGATTATTAGCGTTCCCATGTAAGTTTGTCTATAAAGAAAAACCTGAAATCTTCAAAACCAAAGAAGAAGCTTTAAAATAAATTTTAAAAGATAAGAAAATGGCGTTCACATTGTGAGCGCTATTTTTTTTAAAGAAAGTCGATTTTGCTTTATCTTGATGTATTCTTAATTTTTCGTTTTTAAATAACGAAATGATAGTTAATAAATAACTACTATGATAAAATTAGTCGAATGATTAATTACGAATTAGCGATATATATCATCGACGCCTTATTCTGGGGTATCATCGTTATCATGCTTGGTATGTCTTGGTTTTACGTATCAGGCTTTTTCTTATCGATGAAAAGAATTAAAAAAGCTCCACATAGTGATAAATTTACAAAATTTGCAGTTTTAATTCCCGCGAGAAATGAAGGGGATATCGTTTTAAATATCATGCACGCTTTAAGCGTTCAAACTTATCCTAAGGAATATTATGATGTTTATTTCATCACGGAAAGTGAAGATGATAATGTCAATAAATTAGCGGTGGAACACGGTTTTAAATATTTTGTGAGAGATGAATTAACTGATGCTAGAAGAACTAAAGGCTTTGCCTTACAAGAATGTATCCGCTATTTAAAAGCGAACAATCTAACATATGACGCTTATATGATCTTTGATGCTGATAATGTTATGGATATCGATTATTTAGAAAAGATGAATGATTTAAGACAAACCGGTGTCGAAGTAGCAGTTGGCTATCGTAACTTTACTAATATCAACGATAACTGGTTAACTTCTGGTAGCGCCATTTTATTTACATATATGAATTCATTTACCAGCAAAAATAGAACGCTTTTATTCAAAAAAGCTTTAATTGCTGGGACTGGTTATTACGTTAATAGTGAAATTATCGATGAAGCCGGTGGATGGATCTTTACGGGTATGACTGAAGATACAGAATTTACCACTTATTGTGAATATCACAATATTAATATGTGTTATTACCCAATTGTTAATTTCTACGATGAACAATCTCCATCATTTAAAACGAACCATCATCAACATATTAGATGGGTTTGGGGCTTTATGATTAACCGTAAGAAGTTTATTAAAGGTGGAAAGATGCATAATGCGACTTCTAAAGCGAGAAATAAGGCAGCGATATTTGAATATCGTGTGAGTCTTATTCCTTTCGCTGTTGCTGCTGTTGTTGACTTCTTATTAGCGGTTACTTCTTGGATTTTATACGCTTATTCATTAATCTATGCCAAAGATTTCTCATCAACAATGCTTGGGCATTCCATCATGTTTACAGTGTCGATTTATCTATTATTCTCCATTGTGGCTTTAGCCACGATATTACATAACTTCAATAGATTAAAGATGAAATGGTGGATGATTCTTTTAACAGTTGTTACTTATCCGATCTATTTCCTCGATTTATTATTTGCTTTTATTCATGGTCTTTTCAGACCAAGTCTAAGAAAAACCTGGAAACCGATCAAACATAGTGGAAAAATAATGGACAAAAGAGCGAAAAAGGTGGGCGAAGATGTCAAGAAATAAAGATTGGAAGAAAACTAAAACCATCTATTGGCATGACGAACTTAATGACGACTTTGATGAAGTTGGTTTAACTCGCCCCGAAGTACCAAAGAATTATCGTTATTTAAGAAGATTCCATGTTTCCGCGTGGATGACTTATTATCTACTTGCTAAACCTATATTAGGTTTATATTGTTTCTTTCACGGTATTAAAGTGAAAGGAAAAGAGAATTTAAAACCTTTAAGACATAAAGGATATTTTATCTATTCTAACCATGTCGCAATATCTGATGTTTTTAAATTCGCTAGCTACGCAGTCCCTAAAAAAAGAGTGAATATTATCGGTTATAGTGACGCTTTATCATTAAAACCGATTAGGCCTCTTATTAGAGGTTTAGGATATCTACCAATACCTAGCGATATTGATAATCTAAAGAAATTAAAAGAAGCCATTAAAACTTTAGTGGATAAAAATGAAGTAGTTTTAATTTATCCTGAAGCTCATATTTGGCCCTATTACACTAAAATAAGAAACTTTAAAGATGTTTCTTTCTCCTATCCAGCGGAATTTAATAAACCAATAATTCCTGCGGTTACCATCTGGAGAGGTAAAAAGGGCAAGAAAACTAAACAAACTATCATCTTTGGTAAAGCTATTTATATAAATCCAGAATTTACCCCATTAGAAAATAAAAAATACCTTCATGAGCAATGTTTATTACAAATGAAGGAGATCTCGGATAAATATCCACAAGTGGAATATATAAAATATATCAAAGACTAATAATATAATTTCTTAAGTTTTTTAGTAGTGATATCTTCAATTAATGTGACGATTAAGATAAAGACGATAGCGATTAAAGAATAAGCAAAAATTGGCACCATATTACTGGGGTCATTTTTTTGTGCAGCACTAATCGCGCTTCCTAAACCGTTTCTCGTGTCACCAGTGATAATTTCGGCCATAATCTCTATCTTAAAAGATAGAGCAAAAGAAGAAGCGATGCCGACTAAGATATAAGGAATTGATAGGGGTAATCTAACATTCATCGCGATCTTTAAAGAACTAGTGCCATCCACTTTCGCGGAATCGATGATTTCTTTAGGAACATTATTAATACCTGCAGATATCGATTCATAAAGAATTGGAAAAGAAATTAAAATGACGACGAATATTGGAGCGTATCTGGCTCCTAATATCACTAAAAATAAGAAGATAAGTGCCGCGGTGGGGATGCTTTTTAAAGCGATAATCATCGGATTTAGAAAAGTTTTAAAATGAGAAAAATGTCCCGCTAAGATACCAAATATCATCGCTAATAATAAGGAAATAGTAAATCCGATCATCATCCGATAAAATGTCCAACCGATACATTCATATACATAACTTTTTGATAAGATATTAAATGTTTCTTTAAGCGTGACAAAAGGATTAGGAAAAATCATATTTTGATTTCCTAATGAATAAGAAATTATGATCCAAATTAGTAAGAAAAAGATGGATCCTAAAATCGTTAAAACATATTTATTAGTAATAAATTTCTTCATTTGTATTTTCTAAAGAAAATAGTGATATAAACGAATCGATTTCTGATTTGATATCTTTACCCTTTTTATATCCTAAACCTAAACCATTATTATCTTTTAAAGCAGTTACCGCTAAAGAAGGAGCAACACCATATAAAGCAGTCATTTCTTCTATAGATTTATCTTTTAAAGTTTCACTAATAACATCTGGATTATTAACCGCCTCTTCAACACTTACTTTTAAACCTTTTAAATATTTGTTAACGATATCTTTTTTGGCTTTATTTCTCACAAATAATGAAGCTTGAATTAAACTTTTGCCTTCTGATTTGCTTTTATAAGCTTCTTGGATATCAACAACCTTTTTCGCATTTTTGTTTTTATTTAATGCATTAGTTAAAACTGGTTGAGCGATAAATACGTAATCGATAGTATTTGTAGTCACTTCGTTTTTACCAGTAATTAAACATTTAGCAGCATCTTGGACATTAGTGACATATTCAATCGCATCGTTATATTCATTTCCATATAGATAATGGAATAATAAATCTGGTGTTTGATTTTGACCAAATAAAACAATCTTGTCATCTTTATCCATTACTTCGTCATCATCTTTACCAGTAGAGGCGATATAGAAGTTACCAAAGGTAAGAGAGACCGCTAATTTATAAGGAGCGCCATTTTTGATCGCTTTTAAACCGCTGACTGTATCGATAACAACTAAATCTTTATCGCTATTTTCATTCATCATGGAAACGATATTTGATGGAACCCCGTTAGTTTCAAAATTTGGATTGCTATTCTCTTTATAAAAAGCAATCGAAGGAGCGCCAGTGGGGCAGACAATTTTTAATTTTGATGTATCTTTTTTGCATCCCGTTAACATCATAAGTGGGATTAATAATAATATTTGTTTTTTCATAATTTTTCCTCGCCTTGTCATTATATATAAATAATGTATAATAATATGTGATTTAAATCACAGTTATGGAATTATTATCCTTATTAAATAATAAAGAGAAAGAATTAGGCAAAATTGTTCACTTAAAAAAGAACCATATTTTATTTCATGAGAATGAAAAATGTGAACATATTGGAATTGTTATATCTGGAAACTTAACGATATCTTCGTATTCATTAAATGGTAGAGAAATTATTTATAATTTCATCAGCAAAGATGAAATGTTTGGGAATAACTTAATATTTTCTGATAAACCATTTTTTAGGGGTAATGTGATTTCTAATAGTGATTCTGAAATATTTCTAATTAATAAAGAGAATCTTTTAAAGATATTTGCTGATAACCAAGAATTCTTATTAAAGTTTTTATCTTTTAATGCGGAGTTCACTAAAAGACTTAATTTTCAAATCAAGTTATTATCTTTTACCAGCGCGGAAGAAAGACTAACTTATTATTTAGAAGAGAATAATCCTTTATCTTTTAAAAACGTTTCTTCTTTAGCCAAAACATTACATTTATCTAGAGAAACATTATCTAGATTATTAAGCAAATTAATAAAAGAGAAAGTGATTAATAGAAAAGGAAATATTTTATATTTAGTAAAATCAGTTTAAGATTATTTTGTTTATGGAAGGCGAATTTAATAATTTAACATTTAATAATAGTAAAATTACCTTTAATCCTAACGTTAATAACATTGCCACAAGTGATGAACTGAAGGCCCCTATTATGTATCAGGAAAGTATGGGGACAAATTATTCTCGCCAAAAAGCGATGAAAAGAGCCTCTAAGATCGCTGTTGGAACAGGAATTATAATTTTATCTGTCGCAGCTAGTATTCAAGCGGGAAGCTTTATAAATAACGGTTTTGTATTAAATCCTCCCCAAGTGAAGGATGATACATATGAAGTAAAAGAAAATATCTTCTATTATCAATTTACGATTAATAACAAAAGAAATTATAAAGTTAATTATTATTTTTCTATAAATAACAAGAATACTGACAAGATTGATTGTTCAGTTGAGACAACTTATCAAGGTGAATTCAAAGAATTCAAAGAAGACGATAAATGTGTGTTTTATGTCGAATTTACCAATCGATACGATTATACAAAAACCCTTAAAAGAGTGAAATTTAATATAGGAGGAATCATAAAATGACAGAAGTAAATAAGAAAAATTGGTGGAAAAGAAAAACTACTGGCCAAAAGGTCATGTTTATTATTGCTGTTATCCTTTTTCTTGGTTGTACCGCATTAATACTTTTGTTAATGAATTTAAGAGAAGTGGGGCAAAATGAACTCGCTGATGTGATATATGGTAAAGATGTTGCTAACGGCTGGGTGAGAGTAGGACAAGAATTAGCGTCCTCCACAATTACCTGGGTATTAACTGTTGTTATCATCTTTATCTCATTTATTTTGATATTTGTGAGTAATTTTATTACTCATCTATTCGATAATAAATCGAGAAAAGCGAATACCATCTCCTCTTTAATTAGATCTTTAATTAAATATGTGGTTATTATCGCTGCGATATGTTTCATTCTTATTGCCTGGGGTGTCGATGTCGCTGGTGTTTTAGCGGGTGTTGGTGTTTTAACTCTTATCATTGGCTTAGGATGCCAAACATTGATTCAAGATATTATTTCCGGTTTATTCATCGTTTTTGATGATTATTTCGCAGTGGGCGATACAGTCATTATCGATGGCTTTAGAGGAACGATTACTGAAGTTGGTCTTAAGACCACAAAGCTAGTAGATTTCGGTGGCAATATTAAATCTATTAGTAATAGTTCGATTAATACCGTCGTTAATATGTCTAGACTTAGAAGTGTGGTTTCTGTCACTTTGTCAGTTTCTTATAATGAAGATGTTGAACACGTCGAAGGATTAATTGTTAAAGAAATTAATTCTATGAAAGAAAAGATTCCAAATATTATTGAAGGTCCGTGGTATAAAGGTATCGATAATGTTTCCGCTTCTAGTATTGATTTCCTCGTTTTAGCTTTCGTTAAGGAAGCGGACCGTTTTCAAGTGACTAGAGATATGAAAAGAGAATTCTATTTATTATTTAAAAATAATAATATCCAAATTCCTTACACCCAAGTTACCGTTAATCCAGAAGATAGTAAAAATAGAGACAAAGCCTCTGAAAGTGATAAAGAATATAGTCTAAATGCGATTAGAGAACAAAGAGGTTTAGTGGTTAAGGAAAAGCCAAAGAAAAAGACCAACAAAATGGTCGATAAGGTGAAGAAGAGTTTAGAAAAGACTCGTGAGGAAATGGAATAATTAAATTGTGGAGATGGAATGAAGCATCGTATTCATTTCTTCTGGTGACACTTTAAAATCATTTTCGATCCAATCCATTAAAACATTAAATAATCCACCCGCCATAAAATAGGCGAACATTGGATTATTTTTTTGTTCTTGTAAATAATCACTTTTTAAATTGACCATGACATATTTAGCATAGCTATTGAGTTGATCTAATAACATCCATTCTCGATTAGCTTTTTTAAGAGTTTTAATTTGTCGACTATATTGTTTGATGTAACGGAACATCTCTAAGGTGAAATTTTTAATAGAAAAATCACCTTTTGAGGTGAATAAAAGATAAAATTCTTCGAATCTTTCATCACAGTAATCTAAAAAGATATCATCCTTTTTACTATAGTAACGATAAAAAGACATGCGGGAACAACCCGCTTTTTCACATATTTCTTTGACTGATATTTCATCATATGGCTTTCGATGCATTAAAGCGTATAAGGCCACGGAGATATTGGCTTTAGTTTTATTGATTCTTTTATTAACCATAGTTAAATTATAGTTTTTGATAATTATATTTACAACTGTAACATTATTCAAAAAATCTAGAGTTTATGCTATATTATTTGCTATGGAAAAAATAACTAGAATCACTAATAAGCTAAACGAGCAGATTGTTATAGACAAATATTTATTATTTGAATGGAAATTAGTTAGACAAGAAGAACAAGGTCGTAAGATCGTCTTAGAGTTTGAAAGAGATGATAGTGTGCCTTACATCGAAGAATTAAGAAAACTAGAAAATAGTTACTATGAATATCATATCGGGCCGATGTTTTTATCAATTATCTTTCCGATTATTGCCTTTATCTTTTTAACTATATTTTTAGTGTTAATGATTATCCAAAGAGGCAATTTTAAAACTGAGATTTATTTCCCCTCATTAATGATTCCGGCATTTGTCTTTCTTTTGTTAGGAGTTCTCATCACCTTTTTAAGAAGTAAGGCAATAAATAAGATCGATGTTGATAAGCCAATCAAAGAAGCTGAGATGAGAGAAAAGATCAAACAAATTAAATCTAAGAATTAACCTATTTATTGATAATTAATATTTATAAGAAATGTGTGTCTGAAACATGATAAAAGAGACACATTTTTTATTTCTTATCACTTTGTTTTACAAAGTAAATCAAATCATGTAGAATTATTAACAATTGTTATAAACGCTCTTAGGAGGATTATATATATGCTTAAGCTAGTTGATATCAGAAAAGATTATGTCACTAAAGGGGTACCAACCGTTACCGCCTTACAAGATATAAATATTTGTTTTCGTAAAAATGAATTTGTTTCTATTTTAGGACCTTCTGGTAGTGGTAAAACCACATTACTAAATATCATCGGTGGTCTTGATCACTATACAAGTGGTGATCTAGTGATCGCTGGTAAATCCACGAAAGATTTTAAAGATAGAGACTGGGATTTCTATAGAAATCAAAGAATTGGTTTCATCTTCCAAAGCTATAATTTAATTCCTCACCAAACTGTTTTAGCTAATGTTGAATTAGCTTTAACTATTTCTGGCGTTAGCAAACAAGAAAGAACTGAAAGAGCGAAAGAAGCTTTAAATAAAGTTGGTTTACACGACCAATATCATAAAAGACCAAATCAATTAAGTGGTGGTCAATGCCAAAGAGTGGCAATTGCTAGAGCCTTAGTCAATAATCCAGAAATCTTATTAGCAGATGAACCTACTGGTGCCCTAGATACTAAAACCAGTGAACAGATTATGGAACTCATCAAGGAGATTAGTAAGGACCGCCTTGTTATCATGGTTACCCATAACCCTGATTTAGCGGATCGTTATTCTAATCGTATCTTACGTCTTTTAGATGGAAGAATTACCGAAGATAGTAATCCATTTACTAGTGAGCAAGAAGAAAAAGAAGTGGAATCTTTAACTAGTGAAACTGTCGATAAGAAAAGCAAAGCTAAGATGGGCTTAACCACAGCGACAAAGTTAAGCTTTAGAAATTTAATTTCTAAGAAAGGTAGAACAATCTTAGTAGCGATCGCTTCTAGTATCGGTATTATCGGTGTTTCTACAGTATTAAGTGTTTCCTTTGGTGTTACTAATTATGTCGATAGCATGCAAGATGATATGCTTTCTAGTTATCCTTTAACCATTGCTGAACAAAGTGTTGATTTAACATCGTTAATGACCGGTTTATCTAGTAACGAAAAAGCCGATTTAGCGAAGTTTGATGTTAACACTCAAGTTGGTATGCAATCTATGATTGAATATTTGATGGATAAATATTCTGATTTCACTAAAATCAACACAAATGATATCAATAACACATTAATTGATTACGTCAAACAATTACCAGAAAAAGATGTCGCGGCGATTCAATATAATTACGGTTTAGATGTCACTAATAACATCTTTACGAACTGGACTCTTTCTAAACAAGAAGGTAAAACCAAACAATGGATGTCCGTTAACGGATTAACACAAAGATATATCTCCGAACTTAAAACTGTTGGAGGTTTTGAAAGATACGCTACTTATGTAGATTTATTTACTAATTTCATGAAAGAAATGCCTGGTGATGAAGCTTATATCACTAGCCAATATGACCTCTTAGGCAACTCTAAATTCGCTAGTAGCGAAAATGAGATGATGATCGTTACTGATCATGACACAACTGTCACTGATTTATTACTTGGTCAATTAGGTATTTATGACCATGATTCCTTTATCAATATCGGAAAAAAAGCCGTTCAAATTTATAAAAAAGGTGAAAAAGAAGACCAATCCGATTGGGGCTTAAAGCAAAAATTAGATGAAAAAGTCATCACTCGCGCCGAATATGACGCTGAAATTGCTAAGCTCACTGAAAAATATCCATATGACCAATACGTGAATTATGATGAATTGATCGGTAGAGAATTCTATTATCTACCACATGAAGCTTTATGGGATTATGGAAATGTCTCTAATGACACGACCATGACTGGTAGTATTTTAATATATTCTCCAGAGAAGATTTATAACCTTCAATACAGTCTTGTGGATCTAACTCCAATTAATCCTGATTTAGGTAAATATGACATGTTAAGTGGTGATGAGATTAACATCACCGATCCAAGCTTAAGTAAGAAAGTTACTTTCGCTAGAAGTGCATCCGCGAATCGTGATCCTGAAACATTCTTTGATGGCGATTTACCAAGTGAAAAGGTTTGGTTTGAAATTGGTAGCATGCAAGACCCCACGCCAACCGGAAGAGGTTTATCGATTGGTAAAACTGGAGATACAAGAACCGCGGCTATTTTAAACCTTAGCGATATGTCGGTTTTGGAAACATATCCAAAGAGTGCGAGTGAGAAAGTGATTGCTGACGCCGAAGAAAGCGATACCGTAAATGGCTATTATTATCACGCTGATAACAATGACGTAGTTAATAATCCAAAAGCCATGAAGATGACCATCTCTGGTATTTTAAGACCGAAGAAATCTACCAATTTTGGCTCTTTAACTAGAGGTATTTATTATAATAAAGGCCTTTCTAATAAATATATGAGTGATGCCGCTAATGCGCCAATCATCACTGATAGTGAAAAAGGATTTAAACAATTCTTTACCAAAGGACAAGTCATTACTTCAACTTTTGGAGCGTATTGTAAATATCCATATTTAAGTTATAAACCAGATCAAGATAATCCAACTTTAAAAGATGATTACGCTTTTGCCCTTAATGGTGATTTCTCTTCTTCAATGTCTGATTTATTCTCCTCGTTCTTGGGAGGAAGTGATCATCAATCCGCAAACGTTATTTATATGCGTTCTCTTTCTGGTATTAAAGCGAGATTTGATACGGAAACATTATCCGCTTCCTTTGATTTGTTGCCACAAGAAATATCCATTTATCCAAAAGACTTTGCTAGCAAAGATAATATCACTAAACATTTAGATAGATGGAATAGTGAAGATACATTAACGATTAATGGCGAAGAAGTTAGTAGAACAGCGAGAAAAGATTTAACTTATACTGACACAGTAGCGATGATTATCACCGTTATTAAATCATTAATTACTATAGTAACTAGTGCTTTAGTGGCCTTTACATCATTATCATTAGTGGTCTCTTGTTTCATGATTGCGGTTATCACTTATATCTCCGTAATGGAAAGAGTTAAAGAAATCGGTGTTATTAGATCTCTCGGTGGTAGAAAAAGAGATGTTACTCGTTTGTTTACCGCGGAAAACTTTATCACTGGTTTAGCTTCTGGCATTATCGGTATCAGTGTTACTTACCTATTAAGTATATTAATAAATGTTATTGTTCACTTCTTTGGAGCACCAAACATTTCTATGCTCCCATGGTGGATGGCTCTTATTATGGTGGCTTTAGCGATATTCTTAAATGTCATCTCTGGATTAATTCCAAGTCAAAAAGCCGCAAAACAAGATCCTGTGGTAGCTTTAAGGAGCGAATAAAGTGCTTAAAATCGGTTTAGTTTCTTTAGGATGCGCGAAAAATTTAGTCGATAGTGAAAATATCCTTGGCTTATTAAAACATGATGGATATCAAATTGTTTCTTCTATTGGAGAAAGTGATATTATCATCGTCAATACCTGCGGATTTATTACTTCAAGTAAAAGAGAATCGATTGATACGATTTTTGAAATGCTTTCATACGGTAAAAAAGTCGTAGTTACCGGTTGTTTAGCGGAACGCTACGAAAAGGAATTAAAAGAAGAAATTCCAGAAGTTAGTCTCATACCGATTCATGATTATCAAAAATTTAATGAATTATTCGCGAAAGTGGATAAAGAGTTACATGAAAAAGGTGGATTAAATGATAATTATCGTCTTATTTCGACTGGTCATTATTCCGCTTATTTAAAGATTGGAGAAGGATGCGATAATTGCTGCACCTATTGTGCGATTCCTCTTATTAGAGGACATTTTGTTTCTCGCCCTTATGATGAAATCATTAAAGAAGCTCACGTTTTAGCGGATTCTGGGATTAAAGAAATTATCGTTTTAGAACAAGACACCACGAAATATGGGATCGATTTAAAAGATGGAAATAACATTGTTTCTTTATTAAAAGGATTATTAGAAATTAAGAAATTAGAATATATCCGTTTACTTTATCTATATCCAGACGAGATAAGCGATGAATTAATTGATTTAATCTCTAAAGAAGAAAGATTAACTCCATATTTTGATATTCCGATCCAACATAGTGAAGACCACATATTAAAAGATATGAATCGACGTGGAGATAGAAATTTCTTACTTAATTTATTTAAAAAGATTAAGGATAAAGTACCTAATGCGATATTAAGAACCACCGTCATGGTGGGTTTCCCAGGTGAAAGTGAAATAGATGTAGATAATCTTATAAGTTTCATGAAAGAGGTGGAATTCGACCATTTAGGGGCTTTTACCTATTCTCGTGAAGAAGGAACTCGTTCCTATGATTTTAAAAATCAAATCGATGAAGAAGTTAAAAAGAAAAGACTAGAAAGAGTGATGAAAACTCAACAATCAATTTCTTATAAGAAAAATAAGAAACATATTGGTGAAATTATGGAAGGGTTAGTCGTTGGAAAAGAAAAAGACCAATACTTATTAAGAAGTTATTGGAACGCTCCCGATGATGTTGATGGAAAAATATATTTCACCAGTTTTAAAGAATTAAAAGAAGGAGAAAAAGTAAAAGTATTAATCGAAAATGCTTTTGTTTATGATTTAATGGGTAAATTAATAAATTAAACTTGTAGAAGAAAGCGTTTCGTTATAATATTATTCGCGTACCGCC
>JAFRPF010000002.1 GCA_017429285.1 Bacilli bacterium
ATCTAAACCTTGGAATCCTTCTGGGACATCAACGCTAGGTAAGATAGAAATTGTGGTTCTTTCCGCTGGATCGAAGCTATCACCAACGATAGTATCGACTGGTAAAACGATCTTGCCGTGCGCTTTTGCAAAGCAATTTCTAGCGTATTCTAATTGATCATCCTCAACTGGAGAAGTTCCAGTAGAATGACCTAAAGCTTTAAAGAATGTAAAGGCCATCGCACCACCGATTAAGATCTTGTCACATTTTCCTAATAAGGAATCAATGACTTTAATCTTATCGCTGACTTTTAAACCACCTAAGATTGCAACATATGGTCTATCACTTGGTTTAACATCGACACATCTAGTTAAGTTAGCGACTTCTTTTTCCACTAAATAACCGACAGCGACTGGTTTATGTTGTTTCTTTAATAATTCAGGAATGCCATATGTCGAAGCATGAGCTCTATGAGCACTACCGAAAGCATCCATGACGAAGGCATCACCGAGTTTAGCCCAAATAGCGGCTAATTCAGGATCATTCTTTTCTTCACCTTTTTCATAACGGGTATTTTGCATCAATAAGACTTGGCCATCTTTTAAAGCGTTAGCGGCTTTTTCAAGTTCTTCGCCACGTGTCACTGGGACAAATACCACTTCTTGGCCTAATAATTCGCTTAATCTTTTTGCGACTGGGGCCATATTGTTCTTTTTCTTTTGTTCTTCAACCACTTCTGGAGCTTCTTTGTGTTTCACTTTGCCTAAGTGGCTCATTAAAATCACTCTTGCCCCTTTAGCGATTAATTCTTTGATGGTGGGTAAAGCAGCAACGATACGGTTATCGTCTCTAATTTCTCCACCTTTTAGAGGGACGTTGAAGTCAACACGAACGATAACGCGTTTACCTTTCACATCTAATTGTTTAACTGTTAACATAGTTAATTCTCCTTTTTATTTAAAATGGCACCCAGATAACCAGGTGCCAATTTTTACCTATTTAGCGACCCGATATCAAAACTTAGCAATTTTCGGCAAAGTATTTGATGGTACGGACCATTTGGCTGGTATAGGAGTTTTCGTTGTCATACCAAGAGACAACTTGAACTTCATATAAGCCTTCACCAATCTTACAAACCATTGTTTGTGTGGCGTCGAATAAGGAACCGAATCTCATACCGATGACATCGCTAGAAACGATTGGATCTTCGTTATAACCATAGGATTGGTTTGCAACACTCTTCATATGAGCGTTAATCATTTCTGGGGTTAATTCACCGTTAAATTTAACAACAGCGGTGAGAATTGTTGTGGAACCAGTTGGAACTGGGACACGTTGTGCACTACCGATTAATTTACCATTTAATTCTGGGATAACTAAGCCGATAGCTTTAGCCGCACCTGTGCTATTTGGAACGATATTAGCCGCACCAGCACGAGCTCTTCTTAAATCACCTTTTCTATGTGGACCATCTAAGATCATTTGGTCACCAGTATAAGCGTGAATTGTGCTCATGATACCGGATTGAATTGGAGCTAAATCATTTAAAGCTTTGGCCATTGGGGCTAAGCAGTTTGTGGTACAGCTAGCGGCAGAAATGACTTGATCATCTTTTGTTAATGTATGTTCGTTAACACCGAAGACGATGGTTGGTAAGTCTTTGCCTGCAGGAGCGGAAATAATAACTTTCTTCGCACCAGCTCTGATGTGAGCCATGGATTTTTCTTTAGAGCAGTAGAAACCTGTACATTCTAAGACGACATCAACGCCTAATTTGCCCCATGGTAATTCTTCAGCTTTTGGCATGGCATAGATAGTAATTTCTTTGCCATCAACTGTAATGCTACCTGGTTCTAAGACGGTTTTGCCATCTTCAGCGAGAACTGGTTCTTTGCTGCTGACGGTGTGTAAACCTTCACCGATAACACCAGCATAACCACCTTGAGCGGTGTCATATTTTAATAAATTAGCCAACATCTTTGGAGAAGTTAAATCGTTAATCGCGACGATTTCATAACCTTTGGCTCCAAACATTTGTCTGAACGCTAAACGGCCAATACGACCGAATCCGTTAATTGCAACTTTAACTGACATGTAATAATGTCCTCCTTCTGTTTGCGTTATATAGTTTATACTATATGCAAATTAAAAAACAAGAAAAATAGATAAAACAATAAAAATACAAGACTTTTTTATATAAAAAATGTCTAGAATGATTCGATTCCCTTGAATAATTCCGATAAGGAAATATCTAACGCAATAGCGATCTTTTCAAGAACTTTGACCGTGGGATTTCTCATCCCTCTTTCTAAGTCAGAAAGATAATTTTTATTTATTCCCGATTCCAAAGCCAAATCTTCTTGAGAGAGCCTTCTCATCCCTCTTAAATATTTAATACGCATACCAAGCTGTTTACTGGCGTTCATTATCTAACCTCAAATATAGTTCATGAATACTTCTAAAAAGATGATTGATATTACTTTTAGTAATATTCGTGTTTAATTCTTCACTCATTAAATCCGCTAAATCGTTTAAAGATAATGATTCATTATCAAGTCTTAAATGGCATAAAGTTCTCATCTTAGTATTAGAGATATTATCAATTCCTAATCTCTCATCGATTAATTTGATTTCTTTCACTTGTCTTAGACCTGTTTCATAGGTCTTTTTCATATTCGCGGTATCCATATTAGTTAAACGGTTCGCGGAATTAATCATGTCGCGATTAACACGGACATTTTCAAATTCCATACAGGAGATGACCGCACCGATCATAATAAGAAAAATAGATATCTGATCGCTCTTTTTGAAATAGATAACATATGATTCTCTTCTTTTGATAACCTTAGGTTCGATATCACTATTATGGTATTTAGCGAATAATTTTGATAACCACTTCGCGTAGTTTTCACTATTAACAGCGATCTCTAAATGATAGTTACTAGTGTGTGGAGAATTGACACTCCCACTCGCTAAAAATGCCCCTGCTAAATAACCGGATATCGTATCGTCATTTTTCACGATATTTTTACTTATCTTTCCTTCTAAGAAGGAAATATCTAAATCTTCTAATATGGTTTCACTAGCTTCTTGGACTTCAATTGTGTAAGTAATCGTTTTAGCAAGATTAGTGCCTTTAGAAAAAGAAAAATGAGCGTTAGCTTCATAAATGCGATTAATGGTTTCATATATGAAACGCGCAATCTTGGCATTTTCAGTAGATAAAGTTAAATAACTTTTCTTATCACGAAAAGATAATGTTCCATTGATACGAATATAAGCCGCTAAAAGGGCTCTTAAACGATCTTGGGAAGTATAGGTATTAGAACAAAGTTCTTCCTTAACTTGCTTACTAAAAGATTCTTTTTTCATCTTAATGATTTAATTCTCTTGAATCACGATGTTTCACTTCAACGTGATATTTATTTTGATATTTTTCTTTTAAATAATTAGCCACAAATGTGGAACGATGTTGTCCCCCACTACAGGCGATGCCAATCGTATAAGAGGCTCTTCCGCTTTTTTGCATAATAGGGATGAAATAATCTAAATAATCAGTGATATTTTTCAGTAAGTCATGAGTGACATCAAAAGACATGATGTAGTCAATAACTTCTTTATCTCCACCATTAAGGTGAGCTAAAGATTCAATCCAATATGGATTAGGAATAATTCTCACATCAAACATCATATCTAAACCTTGTGGTATGCCGTTTTTAATGCCAAAGGACATAAAGGTTATTTTAGTGATGTTATCAGTATCTTTATTTAATAATTTATTATATAAATTAATTCTTAATTCTTTGGTGGTTAGATGTGTGGTATCAATCTCATAATCAGCGATGGGAGATAATTTTTCCGTTAATTTTTCGTCTAAATCAATCGCGTTATCTAAAGATATATTTTCTAATATGGTGTTAGGATGAACATGTCTAGATAAAGCGTATCTTTTTAATAATTCATCCTTATCAGTCGTTAATAAAATGAATTTAGTGACAAAACGTTGATCCTTTTTCGCGGCTTCAACGATTTCGTTAACATGGTTAATTCTTGATAACAAACAAAAGCCTTTAATGTTTTTTTGTTCCGCGAAGGAATCTAATAAAGCTTTAGTAATTTTACTAGGGGCATTATCCACACAATAATAGCCGAGCTCCTCAAAGACAAACTTTGAAGAGGAGACACCACTACCACTAGGACCAGATAAAATATATAGTTCTTTCATACACTTATAAGTGTAACAAAAAAGGTGTTATTTGGTAACACCTATTTCTTTAAATATTCAATCATATTCTTACTAGCCACATTTCCATCATGTTCCGCAAGATAGATTTGTCTAATATCGCGAGGAAGAACATCTCCTCCAGCAAATAAACCTTTCACACTAGTTTCCATATTTTTATCCACAGGAATTGTTCCTTTAATATCTAAGACATTATCGATTTTTACAAATGTCGTATTAGGGATCTGTCCCACAAGTGGGAAAATACCTTGTAATTCGATAGTTTTTGTTTCTTCAGTTTCTTTATTTTGGATCACTACACCACTAACTTTATCTTCGCCTAAAAATTTAATAGGAATATAAGGAGTAAGAATGGTGACGTTTTCTTTCTTTTTTAATTCTTCGACTAAATTATTAGATCCTCTAAATTCATTACGACGATGAATGACATATAAATGTTTGACGATATGGGAGAGATGAATCGCCTCTTTTAAAGCGGCGTTACCTCCACCGATAACCATGACATCTTCTCCTTTAAAGAAATGTCCATCACATAAAGCACAATAAGATAAACCATGTCCAAATAATTCATCTTCTCTTTCTAATCCGACTTTTCTTTCTTTTGTGCCTGTGGCAATTAAAACAGTTTTGGCGCGATATTCATCATATTCACCTTTTAAGATAAATAAATCTCCCTCTTTTTCTAAAGAAAGGATGTTATCCGCGGTGATAGAAATATCATTATTCATTAATCTTTCGAATAATTTAAAAGCTAAATCCGGACCAGGAATTTCTTTAAATCCTGGATAATTATCCACACGAGGAGCGATATTCACTTTACCACCTGGAGTTCCACCATCGATAATCGCAAAATTAATACCTGCTTCTTTAAGTTTAAGTGCGGCGCCAATACCACATGGACCAGCCCCTAAGATAATTGCCTCATAATTTTCCATCATCAAGTTTCCTTTCCAAATCGAAGAATGAAGATATAAACATTTTCGGTTTTAAATCACTATCAAGTTTCCTTGGACCCCAATTCACTAAAGCGCAGTCTACATCAGCGTTTTTCGCGGTTAGATAGTCGCTTTTATTATCACCAATATATAAAACTTCTTGCAAGGATGACGCATTTAATTGTTCCATCGCTTTCATGATTGCCTCTTTATTTGGTTTTGGATTTATCACATCGTCATAACAAATTAAACAATCAAATAAATTATTTAAATCTAAAATATCTAAGCAATATAAAGTGGAAGAGTGAATCTTATTGGTAATAATTCCTAATTTATATCCTTTTTCTTTTAATCTAATTAATACTTCTTTAGCGTGAGGATAAGTTTTTACTAATTTTGGATACATCGCTAAAGAGATACGACGAAATTCAGAATGCATAAATTCTTGATCGCATCCTGGAAATTCTTTATTTAATGTTTCATATATCGGAGGTCCGGAGAAATAATAAATTTCTTCTCTTGGAGTCCTCAACCCATTTCGATATAAATCATATAAAACATACATCGTCTGGACGATCATCTCATCCGTATCCGCGATGGTGCCATCTAAATCGAAAAGTAAATATTTATATTTAGGCATCAATAGTTTCTTTTTTCTTAATAAATAATGGAGGTAAGGTAATTAATAAACCAAATAAGCAAGAAATGCCTAAAGATAAAATAATTAATCCCCAGTTAAATTTATTAAACACAAGTGTTTTATTAAATGAAGAAGTCGACATCATGA
>JAFRPF010000037.1 GCA_017429285.1 Bacilli bacterium
AATATTAGAAGCTGTAGAAGCCGCAAAAGTTCATGAGCGATATATGAAAAATCCTCGCTTCTTTTTAGAAGAAGAGGTAAATGTGCCGTTAACAAAATATTCTTCCTTAGTTGGCAAAATTGATAAGACTATTCTTTTAGATAATAAATATTTAGCTATTGTCGATTATAAGACTGGCTCTGATTCCTTTAATTCTAAATTCATTGAATATGGAGATTGTTTACAACTTCCAACTTATTGTTATTTGGTTTCTACTTATGAGAAGTTTAAAGATTACGAATTATTAGGAATATTTATTAATAATGTTTTTGATAAATCACTCACTTATCAAATTAAAGAAAACGATTTATTTAATCCTTATTATAAATTAAAAGGAAAAATCATCCCTGATATTAGTGTCATTCAATATTTAGATGACTCATTCTTTGATAGTGGAAAGCCATCAAGTTTTATTAATAGCATTTATATTAAAAAGGATGGTTCTTTATCCGCTCATTCATCTGGTGTTTTTGCGAGTAAAGAAGAATTTAAATACTACATTGAGATAGCTAGAAAATTATATTTAGAAGCCGATCAAAGAATTAGAAATAACGACTTTAGTATTAACCCACTTTACATCGACGATAATAAAAATGGATGTAAGTATTGTAATTATAAAGATATCTGCTTTTTAAAAGAATACCAAAGAAGATATCCTGATAACTTAAATGAAGAAAATGAGGAGGATAATAGCGATGAGTAATTTCACTTGGTCTGATGAACAAAAATTAGCTATTGAATATGCTTCCTCAAATGTCTTAATTTCTGCAGGTGCTGGTTCTGGTAAGACCGCGGTTTTAACTGAAAGAGTCTATTATTTAATAAAAAATGGGGCTGATATTACAAGATTTTTGATATTAACTTTCTCAAAAGACGCTAGTGCGGAAATGAAAAAGAGAGTGAGAAAAAGATTATTAGAAGATCCTGAAACAAGACATCTTGCTCCTTTAGCGGAAGCGGCTCATATTGAGACTTTTGATGCTTTTGCTTTGTTCCTTGTTAAGAAATATTCTCATAAGATTGGTGTTTCTCCAAACATCAAGATTATTGATAATAATATTTTACAGATAACTAAGAGTAAATACAGAGATGAAGTGCTAACCCACTATATCAAAGAAAAGGATGAGATATTACTAAGATTAATTGAGAATTATTGCTTCTCTGATTATAAGATTCTCAAGGATTTTATTGATGAATTAATTAAAAAGGCAGAATTATCGCAAGACAAATATAGATTCTTAGATAATTTAGCAGACAAATATTTTGATGAAAAAGTCGTTAATTTATTTATTGATACAAAGCTAAAGGTTATGCAAGAAACCATCAATCTTTGTTATCGATTAGCTAATGAAATTGGTGATGTTAAGGATCATGAAAACATATTGAATTATCTTGCAGAACTTTCTAGAGATATAAATGATTTCGATCTATTAACTAGCGCTTATGATGGATTAAAATTCCCGGTTAAACCAAAGACTGTTACCGATACTTATATTAGAGACACGATTAAATCTGAAATTGAAAGAAATCTTATTAAATATGATGAATATGGTTCTCGAAAAGAGATCGTTTCTAATTATTTAACACATAAAGATGAAGTAGCGTTATTTGCTAAGATTGCTAAGGAAGTTATCGAAAGGGTTGATGAATTCCAAAAAGATAAAGCCGCTTATTCATTCAGTGATGTCGCTAATATGGCGTTACGTGTTTTAGATATTGATGAAGTGTCTCAAGAGATGAGGGATTATTTCCAATACATCTTAGTGGATGAATATCAAGATACTTCCATGCTTCAAGAAAAAGTCATTCAAAAGTTATCAAAAGATAATGTTTGTATGGTGGGAGACGTGAAACAATCCATTTATGGATTTAGAAATGCTGATTGTACTATTTTCCAACAAAAATATGATGCCTATAAAAATGGCGATGGTGGATATCTTATTAATTTAAATAAGAGCTATCGTAGTAGAAAAGAAGTTGTTGATTTAGTTAATGAAATGTTTTCAGAACTAATGATTAAAGCCACTAATCCAATTGATTATAAAGACGGGCATGTTTTTGAATATGGATTTAAAGAATACGATACTTTAGTGAACAAAAATCAAAACTATTCTCTTGATATCTATGACTACGACATTGTTAAAGGTAGAAAAAATGGTGATATAGAATCAGAAATAATGGCGACTGACATCATTAATAAAATTAATAATAAATTCCAGGTCTATGATAAGGATACACATAAATTAAGGGATGTAACCTTTAAAGATTTTGCAGTTATTATGGCTAAAGGTAAGCGTTTCAAAGATATTAAAAAAGCTTTTGCAAAATACGGTATTCCTACAAGAGTGACATATGATGAACCAGTTAAGGAATCTCCGATAGCTTATGTTATTAAAAATCTACTTATTATATATAGAGGATTATTAAAGGATGAGATTGACGATAGATTTATCCATGCTTATACCTCTATTTCGCGTAGTTTTTTATTTAGATATAAAGATGAAGATATTTATAAAGTTGTTAAAAATAAATCCTTTAAGGAAAGTGAAATTTGTCAAACTATCTATCGTTTTTTAGATGAAGAGAGATATTGCCCCTTATCAACTATATTGAAAAGAATAGTGGAGGAGTTCGATATATATCGAAAAGTAGGAAGAATTACCCAATTTTCCTCTAACACAAACAAGGTAGAATTATTCATTAATCTAACTGAGTCAATGGATGAACTTGGTTATGATATCGATGATTTAGTTCAATACTTTGAAGACATCGATGAATTAGATTTAGAAATACCTTATGTTGATAGTGATGTCAGTGAAGATTCTGTCACTTTAATTACCATGCATAGATCCAAGGGCTTAGAATATCCAATTATCTATCTACCTCAATTAGATGGAAAGAGTCAAAGCGAATCATCTTCAGCGTTTATTATTGATGATACATTCGGCCCAATTATTCCAAATGCCGGTATAAACCAAAAATCTTCTTTATTCTTACATATGCATAAAACACAAGAACTAAAGAAGAGATATGAGGAGAAACTACGTCTATTCTATGTCGCGGTAACTAGGGCTAGAGAAAAAGTCATCATGCTTAATGGTATAACCGGTAAACAAGAAAACTTATTGATTCCTCTACCAAATTATACTTACGCAAAGCTAATTAATATTATTGGTTTGGATTATAAATATGGTCATTATTTTGATTTTTCTCCCGTCCATTTAAATGTTAAAGAAGAGAATGTTATTAGAACTAACATCAAGATGAAAACAGTTCATGTTGAACCAGAGCTAATTGAAAAGAAAAGAGCGAGTAAAGAAAGAGATGATAATATCAGTGAAGACTTATTAGAGTTTGGTAATGAAATCCATTATTTACTTGAAATAGCTAACTATGAAACTAAAGATTTATCCTTTATTTCTAATCCAAGAATCAAGCGATATATAAATAACGTTTTATCGTCAAAACTATTCGAAAATGTGAAAAATAATGAGGTTTTGCACGAATTTTCCTTCTTTGATGAGAAAAATAATACGAACGGCATTATCGACTGTTTAGTGAAAAAAGATGATGAAATAGATATCATAGATTTCAAACTTAAAAACATTGATGATGATAAATATATCTTGCAGTTACATACCTATAAAGATTATATTAGTCAAATCACAAATCTTAACATTAAGATGTATTTGATCAGTGCGATTACAGGGGAGGTAAAAGAAGTTGTCTAATATTTCAAAATTAAATCGTGAACAATTTGATAATGTTGTCGATTTATTAAATGTCAATTTTCCAGTTAATAAAGATATCGTTTACCAAATCTATGTTATGACCACGGATGGGATACAAGATTTAGTGGATAACAATGTTTTAACTTCGCTTAGAAGCGTTAACCCTTTAGAAATTATTTATTATTCATTAGGCGAATATGTATATACATTACAAACGGTGCCAGTGGATAAAAGAAGTGCGACAGAAAATGACGAAAGATATATTCATTCCATTGCTTCAGTGGTGAGCGATAAATATTTAAGCTTATCGATGTTTAATCATGTTGAAAGAAAATTAGCGAATAAGTTCATTCCTCCTATCTCTTCTTTAAATCTCTATCTTAATTTCATGCTGAACATCTTACAGTCATATAAAAAGAATGATCCAAAGACCACTTTAATTACTGACTTACTTATGAAATCAGTTTCGATTTCTAGATGCATATTATCTTTATTAATTGATGGCTATGAAACTGAAGCTTATTCATCTTGGAGAACTTTGCATGAATGTGAATGCACCTTATTAGTGCTTGAAAAATATGGGGACCCACTTATTAATCGATATTTAATCCATATGCAATATGGAATCGTCTTTAAAAATGAAGATTTAAACGATGAACACGGCAATAAAATATTTTCTGATATGAAAGAAGAGATGAGATTATTAAATCTTAAGAGTAAAGATATAAAAAAATATATCGAATATGGATGGTTATATGAAATACCAGGAGTTAAAGAAGATCCAGAATTTAAACTCAATTTCCGTGATGGTTTACAAAGAATTGCTGGATTAGTGGCTTATTCATCTAGATATGAGATGTCTAGTGAAATTATTCATAGCACACCGATGCTTATTTATAGTAATAAAGAATACTTCTATTTTGTGACTTTATTATCCTTATATGAATCATTCTTTAGATTAGAAAAAGTATTTCTTTCTTTATTTGCTAAACAGGTGAGCGAAGAAGTGATGGAAAGGTATCGCCAAATGAGAAATGTTTATTATTCTCAATTAGTGAATATTCATAAAAGAGAACTAAACAATTTCAAGAATTGGCAAAATTCAAAAACTAAGAAAAAAGAGGATTTGTAAAATCCTCTTATATTTTGCTTTAACGATTAATCTTCGTAACAGCTTCCGCCGATGAATTCACGGATAATGGAGTTACATGGGACCCATTCATCTGGTAAATCATCGAAGAATTTGAGCATTCTGATTAATCTTTCAGCAACTGGGAAATATTGATTTTCAGTATCGATATTTTCTAATAAAGGCATCGCATATTTCTTCATCGCGGATAATTCAAATGATGAGAATGAATTATAGACATAGTTCGCGCCTTCTTGAGTGTTATAGATGGATTTGAATTCACCTCTTCTAACACTAGCCCACATGCTCATGGTATCTTCTGCAGAAGCATTACGTGTACGATAGTCACGAATAATTCTTCTTAATAGACGTAAGTCTGTTAATGATAATGGATTGTGGTTATCGATATTAACTTGCGCTTGTGGAGCGATAAAGATTTTGAATTTTTGATGGCTTGGAATAGATTCGGTCATCTTTTCATTTAAAGCATGAATACCTTCGATAATAATTGGTTGATCACTTGGAATAGTTAAAGTTCTACCTTTGACACGACGTCCAAGTTTGAAATCAAATTTTGGAAGTTCAACTGTTTCGCCCGCAATTAAATCCGCCATATTTTCATTGAATAATTTGATATCCAAAGCATTGACATCTTCTAAATCTGGATTTCCATCTTCATCAAGTGGTGCCATATGTCTTGGTAAATAATAATCATCCATGGAAATACGAATTGGATTTAATCCACGAGATAATAATTCGATTCTTAATCTATTAGCGAATGTGGTTTTACCAGAGCTAGATGGCCCAGCAATACAAATTAATCTGATGTTTTCTTTATCAGATTCAATCATTTGACCTAATTCGCATAATTGACGGTTGTGTTTTTGCTCGCACAAAGTGATGAAATCAATCGGTCCATCGCTTTCAATACGTTTGTTGATACCAAATATGGTATCGCATCCTGTAGATTTCGCCCATTGGTGAGCAGTTTTAAGTGTTTTGCCAAATGTTGGTGCATCTTCAAATGGTGGGATTTCGCCACCGACTTCTGGACGTGGATATTGAATGATGATTCCAGGATGATAGAATCTCACATTCCATTTTTTGATGTAACCTGTGGATGGAACCATACGATTATACATATAGTTTTTATAACCATCGCAGGTGTAGATATGCGCGGTTTTTTCTGGACGGTATTTTAGAATTTCGACTTTATCTAAGAAACCTTCTTTTTCAAATATTTTCGCTGCTTCTTCTTTGCTGACAATACTTCTGATAAGTGGTAAATCAGCTTTCACTAATCTTTCCATTTCAGCGATTAAATCTTTAACCATCTGTGAGTTAGAACTGGTATTTGGGGTTAAGATTTGCATGAAGATGGAACGAGATACGTTATAAGAGAAACGAATTTCGATATCTGGTCTGATATTATGCATCGCCATCGCCACTAAGAAACGTAAAGAAGCTTCGTAAGATGGTTTCGCATCACGATCTTTGACTGTTAATGGAACAACTTCTGAATCCTTATCTAAAACATAGGTAAGTTCACGGACGCGTCTATTAACGTAAGCGCAGACATAATCTTTACTTTTACCGATAACATCTAATACGGTAATTGGCTTTTCATAACTTTTTGTTTCATTATTAAAAGTAACATTGAAAGACATATATAATCTCCTTTTCGACATATAGATTTTACTTTACCTTTGATTTTATATCAAACAAAAATGATGACTTGTTTAAAAATGGCAGAAATAGAAGACGTGTAAAAAATCTAAATATAGGTTAAAAAATGCTTTTAAGATAATGTCAGTATTTTTGCTTCACATTTCGTTTATAACGAACTATTACTTTCGATTTCTATTGAATATTCTTTTGAATATTGAGATAATGAATTCGGTTTTTAAGGAGATATTTATAATGAAAAACATGGTTTACATTCAATCAGGAGGACCAACTTCTGTTATTAACACTTCCTTTTATGGAGCGGTGAGAGAAGCTCAAAGACATCCTGATCAAATCGATCACATTTATGGTTCCCAAAATGGTATCGAAGGTCTTATCGACGATTATTTAATCGATATCGGTCAAGAAGATGATGAGCAAATTGAATTATTGCTCCAAACTCCCGGAAGTATTTTAGGCACAACAAGAAGAAAACTTCCTAAGGATATTAACGACCCAATCTATGGAAAGATTATTGAAAATTTAAAGAAACACGAAATTAAATATGTGTTCGTGAATGGCGGTAATGATTCCATGGATACTTGCTACAAATTATCACTTTTAGTGAAACAATTAGGCTTAGATTTCGTGGTTATTGGTGTTCCAAAAACCATCGATAACGATTTAGCCGCAACGGACCACTCATTAGGTTTCCCAAGCTGTGCGAAATTCGTGGTCAACACGGTTAATGAATTAATTAAAGATGCTTGCTGCTTTAAAGTGGGCAAAGTCCACATCGTGGAAATTATGGGTAGAGATGCTGGTTGGCTAACCGCTGCTCCAGATGTTTTACCAGAAGAAAATAGACCTCACTTATTCTATTTACCAGAGAACAAATTTGATCTTGATCAATTCTTAAAAGATGTCAAAGAAGTCTACGCTAGAGAAGGATATGCGATGGTCTGTATCAGCGAAGGTATCCAATTCCCAAGAGATATGTCCAATGTGAGAGTTGATGGCTTTGGTCACGCCCAATTAGGTGGTGCGGCTAGTGATTTATGTCGTATTGTCGAAGACAAACTTAATCTTCCAACTAGAGCAGTTGAATTATCATTAACTCAACGTGCATGTCCTGCTTTCATCTCTTTAGTGGATAGAGAAGAAGCGATTAAAACTGGCGAAATCGCTGTTAAGAGCGCTTTAGAAGGTGTCACCGGAAAGATGATCGTCTTTAAAAGAGTCAGTCAAAACCCATACAAGATTGAATACGAATTGGCGGATTTATCTAAAGTTGCTAACGCTGTTAGCTTAATCCCTCAATCCATGATGAAAGATGCGACCAGAATGGATGAATCTTATCGTCAATATATCCGTCCATTAATCAATGGTGAAGTCACACTTAAGTGTAAAGACGGTATCGCTCTAGTCAGCAATTTCAAAAGAGTTAGAGTGTAATAGATGAAAGATTGGTACCTCAAATTAAAGCTCGAATATCAAGTGAGTTTTTGGTCACTAATCATTTTATCTATTCTTACCATTTGTTTGATTCCTTGCTATTTCTTTAAACTAATGGAAATACCTAATGGTATTCTCTTAGGAGGATTAGTGGGAATATTCACTTATCTACTCTTAGGATTATTTTCTAAGAAGGATGAGGAACATAAAACTATTGTCATAACAGTCATATTAATGATTGTTAGATTCCTTTTAATCGCTGGAACGATGTTTCTAGTTGGTTATCTATATTATTCAAAGAATATGAAAGCATTTAACATATTCGCAGTGACTGGTGGTTATTTATTAACCATCATCATACACATTATCGTTTACGGAAAGGAGAAGGTTGATGGACATAATTGCTAATCTAAAAAGCACTGAACTTGCCGGTGGCGTAGTTTCCTCTTGCATCGTTGTTTTGCTCATGGTTATTCTATCAATCTATATTGGAATTAGAGCTCATTTCCAAGATCCTTTAAAACGTCCTAAAGGTTTGCTTTTAGTAGCGGAAGTTGGTGTGAACTTCTTTGAAAATATGGCGGAAGGTTTACTAGGTAAAAACTACCGTAAATTCGGAGCCTATTTAATGGCGGTAGGCGTTTATATGTTTATCGCTTTTATCTTTGGATTAACTGGCCTACCTTCTCCAATAACCTATATGGCGATTCCTTTATCATTAGGTTTATCGACCTTTATTTTGATTCATGGCACAGCGATTAAATATAACAAGTTCCGTTATTTCAAAAGGTACATAGAACCCGTTCCATTATTTTTACCAGTCAATTTGATTTCGATGTGGGCACCTTTATTATCATTAACACTTCGTATTTTTGGTAATGCTTTATCAGGTTTTGTCATCATGTCGATATTATATAGCGCGCTTGAAGGGTTATCCGCGAGCGTGTTTGCAGCGTTAGAACCGATGATTGGTTCTTGGAACCAAGTCTTTTTAGCACCACTAGTGACTTGGATACTCCATTTATATTTTGATTTGTGGAGCGGTTTTATTCAGACGACAGTTTTCCTATCATTAACAACCATATATGTAGGTCAAGAAATACCCGAGGATTTACTCGGTTAAGAAAATTAGGAGAAAGGAGGAAGAAAATATGACAGATGCTGGAATGAAATTTCTCGCTATTGCGATTACCATGTTAGCCGTTATGCCTAGCGCTATTGGTGAAGGTTGGGTTGTCTCCCATTCAGTCGATGGTATTGCTCGTAATCCAGAAAATTACAGTAAATTACGTACCACGATGATCTTAGGCTGTTCATTAGTTGAAACAACCGCTATTTACGCATTATTAGTCGCGATTTTATTATTGTTCGTCGCTAGATAAGGAGGAAATTAAATGTTTGGTCTTAAAGTTTACGATGACATTGGTCAAGTCATTCAAGAGTACATCTCAAAGAGCTTAATTCCTAGTTGGGTTTCTTTTGTGGTGCAACTTGCGGCTTTTATCATTATGCTTGTCGTCGTCATCTTAGTGGCCTATAAGCCAGTTAAGAAAATGCTTACCAAACGAGCCGACTATGTCGAAAGTAATATTCGCGAATCTGAAATTGCTAAAGCAGAAGCGCTTCAAAACGCGACTTCATCTAAAGAAACTTTAATTGCTTCTAGAAAAGAAGCTGCCGAGATTGTTAACGCTGCGAAAGTAACAGCTATCAATAACCAAAAGCAAATCTTAGAAGAAACACAATTAGAAGTTAATAAGATGAAAGCTTTAGCGGAAGAAGACATTGAAAGAAGCAAAGAAGAAGCAAAAGAGGAAATCCGTAAGGAGATGGTCTCGATTGCGTTAAGTGCTTCCGAAGAAGTCTTGAAACGAGAAGTGAATGAAAAAGACAACGCTCGTGTGGTCGCTAACTTTATTAAGGATCTAGATAATTAATTATGGAAACTGTCTCTTCACGTTACGGTTTAGCTCTTTATTCCTTGGCTTTAGAAGAAAAGAAAGTTGAGGCCTTACAAAAGGAAGTTAAAGAGATTAGAAGTATTTTTAAAGAAAATACTGATTTTATCATGATCCTTGGTAGTTCATTCTTGTCGCTAAAAAAAAGACAAGAAATATTAGAAAAAACTTTAGTGAATGTAGATGAAAGAATCATCTCTTTAATTGAAGTGGTCATGGAAAATAACCGTACTAGTGTTTTAATGGATATTTTTGATAGCTTTAATAGCTATTGCAACGAATATCTTGGAGTCAGTGAAGGCAAGATTATCTCCGCCTTTAAATTAGAACAAACAGTTATTAGACAAATTGAAGAAAAAGTCTCAAAGATAGAGAAGCAGAAAGTGGAACTGAAAAATGATATCGACCCATCTTTAATCGGTGGAGTGAAAGTCGTTATTCATGATCATATTTATGATGGATCTATCAAACATCAAATCGAAACGATGAAAATCGACCTTTTGAAATAGGAGGAGCAAATATGAAAATTAACGCAAATGAAATTAGTGCTCTTATCAAAGAGCAAATTAAAAATTATCATGCGAAAATTGATTCTAACGATGTTGGAACAGTGGTCACCGTCGGTGATGGTATTGCTTTAATTTATGGTTTAGATAAAGCGATGCTTGGCGAATTATTAATTTTCCCACACGATGTTTATGGCATGGTAATGAACCTTGAGGAAGACCATGTTGGTGCCGTTCTTTTAGGCGACGATCGCCTCATTAAAGAGGGTGATGTTGTTAAAAGAACAAATCAAGTTATGGAAGTTCCTGTTGGTAAAAATATGCTCGGTAGAGTGGTCAATGCGTTAGGACAACCTATCGATGGTTTAGGCGAGATTAAAACTGATAAATATCGCCCTATAGAAAGAATTGCTCCTGGTGTTATTACTAGAAAAAGTGTCGATACACCTTTAGAAACCGGTATTACCGCGATTGATGCGATGACACCAATTGGACGTGGTCAAAGAGAATTAATTATCGGCGACCGTCAAACTGGTAAAACAGCGATTGCTATTGATGCGATCATTAACCAAAAAGGTAAAGATGTCATCTGTATCTATGTAGCGATCGGACAAAAGAATTCAACAGTCGCTCAGATTGTTGATAAATTAAAAAGCTATGGAGCGATGGAATATACCATTGTGATGGCCGCGACCGCAAGTGAGCCTGCTCCTATGTTATATGTAGCCCCTTATGCAGGATGCGCTATTGCGGAAGAGATGATGAGCCAAGGCAAGGATGTTTTAATCGTCTATGACGATTTAAGTAAACATGCTGTTGCCTATAGAGCTTTATCATTATTACTTAAACGTTCTCCAGGTAGAGAAGCCTATCCTGGCGATGTCTTCTATCTCCATTCCCGTCTATTAGAAAGAGCTTGTAAATTAAGCGATGAATATGGTGGTGGTTCTATTACCGCTTTACCGATTGTTGAAACTCAATCAGGTGATATTTCCGCTTATATTCCCACAAACGTTATTTCTATTACCGATGGGCAAATCTTTCTAACAACCGATTCATTTAATGCCGGTCAAAGACCCGCTATTGATAGTGGTTTATCTGTTTCCCGTGTTGGTGGAGCGGCGCAGTTTAAAGCTACTAAACAAGTCGCTAGAAGTTTAAAGATCGATTTAGCCTCTTTCTTAGAGATGAAATCATTCTCCCAATTTGGAAGTGATTTAGATAAATCAACTTTAGCGATTTTAAAACATGGTGAAGTTTTATTAAGAGTTCTTAGACAAGAACAATACAAAGTTCGTTCCTTATCTAAACAAGTGTTTGAATTATTTGTCGCTAAAAACAAATTCTTAGATGAACTTCCAATTGAAGAAGTAAGACCATCATTAGATGAAGCTTTTGAATATGTTAATAATAATCACAAAGACATCTTCAAGAGTATCGATGAAAAGAAAGAGATCAGTGAAGAAGTCGAAGCGAAATTAATGAAAGTAGTGAAAGAATTCTTCGAAATGAAAAATTCCAAATAATTTATGTCTCAAGAAGTTATCAAAATTAAAAAGAGAATATCTTCTGTTAGTGGCGCTTTAAAAGTCACCAGTGCGATGAAACTTGTTTCCACAGTTAAATTAAAGAAGTGGAAAAATAAGATGCTTAATAATCGTGACTACGCTGATGAACTCAAAGCGACTACAGATATTGTTTTATCTTTCGCTAATAAAGTCGAAAGTCCTTTTTCTAAGGTTAATGAGAACACCGATAAAAACCTATATGTGATCGTTAGTTCAACATTAGGTTTATGTGGTTCTTATAACAACAATATTTTCAAATTAGCGGATGCGACTTTAAAGGAAAAAGATGATGCAATAATTCTAGGTAATAAAGGCCTAATTCATTACGAAAATGGCACTTTTACAAAGATTTTGGGCTTTGAAACATATAATTCTATAGAAAATACTTCCTTAATTAATACGCTTATAAATCTATTAATCAGTGAATATTTCAAAGGTAAATATCACGAGATACATTTGATATATTCTGAATACAAAAATTCTCTAGTTTTCGTTCCTAGAGATTTATTGATTCTGCCACTAAATAAAGTGGATACTGATAACGATGGATTCGGCCCAATATTGGAACCTGATCCAAAATCATTAGTGGAAACATTAATGCCTATTTATTTAAAAACTATTGTATATAGCAAATTATTAGAAAGCGAAGTTTGTGAACAAGCCGCTAGATGTAACGCGATGGATAACGCCACAAATAACGCGAACGAATTATTAGATAATTTAAAGATCGAATTCAATAAAGCTAGACAAGGAGCTATTACTCAAGAAATCACTGAGATTGTCTCCGCTGCCAATGCTTTATAAGGAGGAAAGAATATGAAAGATAAAAAAGTCATGGGTAAAATCATCCAAGTAGTAGGTCCAATTGTTGACGTTTCTTTTAAAGATCAACATTTACCAGAACTATTAACTGCTTTAGAAATTAATTTACCAGATAATAAGAAATTAACTGTAGAAGTTGCTCAACACATCGGCGATGATGCGGTGAGATGTGTTTCTATGGGTCCAACCGAAGGTCTCGTGCGTGGTATGGATGTTATTTCTTTAGAACATCCGATTTCTGTTCCTGTAGGAAGAGAAACATTAGGCCGTATGTTTAATGTTCTTGGTGAACCGATTGATGGTAAGGAAGAACTAAAAGATGTAAAAAGATTATCGATTCATCGTAATCCTCCCAAATTTAAAGACCAATCAGTGAAAACCGAAATCTTTGAAACTGGTATTAAAGTTATCGACTTATTATGTCCATATGTAAGAGGAGGTAAGATCGGTTTATTCGGCGGCGCTGGTGTTGGTAAAACTGTTTTAATTCAAGAATTAATGAACAATATCGCAAACGAAAAAGGTGGTATTTCCGTCTTTGCTGGTGTTGGCGAAAGAAGCCGTGAAGGTAATGACTTATATCACGAGATGAAACAATCAGGCGTTATTGAAAAGACCGCCCTTGTGTTCGGTCAAATGAATGAGCCACCAGGAGCACGTATGAGAGTTGCTCTTTCTGGCTTAACTATGGCGGAATATTTCCGTGATCAAGAACATAGCGATGTTTTATTATTTATTGATAATATCTTCCGTTTCACCCAAGCCGGTAGCGAAGTTTCTGCTTTATTAGGCAGAATGCCTAGTGCGGTTGGTTATCAACCAACCTTAGCCACGGAAATGGGTCAATTACAAGAAAGAATTACTTCCACAAAAGATGGTTCTATTACATCTGTTCAAGCCATTTATGTTCCTGCTGATGACTTAACTGACCCTGCTCCAGCAACCGCTTTCTCACACTTAGATGCAAAAACAGTTTTGGATCGTGGAACAGCCGCTTTAGGTATTTATCCAGCTGTTGATCCTCTTAATAGTTCATCTACTGCCTTAGAACCTGCTATTGTTGGTGAAGAACACTATAGTGTGGCAAGAAGAGTCATTGAAATTCTTGAAAGATACAAAGAACTATCTGATATCATTGCCATTTTAGGTATGGATGAATTATCAGAAGAAGATAAAAAGGTTGTTGAGAGAGCGAGAAAGATTAGAAACTTCTTATCTCAGCCTTTCCATGTTGCTTCCCAGTTTAATGGCATTCCAGGTATCTATGTTAAAGTTGAAGATACAGTGAGAAGCTTTAAAGCCATCTTGGATGGTGAAGCTGATGATTTACCAGAAGTCGCCTTCTTATATGTCGGCACAATTGAAGAAGCCAGAAAGAAAGCTGAATCACTTAAATAGTTATGGCGGAAAAATTTAAATTAGTCATCTTAACACCATATGGACGTTACTTCGAAGGTGATGTTGATTTCATTTCGGTTAATTCTGAGAAATATTCTTTAGGTATTTTACCTCATCACTCACCTTTAATATCTACGCTTTCAGTTTGTAAACTTACAATCAGGATTAATGATAAGGATAATTATTACGCAATTGGTGGTGGAGTTATCAATGTCGAAAAAGATAAAACTACTCTTATTCTAAATTCTATTGAGAAGGATTCTGAGATCGATTTGAACCGCGCTCAAGAAAGTAAAAAGCGTGCTGAAGAGAGGTTAAATAATCCAAAGAATGGTGATGAGATTGATATTGCCAGAGCTAAATTATCTTTATTAAGAGCGATCAATAGAATCAATATCGGTTCTAAAGATTAGATAACATTTCGTTAACTAAATTACCATCGGTTAGATAATCGATGGTTTTTGTTACTTCATTTGATTTAACAAGTGCGCAAAAAGTTGTATTAGAAATATTTAAAGAAGTTTGAATTTTATCAAAATCTGATGCAAAACCTGATTTATTTAGTAGAATTACGTCTTTATTTAAATGTTTTGATTGTTTGTTTATGATGCTTTGATAAGCAATTTCTAAAGATTTTTGATTATCTAAATCGTAGCTATATATTAAATAGTCTTTCTTGCTACTAGTATAGGAAACATAGTCGTTATAATTATTAACCATATTAATCTTACTAGAGATAAGATGCTTATCGATTGACCTTTTAAGTTGACTATAATTGTCTAGTGGTTCATCTGGTACATCATAGGTTAATGTCTTGTCTTTCACAAATG
The DNA here is from genome assembly GCA_017429285.1 of Bacilli bacterium. Taxonomy (GTDB): domain Bacteria; phylum Bacillota_I; class Bacilli_A; order RFN20; family CAG-826; genus RUG13091. Next base: position 15,102 of record JAFRPF010000037.1, read on the forward strand.
AGACATGAGGGACATAATTATCTATAAAAACACCAGTATATTTTTTGGTTAAATCTTCTAGTTCTTCACTACCTAATACTTTACTCGCTTCTATACGGTAGATGATATTGCCTGTGGAAGAAGAATATTTTTCTAAAAGAGGTTCTAAATCTTCACAATGTCCACATGTTGAACTATAAAACTCAAATAAAAATTCTTGTCCGGATTCCACTAGATTGACAAATTGTTCTCTATCTAATTCAATGAACTGAAAACTTTTATTAAAAGATTTGATCGCTACTATTCCGTGAGCCTCATCTTTACAAGCGGATAAGGATGGAAGTAGGGCTACTATTAACAAAGGTAGAAATATTTTTTTCATGGTTTGAGTATAACATAATTTCGTAATGAAATACGAAACTCTTTTGTGATAAAGTATATATGATTAGGAGGCAAATGTATGCATTGCTGGCATGATGTTAAACCCACTAGAATTACCCCTGAAGAATTTTTATCATTAATTGAAATCTCTAAAGGTAGCAAAAATAAATATGAATTAGATAAAGAAACTGGCCATTTAATTCTCGACCGTGTTTTATTTACTTCTACCATATATCCACAAAACTATGGATTTATTCCTAGAACTTTTGCTCGTGACTATGACCCGTTAGATGTTTTAGTTTTATGTAGCGAATCAATCCTACCAATGTCTTTTGTAAGATGTTCTCCTATTGGTGTTCTCATTATGACTGATAACGGCTTACCAGATGAAAAAATTATCGCCGTTTGTAATGATGATCCTTTCTATAAAGATTTCAAAGATATCCATGATATCCCTGAACATGTTATGGCGGAAATTAAACACTTCTTTACTGTTTATAAATCTCTTGAAGGAAAATCAACCGCGGTTGATCAAGTATACGGTAGAGAAGAAGCAATTAAAGTTATTAAAGAATGTTTAGCCTCTTATAAGAGAAACATTCAACCGAAGGTTGTCGCGGAAAGAAAAGCGCGCGGTTATTAATGATTAATATCGTTTTATATAGACCGGAAAAACCCCAGAATACGGGAAATATTATGAGAACCTGCGTGGCTATCCACGCGGTTTTACATATTATTGGGCCTTTAACATTTTCTATAGATTCTAAAGATCTTAAACGCGTCGGTATGGATTATATTGATGATTTAAAGATGTTTTATTATGAAGATTACGAGGCTTTTAATAAAAAACATAAAAATGACAATATTTATTACGTTACCCGTTATTCCGATAAAGTTTATTCAGAATTTGATTTATCTGATCAAATAAAAGATATCTATGTGATGTTTGGAAGAGAATCTACTGGTATTCCTCATGATATCTTAAGAGAACATCAAGATAGAACCATGAGACTGCCGATGGTTCCGGAAGCCAGAAGCCTTAATCTCTCTAACTGTGTAGCGATAATATCTTATGAAATATTAAGACAACAAAAATTCCCAGGTTTATCAACTTCTGAGGCGATTAAAGGTGAAGATTTTCTTATTAAAGAAACTTTAAAGTAATTTTTTAGTTTCTGGTCTAATTTTATTTATATTATAAGTGTTATAGGAAGTTAAGATGGCTTGGCCAAGAAAACTTCCTTTTTTCACATTTTTAATCTGGGTATATTGGACCTCACCACAATCTAAGTCGCTTAATATAAGCGCAATCTCTGAAGCCACTAATTGGGTTAGATTATCTGGACTAGGGTGATGGATAATCACATGACTTCCATGTTTATCTTTAACATGAAAAAACCAATCAGTTTTATTAGCTTTTTTGAAAGTTAAATAATCATTTTGTTTAGCGTTTTTTCCATAGGAAATCTTGATATTATTCACTGTGATTTCACCAGGTTTTGCTTCGATTTTCTTTTTATTATTTAATTTAAATTTATGTGGGAATAATAGATTCGCTAATTCTTCAATATCTTCCTCAGACATAAATTTAGTTTGGGCTAATGATAATTTGAGGTTATCTATTGTATCAAGCGTTTTATCTATTTCGATTTGGCCCATTTCTATAGTTCGTTTCGCTTTTTTATATTTAGTGAAACACTTTTCGGCATTTTTGCTGATACTTAAATTAGGATCATAACAATCAATTTCGTTTTCTTTTAAATAATTATTTAATTCTTCTTCATCATTTAAAAATGTGAGAAGCATGGTTCCATGATCTTTGTAATTTAAATATTTATGAGCGGTTTCGATGTCTTTATTTAAGATATCGATTTTGTGATTCAGGTTTTTAATACGTGATTTGATATGGTTATAGACTGGTTTATATCTTTCTTCTAATCTTTTATTAACCGCTACAGAATAATATTCTTCCGCCTCTTTAACAAAAGAGTCATAGTTAAAATCTGATTCCATAATTGTATTTTTATTTTCTAACGGCTCATATTTAAAACCTTTAATGATTTTATGAGGCGAGGATAAATCAGTGTAATGAGTAGCGGCAATTATAGTATCATCTTCTCCTAAAAGGATAAGATTTGGACGATGTGGAATTAATTCAAAAATAAGTTTTCTAATTTCTTTATCATAATGTTCATTCGTGTGCTTATATGTTAAAGAAACCACTCGATCACTATTGATAGTTTCTAAAGCTACAACTAAACCATCTTTTACTTCTTTTCTTAAGATATCTGAAAGAGCACCAACCTTAGTTCCGCATGGGTTATTAATTGGTATCAAACAGATAAATGGATGACTTGGATTTAACGAAATTAATAGCTTTTCTTTTCGATAAGAAGAGAATGAAATGAATAAATCTTGCGAATTAATTAGGGTGATATTCGCAATATGACTATACATGATTTTTTCCGATATAATCGAAACTATCTTCTTTAAATCTTCACTTGAAAACTTGAGGTTATTCATGGTCCTATTTTAACATAAATGCTTGACCTATATATAAATATTTATTTATAATTCTACCAAATGAAAAAAGGATTGCTCATTATTTTAAGTGGACCATCAGGCGTAGGTAAGAACTGTGTCAGACAAGAAATCATGAAAGACAACAAGCTTAACCTCGTCTATTCAATCTCTATGACAACACGTGAAAAGCGTGATCGTGAAGTTGATGGAAAAGATTATTATTTTGTTAGCGATGAAGAATTTGAAAAGAATATCAAAGCCGGTAATTTCTTAGAATGGGCAAACTTTGTAGGTCATAAATATGGCACTCCAAAAGATCGAGTGGAAGAATTAAGAAACCAAGGAAAAAACGTTTTCTTAGAAATCGAAATCAATGGTGCTAGACAAGTTATGGAAAGCGTCAAAGATGATCGAGTAATATCCATCTTCTTAATGCCACCATCTTTCAAGGCCTTAGAAAACCGAATTAGAAAAAGACAAACTGAATCAGAAGAAGTGATTCAAGAAAGACTTCAAAAAGGTCTTAAAGAGATGACGATGACTGATAATTACGATCACATTGTGATCAATGATAAAATCACTAATGCCGCTCAAGAGATTGTTGATCTCATCAAAGCGAAGTTAAAGAAAAGATAGACGGTAGTTGAATAATGAAAATTGTGGAAGTATTAATCGAATACGCAAATTATTCACTGGACCGTCCTTTTTCTTATTTTTATAAAGGAAAAAAGAAACTCGATGTTGGCTTTCGTGTTCTTTTAAATTTCAATAATCGTGAACTAGTAGGCTATGTTACTAAATGTTATGAAACTAATAAAGATATCAAAGATATCCAAGAAGAGATGGGTTTTAATATTGAAGAGATTATCGATGTGATTGATGAATCTCCTTTATTAAGTGGAGATCTTTTAGAACTAGCAGATAAGGTTTCGGAATATTATGTCGCTCCTAAAATTAGTGTTTTGCAGTCGATGCTTCCACCTTCTTTATCTCCAAGAAAATCGTCCTTAAAAGCGCCCAAGATTGCTTATGATCAATATGTGAGAATAGTTAATGATAATGAAGACGGTTTAACTGATAAACAAATTGAATTATTAAGATTAATATCTTCAGTTGATAAAGTTCTTAAAAAAGAAATTAAATCAAAATCTATCTTAGATAAATTAATTGAATATCAGCGTGTTGAAATAATTAAAGAAGAAAAACGTCGTTTAAAAGTTCCTAATTATGAATATAAAACCCCACCTGAATTAACTTATGAACAAAAAAGCGTGGTGGAAGAATTTAATGAATCTAAAGATGAAGTTTATTTATTAGAAGGTGTTACCGGTAGTGGTAAAACTGAAGTTTATCTAACTTTATCTGAACAAGTTTTAAAACAAGGTAAAACCGTTTTGATGTTAGTTCCAGAAATTGCCTTAACTCCGATGATGATGGAATATTATCTAAGAAGATTTAAAGGTGATGTCGCCATCCTTCATAGTGAACTAACACCAGCGGAGAAATACGATGAATATCGTAAGATAGCAAAAGGTGATTGTCATATTGTCGTCGGTGCTAGAAGTGCTATCTTCGCCCCATTAAAGAATATTGGTCTAATTATATTAGATGAAGAACATGTTGAATCTTATAAACAAGATGTTGTGCCTTTCTATCACGCTCGGGAAGTGGCTATAATGCGTGGAAAAATGCATAAAGCAAAAGTTATTTTGGGCAGTGCCACTCCATCTTTAGAATCTAGAGCGAGAGCCCAAAAGGGTGTTTATCATCTCTTACTTTTAACAAATCGAGTTAATAATAAACAGCTTCCAAAAACCACAATTGTTAATCTAGCGGATTATCACAATATCGATAGAGAATCATATATCTTCTCAATTAGATTAAGAGAAGCAATTAAAAATGTTCTTGATAGACATGAACAAGCTATTTTATTAATTAATAGAAGAGGCTTTTCTACAAGTGTTTCCTGTCGTAAATGTGGGCATATTTTTAAGTGTCCAACATGCGATATCGCTTTAACCTATCATAAGAGTGATAATATGCTTAAATGCCATCACTGTGATTATGTTTGTAAGATGCCTGAAACTTGTCCGGAATGTGGAAGTAATTACATTATGAAGACCGGATTTGGTACAGAAAGAATCGAAGAAGAAGTGAATAGATTATTTCCTGAAGCCAGAACTCTTCGTCTAGATAGCGATTCCGCAAAGATAAGAGCCAAAATCCCTTCAATTATCGAGGATTTTCGTCAAAAGAAGGCTGATATTCTTATTGGAACACAGATGATTGCAAAGGGTCATGACTTCCCAGATGTTACTCTAGTGGGCATTGTTTTAGCTGATATTGGATTATCGATGCCATCCTATAGATCTAACGAAAGAGCCTTCCAACTCATTACTCAAGCTGTCGGTAGAAGCGGCAGAAAAGATAAAAGTGGAATCGCTATAATTCAAACCTACATGCCGAATAACTACGCTATCACAATGGCAGCCCGTCAAAACTATGAACTATTCTATCGTAAAGAGATGGAATATAGACGTATTCAAAACTACCCTCCTTATTCCTTTTTAGCGAGCATTACTCTTGCGGGAAAAGTTGAAGATAATGTGGTAAAAAATATGGTTTATTTAATCGACATGTTGAATCAAGAATTTAATGACAAAGGATTAGTGCTTGGGCCAACTATTCCTTATGTCCCATATGAAGGAAATAATTATCTAAGAACTGCATTAGTGAAATTTAAAGATTACAAATTAGCGAAAGAGATATTTAAAAAAGTAGTCTCTATTTATGCGAATAAGAGTCAAGTTCATTTAACTATAAATATAGATCCATACAATTTTTAATATTAAAAATGTATAGTCTTGTATTATAATATCACTCGAGGACTATACAATGATTACTATTACAATTTACGGTTTAGACCAATTCGTCGTTGGTAATTTATCAAGAGAATTAACCCCATTAGTGGCCAAATTATATGAAGTCAGTGAAGATGATGTCATCTTTTTAGCGCCACAAACAATGGTTTTTCATAAAGGCACAGAACAAACTTCTTGGAATATTTTGATTCATGTTAATGCTCCAAAGAAAGTTTCTGTTTTGCAAGATCAGATGTCAGAACTTATGTTACACGGCATCGGTGATGTGGCGATTAATGTGGCTGTGGAATTTTATTATTATTCCCAAGATGATAGATACGAAAAGATTAATGAAAGTTATCCACGTTGGTTAAGCGATGAGAATTTAGTTTCTATCGATGATGAATATCCAGAAGACCTCGAAGAGGGCGAAGAAGAAGACCAAATCTACACAGGTGATATCTTTGAAGGTATCAAATAAATATGAGAAATTTTGAAATTGCTTTTGAAACATTAAATAAGATTTTTGATAATAAAATTCGTTTTAATTTAGCGGTTAAATCTTCTTTGAAGAAAGCTAATAAAATGGGGGATTCGGCTTTTATAAATGAATTAACATCCACTTGTGGATGTGTTTTAAGACATTATTATGTCTTTGAAGAAATTATTAAAAGAAAATATCCTGACGCTAATCAAAAACAAATTCTTTTAATTTCTTTAGCATTAGCTAATCGTTTGTTTTCAAAAAGATATGATGTTAAAAAACTTAACGAATATGTTTGTAAAGAAAGCGAATTAGATGATGTAACTTCATTCATCGAAGGGCTTAATGATCCAAAGAAATTAATCCCTAACGATATTAAAGAAGACACTCCTAATTATTATCACCTTCGCTATAACTTACCACTTTGGTTAGTGGAAATGTGGTCGAAGAATTTCGATGCTTTTATTGCTAAGAAATTATTTAGAAGTGTTTACCATAAAGATAAACAAGTGCTAAGAATTAATAATAACACTATTGATGGCGAAGAATTCTTTAAAAAATATAATAATCTTCAACCATTTGGTGATTCATTAGCCATTTATGATGGAAAAGAAAATATCAAAAAATTATTAGCGGTTAAAAACGGCGACGCTTTTGATATTGATGCTGGTTATAAACTCTTGGTCAATAGTATTGAAATTGATCCGATTAGAGGTATCGCGGCATATGCTGGATCAAGCAATAAATTATTAACTGAATTATATTGCGTATTAGGTAATTCCTTTAAGATGGATTATTTATGTGGTAGCCAAAAGAACTTCTTTGAAGTCAAAAAAGAAATTCAAGAATTAGGCATGTTAAATATTTCCACCTATGAAGTTAGCTATACAGGTATCGTGACTTGTATTTCTAAACCTGTTCATTATTTCTTCTTATGCCCAAGAAATACATATTTCAGGGGATTAAGTGAAACTCCTGATTATTTCTTGAATATTAACAGTGAAGATTTAGATGAAATCATTAAAGAAGAAAAAGAAGCGATTAACGAAGCTAAAGATCAAATCGAAGATGGTGGTTATTTAATCTATTATCTACCGACAGTTAGTAAAAATGAAACACGTGGTGTAATTCATGCTTTCCTCAAGGAAAATCCAAACTTTACTATAGTAAGAGAAAAACAAATGCTGCCATTTGATAAATATAAAAATATGTTCTATTTCGCCATTTTGAAAAAGGGAGAAAGTAATGATTAATCTTTTCGGAATGGAACTAGAAAAGTTAAAACAATTAATGGTTAGTGAAGGTCAAAAAACCTATAGAGCTATCCAACTTTATACATGGCTTTATGAAAAGAATGCGAGAAGTTTTGATGAAATGACAGACATCTCCATTAAATTTAGAGAAGTTCTTAAAGAAAAATATTGTTTAGATCTTCCAAAAATATTCACTAAACAAGTGAGTAAAGATGGGACTATCAAATTATTATTAGAACTTGAAGACCACATGAAAGTGGAATGTGTCCTTATGCGTTATGATTATGGGTGCGCGGTATGTGTATCCTCACAAGTTGGATGTAATATGGCGTGTTCTTTCTGTTCCTCTGGCATATTAGGTAAGCAAAGAAATCTAAAACCTGAAGAAATGGTGGGACAAGTCATGGTCATAAATGACCTCTTGCGCGAAGAGGGCAAAGGCATGCACGCCACACATGTCGTGGTCATGGGTACAGGAGAGCCGTTTGATAATTATGATAACGTCATGGATTTTATCCGTATCATTAACGCTCAAAAAGGTTTAGCCATTGGAGCAAGACATATCACCGTATCCACTTGTGGATTAATTGAAGGAATTAAAAAATATGCTAGAGAAGGATTACAAACTAATTTAGCGATATCGTTACACGCTCCAAATAATGAACTTAGAAATAAACTAATGAAAATCAACAAAGCTTATCCATTAGAAGTTCTTATGCCAGCGGTTAAAGAATATGAAGAAATCGCGGGTAGAAGAGTAACTTATGAATACCTTCTTTTAGAAGGAGTTAATGATAATAAGGAAGATGCCACTCAATTAATTAATTTAATTAAAGGCACTAAAGGATATGTAAATCTCATTCCCTATAACGAAACCAATAAAAACAATTACAAAAGAAGTAGTAATAACCGTGTTCACGCCTTTTTGGATTATCTCACCAAAGGTGGAGTGACGGCGACAATTAGAAAAGAATTCGGTAGCGACATCGATGCTGCTTGTGGACAATTAAAAGCGAAAAGTGAGGGCCAATAAATATGGCGAATAAGAAATATTTATACGGCCGTTACGCCGCAAAAACTGACACTGGAAAAATTAGAGTTAATAACGAAGACCGCGTGACTGCTTTAACTAACACAAGAGGTAATATTCTCTTAGTGGTATGCGATGGTATGGGTGGAGCTAATAAAGGTGATTTAGCTTCGACTTTAGCTATCGATATTTTAAGTAGTGCTTTTAACGAAAAAGATCGCTTCCAAACTAAATTCTTAGCTAAACGTTGGATGGCTAACACCATTAGAAAAGCTAATTCTGCAATTTTTAAGCAAGCTTTTAACAATCCAAATTATAACGGTATGGGTACGACTTTAACGGCTGTTTTGATCGTTAACGATTATATGGTAGTGGCCCAAGTCGGTGATTCTAGAGCCTATTCATTTAGAGCCAGATCTTTAAATCAAATCACTGAAGATCAAACTTATGTCCAATATTTATATAGAATTGGTGAAATTAAAAAAGAAGAAATTGCCACTCACCCCAAAAGACACGTCTTGATGAATGCTTTAGGCATTTATCCAAGCTTAGATTTAGATATCAAAGTTTACCCATATTTGGGTGATACCATCTTAGTGTGCAGTGATGGTTTATATAATAACGTTCCCGATAAAGATTTATTATCTATTCTTAGGGGTAGCGATTCATTAGACCAAAAAGTTAATGAATTAATTTCATTAGCGAACGCAAATGGTGGTTCAGACAACATTGCAGTTGCGATGTGGGAGGCGAATGAATAATGCCTTTAAAAATCGGTTCTTTAATTGATTCTAGATATCGTATCACTGCGCGTATTGGTCATGGTGGTATGGCGGAAGTTTATGAAGCTAACGATATGATAAATCGCCGTACAGTAGCGATTAAATTAATTCGTGAAGATGTCATGAATAACCCTGTAAATCTAGTACGTTTTAAAAATGAAGCCACAATTGCGGCCTCTTTAAATCATCCAAATATTGTGAAAGTCTTTAACCATGGAACAGTGGATGGAGTTCCTTATATCGCTAACGAATATATCAAAGGCCAAAACTTAAAAGAAGTTTTAGATTTTAGATCATCGCTTCCTATTGAAGAAGCCATGGATTACATGATTCAATTAGCGTCCGCGTTATCATACGCTCATAAGCACGGGATCGTCCATCGTGACGTGAAACCAGATAACTTATATGTGATGGGCGATGGCACTATTAAACTTGGCGATTTTGGTATTGCTCAATCCGAACAAAAAAAAGAAAATCATGATGTTGAATCAGAAATCGTTGGTTCTGTCCATTATATGGCTCCAGAAATTACTGCCGGAAAAAGTGCAACCGCTCAATCTGATATCTATTCTGCGGGTGTCACATTCTATGAATTAATTACGGGACATGTTCCGTTTAATAAAGAGAAAGCAGTTGATATTGCTGTCGCCCATATTAAAGAAAGATTTCCAAGTCCTAAGATATATTTACCAAATTGTCCAAAAGAAGTGGAACATATCATCTTTAAATGCGTGAAGAAAAATTTAAAAGAAAGATATCAAAATGCTGATGAATTATATAACGATTTAATCGATTTAAAAAATAATCCCAACGCCTTTAAAGAAAAGAAAGGAATATTCTCAAGAATATTTGGATTTAAATAATGCGCGGAAGAATAGTATCTTTGAGTTGTGGTATCTATTCCATTAATGTCGATGGAGTAATTTATAACGCACCCGCAAGAGGACTATTTAGAAATAGAGGTATTAAACCATTAGTGGGAGATGAAGTAGAAATAGATAGTAACAATTTGATTATTAATACTGTTTATAATCGTACTTCGGAACTTAAAAGACCACCGATTGCTAATATCGATCAAATGTTAATTATTGAATCACTTAAAGAACCAGAATTCTCCTACTTATTAGCCTTTAAATATTTAACCTATGCAAACATGAATAATATCAAAGCAAAAATTATTCTTACTAAGGTTGATAAACAAGATGATTTAAAGCTTATTAGTGAGATAAAAGAAACCTTTAAAGCCATCGATATTGAAGTATATGTTGTTTCTAATAAAACTAAAGAAGGTTTAAAAGAAGTGAGAGAATTATTCTCTAACCATATTAGTTGTTTAATTGGTCAAAGTGGTGTGGGTAAATCCTCCCTTATTAATGCGATTGATAAGGACTTTGAAAGAAAGGTTGGAGAATATTCAAAAGCTTTAGGAAGAGGAAAGCACCAAACTAAGGAAGTAATATTGCTTCCATACGAAGGTGGTTATATTGCTGATACTCCGGGATTCTCATCATTAGAATTAAACCTTTATAAAGAAGAATTAGCGGAGTTTTACCCAGGTTTTAGCGAATTTTTCACCAAATGTTACTATTCTAACTGTTTACATATTACCGAGAATAAATGTGCAGTTAAGGAAAGAATTGAACAAGGATTATATCCAAAAATTGCTTATGATTGTTATTTAAAATTATCAGAAGAAAGTATCTATAAATTAAGGAGATTTGAAAGATGAAAAAAGTAATTGTTGCCCCCTCAATATTGAGCGCTGATTTTAATTATTTAAAGCGTGATATTTTAGCTGTTGAAAAAGCGGGAGCGGAATATTTACATTTCGATGTGATGGATGGACATTTTGTTCCTAATATCTCCTTTGGTATTCCTGTTTTAAAATGTATTAGCAAATCTCATAAGATGGTTAATGATGTTCATATTATGATTTCTGATCCACTTAAATACGCGGCAGATTTCATGAAAGCGGGGGCTAACATATTAACCTTCCATTACGAAGCTTGTAAAAGTGAAAAAGAAATATTAGATGTCATTAGAATCATCCATTCTTTTAATGGTAAAGCTGGTATTTCTATTAAACCTAATACCGATGTGAAGGTATTGGATGGCTTATTAAAAGAATTAGATTTAGTTTTAGTGATGTCTGTTGAACCTGGTTTTGGTGGACAATCATTTATTAGTGATGCCTTAGATAAAATCACATATTTAAGAACTGTCATTGATCAAAATAAATATAATTGCTTAGTGGAAGTTGATGGTGGAATTAATTATGAAACCGCGAAACTATGTAAAAGAGCAGGCGTCGATATCTTAGTTGCGGGTAGTTATCTATTCGGCCACGAAGATTTAGAAGAAAGAATTAAAGGACTTAAAGAATAATGTTTGGTTGGTTTCTTGCTTTAGGTATTACATCTTTAGTTTTCTTTTTAGCCTATATCATTTTTTCAATTCGCAATTATAAATATAGATTTAAAGAAAATTACGACATTAGAAATCATTTTCCTTACGAATTTAATTACGAAAGCAAATTTACCGATAATATCTTAGGCAATATTTGTTTAACTCTATCTTTATTATTTTCATTAGCTTTATATGCGATGGTCCCAACTTATAAAAATAATAATGGGATGTTATTTGTGGTATTAATAACCGGTATTATCTTAACTATCAGTGTCTGTTTAATTAATTTTGTACCTTTAAAATTATTAAAATCTCATTTAGTGTGTTCGGTTATTTTATTTGTATCCGCTTTTATGACACCAGCCTCAATCGGCTTAACGGCCTTAAAAGAGTATCAAGATTTTAAAGAGGTTACTTCTTTAGTGATGATGATCGTCGCATTAACTTTTGCTTTATTCTGTTTTGTTTTAGTGATGAATCCACGTTTATCTTTAAAGATAAAAATGATTACCGCTACTAATGAAAAAGGTGAAGAAATATATGTTAGACCAAAATATATTGTTTATGCTTTCTCAGAATGGATAATGACATTCATTCTTATGGTATCTAATATCTTATTGATATTCCTACTGATGGTGTTATAAACAAAAATAAAAAGCGAACTTAATCGCTTTTTTATTTTCAGGAAATATGTTCCTATCTCTCTTTATATTGTTTATTGAGACTGCGATAGGCACGGGTGGACATGCGAACGCGAACTTCTTTACCATCAACAATTAATGTTCTGGTTTGGAGATTTGTGTTCCATCTACGGCGTGTCGCTCTTAATGAGTGAGAACGATTATTACCGCTGACTGGTCCTTTTCCTGTTAATGGACATACTCTTGACATATCGTAGCCCTCCTAAATCACTTTTGAAATCTTACCACAAGGCGCGAGGTGTTGCAATAATTATTAAGAAAAATAATTTTTAAAAGAAAAGTTATCTTTTCTAATCGATAACTTCATCTTCATTTAACAATTTTAGAATTTAACCTTCGGATATCTTCTTTCAAATTCTTCTTTTGTAAGTCTTTCCTTACAATTTTGAATCATGGTTTTATATAAAATACCTTTTGAATCAAACATCAAATAGCGGACATGACCTTGTCTTGTATAGAAAGTCACGGTCTTTTTCTTTTCGGATAAAGCTTCGTTAATATAAACTACATCACTATAGTAATAGATCAATTTTTTATTACCTCTATGGACGACAACATATTTCTTAAAGACTTCGTAATATGAGAATAAGAAAGTCACTAAAAATAGACCAACGGTACTTAAAACCCATATACCAATAATGAGATATTGTCTCCAATCATATGGGAAGGTGAATAAGAACAAATTGAAAGAAATGGAAAATAAAAGCGCTGCGGCAATTAAGGAAACAACAATTAATGCCCACAAAGTACGGAAAATAGAAACCCTAACTTTCATACAAATAATATGATATGTCTTAATAAATTTTAAAAAAAGTTTTTTCTAATTAATTTATATGCGTGTGCGTGCTATAATTTACGAGCGTAAGGAGAAAAAACTATGCCAAATAAAGTAGTAGCGATGATCTTAGCTGGTGGTAAAGGCACTCGTTTAGAAGCTTTAACTAAAAAGACTGCTAAACCTGCCGTTTCTTTCGCCGCTAAGTATCGTATCATTGATTTCCCTCTTAGTAACTGCGCTAATAGTGGAATCAATACAATCGGTGTCTTGACTCAGTATGAATCTACTGATTTAGATGCTTATGTGGGCAACGGTGAGAAATGGGGTCTTAACGGTGTTCACTCATTATTAACATCTTTAGCCCCAAGACAAACTGAGGAAGGTGCGAACTGGTATAAAGGTACCGCTGATGCTATTACTCAAAACTTAGATTTCTTAGATGAAAATGAACCAGATTACGTCTTAATTCTTTCTGGTGACCACATCTATAAAACCTTATATAACGATATGGTCGATTTACATATCGACACCAACGCGGACGCGACAATTTCGGTTATTGAAGTTGATCCAAAAGAAGCTTCTCGTTTCGGTATTATGGCGGTGGATAAGGAAGACCGTATCGTTGAATTCCAAGAAAAACCAAAGCAACCAAAGAGCAATCTAGCTTCTATGGGTGTTTATGTTTTCTCCTGGAAAATATTAAGAAAATATTTAGTGGAAGACGCTAAAGATCCAAAATCAGAACATGACTTTGGTAACAATATCATTCCAAAGATGCTTAACGATGGTTTGAAGCTTCAAGCTTATCGTTATAAAGGCTATTGGAGAGATGTTGGAACATTAGCCTCTTTACACCAAGCCAATATGGATATCGCTTCTAACGATGAGATGCTCAATTTATATGAATCTGATCGTGAAACGAGAATTTATACCGAAGACACTTATAGTGTCCCTCAATATATTGGTCCCTCTGGTTCAGTTACTAAATCCGTAGCTAATCAAGGTTCGGTTATTTTAGGTCATGTGGAATCATGCGTTATTTCCTCTGATGCGATTATTGAAGAAGACGCGGTTTGCACACGCTGCGTTATTATGAAAGGCGCGCGCGTCAGCCAAGGCGCAAAAGTGCATAATGCGATTATCGCTCCTTATTCAATTATCAAACCAAAAGAAGAAATTAATCTTAATAGCGACAAGATTGTCCTTATCGCTAGAGGAGGAAAATAATTATGGCAAAGATTTTAGGTATTTGTAATTTACATGACACTCCTAGCTTAGGACAATTAACCAAAACTCGTCCTTTAGGTGCTTTGTCATTCTTATCTAGATATGGACTAATGGACTTTACTTTAAGTAATTTCTCTAACTCCGGAATTGATAGAATTGTCATTCTCACCGAATCCAATACCTCTGCGGTTTTAAACCATACTCAACAAGGTAATGTTTGGATCAACAACACGAGAACTGGATTCTTAAGAATCTGTGTGAACGAGAAATATATCGATACCCCAAAATTTAACACTGATATTGCGAATATTGAATCACATTATTCAATTATCGAAGATACTAATCCAGATTATATTATCCTCGCTCCTAGTTTCTTCTTAATGTCATTTGATTTTAGAAAAATGATTGAATTCCATGAAGAAAATGGTGCGGAAATTACCTGCTTATATACGAAAATTAAACACGGCAAAAAAGAATATTTAAACTGCGACACCTTAGAAATCGCGAAAAACCATGTTATCACCCATAGCAAAGCTAATGTTGGAGAAGAAGAAAAACAAAATATTTCTTTAGAAACGTTTATTTTCTCTAGAAGTGCTTTCGATAAGATTATCGCTTTAAGCCATAAAGTTTCTTCCTTATATGGATTTAGAAGGATGGTTTCTTATGCGATTAATCATCATCGTATTGCGGTTCACGCGTTTGAATATGATGGATATGTTGTTCCAATCTTATCCAGCATGGATTATGTTAATAAATCATTTGAATTGTTGTCTTATGAAAATAGACAAAAATTATTCTTAGATGATTGGCCAATTTATACAACCACTCATAACACTCCACCAGCTTTATATGGTGAACATGCGAAAGTGAAAAATTCCTTTATCGCTAATGGAGCAATTATCAAAGGACAAGTGGAAAATTCTATCATCTCCCGTGATGTTACTATCGAAGAAGGAGCGGTTATTAAAAACTGTTTATTATTCACTCAAACATATGTTGGTAAAGATGCTCATCTTGAATATGTTTTAACTGATAAAAATGTCAAAGTGAAAGAAGTGAAGGAACTTTCTGGAACTAAAGATAAAATTCTTGTCATTAAACAAGGAGATATTATCTAATGAAGATCGCCATGATTGCTAGCGAAGCTAGACCATTTTGTAAAACCGGTGGTTTAGCCGATGTCGTTTATTCTTTATCAAAAGAGTTAACAGTGATGGGCGAGGAAGTGATGGTCATTCTTCCTTTCTATCAAACTGTTAAAGACACGATTAAAAGTCCAGTTAAACTTTACGATTCATTCTCCATCAATATGTCTTGGAGATATCAAGAAGTAAAAGTTTATTTAACATATACAGATGGCATTACCTATTACTTCATCGAACATTGGTATTTTGATCGTTCCCGTATTTACGGGGATGGTGACGATGGAGAAAGATTTGCCTTCTTCTCTTTAGCGGCTACTGAGTTTTTATTTAGAATGAAAAAAGCCCCAGATATCATCCATGTCCATGACTGGCAACCTGGTATGATTCCTTGTCTTATTCGTGAAGTGGATGGATTTAAAGAAAAATTTTCTAAAACTCATACGGTGATGACCATTCATAACCCCGCTTTCCAAGGCATGCTTGATAGAGACGCCTTACCAAATTTATATAATTTAAGCGAATCATTATATGATGATGGACAAGTGAGATTAGATGATAAAGTATCTACTTTAAAAGCCGGTATTGTTTATGCAGATAAAATCACCACAGTTTCTCCAAACCATCATGAAGAATTATTAACTCCACAAGGTGGTATGCATCTAGATGGTGTCTTAAGACTTAGAGAATGGGATTTCTGTGGCATTCTTAACGGTATCGATTATTTAGAATTTAATCCGGAAAACGATCCCTATTTAGTGGAAAACTATACCTATAAAGATTTAATCGCTAAAAAGAAGATTAATCATGATAAGCTACTAGAAGAATTACATATTAAAGATTTTGATAGACCTTTATATTCCGTCGTTTCCAGGTTAACCTGGCAAAAAGGTTTAGATATCATGTTCCCAGCGATTGAAGAATTAGCTTTAAGAGGATGTAATATTGTCGTCCTTGGCAGTGGAGAAAGACAATATGAGATGGAACTGGAAAGATTAAGAGCTAAATATCCTGATAATATCGCTATTTATATCGGTTATAACGACGCATTAGCACATCGTATTTATGCCGCTAGTGACTTCTTTATGATGCCTTCATTATTTGAACCATGTGGTTTAGGGCAAATGATTGCTCAAAGATATGGAACATTGCCCATTGTAAGAAGAACCGGTGGATTAAAAGATTCCGTTATTAATTTTGATAGTTCTAATGAAAAGACTTCTAATGGATTTGGTTTTGATAATTATCATCCAGATGATATGAAATATACTTGTGTCTATGCTTATGACACATGGTTTAATAAAGCTTTAATTAAAAAATTAAAAGTTAATGCGATGAAAACCGATAATTCCTGGAGAAGAAGCGCGAAGAATTATCTCGGTGTTTATAAGGAACTTATTTCTCGTAAATAGAAAGTTTTTGAGGTGACTATATGGGTTACGATTATTCAAAAATAGAAAAGAAATGGCAAAAATATTGGAATGATCATCAAACATTTAAAACTGATGTTTGGGATTTTTCAAAACCAAAATTTTATGCTTTAGATATGTTTCCATATCCTTCTGGAGTGGGACTTCATGCTGGTCACCCAGAAGGGTATACCGCCACTGATATCGTTTCCCGTATGAAAAGGATGCAAGGATATAATGTCCTTCACCCCATGGGATATGATTCTTTTGGTTTACCCGCGGAACAATACGCGATTCAAACTGGTCATCATCCTGAAGGATTTACCCAAACTAACATAGAAACATTTACTCACCAATTAAAAGAACTGGGTTTTGATTATGATTGGGATAAGATGATTTCCACAAGTGATCCAAATTTCTATAAATGGACGCAGTGGATTTTTAAAGGTTTATTTATCGATGGTTATGCCAAATATATCGATATGCCTGTGAATTGGTGCGAAGAACTTGGTACTGTTTTATCAAATGACGAAGTCATCGATGGTAAAAGTGAAAGAGGCGGTTATCCTGTTATTCGTAAGAATTTAAAACAGTGGGTCATCGACCAACCCAAATTTGCGGAAGAATTATTAGAAGGACTCGACCGTATTGATTGGCCAGAATCCACGAAAGAAATTCAAAGAAACTGGATTGGTAAATCAATCGGTGCATTAGTCGATTTTAAAGTCGAAAGAAGTAATGAAAAATTTACTGTTTTTACCACAAGATGTGACACACTTTTTGGTGCGACATATTGTGTTTTAGCGCCTGAACATCCATTGGTGAAAAAGATTACCACTGATGAACAAAGAAAAGCTATTGAAGATTATGTTGAAGTCTCTTCGAGAAAATCAGAACTTGAAAGAACTTCGTTAAATAAAGAAAAAACCGGTGTATTTACCGGTAGTTATGCGATTAATCCCGTAAATAATAAATTAATCCCAATTTATATTTCTGATTATGTTTTATCTACTTATGGAACTGGAGCCATTATGGCGGTTCCCGCTCACGACAGTAGAGATTATGCTTTCGCTAAGAAATTTAATTTAGAAATCATTCCTGTCCTTGAAGGTGGAAATATTGCTAAAGAAGCTTACGAGGGTGATGGTTTACATATCAACTCCGGTTTCTTAAACGGATTAAATAAGAAAGATGCGATAGATAAGATGTTATCTTTCTTAAAAGAAAAAGGAATTGGTGAACAAAAAATAAATTATAAATTTAGAGAATGGATATTCGCTAGACAAAGATATTGGGGTGAACCTGTTCCTGTTGTGCATATGGAAGATGGCTCCATTCATCCTTTATCTGATGAAGAATTACCACTTGTTTTACCTATATTAGATGACTATAAAGGTCATAATGGACAAGCTCCACTTGAAAACGCCACTAAGTGGAAAGAATATGAATTTAACGGACTAAAAGGTAAAAGAGAAACATCCACAATGCCAGGAAGCGCTGGTAGTAGCTGGTATTTCTTAAGATATGTCGATCCACACAATAATGAGACGTTCTGCGATAAACGTTTAGCGGACCACTGGTTACCAGTTGATTTATATATCGGTGGGCCAGAACACGCGGTGGGACATTTAATCTATTCCCGTATCTGGACCAAATATTTGTATAAAAAAGGATATATATCCTTTGATGAGCCATTTAAGAAATTAGTTCATCAAGGTATGATTTTAGGCGCAAACGGCATTAAGATGGGTAAACGTTATCCAGAAT
The DNA here is from genome assembly GCA_017429285.1 of Bacilli bacterium. Lineage (GTDB taxonomy): Bacteria > Bacillota_I > Bacilli_A > RFN20 > CAG-826 > RUG13091. The sequence continues at coordinate 33,828 of JAFRPF010000037.1, forward strand.
TTGTCATTAATCCGAGCGATATTGTTCGAGACTATGGTGCGGATACATTACGCTTATATGAAATGTTCATGGGACCACTTGAAGCGAGCAAACCTTGGTCTGATCAAGGGGTTGAAGGAGCACATCGATATTTAGAAAGAGTGTACCGTGCAATCGTGGAAAGTGATTTCATCGTCGATGAAGAAATTCCTGAACTTGATCTAATCTATAATCAAACTGTCAAAAAAGTCAGTGAAGATTATGAAAATCTCTTCTTTAATACGGCGATTTCACAAATGATGATCTTCATAAATGAAGTCTATAAAATTGGTAAATTACCAAGAAAATATGCGGAAGGATTTGTGAAATTAATCTCCTGTATTACCCCTCATATCGGTGAGGAGATGTGGGAAAAACTCGGACATAATAACACCATTGCTTATGAAAGTTGGCCAACTTATGATCCGACTAAACTTGAATCTAATAGTGTAAAAATTGCTGTTAGCGTTAACGGCAAATTACGTGGCACTTTAGAGATAGATAAAGATAGTGACGATGAAAAGGTGAAAGCACTAGCCTTAGAACTTGAAAATGTTAGAAAGTTCACCGAGGGTCTCACTATTAGAAAAATCATTGTTGTTAAAAACAAGATTGTAAATATTGTCGTCAGTTAATTAATTTATGCACGATACCCAATTAGGGATTGTAGCGGAGGTAAAAATGAATTTATGTATTGACGTCGGTAACACGACAATAGGGGTAGGCTTTTTCAAAGAAAAAGAATTATTCCTAAGATTAACATTTACAGTTAATCAAAAACAAACAAAAGACGAATTTAAAAGCGTCATTAAAAGAACATTAGAAGAAAATAAAACATCTACTAGCGATATTAGTAGAATCATCTTTTCTTCTGTAGTTCCTTCTTTAAATTCTCCTTTTATTGGAGCATTAGAAGAAGTCTTTAATATCAAGCCCTTATTAATCGCTCCTGGGATTAAAACTGGATTGAGTGTTCATGTTGATAATCCAAGTGAAATTGGTAATGACTTAATCGGTGTGATGGTGGGGGCTAAAGAAAAATATGGCTACCCCTTATTAATCGCTGATTTAGGAACCGCTAGTAAGATTTTATTAATTGATAAAAGTGGATCATTTATTAGCTGTTTAATTATGCCTGGTTTATCTTTAAGTTTATCTTCTTTAACTAGTAGAGCAGCATTATTACCAGAAATAATGATTAAAGTTCCAGAAACTATTTTAGCCAAGAACACGATTGATGCGATTAACGCCGGTGTCATATTCGGACATGCGGATATGATTAACGGAGCGATTAACCGCTACGAAAAAGAAATTGGTTATAAATGTAAGCACATCCTATCAGGAGGAAGTGGTGTTTATCTAAAAGATATATTAAAACAAGATTTTGAATACGATCCTGATTTATGTTTAAAAGGTTTAAATTCTATTATCTATAGAAACGAGGAAAAGTAATATGAAAAACGAAAATGTAAAATCTATTGCGCGTAACGCTCTTATTGTTGCCGTTATTGCTATTATGTCATTTGTACCATATGTAGGATATATTGGTATCCCGGCAGTTGGTATTTCTATTACCACAATTCATCTTGCGGTTTTAATATTCGCGTGGATGTTTGGTTGGAAGGAAGGTTTGGTTTCAGGCTTGGCCTTTGGTATTTTCTCTTTAATTAAAGCGGCCACTATGCCAAATTCTCCAATTGATGTTTATTTTGTTAATCCTCTTATTTCTGTTTTGCCTCGTGTTCTATTCGGTTTCTTAGCTGGTATCATTTTTGATATCTTAAGAAAGATTAGAAAACCTCACGTCAGATTAATTTCTAATATCATTGTTTGTGGAATTATGACTTTATTCCATTCTATTCTTACCTTATCCATGCTCTATGTGATGGCGGGTAATAAAGAACAATTACAAACATTTACTTATTTCTCTCTTATTTTGACTTTAGTAAGTTGGAACGGGTTATTAGAATTAGCCGCCTCAATTATCATTACACCTTTATTAATTCTGCCTTTAGATAAGGCCTTTCCTGATTACGAAGCTTTATATCATGGAACCTTAAAAGGAAGAAAAAGAGCCTCGATTTACGAGACTATTACACTAAATAGCCGTCAAGAGTTATTAGAAAACTTAGGTAAATTTGTCTCTATCAATTCCGTTTTTGATGGTAGCACTGTTGATAAAAATAATCCTTTTGGTAAAGGTGTTAGTAAGGCCTTAGGATTCATCGAAAAGTTAGCCAGAAACGATGGCTTTACCGTTACTAATTACGAAAATAAAGTTGTCGAAATTTTATGTGGCGAAGGCAAAAATATTACCATTTTAGCTCACGCTGACGTCGTTCCTGCTGGTACAGGTTGGAATCAAGATCCATTTAAGATGGTTGATCATGGCGATCGTTTAACTGGTCGTGGTGTGGCTGATGATAAAGGCCCATTACTTGCCGCTTATTATGCTATGAAAGCCATTAGAGATAATCATTTACAAGGTGATTATCAAATTAGATTTATTGTCGGTGGAAATGAGGAAAGTGGATCCGCTGGCGTGGAATATTATTTTAATAAATTAAAGAAGGTTCAACCTGACTTTGGATTCTCTCCAGATGCGGAATATCCTTTGATTTTTGCGGAAAAAGGAATTGTGAATTTTGAGGTTAAAAAGAAGCTAACTTTAAAGCATGTATATTCCATCGATGGGGGTGAAGCTAGTAACTCCGTTATTGAGAAGTGTGTTGTCGTTTTAGATTATGACACTGACTTCATTACTTATTTAGATGATGGCCGTTATGATGTTGATTATATTAGAGACGAGGATAAATTAATTGTCACCTTTAAGGGAAAAGCCGCCCATGGATCAACTCCTGAAAATGGTTTCAATGCTGGTATGGCGGCGATTAAATGTCTAGCTAATTACTTTACTAATAAAGATTTATTACAACTTTATGCTTGCTATAGCAATTTACAAGGTTATGGTTTAGATGCCTTTGGTAATTCCGATGAAATGGGTCATAACTCATTAAATGTTGGCATTATCAAATTTGACGGAAAAGAATTTGAAATGATTGTTAATTTCCGTTATGTCGATACTTGTGATATCGAAGATATTAAAAGAAATATCAAAGAACATAGCAAACCATTTACTATTAACTTCTTAGGTGAAAGTAAACTATTACATTATCCAAAAGAATCAGTTTTAGTGCAGACTTTATTAAAAGCTTATCAAGATGAAACTGGTGATCTTAAGAGTGAACCAAAAGCTATCGGTGGTGGAACTTATGCCAAAGAAGCCAATAATATCGTGGCATTTGGTATGGAATTCCCCGGCTGGAATTCGAATATGCACTCCCCAGGTGAACAGGTGAGAAAATCCGACTTATTCAAATCTCTTAGCATTTATGCTAAGGCGATTGTAGATTTAGGAAAGGAACTCGAAAAGCGTGAGGACTAAATATAAACCTTGGGCTGAACCTTATATTAAAGAACATAACGAAGTAATGTTTTCTTTAGAAGAACTTCTATCTTTTAATAAACCTTATTATCTAGAAATCGGTTCTGGTAAAGGCCAATTTTTAGTCGATATGGCCAAAAAATTTCCAGATAAATTTTTCGTCGGTGTTGAAAGAAATATTACCTGCTCTGGATTTACGGCGAAAAAGCTCGTCGAATCAGAAATAAATAATGCGAAACTGATGTTTATTAACGCTGAGATATTAATTAAGGAAATAAAAGATAATTCTATTGAATCAATATTTTTAAATTTCTCTGACCCTTGGCCAAAGAAAAGACATCATAAAAGAAGATTAACAGCGAAATATTATTTAGAGAATTATTACCGAGTACTGAAAAATGGTGGAAGACTAATCATTAAAACAGATAATGTAGATTTATTTAATTTCACTTTAGAAAATATTTCCGAAACAAAATTTAAATTAATTTACCAAAACGATAATTATCTTGATTTAGATGAATTTGATACGATGACGGAATATGAGAAAAGTTTCCGTGATGAAGGCATTAAAATCAACCGTTTAATATTGGAGAAATAATTATGAAAGATTACGCGATTCATTATTCATATAAAGGAATAGGAGATGTTTTAATTATCATCTTCGATAATCAAAAAGAAGTCACTAAACATATAAGAAAAGGTAGAGTGGAAGTCATCTATAATAACGAAGAAATTATCGGTTATAACATCTTTGATGTTAAAGATATCGTTAAAATTAAAAATGAAGGTAAGATATTTCTTCCTTCCCCGATGTTAATTTCTGTGATTAATACCATCTTAAAAAATGGAGGTTTAGAAGAACTAGAAGAGATGAAACATTCCGGTTTTTATGTCGCCTCTATTGTGGACGCGATACCTTTGGACGAAGAAAAATGTTTTATAACCGCTTCCTTAGGTGATGAATATGTTTCAGGAATTACTAAGGACAATAATTTAATGGCGAATGAAAAAATAGTAATCGCAAAAGTGGGCACTAGATTATCTAATGGAGAAATAGTTAAAGTTGGCAATATGGATGGGACATTACTTAATGGACACATCTGTACTTGTGAAGAACTTAATGAACCAGGAACTGGTGTTTTGAAATTAGATAAAGATATTGAAATAGGAAGAGATTTCTTCTATATGGAGGAAAAATAATGTTAGAGATTGAATTAAAAAATGCGGGGAAAATTTCTCGTTTAACCAATAAAACGTTTCAATTTGATAAGCGCCTTGGTGAAGGTTTTTATTCTGCGAATTACTTTTTAAAAAGTAATAAGATTGTGAAAATGAATGAACCAAACCATATCGTGACCATGCAGTGGTTCCAAAGAAGAGATGATTCTAAATTATGCGGTATCGATGAAGCGATTGCTTTAATTCATACATTTGCTATTCATCCTGAAGAATTAGTTATTGAAGCTTTAAATGACGGGGATATCATCCAAGCTAATGAACCAGTTTTAAAAGTCACTGGTAAATATGAAAACTTTGGTTTTTTAGAATCTGTCATCGATGGTATATTAGCGAGAAGAACTAGTGTTTGCACCAATGTCTATAACGTGATGAAAGTAATAGGTGATGTTCCTATTTTCTCAATGGCGGATAGACAAGATGATTATCACACTCAAATGGGTGATGGTTATGCTACCTATATTGGTGGAATTAGTAAAGTTAGCACTGACGCTCAAGGAGCCTGGTATGGTGGTAAAGGTATGGGAACTATGCCTCATGCTTTAATCCAAATTTGTGGTGGAGATGTTTGTAAAGCCGCTGATATTTATTTAAAAACTTTCCCTGAAGAGAAAGTCACTGCTTTAATTGATTACCACAATAATGTGGTAAGAGATAGTTTAATCCTTGCTAAACACCTTGGTAAAAAACTTAATGGTGTGAGAGTGGATACTTCTAAATCATTAATCGATCATTATTTTGATGATAAAGATACAAGTGACTTTGATCCTCATGGTGTTTGTAAAGAATTAATCTTTGCATTAAGAAAAGCTCTTGATGAAAACGGTTTTGATTATGTAAAAATTACCGTTAGTTCTTCTTTCTCCGCGGAGAAGATTAAAGAATGGAATGATTTAAAAGTTCCTGTTTCAATGTATGGAGTGGGAACATATTTTGTGAACAATATGACTTGTGGATTTACTGGAGATCTTGTGATGCTGGACGGTAAGCCTGAAGCTAAAGAAGGAAGAAGTAATTATCCAAGTCATAGACTTAAAAAAGTTCCATATCCTATTTATTAATAAATAGAAAATACGAAAAAAGCCACAACTGATTGTGGCTTCTTTTTGTTTTGATATCGAATATTAGAGTTTTCTGTTGTAGTATTCGACGATTTGGCTTTCGGTAATATCGGCTGGTAATTCTTTACGTTCGACTTCACGGACGTATTTACCACACATTTTTGTGGCATCAACTTCAACCCAAGCATATTTCGCGGCGACTGATTCTAAAGATTCTTTAATAACTTTTAAATCTTGGCTGCTTTCTTTAACGGAAATAACATCTCCGACTTGGCATAAATATGAAGCGATGTCAACTTTCTTACCGTTCACTAAGATGTGGCCGTGGTTGACTAATTGTCTCGCGCCTCTACGGGTACGAGCAAAGCCCATACGGAACACTAAGTTATCAAGACGGCTTTCGAGTAATTTCATGAAGGCGACACCGGTAACTTCTTTACTGGCTAACGCAATCATGAATAATCTACGGAATTGTCTTTCGTTGACGCCATACATTTGTCTTAATTTTTGTTTTTCGACTAATTGTTTACCGTATTCAGATAATTTCTTTTTACGGTTAGCACCGTGTTGTCCAGGTCCATAAGGACGTTTGGATAATTCTTTACCGGTTTCTAATGTAGAAAAACCAAGACGACGGCTTCTTTTCCAATCTGATCCTGTGTATCTCATGATCTATCCTTCCTTTCTTTATTTTTTTCGCAAAATAATGAATAGGTGTGAATCCCTGACTTCGGGTGTTCTCATTTTCGCCTTAGAGCTTAGGTTACTTAATTAACATTGAGAACGTCTGACAAGCCGTATTCACATGCTGCATTACATGCAGTAATAAATATATAGAAATTGAAAAATTCAGTCAACATTTTTTTATCTATAAAGTGAGAAAGAAGCTAGTTTTAGCATTAAATTATAATAAATTTAATATTTTTTTGATTTTTCTTTTAAATATCACGCTATTGCTTATACAATATTACATAGTCATATGCCCAGTTACATTAAATGTAGGTGGCGATATAAATAGACAATAGGAGGAAAGAAAGATGATAAAAATATTTGCAGGTATACAAACCGTAGGAGTGGTATTTATCGTTTTAGGTATTATCGCTTTACTTTCCGTGATCGGTATCTTACTTTATGTTTTCGTTTTCTCCCGTAACTCCTATAAAAAACAAATTCGTGAATTAGAAAGAAAATTTTCCTATTTTGACGCTTTATTAATGGGCCAAGATTCTCAATATATCCGTCATTTAGAAATCGTTTCTAGAACTAATCTTTTATATGTTGAAACATATAATACTTATAATAAGAAATTTAAAGAAGTCTATGAAAACGATGATAAGTTCGCAGAATCCATGATTAAGCAACTTAATTCCTTAGTGAAATCCAACCAATATAAAAACATCAAATCCGTGATTAATGATGGTAAAAAAGCTATCGCGATGTTTGAAGAAGCCGTTAACACATTAGATAGTGAATTATATGAAATTGTCAAACCAGAAGAAGAAGCTAGACAAGCGATCTTAAAACTCAAAGAGAATTATAGACGTGTTAAACAAATCTTCTATTCCAATAGCAACGACTTAGAATTAGTTGGTAACTCCTTTAATAAAGTATTTGAAAAATTAGATTCTTCTTTTGTGGAATTTGAAAACCATATCGAAAGTGCGGAATATGAAGAGGCTAATGAATTATTACCAGTTATTACTAAAGTTATCTCCGCATTAGAAGAAGCCTTATCTCATTTACCAAATCTATGCATCATGCTTCAAACTGTTTTACCAGAGAAGATTGAACAGCTAAATAGCGAATATAATAACGTGGAAAGAAAAGGTGTCCCATTATTTAATCTTTCCTATAAACATCGTGTCGATAGCTGGCTAAGCTCTATCGAAGATCAAAAGAAGAAACTTATTAATCTTCAATATGCAGGCGTTATGGAAGAGATTAATAGAATCTCTCAAGAGATTGAAGAGACCAGAAATCAACTCAATAGTGAAGTTGATGACAAAGTCATCTTTGAAGAAGCCGCGGATAAACTTTATAAAGCCGCAATTGAACTTGAAAAAGAATTCTTAAAAGTGTGTTCTTTACTTCCAGAAGTGAAAAGAATTTATATCATGTCCGATGAACAATTGTCTCATATTGATGCTTTAAAAGATGATATGAATAAAATGGGCACAAGTAAACGTACCTTAGATAATTTCATCCATTCAGGAACTAAACAACCATACTCTATTCTTAGAAAGAAACTTGATGACCTTCAAGCGGATTATGATGTAGCGGAAAAAGGCTTAAAAGATTTTAAAACTTATATCGATTCCTTAAGAACAAGTTGTGAAGAAGCTTATGGCTTAGTCTTTGTTTATTATTATCACTGTAAACAAACTGAAGGAATTATTAGAGATATCGGCATCGAATCATTTAATGAAAAATATAAAGAACAAATCGATACCTGTTATGAATTATTAAATGAAATCGATAGCAACTTAAAAGTACAACCAATCGATGTGAGATTTGTGAATGAAAAAGTTGAACAACTAAAGAGTGTCGCAAATACTTTATTTGACGAAGTCGATAATAAATTCCGCGAACAACAATTAGCGGAATCAGCGATTGTTTATGCGAATAGAGATCGTAATCATCAAGCGGATGTTCATCAACAACTAACTATGTTAGAAGATTCATTCTTTAAAGGTGAATTCTTAAAAGTTTATCATGACGCGAACGCGATTTATCGTCGCATGCACGTTGAGGAGTCTACTAGTGGCAAATAAAATCATTTATTTAGATAACGCTGCAACCACTCTAGTTAACCCCGAAGTATTAGATTCATATAACAAAACCAAAACCCAATATTTTGCTAATCCTAGTTCCATTCATATTTCTGGGCAAGAATCTTCTCGTCTTTTATCAAAAGCTAGAGAACAGATTTTATCGTTGTTAAATGTTAATGATGATGAACTAATTTTTACTAGTGGAGCGACAGAAGCTAATAATCTCGCCATTAAAGGTTATGCTTTAAGATATCAAAATAGAGGGAAGCATTTAATTACCACCGTTATTGAACATCCTTCTGTTTTAGAAGCTTTTAAACAATTAGAAGATAATTTTGGTTTTGAAGTTACTTATTTACCGATTAATAAAAATGGTGCTATCGATATTAATGATTTAAAAAACGCCATTAGAAAAGACACTATTTTAGTGTCAATTATGGCTGTAAATAATGAAATTGGTAGTATCAATAATATCAATGAAATCTCTAACCTATTAAATGATTATCCATTAATTGCTTTTCATAGTGATGTCACCCAAGGAATTGGTAAGATTAATCTTCCCTATGAAAAGATGGATATGTTCTCTTTTTCAGGACATAAAATACATGGCTTAAATAGTAGTGGTGCTTTAATTAAAAGAAAGAAAATTGAACTTCTTCCATTAATTTCTGGTGGAGGACAAGAGAATAATTTTAGAAGTGGCACAAACGACGTTGCTTTAGCGGTTTCTTTAGCGAAAGCGATGAGATTATCTATTTCCTCTTTAGATCATAATTTCGCTAAAATTAAGCAATTTAGTGAGGTTTTGCTAACTTATTTAAAAGAAAATCCTTCTTTATATGAGATTAATAGTTTTGATAATCCCTATATTGTTAACTTCTCTTCGTTAACTAAAAAAGCTAGTGTTGTTGTAGAAAGTTTATCCACTAGAGGAATAATGGTTTCCTCGGTCAGTGCATGTCATGCTAAAAAAGAGCCAATCAGTTATGTTATTAAGGCGCTTGGTAAAAGCGATGAATTAGCTCATAACACAATAAGAGTGAGCTTTTCTAGCGATAATAATATCGAAGATGTGAACGCTTTGATATTTAACCTCAAAAATATAAATAAGGAGCTCGTCTAATGATTACTTATGATCATATTATGGTCCGCTTTGGCGAACTTTCCACAAAAGGGAAAAATAAGATAGATTTTATTCGCACTTTAAATAAGAACATTATTAGAGCGTTAAAAGATTTCCCTAAACTTGATATCAATATGAGACATGATCATATCTATGTCACATTAAATGGTGAATCTTATGAACCTGTTATTGAAAGACTTCAAGATGTCAGTGGAATCCAAGGCTTATCTTTAGTCTATAAAGCCAAAGATCGTGGTATTGAAAATATTAAAAATGTCTCTTTAGAGCTTATCAAACAAGAAACAGGTAAGACTTTTAAAGTAAAAGTTAAAAGAAGTGATAAAACTTACCCATTAATTTCTGATCAAATTACTAGATTAGTCGCGGGTCATATTTTAAGAAACACCGTCGGATTAACTGTCGATGTTCATAATCCAGATATCTTACTTTCTATAGAAATAAGAGAAGAAGCCGCTTATATATTCGCTCATACATTTAAAGGAGCGGGTGGATACCCATTAGGTGTGGGTGGTAAAGCCATGCATATGCTTTCTGGTGGTATCGATTCTCCAGTTGCGGCTTATTTATTAATGAAAAGAGGAGTGAATATCGAATGTATTCATTTTGCTTCTCCACCCTATACACAGATGGGCGTTATATATAAATTAGAAGATTTATTAAAAGTATTAAGTAAATATCAAGGTCGTATCCGTTTACATATCGTCCCTTTCACTAAGATTCAAGAAGCTATCTATGATAACGTTGATGAAAGCTATTGCATCACGATGATGAGAAGAATGATGTTCCGTTTAGCGGATCGATTAGCAAAGATGAGACATTGTCCAGTCATCTCTAGTGGAGAATCGGTTGGACAAGTGGCTTCTCAGACTTTACAATCGATGAATGTCATTAATCAAGTCACAAATATGCCAATTATTAGACCGTGCGCGACAATGGATAAAACCGACATTATTAATACCGCAATAAGAATTGGAACATATGATATTTCCATTAGACCATTTATTGATTGCTGCACAATCTTTACTCCCAAGTCTCCAAAAACCGCACCTCATTTAGAGGACTGTTTAAAATACGAAGAGAAATTTGATTTTGAGCCGTTAATAAAAGAAGCACTTAGCAATATCGAAGTTAAATTCATCTCTAGTGAAGATGAAACAAAAGAAGATTTGTTATAAATAACAAAAACCAGGATCGCTCCTGGTTTTGTTTTACTTATTAGCAATAATTATTTTGCGCTTTTCTTCGCTAATTTCACTAAATCAGCAAAGGCTGCTGGATCATTGATCGCTAATTCTGAAAGCATCTTACGGTTGACTTGAACGTTAGCTTGTTTTAAACCGAACATGAATTTACTATAAGAAATATCATTCATACGGCAAGCAGCGTTGATACGTCTGATCCATAATTTACGATAATCGCTTTTTAATTTACGACGATCGTTAAACGCATAGTTTAAACTATGTAACACTTGTTCTTTCGCTGTTTTGAAGAGTAAGTGTTTGCTTCCGAAGTAACCGGAAGCCATCTTTAAGATTTTCTTACGACGAGCACGTGTAACTGTGCCACCTTTAACTCTAGCCATTGACGGTTACCTCCTTACTTAATGATGAGAAACTTAATTCTTTTATAATCAGTTGGATGAACTGATGTCGCTTTCATTAAGTGTCTCTTTTGTTTTGTTGTTTTGTGTGGGGCTAAATGTGAAACATAAGCGTGGTGTCTAACAACTTTACCACTGCCTGTGACCTTAATTCTTTTCATAAGGCCTCTTTTGCTTTTCATTTTTGGCATAATGACTTCCTCCTACTTTCTTTTTGGAGCGAGAATGGCGATCATCCAACGTCCATCCATAGATGAAGGTTTTTCGACCGTGCAATATTCGCTTAATAATGCAATGAATTTATCCATCACTTCTTGACCGACTTCAATATGAGTCATCTGTCTACCACGGAATCTAACGCCGACTTTGACTTTGTTTCCTTCTTGAAGGAACTTCATCGCTGCACGAGCTTTAGTTTCCATATCATGCGCGCCGATTTGGGGAGTTAATTGAACCTCTTTAGTCTCGACGGTATGTTGGTTTTTCTTGGCTTCCTTAGCCTTCTTTTGTTGTTCAAAACGGTATTTACCATAATTGATGATTTTGCACACAGGTGGTTGAGCATTTGGGGCGACACAGAATAAATCTAAGTCGTATTCATTAGCTTTTCTTTGTGCATCTCTTGAGGACATTGTTCCTAATTGTTCTCCATTAGGACCAATTAATAATACGGTTGGGAAACGAATTAATTCATTTACCAAATCTTTGTTTTGATTGTTGGGCTTACGGTTATTGCCTTGAATATTGTTTGTGATGATAAATATCAACTCCTTTTGTCAAAAAAACGGATGCAAGCCTAGTGCACCCGTAACAATCTTAACCCCTAAGATGTAGCGTTAGCCAATCAACTTTGTCGATCTGGCGAGAAGCGGGTGCCTCTGCTTTCTACCTTTTATTTGCGTCAATAATAGTATCATTATTAATGATAGGCGTCAACAAAAAATAAAAGCCCACAAAGTGGGCTTAATATTATTTCATCAATTTTATTTCTTCGTTTATCAAAGCGATGAAATCGTTAACTTTAACTGTAATCTGTTCTTGTTGACCATATTTACGATAAGTCACAGTTCCATCATCTCTTTCATGATCACCGAGAACGATAGTGTATGGAATCTTTCTCATTTGCGCATTTCTCATACGATAGCCAAGTTTATCATTGCTATCATCGAGTTCCACACGTAAGTCTAAGTCACGGAATTGTTCATATAATTTTTGAGCATATTCGAGATGGAAATTATTATTAACCGGTAATAATGCGATTTGAACTGGGGCTAACCAGGTTGGGAAAGCACCGGCGTAGTTTTCAGTAATGATACCGATAAATCTTTCGATAGAACCGAAGCAGGCTCTATGGAGCATGACAGGACGTTTCTTTTCCCCATTAGAATCGATGTAATAGCAATCGAATCTTTCTGGTAAGTTCATATCGAGTTGAACGGTACCGCACTGCCAGATACGTCCCATGGAATCTTTGAGTTTGAAGTCTAATTTTGGACCATAGAAAGCACCATCACCTGGGTTAATCTTGAAATCGTGGCCGCTATTTTCGCAAACTCTTTTAAGGATTTCTTCACTCTTATTCCAGATTTCAATATCGCCAATATAGTCTTTTTCTGGTCTAGTAGATAATTCAATTTTGTAGTCTAAACCGAAGATGTTATAAATCTCTTCATATAATTTGAGAATAGAAACAATTTCTTCTTCAATTTGATCATCTCTTACAAATGTATGAGCATCATCTTGAGTAAAGCTTCTCACACGGAATAATCCGTTAAGAGCGCCGCTTGCTTCATGTCTATGGACGTGACCGAGTTCCGCATAGCGTAATGGTAAGTCTTTATAGGAGTGAAGTGAATTCTTGTAAACAAGAATTGCGCCAGGACAGTTCATCGGTTTCACCGCGAATTCTTTTTCGTCGATTTCTGTGGTGTACATATTATCTTTATAATGTTCCCAGTGACCAGAGGTAATCCATAATTCCTTGGATAACATAATCGGGGTATCGATTAATAGATAATTGTATCTTCTATGGATTCTTTTCCACATGTCTTCAATCTGAGTTCTAATGATCATTCCATTAGGCAACCAGAATGGGAAACCAGGACCATATTCACTTAACATAAATAGGTTAAGTTGCTTACCGAGTAAACGGTGGTCTCTTTTCTTTCTTTCTTCGATTAAATTTAAGTAGGAATTAAGTTCTTCAGCGGTGAACCAGGAAGTGCCATAAATACGAACTAATTGTTTGTTCTTACTATTGCCTCTCCAATAAGCACCCGCTAAAGATAATAATTTAAAATGTTTGATTTGACCGGTGGACATAATATGTGGTCCACGGCATAAATCGGTAAATTCACCTTGAGTAAAAGTGGTGATATCTTCATCGATGTCTTTGATAAGTTCAATCTTATAAGGATTGTTTTTAAAAACTTCTAGAGCTTCTTTTTTGGATAAAACTTGTCTAACAATTCTTTCGTCTTTATTAGCAAGTTCATGCATTTTCTTTTCGATTTTTGCTAAATCTTCTTCGACAATTGGTTCTTTAAAATCGATGTCGTAATAGAAACCATTTTCAATCGCTGGTCCAAATCCGAATAAAGCATCAGGATATAACTGTTGGATCGCTTCAGCGAGTAAGTGAGAAGTGGAATGGTTTAACACTTCTAAAGCTTCTTGGCTACTTTTATCCATTTCGATAATCGAGCCATCATGTTGTTGTACTTTCATTTTCTTTCTTCTTTCTCCACAATACAGTAGTGGGCTTTTTTGCTATTAAATATTAATATTTAAAAAATATGATTATTGTAACATATCGATCAAATCTCTTAAGCCATGTGTATGTTCGTGTTTCATCTGCACAGCTTCTTCGATTGGTAAGTCGATAATTTGATTACCTTTCATGCCGATAATGCGACTATCTTTAGTTCCATCCATAATTAATTCGATGGATTTAGCACCCATTCTAGCCGCTAAAACTCTATCTTCAGCGGAGGGGGAGCCACCTCTTTGTAATCTACCGAGAACTTCTGTTCTTGTATCAAAGCCAGTTTCTTCTTCAATTTTTGTCGCTAATTCTTTGATGTCGAGTAAGTTTTCAGAAACGATGATAATGGCGTGGTTCTTGTTTTGGGCTTTCATCTTTCTTAATTTACGGAATAAGACTTCTTCTTTAAGTGGGTGTTCCACACAGATGACACCTTCAGCACCTTCTGCTAAAGCAGCATACATTGCTAAGTCACCACAATGACGCCCCATAACCTCAATTAAAGAACAACGTTGATGTGAACCTGATGTGTCTTTAAGTTTATCGACACATTCACAGATAGTGTTTAAAGCGGTTGAGAAACCGATAGTTAGTTCAGTGGAGCCGACATCGTTATCAATTGTGCCAGGGATACCAACAACTTTGATACCGAATTTCGCTAAGTCGTTTAAACCTCTAAAAGTACCATCTCCACCGATACCGACTAAAGCATCGATTTCAAAATCTTGTAAGGTGTTAGCGGCTCTTTTAACCACTTTTGGATCTTTAAACTCTGGTAAACGGGCACTTCTAATAATTGTGCCGCCACGATTGATGATATCTTGAGTGAAGTCTTTGTTAACTTGTTTAATTTGTCCTTCGACTAAACCTCTTAAACCATCATAGACGACATACATGTCAATGCCGCGATATAGACCAGCTCTAATGACTGCTCTAACGCAAGCGTTCATACCTGGGGCATCGCCACCGCTTGTAAGTACTGCAATTTTTTTAATCATATTTTTTCCAACCTTAATATGTATTTGCTACCATTATCAAATAGCATAAATGCTAATGAGTAATGATATAGAATACTTTACAACTTTTTTCTAATAATTTTTAGTATTTTATTTTAATAAATCATTTTATCCACAAAATGCATTGTGGAAAACTCCCTATTTTTTGGGATTTTTCTAACCTTATTTATATTTATATAAATTCTATTTTTAGATGTGTGGATAATTTTATCCCCAATTTTTTTGATACTTTTTCATATTGAAAAGGGCAAATTAATAATGTCATAATTGTGCCACTAGTTAGGAAGAAGCATGGTTATATTATCCGAAAATGATTATCTAGATGTGAAACTAAATTCTTTAATCGCTGACTATGATTATGAGACTTTGGCTAATCTTTATCAACCGATTATGGGTTACGCGGCCTTATCGGTTTATTTAACTTTGGTTAGTGAAGCCAAAAACCAAAAGATTTCTAGTTTAATATCTCATAATCAAATCCTTAATCGACTTCAGATGGCACCAGGCGATTTTATCGCTGCTAGAAAGAAACTTGAAGGTATCGGATTATTAAAAACTGTTTTAGATAGCAAAGCTAATATCAAAGTGTATCATTATCAATTATTTGCCCCGAAAGCTCCCGCCGGATTTTTTGATGACACTCTTTTATATGGAATGTTAATTAAAGCTCTAGGAGACAGCGATGCTAATAGATTTAAAAATATTTATCGTTTCGTCAGTGAGGAAGGAGAAGGTAAAGATATTTCCTCCTCATTTATTGACGCTTATCAACCAGATTTTGAAGACCCTTCATTTATGAAAGCGGTTGGCAAAAATTCTGCGATTGGAAGAAGAAGTGGAAAGATTAATAGTGAATTTAATTACGATTTATTCTTTACTTCGTTAAGTGAAATATCTCAGATTAACTCTGATGCTTTCCTTAAAAAGGAAATGAAAGAGATTGAAAGGCTGGCCACTTTAAACGGACTAAGCGAAGAAGAAGCGGCGAAAATAGTGGCCGAAAACTTCGATCCATATGCTGGTAAAGGCAAACATTTAGATTTTGAACAATTATCATATTTATTCCAAAGACAAACTAATTATTCATATATCTTAAATAAAAAGAAAACGCATTCACCAAACACTAATTCTGGAAGTAGCCTCTTAGCGGAGAAGATAAATATTATGGAAACTACTTCTCCAAAAGATTTCTTAACTCTTTTACAAAACGGGACACAACCGGCGAGTAGTGATTTAAGAATTGTGAATGACTTATCAAAGAAATTCCAACTCAATAACGCTGTCATTAACGCCGTTGTTGACTTTGTATTACTAACTAATAACAACGTCTTATCAAGAGCGTTATGCGAAAAGATCGCGGGTTCATTAGCGAGAGAAGATATTGTTACGACGATTGATGCGATGAATTATTTGAAGAAAGTATCTCATAGAGATAAAAAACAAGCTTTAATCAAAGTAAATAAAGAAGAAAAAGAGATCAATAAACCAGTTAAAAAAGAAAAGAAAGATATTAACTGGGATGAATTATTAGATGATTTAGAAATTGATGATGGAGGAAATAATAATGGAAAAGCTTAAAGTTAACATTCATGTGGACACAGATGTTTCAATTAAAGAAGAAATGAAAAGAGCGTATGAGAATTGTCCACAAGCCATTAAATATTGTAACGATTTAAAAATACCTCAAGAAAAGATCGAGGAAAATATCGTTAAAATCTATGATTTTGTGAGTGACATTAATTACTGTAATAAATGTCCCGGTATTAAAAAATGTAACAAAACCAATCCTTTATTATGCACAAAAATCATCTATTCTTATGGCGAGATTGATCGTCAATTAGTTCCATGTAAAGAACTATTAAAAGATATTGCTTATAAAAGACAATTTGTCATTCGAGATTTTGATGAATCTTGGTTAGATTCTTCTTTAAGAAGTGTTGATAAAAATAAAGGTAGAGATATCGCTTTATTAAAATATCGCCAGTTTATTAAAGAAGGCGATAATCATTGGATTTATCTTAACGGCGGTAAAAACACTGGTAGAAGTTATTTAGCCGCGGCGATTACTTGCGACGCCGCTAGAAGAAATAAAGGCCCAATTGTTTTCTTAAATAGCACGCTTAGATTAAGAGAACTTAATGATATGGGATATGGCAAAAACAAAAAAGATTTTGATAAAAGATTAGAATATTACTCAAATGTTCCTATCTTGGTGTTCGATGATTTTGGTAATGAATTTAAAAATGATTTCGTTCGTGATGCGATTCTTTTCCCAATATTATCAACAAGAGCCAATAAAAGACTATTTACTATCTTCACTAGTGATTTTGAAATCGAAGAAATTGAAACTTTATATAGCAACACAAAAGCGGGTGCGATCAGAGCTAAACAAATCGCTCGTTTAATTAAGTCGATGGCTGAAGAAGAAATTAATCTAGGCGATCTATCAATTTATTAATAATCTTATTAGTTTTATTATTTAAGGAATTTAAGTTGGAGTCATTATTAATAATGAAATCGGCTTTTTCTTTATTTTTCTGATATGTTGAAATGGAATTAATAATTTTTAATTCTTGAGCTTTGTTTCCATCTCTATTTTTTAATAATTTTTCATTTTTATGAGATTCCACACCGATAAGAACGTCAAACATATTTTCCATCTTGGCTTCAAATAATAGTGGAACTTCTGCTACCACGATTCCTTTAGGATGTTTTTTAATAAATAAAGATATTTCTTCTTTAACAAGCGGCCAAACGATCTTATCGATCTTTTTAATCAGTTTTGGATCTTTTGATAATTTATTTCTTAAGAGGTTTCTATCAACTGTATTACCTTGCAAATCAAAAGTTTTATTGATTATTTCAATAACATCTTTTCTTTGATATAGATTATTAACGACTTCATCTGCGGATATAGTTGGAATATTATTTTCTTTAAAAGTCTGTAAAACAGTGGATTTACCAGAAGATATTGGACCAAATATTGCCACTTTTAATTGTTTGTTCTTTAAGATTTGACAGTTTGGACAGAATGTTGTTCCTCTTCCATTCACTTTAATAAAACGATAGGGGTGATGACATATAGGACAATTAGAGCCGTTTTTACCATAGACTAAAAGTCTTGTTTGGAAATTACCATCGATATCTTTTCCGGGATGATAACTTTTAATTGTACTACCGCCAGATTCAATTGCTTCTTTTAAAATTCTAGAACTCTCTTTTAAGATAGTTTCCCATTCTTTTTTATTAACTTTATTAGCAGGAGTTAAAGGGTGAATCTTACTTGCGAATAAGGTTTCATCAACATAAATATTACCTAAACCAGTAATTATTTCTTGAGATAAAAGAGCGGTTTTAATAGGAATCGATTTGTTCTTAGCTTGTTTAATGACGGTACTAATATCAGCATCCCATGGTTCAGGACCAATTTTTCTAATTTCTTTATCTAATTTATATTCCTTTTCACTAGATAATTTTAAATAGCCAAAACAACGAGAATCGTCATAGCATAATTTCTTTTTATTATCTAAATAGATAACAACACGAGAATATTTAGTATTTGGTTCATTTTTATCTAGTTCGTAATATTTACCTTCCATTCTTAAATGAGAAACGATGACTTTATCATGGCTTAAATGGAATATTAAAAACTTTCCGATACGAGACATGGATAAAAATGTTTCTCCTTTTAAGGAGTTAACAAAAATATCAGGATCGTTTTTCACATTATTTTTTCTTAACACTTTTATATCTATAATAGTGCGATTAGTGACGATCTTTTCTAATAATCTTTTAACTGTTTCAACTTCTGGTAATTCTGGCATATATCTATTTGGCGTCGTACCAAGTTTCGCCAAATCCTCCGTCAACCTCTAATGGGACATCTAGTTTCATGGCATTTTCCATGACTGATTTTACTAACTTAAATATCTCATCTTTTTCATCTTTATAAACTTTAATTATTAATTCATCATGAATTTGTAAAACCATCTTTGATTTATAGTTACCATCTTTAAGAGCTTTACTAACTTTAATCATCGCTAATTTAATTAAGTCCGCAGCTGTTCCTTGAATAGGAGCGTTCATCGCTGCACGTTTAGCAAATTCTCTCACTTGATAATTACTATCATGAATTTCTCTTAAATATCTTCTTCTACCTAATAAGGTCGAAACGTAACCATTCTTTGTCGCATCAGCGATAATTTCCTGGAAGAATGTGGACACTTCTGGATAGGACTGATAGAAAGAAGTGATAATCGCTTTAGCTTCTTTAGGAGCGATTTCAAGTTGTTCCGCTAAACCCCAATCGGAGATACCGTAAACAATACCAAAATTAATGGTTTTCGCCCTCCTTCTTTGAAGTGAAGTTGGTTCACCTTCTAGGTTAAATATCTTCTTCGCAGTCGCGGAGTGAATATCTTCTCCTTTAAGGAAGATTTCTTGTAAGGCTTTACATTTCGATAAAGATGATAAAACTCTTAATTCAATCTGTGAATAATCTAAAGATAATATTTCGACATCTTGATCAGGATAATAGAAAGCTTTTCTAATTAATTTACCTTCCTCATCTCTAACCGATATATTTTGTAAATTTGGCTCAGAAGAAGATAAACGTCCAGTAGTGGTTAAGGCTTGATTGAATTTCGCATGGATTTTTCCATCACTATGGATGTGATTCTTTAAACCTTCTACATAAGTGGAAACAAGTTTGAAATATTTACGATATTCTAAAATCTTATTAACGATTGGATGCTCATCCGCGATCTCTTTTAGATTATCAACAGAAGTGGATTGCTTTCTATTTCCTTTTAGTCCCATTTTATTAAATAAGACATCGGCGATTTGTTTGGGGGAAGCAAGATTAAATTCTTCACCCGCCATTTCAAATATTTCTTTCGATAAAGCGATTTCTTTTTCTTTATAAACATCACCGAATTCGTCAAGTTTCTTCTTATCTAATGGGAATCCTTCAATTTCCATATCCGCTAAAGTATCGATAAGAGGAACTTCTAATGTTTCATATAAACTAATAGCGTCGATTTTTTCTAGTTCTGAAAAGACCTTATCTTTTAAAATTCTAGAAAAATACGCCATTTTTGCAGTCTTTAATGGTGATTGTTGACTAAATAATGACATTTCTTCTTCATCCATTGTTAAGTCAATTCCATAGATGTTCATAACGACTTCTGGATTATTCTTTAAGGAAGAATCAACTAGGTAAGAAGCAATTAATAAATCAAAATAGACACCTTCAATATCGATGTTATTTTTCTTTAAAGCCACCTTAATTGCTTTATAGTCATAACAATATTTTTTAATATTTTTATCCTTTAATATTTTTAGGGCGCATTCATCTTTCTTTAAATCTTCTAAAGAGATATATAAGTGTTCATTATTAAAGGAAAAAGCCACACCATAAATTGATCCGATGGTGTAGTTATCATTTTCATAATCAATAGCGATACCTAAATCATTTCCTACTTCATATCCTTTTAAGGAATTAACAGTTTTTACATCAATTGTGATTTCACTTAGCGATTTCTTTTTCCATTTCGGCTGCACTTTATTAATAAATTGCTTTAAACCATATTTTTGGCAGAATTCATTAATAGTTTGAAAATCATATCCTTCATAAACTAAATCTTTGATATCAAATGGTAATTCGATATTAGTTTGAATAATAGCTAAATCACGGGAGATACGACCGATATCGCTATGTTCTTTAATCATTTCACCGACTTTGCCTTTGATGTTATCAGCATTAGCGACAATATTATCAAAGCTACCAAATTCTTCGATTAATTTAACCGCAGTTTTTTCTCCGATTCCAGGAATACCTGGTAGGTTATCACTCGAGTCCCCTCTTAAACCTTTATAATCAATGATTTGTAGTGGCTCAAAACCATAAGTTTCTTTCACTAATTCTGGAGTCATCACCATGACATCAGATAAACCCTTTTTGATGATATTAACACTGATGTTATCACTCACTAACTGTAAGAAGTCTCTATCAGAGGTATATAGATTAACTTTATAGCCTTCTTTCTCGGCGAGTTTAGCAACACTACCTGCGATATCATCACCTTCAAAGCCTATTTCTTCGAATTGATAAATATTAAGTGATTTTAAAAATTCTCTCACTATTGGGAATTGTTTCACTAAATCTTCTGGAGCGGGTTTTCGATTTGCTTTATATGATTCTAATTGGTTATGTCTAAAATTATGTTTTCCAGCATCAAAAGCGACGAATATAGCTTCGCCTTCTTTTAAATCAGCAATGATTTTATTAATCATATTAGAAAAAGCAAATATCGCATTGGTGGGTGTACCGTCTTGACTACGCATTATTTCTACACCTGGGTAGGCTGTCGCGTAATATGCTCTAAAGAGCAGGGAGTTTCCATCGATAATAATGACTCTACTCATATTTATTCGTTCACCTCACTTATCTCATCAGCGATATAGTTAACTTCTTCATTTCTACTGAATTGTCGTTTGATCTTCATCACCACAATCGCGTTTTTACTTATTAAATGTATTTTTTCTTTATATAATTCTGGGAATATTGTGACTTCAATATCGTCGCTTTGATCGAATAGATGGATAAACGCCATACTTGTCCCTTTTTTCGTAGTGATAACTTTTTTAGAAGAGATTATTCCGGCGATTAAAGAAGTATCTAATTCTTTTCCTTCATTGATTGGTTTAACACCTAAATTTTTCAATTTATCTTTTTGATAAGTTAATGGATTATTCGATAACATCGCTCCAATAACTTCATATTCTTTATTGAGATTTTCTATTGGATTATCTTTTGTGTCATTCATTCTCGGAGGGGCAACAAAATCAATACCGATAGAAAGTTGTCCATCTTCTCGATAGTTAAGTTCGGCGTATTGCATCGCACTTCGTATCGTCATTCTCATCGATTCACGAGATGGATAAAATACATCAAAAGCCCCGGAAGAGATGAGATTATCGATTTGTTCATCGCTAAGTTTCTTTGGGAATATTCTTAAACAGAAATCGAAGAAATCTTTAAAAGGACCATTAGCTTTTCTTTCTTCTTCAATCTTTTCATAGATGGTATATGTAATACCTTTAATTCCGGTTAATGGAAATAACAAACAGCCATCTTTAATCACAAAATTATTCTTTGAATAATTAATATGTGGAGGGAGCATCTTTACTCCTAATGAATTCATCTCTGAAATATAAGCATTAAATTTTTCATCGCTAGAGGCAGCACTACTACCGAAAAGAGCGGTATAAAATTCCAATGGATAGTGGACTTTTAAATAGGCCATACGGCACGCAAGCATGGCATAGACCACAGAGTGAGATTTATTAAAACCATATTCCGCGAATTCTAAAATATCAGCGAAAGTTTTCTTGCTATCCTTTTCGCTATAACCATTTTTAATAGAGCCTTCGATAAAGGTTTTTTCTAACGCTAAGATTTTATCTTTATCTTTTTTAGAGATTGCCCTTCTAAAATTATCAGCTTCTCCTAAAGAGAAACCTGCCATCTTTGTGGCAATACTATTGATTTGTTCTTGATAAACAATAATTCCATAAGTTGAGGCTAAAATATCTTTTAAGTCATTAGAGATAAAACTATATTTTTCTTTACCTTCTTTGCGCTTGGCGTAACTTGGAATATATTTCATTGGCCCAGGACGACCTAACGCTAATAAAGCCACTATATCATCAAAATTTGATGGATGAAGCATCGATATCGACCTTCTCATGACTGGAGTATCGATTTGGAATAAACCTAATGTTTTATTATTTCTAATCAAATCAAAAACTTCTTTTTCATTAAATGGAATGTGATAAGGATCTAAATTAAGTCCTGGATGATTATAATTAATTAATTTAATCGCATCGTAAACGATAGTGAGGTTAGAGATGGATAGTAAATCCATCTTTAATAAACCTTGTTCCTCTAAATAATCCTTTTCGTATTGGCAGATTAAATTGGAGAAAGTAGAAGTTAAAGGCACTGATTCAATAAGAGCGTTATTATCGATAACGACACCCGCCGCGTGTAAACCAGTTTGTCTTGGTAAGCCCTCTATCTTTCTAGCCAAAGAAACGATTTCTAAGAAATATTTATCATTATCAATTAATTGTCTAAAATCTGGTAAACGACGATATGAATCTCTTAAGGATAAATCTTTTTCAATTAATTTCTTACTTAATAAATCGATATGATGGGTTGGATAATTATAAATTCTTCCGACATCTCTTAGAGCTTGTTTAGCACCGATAGTTTGAATAGCGATAATATTCGCAACTTTATCTTCTCCCCATCTTTGTTTCATATATTCGACCATGTCATTTCTTCTTATATCCATGAAGTCGATATCAATATCAGGCATCGATTTACGATAAGGATTCAAAAATCTTTCAAACTGTAAATCATAATCTAAAGGATCAATTTCAGTAATATTTAATAAATGAGCCACTAAGCTACCAGCGGCGCTACCTCGACCTGGACCCACTAAAATATCATGATTTTTGGCGTAGTTAACTAGATCATAAACGATTAAAAAATAATCGTTATATCCCATTTGGGATATGATAGATAACTCATGACTAAGTTTCTCAATATGCTTTTCATCATCTAGATGCAATTCTTTTAATCTATTAAAACAATAATCTCTTAAATATTGTTCAGCATTTTCTACTGGATAATGAATAATTTCTCCTCTTTTCTTATGGAAATCAAAAGTGGAACTACTCACCACTTTAACAGTGTTTTCCATCTCTATTTTGGTGTAGATTTTCATGTAGTTTTCTACACTCATAAAATATTCTTGTCCTGATAAAGCTTTGATATTAATCACTTCATCTTGAGCGATAGCATTAGTCATTAAAACAGTAATTGCATCTTCTTTTTTCTCATATCTAATAAGTGGGAAAGCGATAGTGTGATAAGTATATTCATCAGCGAATTTTCTTATCTTATTCGCATAAACAATTCCGGCTTTAGAAGTTACTTCGATGCCAAGATAGAAATTATCCTGGTAGATTTTTGCAAATTCTAATAAATATTTTTTAAACTCAGAAGTGATATTATCATCAAATTTTTCTTTAAATGCCCCTCTGACTGTTTCTAACACGGCGATTAAACCATCTTTATGCTCATTTAAGAAAGATAATGTTAAATCCCCTAATTGATTTTCAAGATTAATCTTGATTAAGTTTTTATATCCTTCTTCAGAGATGACAAATAAGGAGAGATGATCTCCATTAATAATTACTTCTTCGCCGATAAGATATGGTTTTTTTATGGAATCCATTTCTTTAACAAAATGAGGAACACCATACATCGCACCGATATCAGTGATACCCGAGCCAAAATAATCATGGGATTTAATGATTCTTCCCAGATCTTCCATTCTTAATCCACTTTGGAGAAAAGAATAACCAGTTACAATATGTAAAGGTGCAAATTTCATATCATAAATAGTATAAGATAAATAAAAAGAAAAATGTACCCAAATTGGATACATTTTATCGTTATTTTTACTAATTAGAACAATTCGTCTAATGCCGCGATAAATTTTGGTAATTCATCGATGGTGTCGATTTTAGCACCGCTGGCTTGAGCGTGTCCGCCTCCACCAAACATTGCGGCCACACCGTTAATAGCTTTTTCTTTAGAACGGATAGATATTCTCCAACATGGTTCTTTTGGATTATCATCTTGAGTAATTGAACACCAGGCATTAATTCCTTCGATATTAGAGAAGAGATTAACATTTTCTTTACCACGTTCTGTAGTGATATTAAGTTCTTTTTGAATATTGCTATCAAGAACATAATAAGCCACACCTTTTTCTGATACATGGAAGTGGTTTAAAATGTAAGCGGTAACTTTTAAATCATCAATCTTCTTTAAATACATGTTTTGATAGATTTTAGATAGTTCGATATTAGATTTAATTAATTCACCGGCGATAGCAAAGGTATGAGCACTAGTGGAAGAATATTGGAATCTTCCAGAGTCACCCACTAAAGCGATATAGAAATAACTAGCGGCATCTTTACTTAAGACATAGTTACCTTTCATATTTAATAAAGCGGAAACGACGATTTCACTAGCTGCTGCAGCCGCGGTGTTAACTATCGAGATATTACCCCAATGTTCGACATCTGGGTGATGGTCGATTTTAATTTTAAATTTGGCTTTTTTAAATCTTGGATCAGCGATTCTTTTTTCATTACCAACATCGACGATAATAGCTAAGAATGGTTCTTTGAACCAAGATTCTGGTAATTCATCCATAACTGGGAATAGACGTGGAGTAAAGGTGACATGGTTATCACCGACGACATGAACTTCTTTATTTGGGAAATTATCTTTTATCCAAGTCGCTAAACCCATTTGTGTGCCTAAAGCATCATAGTCCGGCATAAGATGACGGAAAACAACAATACGGTCATATCTTTTAATCGCGGATAAGACACGTCCGATATCTTTAATAAATGGTTTAGAAAATTCTTTGATGATTGGATCAACTTTTTTCATATTATTTACCTATCTTATTTAATGCACATTTCGTAAGCATCACGAGCGATCATGACTTCTTCATCAGTAGGGATAACCGCTACTTTAATCTTGCTATCTTCTGTTGAAATCAAGCATTCTTTACCATGAATTGTGTAGTTTAATTCTTTATTGAGTTTTACACCGAGTGCTTCACCGATTAATTCGGAGACTTCTTGTCTAGTTCTTGGTTCATTTTCACCGATACCTGCGGAGAAGATGATCAAATCACATCCACCTAAACGAACATAATATTGACCGATGAAATCAGCGATTCTTCTAACGAAGATTTTGTTCGCTAAAACACATCTTGGATCACCTTTATCAACACCCGCTAAAATATCGCGAGAATCGGATGAACCGCCGACACCTAAGAAACCAGATTTTTTATTAAACATCTGATAGACTTCTTCCGCGGATTTACCAGTGACTTGCACAACATAGTTAAAGACACTTGGATCCATATCACCAGTTCTAGTTCCCATCATGATGCCACCTAAAGGTGTTAAACCCATTGATGTGGCGACACATTTGCCGTCTTTAATCGCGGTGATAGAAGCACCGGAACCGATATGACAAGAAATAATTCTTGGATGTTTAATACCTTCTAAATATTTTTTAGCTTCTTGAGATAAATATTTATGACTTGTGCCGTGAGCACCGTATCTTCTAATGTCATATTTTTCAGTCAATTCATATGGAATGGCAAATGTATAATCTTCCTCTTCCATAGTTTGATGGAAAGCTGTATCAAATGTCGCAATCATTGGACAGTTTGGTAAAACTTCTTTAAATGCCTTATAGCATGTTAAGTGAGCAGCATTATGTAAAGGTGCTAGTGGGATTAAGGATCTAATCTTCTCTTCAGTGTCTTCATCAAACATCGCTGATTTAGAGAAATATTTACCACCTTGAACAATTCTATGTCCTGCCGCTTTAATTTCATCAAATGATTTGATAATCCCTTTTTCTAAGAAAGCATTAACCACTGTTTTAGCGGCGTCTTCATGATTTCTAAAAGTGGGGAATGTTTGTTCTTTCTTACCATCATATTTAATTGTAAAAATACCATCCGCTAAACCGATTCTTTCACAGTTACCCGCGGCTAATACTTTTTCTTCTGGCATCTCATATAATTTAAATTTTAAAGAGGATGATCCAGAGTTAATTGTCATTACTTTTGCCATTATATTTACCTCGTTAATCTCTAATATTATATTTGAGTTTCTAAAAAGAGACAATTTCAAGAAATTGATAAAAATCTCATAAATTAAAAAAATGAGACTTTTTTCATCACTATATTTATATAACCTATATTTAATTGATAAACATAAATGTTAATACAATATAAATATATGTGATGGTTAATATAAGTCAAAAATTCTTATATAAAAACTATTTTCTATTTGCTATGATTTGACTGTCAAAGACAAGACGTTAAAACTCGGAACGGAAACCTCTCATCTATTTTTATAGAAAGGAGGTATCCCGATATGAAGGATGAAACAAAAGAGTTTTTAAAACTTTTGCGTCTCACCTTGATTTGTCTTCTTTTGTGTCTAGTAGCGATGCTTCTAAGATAAAAAAAGAATCCCATTTTTTATCCAAACCATGAAAGTGAAAGTGAGAGGGATCCGTTCTTATGGTTACATTATATCAAACAATCAATCTGAAGCAAAACTTATTTTGTATGCATACGCTATACAAATGAACGTGTGTATTGCGAATAAAAATAAAAAACATCTATAATATTTTTGTTATAAAGTTTCGGAGGAAACGATTTTATGAGAATAAGAAATTCTTTAGCAATTCTTTGTTCGACC
>JAFRPF010000003.1 GCA_017429285.1 Bacilli bacterium
ACAATGACAAAATTTGATTTGATGGGAAAAAGTGTCTGAAAAAGCACGCTTTGAAAATCGAGACCATATTAGAGGTTATCCCGTAATCGGAGTGCTTGATGTGAGAGGTCATGGGAGGGATGACGGGAGAGATTTGGGAGGGATTTAAGCCATCCCTCCCGTCCTGAAACCCAAGTCTGCAAAGGCTTTTCCGAAGAAAATGGGAGGGATGGGGCTATTTCTACACAACCATACAAAAAGCTTTATAACTCATAGGGACAGATGTCCCGTGAGTTAACCCGCCGGACCTGTCCCCCGTGGGTTCGTCGCATGCTTCAAGGCGATTTGCCAACCTATCGTATTGCGCCTCATCCACTGAATATCGAGGGTAGGGGAGAAGGCATCATCGTGGGAGGCAACCTCTCTGTCTACAATGATCTCGCTGGTTCTGACTTCAATCCGCTGTTGCTGCCAGACATCATCCTCTTTATGGAGGATACAGGCGAGGGCATGAGTAAGGTGGATCGTATGCTCCACAATATGGAGATGAGAGGACTTATCTCGCACGTTCGAGGCATTATCGTGGGACAGTTCAACAAATACAAACACCCAGAGAACGGCTTCGACGATATGTACGCGATGCTCCACGAATATATGAAGCACTACAACATCCCCGTCTGCTTCGACTTCCCCGTAGGCCACGCTCACCTTCGCAACTTCCCATTATTAACAGGCGCCAAGGCCACCCTCGAAGTTTCTTCTGAAGGTGTTGTACTAAGATATTAGAAAATAAGTCAACCATATTTACAATCTGACGCTCAAAACTCGCGTGTTACTCACCAATTGATAAGTGGGCTTCAAATACGCAAGTTTTGGGCGTTTTTGTAAGCGTTTGACTATCTGATGATTAGAAAATTTGCCCTTCAAAAGTGCTCGAAAAATGACCTGAAAAGTGCCATTTATCTAGGTTTTTTCTTAAGTTTTAGTGCCTTTATTCTTACCTTTTACCGTAAGCAAACCTATAGTTTACCGTAACTAAACCCCTGGTCAGCTTCCCAACGACTCCCCATCAGCTTCCCTTAAACTCAGATTTCGCCTGTTTCAACCCTCCTCTCAACCTAGTTTGCACAAATCCAGTGAGCAATTTTCAGGCAAAGAAGTTTTACATTTGGCAATAAATTCCTTTCTTTCCTCTATATAAAAAGCCGATAAAAACTTGCCGATATCGGCAAAAAAGTGTATATTTGCACCAGAAATCGGCATACAAACTTGCCGATAGAGGAAATGATGGAATATATTTCAGTAATGGTTTTCTCACAGATACCTGCCTCACCGCCCAGGATCTTTATAAGGATATTCTGAAGCATTTCCAAATAGATGTATAAAGTTTTCGCAAACAGCTTTTTGCGGCTATACTAGAAAAAACGTTTTTCCTAACTATCGCGCAAATTTTTCATAGTATAGTAGCAAAATCGCCTAAGTTGTGATGTAAAGATTTATTAAAGTTAGCATTGCCGATGTTGCGTAAGCAGAATCGATGACAGCGATGACGATGACACGATGACAGGGGGGTAATTTATTTTTTTGAGGTAGGAATCTTTTATTATTCTATTTATCATAATACTTATAATAATAGATATAATATCCCCTCTTTTCCGTAGCGATGACAAAAATATCCCCCTGTCATCGGTGTCATCGGTGTCATCGTCAGCGTTCTGGCATCCATACCCAGACGCCTATCCTCATAGCTATTTTTATTGTTTTTCCTTTTTTAATCTCTTCCAAATAAAAGACTCATCATCATCAGTTATCAATTTGTCATCCTTTATTTCATAAGTTGATACAACTGGCCCATCCTTATCCCAAGAATCCCTCATACTTTCCCACCATATATAGATTTTTCCTTTCTCCAATTCAAACCTTCCTTTATCTATATCTCTGTGATTAACATGTTTGTCATCGTATTCCCTATAAATACAGGTATTATCATCATTATAAATGATTTCTACATAGACATCTTTTCCAAGACTATATATGATTGTATACCAAGTACCATATAGAGGATTTACTTTCTTAGGACCATAAAGTTCCTCCGAGGCATTTTTCGTAAAATCGATAACCCCATATATTAATACTATAAAAGGAAGTATGAGTAAAATATTTTTTGTTGTTTTGTTCATTGTTATATCATTATAAATACCTTGTATACAAAATCAATGAAAGAATGTACTTTCATTTTCTTCATCATCTTTATAAAAGTGTTCAAGGAAAGAAAATAAAGCGGTAAAAATGCCTATCATCAGGCTAATTAATAAAGTTGATTTCTTCATCTTAATTTTGTTTAATGTAAATTATATTTTTGTCTTTAAATATTCTATCTATAATCTTTCGGATCTTTGCTGCTGTACTCGAATGATGTATATGAATAGGTATCTTATAAAGATCAGAATCGTTAATAAGTGAAATTTCTTCCTTTATGCTCAAATTTTGCATATATGCTTTGGAGATAATATCCATAGCAAATCGTTCCCATTCCTCTTTATTACCCCAATAATGGCCGATACAATTATTTCCTTCTGTTAAGATAGTGTTTTCATAAAGAGAAATTGAAAGTGAATATTGTTCAATGACTACACGCTCCACACCCTGTGCTAACATTGAATCACATATCGCCAAAGCTTTAGAAATAACAATATCTATTTTCTCTTGAGGGATAGCAACTACGCCAGCGTTGAACATATGATGTTTCATTCCTAATTTTATACCATCATAATATTTATTGGCAATCTGCTTCCACATCTTTTTCGACCTGCTCATCATCAGACTAGGATGCCCCTCGTCCTTATGCATAATACCCTCCCCTCGAAGAAGTCGTTCTTTTATGTTTGATAATTGACCAAATAGAAAGGTATCTGTATCCAAATATAGCAAATGACCATCAGGATAGTGATTACTCATGTATTCCATAGCCTTTATTTTTACTCGCCAAAAGAAATGGTAATCACCTTCCCACTCATGGATAGTATCGTCACTGATAGGTATAACATTCACTCCACCATGTTTATACAATTCTGGCTTGGTTGTCATTACAAATATCTTATCTGAGTTATCCAATTGTTTTTGGAATGTTCTGATTGATAGATATGTCTGGATATGGTATATTATATTATCTCCAAATATGACATATATAATATTCATAAGCTACTTCTGTTTTTATGTTAGTCTTTTCTCAATGTGTTTAGCAACAAGTTCAAACTGATAGACACCTTTTAATCCTGCATAAATCAGTCCACGTATACCATCCCGCCAACCGCTTTCTAAGACATAACACTTAAAAAAACGCCAGAATGGGCGATACAACAAAGCTCCCATACCATACTTTTTATTTGCCTTTTTATCTACATCATTGTCACTATAACGATTGTCCTTTTCCATAATGGAATGAATACTGTCGTTAGCCAAATGTATCATAGCAAGTTCCATGTTATCTTTTGGGAGTTTCTCTAGGCGCCCGTTAACTTTGGGGAATGTATGTACGTATGGTGGCCACTCAGTGCCTTCTTTTATAAAGAAACGAAGCTGATAATCTGGATAAGCGCATTTGAGGTTTTTCTCCATAAATTTGTTCAGTCTAGGAATAAATAGTCCTTGTGCACAATCTCTTTTTTCAATATAATTGTATAGATATTTTCTTAGACTTTCTGTTATCAATTCATCTGCATCAACAACTAAAACCCAAGGATTAGAAGCAGATTGAATGGCGAACGTTCTGGCTGGTTCTGCACTTAAATAGCCGTTATTAGGGAAGATAACAATTTTGCAATTATTCTTCTTTGCAATTGTCAAAGTACTATCTGTACTCTCCATATCGCAAATAAGAATTTCATCGAAACCATTTACACTATCCAAAACACGCTGAAGATGCTTCTCTGCGTTATAGGTGTTGATGACTACAGAAATCTTCCCCATTTATAATGTTTCATACTCCTTCGCACTCCCTAGAAGGACAATACTACTGATTAAAGGCTAATAAATAAAAAAGCGTGGGAGTCAGATCTGTTACTCGTCCCACGGATAGAGGCTCTGGCATCGCCCAAACAATCGGTAACGAGCAACGCCGAAGCCCACGCGATATGCAGATACCAAGGTATTACACATCTAATGAGCATCATCCGTTGCTTTGTTTTGACTGTTTGTCGTTTTGGAACTGCCAGATTCCTATCCGTCAAAGACAAAGCGTTAGATAACGCCTTTCCATAAATTAGCGTCCCACCCCATCAACTTTTCAGCTTCAGAAGTTAAGACAGGGGCAAAGATAAGGATTATTTTTGAATAAAGCAAGAAAAAGGCAAGGATTTTTTGAAATTCCCTGCCAATTAGTCTTTGGTTTCTTGGAATAATTGTTCCTTGAAGAAATCTATGGCTTTCTTTAGTGGTTCAAGATCATTGGTTATGATATCAAAGACTGCATCTGGATCAACTTCGAAATAGTGATGAGCGATATAATCACTAACATCCATTACTCCTTTCCAGTCAATAGAAGGGTAGGTTGGCAAAAGTTTCTTTTCTGTCAGTTTATCGAGTGTCTTAACACTTTCTCCAAGAGCAATTAAAACCATACATGCAGCGTCGAGCTTTTCCATTCCTATGGGTGATGTCAGA
>JAFRPF010000038.1 GCA_017429285.1 Bacilli bacterium
ACACCCATATTTCCTACCTATTCAGGCAGGAGCTGCGTTACATGAGCATATTTCAGGGTATCAACCTGATGATGAAGGAGATAATATTTCTAATAAGAATCCTCACTTCTGTGAACTCACCTGTCATTATTGGGCTTGGAAAAACTTAAAGGATGTCGATATTGTGGGACTCAACCACTATCGTCGCTATTTCGATTTTCAGAAGAAATGGCCACAGTTCTCTGCAGATAAACGCTTCGTCTCTACACAAGACTTTCTAAGCCAAGAATACAAATTCCCAGATTTAGAGAAACTTCTACAGAAATACGACATCATACTCCCAGTAGCGCGTCACTGGCGTGTTAGCAATACTCAACAATACGGAGATTACCATATTGCTAAAGATTGGGAAATGCTTCGCCAGATTATCAAAGAACGTAGCCCTCAATATATTCCAGCTTTTGAAAAAACGATGGATCATAGTAACAAGGCTGTGGGGTATAATATGTTTATAACCCATTGGAAGCATTTCGATGCCTATTCTGAATGGCTCTTCGATATTCTTTTTGAAGTAGAACGAAGAGTGCCACCCATTGATGATCCCATCCAAAGCCGGATATATGGTTATATGAGCGAACGTCTTATCAACGTATTCTGCGAACATCACAACCTTCTGATTAAGCATATTTCACTTATTATGCCATTAGAGTTTTTTAGTAAAGATATGAACACAAGCTATTTTCATGCGACATATAGAAAAATGACAAATGACATATTCTTCCTCATGCATAGATGAATAAAGACAAAGACAATTTTCTATCAACAGCAAAAGGAATTGGTATCATTCTTATGGTATTAGGACACAGTGGTACTCCTGGGCTATTAGGAAAATATATCTATCAGTTTCACATGCCTCTATTCTTCTTTTGTTCTGGATACTTTCTCACAAGCATTTTAAGCAAGGATGCTCTCATTCGATTTTATAAGAAAAGAATCAAAGGCATATATATAAAGTTCTTATGTTGGAGTATACTATTTCTGTCTCTTCATAACATATTTTATCATCTGAACATATATAACAACATAATTCTTTTTCAAGGCAACCCGTCATTTCTTTATAGTACACAGGATATTCTTCAAAAAGCCATCATAAATGCTTTCAGTATGAATGAGCATGAGCAACTCCTTCGCAGTTTCTGGTTTCTTAAGCAACTATTCCTATCTTCTATCCTTGTTTCCACATTCACTTTTTCCGCAAATAAACTCACACATTATAAACATTCGTCTCTTATCATTCTTTTTATTCTTCTTATTATGACATTAATCTCTAAATATTTCAACTGGAGTCTTCCTGCTATATGGGATATCTCCTTAGTTTTTATGAGTTCTACATTTTACATGTCAGGTCATGTATTTCGGAGATATCACATTTTAGAAAAAGTTGACAACAAAGCAACCATTACAATTCTTTTTCTGCTTTCTATTATTGGCCTTTTTGTGCTACCCTGGACCAATATGCTAGAGTATACACGAACAACAGCCATTCCTTTCTTTATTGTTGCTTATGCAGGCATCATTATGACACTTAGCATTTCTAAAAAAACAGAAAAATACAGCATCAAATACATCTTATATTATCTAGGACAAAATACCATGGTCATTTTTGCATTACATATGTTGTGCTTCAAGATTGGCAATCTGATTAAAATCGCGTTTTATGATATGCCGATTTATAGACTGGCAGAGTTTCAAATCATATATGAGCACAATAACTATTATTGGATAGTTTATACAATCATTGGCATTTCAATACCGTTATTGATAGATTATATGATGAAATTATCAAAAACGACCAAAAAGATTTGGAACTATTTCGTGTGAATTATTGTTCTACATAAGGTTTTATGACCTGCGCCCAGATTGAATAAGCTTCTGGGGTCAGATGTAATCCATCTCTTGTATATATACTTGGTAATGTATCCATATCTTGATATGCAGAATACAAATCCACATATGTGCAACTTTTACTCTCAGATATTTCTTTAATTATTTTATTAGCTTTTTTTATTTTATCAACACAACCATGATATCTTGCCCCTATTTCCATCTCAACATTTACAGGCAAAATACTTTGCAAATAAAGTTGGACTGAAGGGTTTTGCATTTTTATAGTATCAACCAAAGTAGCATATTTCACCTTAAACTCTTCTAAAGATATATCCATAAATCTGTTTATCCCTCCCAAGACGAATAATTTACAAGGCTGAACATTACGAATTATGAAAGCACGATGTATCAAGTCATCTATGTCATCCCGGTTACAGCCCAAGTTGCATATATTAAAATGAGGAAAATACTTTTGGAAATCACTCTCATATGTGATAGAATTCCCATAAAATACTATATCAGTCTTAATACCCTGTTTACTTAGACAATTTGCCCATCCATCTAAACAACGATATTCTATTTGGTGACGAATAATATTACTGTCATAACTCATAAGTCCATAATTAGATAATACTCTCTTATACAAATCAGTTTTCACACAACAGATATATAATAGCATCAATATTGACACAACATTGATTACTATAGATGATAACAGAACTCTTGTAAGAATTGATTCTTTTTCCATTTAACACTTTATTTTGAACTAACTACATACATATTTTGCACAAAATTAGCATTAAATTTTGATAATACAAAAAAATAACTTATTTTTGCACTAAAAAATATTGTCTATGACAAAAGATTGGGATATTATTATCACTAATAAAAACCACTTGTGGAGTATTGACATCAAAGAGCTATGGCTTTACCGAGATCTATTAGCAATGTATGTCAAGCGTGACATTGTGACCTTTTATAAACAGACCATTCTTGGTCCTCTATGGTTTGTGATTCAGCCATTGTTTACAACCATTATGTTCATGTTCGTCTTTGGTGGCATTGCGGGTATTTCTACAGATGGAATTCCACAAGCCGTATTTTATTTAGGCGGTTTGGTATGTTGGAACTATTTCCAAGATTGCCTCAGTAAGTGTTCCGATACTTTTAATGCAAATCAGGCAATATTTGGAAAGGTATATTTCCCTCGTTTAGTTGTTCCTCTTTCCATTGTCATCTCCAACCTGATTAAGATGGCCATTCAGTTTTGTCTGTTTATTGCAGTCTACCTATATTATTTCGCTTCTGGAATCAATTTCCATATTAATGCGACCATCCTACTTGTTCCCTTGCTCATTATCATGATTGGAGGACTTGGACTTGGCTTTGGTATGATCATTTCATCGATGACGACTAAATACCGTGATTTGAGATTCTTGATTACTTTTGGCGTACAACTATGGATGTATGCAACGCCAGTGGTTTATCCCTTATCTGTGATGAAAGATACCTACCCCAAATATATCTGGGTATTGGTGGCTAACCCCTTAACCGCCATTTTAGAGACGTTCAAATATGCATTTACTGGAGTTGGTGAGTTTAATTGGTTCTATCTTAGCTATAGTTTTCTTTTTACTATTGTTATTGTACTTATAGGTATCATTATTTTCAACCGAGTACAACGTAACTTTATGGATATTATTTAGTTTAGAAAGTATGAGCAACACAGTTATAGAATTCAATAATGTAGGCAAGCAGTATATCCTTGGAACCATTGGCACAGGAACTTTAAGTCAGGATTTGAATCGTTGGTGGGCCAATATTTGTGGTAAGGAAGACCCTTATTTGAAGATTGGCGAAACAAATGATCGCACTCAAAAAGGTGATAGTCGATTTGTATGGGCACTACGTGATATTAACTTCAAAGTTGAGCAAGGGGACGTAGTTGGTATCGTT
Organism: Bacilli bacterium; assembly: GCA_017429285.1. Classification (GTDB taxonomy): domain Bacteria; phylum Bacillota_I; class Bacilli_A; order RFN20; family CAG-826; genus RUG13091. The sequence continues at coordinate 3,823 of JAFRPF010000038.1, forward strand.
GGCAAAAATGGCGCTGGGAAATCAACACTTTTAAAAATTCTCTCCCGTGTTACCTCCCCCACAACTGGGAACATCAAAATCAAGGGCCGTATTGCATCTTTACTTGAAGTCGGGACAGGTTTTCACCCTGAAATGACTGGTCGCGAGAACATTTTCATGAACGGTTCTATCATGGGAATGACAAAGGTAGAGATCAAAAGTAAGTTCGATGAAATTGTAGACTTTGCTGGTGTCGCAAAATACGTAGACACACCTGTTAAGCGTTATTCCTCAGGCATGATGGTTCGCCTCGGCTTTGCCATTGCTGCACACTTAGAGCCAGAAATTCTTGTTGTAGATGAAGTTCTTGCTGTTGGCGATGCAGAATTCCAAAAGAAGGCTATTGGGAAAATGCGAGATGTCAGCAAAGGTGAAGGTAGAACTGTACTTTTCGTTAGCCATAACATGGCTGCTGTTCGCAGTCTCTGTACTCGTGGAATCTTGTTAAAAAACGGCACAATTGACTTTATTGGTAATACTCCAGACACTCTTGACAATTATTTAAAGGATGATGATGGCAAACAGGATGGAATGATTATCAATAACATCAAATGGAAAAAGAATACAATCTTTATCAATAATATTGAGATTAACAATACCAAAGAAACGTATTCCATGATTAAGAATGGACAGGAAAATCTTGAACTTCTAATTGAAGGAGAATCTGAAGAAGATATGGCTTACGACATAATGTTGGTATTAAAAAGCAAAGAAGGTATACCATTAGCAACATACGCGAAAGGGCATTATATGGGCGACATTCAACATGCGCCCAAAGGTCAGTTTCGAATTCATAAGCAAATCAAGCTCCCAAAGATACTAACAAAAGGCATTATAAACGTAGATCTGTATATTCATCACCCAATGGTCGAATACTACTTTAAAGCTCCAAGCTGTTGCGTTCTAGAAAGCGAAGGTTTCCAAAAGGGGTTTGGTAGAACAATGAACCAAGATAGTTGTGGAATTATTGGTCTTGAAGATTAACGGATTTGTATGATTCTACTACTAACAGGATGCATTAACCCAAATGGTATGTCGTACACCTTTCTTAACAATAAGGAAGAGAGGGAAATGCAGTATGTAGATGCGATTCGCTACTATTTGTTAAACACCCATTATCCCATTGTATTCGCAGAAAACTCAGGAGCAGACATTAGTTGCCTATTTGAAGATGCTATAAAATCTGGCAGGATGGAATATATTTCCTTCTATGGAAACCAAAATAAAGAAAGAGGGAAAGGATATGGAGAATGTGAAATAATACAATATGCATTAGAGCATTCTTTTTTAATCAATAAGTCCAATTGTAAATACATTGTCAAAATAACAGGAAGACTTAAGATAAAGAACATAAAAACACTTATTTCGTTTCACACCTTTCTTTCTTGGAAGCATTCCACCATATGTTCCATCAATTCGAATTTCAGTTTTCCTGATAGTCGAATAATAATTGCTTCTAAAGAATTCTACTATTTTTTTCTCAAAAAGAAAGAGTACATTGATGACACTAAAGGCTACTTCTTTGAACATGCACTTTGTGACACGCTCAAAGAATACAAGAAATTCCCATTTTCTCCCTTTATAATCCAACCACAGATAGAAGGAATATCAGGTTCAACAGGAAATACGTACAATAATAAAAAAACGACTCTAATATCTTCATTGAAATATGCCAGATATACAATATCACAACTGCGTAGATTTAAAAAACTATATAGGGATTCTTCTTAGGCCTCACCAACCTATTTTGTATCTCAGCGATTTCCACAAATATTTCAATATTAGTTTGATAATGTATCGATGTTCAAAATTAGTCTCTCTCAAAATATGATATTCCTTCCTGAACAACTGACTATTCTTATATAAATGCCTTGCAAAATTGTAGGCCCTATAATCAAATTTTGGAAGTTCCAATGGAATTTGATGATCAATAAAAAATTTCTTCCAACCAGCATAAACAATCATCTCGTCTATATATGCCTGATAGCCCCTTCCTTTGCTTACTGAATTCTGGCGAGTTGTAACACAATACAATTTACGGTCATCAACTAAGATCGCTTTTGCGAAATGCCCAACCAAGTAAGAATACTTCACATCGTTCCTAATACAGGTCTCATCAAACACGATGTGATTCCTCTCTATTAAGGTACGTTTTACCATTTTACACCAAGGTTCTGTGAATAAATAACGCATAACAAGTTCACCCCGATTCTTATCCTCATGGTATTGAGTAATAAAATCATGTAAGTGATCTACTCTATCACTTGGTTCATAAGTGTCAGTATCTACACTATTAGCATTAAAATATACAATATCAACATTACTATTTACATAGTCGTCCAAAAAATCATTAAAGCCATCATTAAAAAAATCATCAGAATCTGCGAACAGCACCCACTTACCTTTAACAATAGGTAGTGCACAATTTCTTGCATACCCAGCTCCACGGCACTCTTGATTTAATATAAACCTGATATTTTTCTCATCTTTGTATGGGAAATGACCAAAATCAACAATATCTGCATCACTATGATCATCAACTACTATTATTTCAAGATCGTCTCTATTCGGAATAGACTTAATCAATCTTTCCAATAACACAGGTATATTTCTATGAGGTATAATTATTGAAAAATTCATATCAATTCATTTGATTAAAAACAATATTATCTATATTTTGACCTAATCGCTGCAAAAAAATCCATATTGGTGTCAGCAACTTATCTATAATAACACAAATCCCAATAATGATCATCGAGTAAATTGATACTATCAGCAATACTAAAAAGACAGAGCCCTCTGCAAAACCATACAACCAAAGAGAAACTGGTTTTAAACAGACCTCCAAGATGGTAGGCTGGTGATGAAGAATATAAACAGAAAAGACAGAACTTGCAATATAATTAATAACTGGTGAATAGAAAGAAAATCGTGTAAAAGGAATAAAGAAAAGCACAGAACTTATAATCAAAAAAGGACTATAATAAGGGAAACTCCAATTCCAAATTATATCTGATATCAATAAATCCGAAAACAACACATAAGAAGTCGATAATAGCAAATTTAATAAGATAAAAGCAAAAAAGAAACACCAATTAGGAACAACCTTCCATCTCTGTTGCTCTTGTCGTATTGTATCGCCAATAATATATATTAACATGAAGTTTGCAAGGTTTTTACCATCAATTAATGAGATGTCACATTGTAGAATTCCTAAATAAACAGCAATTATTGCAAAAGCAAAGATATAGTATGAACGTTCTATTATTGAAATATCTTTCAGGCATTTATTTAACAATGGAGATATCAAATATAGGCAAAGGTATGTTCTCACAAACCAATATGGTGTCTTAGATAGAATATGAAAGGAATCTAACATGGCCATCCCACCCATACCCATCTTATAGACATACCATAAACGTAGGGGCAAGAAGTACACAGCAACTACACATAAGATCTTAAAAAAGCGAAGAAACGAAGGCTTTATGCCAAAATATCCACTAATTAAGACAAATAACATGACACCTATATGAAGTGGTATTTGTATAGCTTTATATATAGGATTTGCATCTATAGGTTCAATAAAAAACAATACAATATGATAAAAGACAATCATAAACATTGCCAATAATCTAACCAATTCAATAGAACTGTTGCGCGCACTAATAATCCTGTTGTTTAGCACCATGAATGTATAATTCTTCTAATTAAAAGGATTACAAAATAAACAATTGACATAGCACCAATTATGGTAATCAGTGAGATTATCACAAATATCAATGACAGACGTTGTTTTAACCAACTACTTTGATTGATAAAACGATAATAATATCTTTTAGATATTCCTTTTACCGACCACGACTCAATATATGCTACATCTTTTTCAACAATTCCTCCACTATATATCTTTCGTGAAGTCCAATCCTCATCAGGTTGAGTCCAAAATGGATGCGTGGGTGGCAATCCAAGTGGTAAGAAAAATGTGGCACAATGATATCCACTTCCATTGGAAATGTAGTCTTCAGCCAAACTAAGTTGTTCTCCTTGATATCCTACTAATAAGAATGTTTGAGAATCAAAATCCTGTTCTTGTAATTGTCTTTTCAAAACAGTGGTCATGGCTGTTCGTAGCTGCCCCATTGAAAGAGTCGGAATAGTATCCGCGACACAAACAAATTCCGCCATAGCATGCAAAACACCCAAGCGACAAGTCACAGTCCTACCATATACAGGCATCGTACCATCAGGCATTATTTGGCGTTCCAATAATTGTACATAACGAGCATATCTTTTCATTTCAAGATCTAGGCATTCTTTTATCTTATCATTATCAACATTTTGAATAGACAAAAGAATATCAAGAAGCATTGGATGAATGACATAACTATTATAATAATTCAAAACGAAGTCATTTCCGTCCCCATAAAGGCCATCTCCAACATAAAAGCCATATATAAAACTAAAGACACCATTCAAAAGTCTTTTCTCATCACAATATCCTGTTTTCTGATAAAGAAAAGCTTCTATCATTGACGCAAAAAGCAACCAGTTATTACCAAATGGCTTTATTCTACGTAAGTTAAAGAAACTATTAATAACATTTATTTTGGTTGAGTCATCCAACAATTCCCAAACTCTAGGACATTTTAATAATCCTTGAGCCAAGTAAGCTGCATCAACTAGTGGTTGAATACCTTTCTGGACATTAAAGTTATCCTTTGCCTGACTATTAAAGCCATTTTTAATTCCTCTAACCGCCAGTTCTCTATAATAATCTCTGAGTGTATCTTCCTCAGAATCATCCTTTAAATCAAGCCATCTGGATATTCCACAAAAAGTACGTCCAAAAGCTTCCAAATACTGATAATCTTGATTCTTCGAAACAGGCATTTTAATCTTTAAGGAATCTTTTGATAAGTTTTCCATTATTGGTTTTGCCAATTTCTCCAATTGGCTAATCCAATATACACGAGTATTATCCTGCGCAAATCCTGGAATTTGCACAAAACAAATAACAACCATTAAAAAATTAAAAAAATGTGACTTCTGCGTCATACTCTATTATACGTGCCGCAAAGATACGAATAAAAAAGATAATATGCAATTATTTGCCATGTTTTTTGGATTATATAAAATAAAATAGTATCTTTGTTCCCAAAATATTTTATGCTATCAAAATTATCAATTATCATAGCAGTTTATAACTGCGAAAAATATATCGAAACATGTGCCTTTTCACTTTTTGAACAGACGCTTGGCTCGATAGAGTATATTTTTGTGAATGATGCTACCACTGATAATAGCATCAATGTGCTTGAAAAAGTTATTAATGATTATCCAAATAGGAAGCCTTTCATTAAGATTATCAATTTGGAAAAGAACGGTGGTGTTTCAAATGCTCGTCGTATTGGGATTGCAAATGCCACTGGAGAATACCTCATTCATGCAGATAGCGACGATTGGGTTGACAATGACATGTACGAACGGCTTTATTTAAAAGCAAAAGAAACTGATGCGGATATTGTTGGTTGCAATTTTCGTCATGAATTCACTGACATACAATATGATTTTCACCAACAATATGCTGATACCATGGAGGAGAATATCAGTCGACTGATTAATGGAAAAATATTTCCCTCTTTATGCACATCCTTAACCCGTAGGAGTCTCATTGAAGATAATAGGATTACTTTTCCTGTTGGATTGAACATGGGAGAAGATCTGTATTTTAATCTTAAATTATATCTACATGCCAAGAAGATTGTCAGCATGGATTGGGCGCCATATCACTATCGTCATACAGAAGAGTCATCATGTGTACAACGAACGAGGAAATCCATTGATAGCGATATTGCAATAGCAGAATTGATTGAGCAGCTCATGAAAGAGCAGCATTTATATGAGAAATACGCTAAGGACATCGAATATCGAAAGTTCTTCTCTAAGCTTCCACTTGTTCAAAACATAGACAATAAGGAAAACTATCAAGAATGGCTCAATATATATCCTGAAACCAACAAACATATATGGCAATATGAACAGCTGAGCTGGAAGCAAAAGTTAGAATTGTGGTTTGCAGCAAATAATATGTTGCCAGTAGCAAAATCTTTTAAGCGAATGTTAGAATGGCAACATAAAATCAGGCACCTTTAATTTTCAGAAGCTGACATGCCATTTTTATGATTGCATTCTGAATCGTCTGCGATTTACTGATCCTTGGAGCAACTTCCAACAATTCTGGATGGATGGAGGCCAATAGCTGGTAATCCTTTAATACTCTTTCAGGGAAAAGTTCTTTTAATACAGCTTCTCGCTCTTGCTTATCCAAATCAAAATTGGAGTTGCTGATGCCTTTCATATCCACGTCTACCACAATCGTATCTGTGTAATAGAAAGAACAATTATCTAATATCAAGGCCTCAATAAAGAATTTCCAATCTGAGACGATTCTATACTTTTCATCATAAGGATGGCGAAGAGCAACTTCTCGACGGATAAAGGATGCTTGATGATCGATAGCCCATTTGTATAAATCAAGCATCGTCACACCTCCCTTTCCCACATTCCGGAGTCCATTCTCTGAATGAGTTCCCGTAATGATGTCAGCATCTGTTTTCAATGCGAATATTTTTTCAAGCACATCTTCTGAATGGTAGCAATCCCCTCCATTCATAAAGTTCAGATATTCACCTTTTGCCTGTCGAAGGCCCTTATTCATCCCAGGATAGATGCCCCCATCCATTTCTGATACCCAATAGTCGATATGACTCTCATATTTCTTAATAACATCAACACTTACATCTGTCGAGCCTCCATCAATAATGATAAACTCATAATCATGAAAAGTCTGACTGATAACGCTCTTAATCGTACGTTCGAGTCCTACTGCATCATTATAATTGACCGTTATAATAGAAAGTTTCATCGACTTATGATTTTTATTCTGCAAATATAGCCAATAATTTCCAAAAAACTTGTATTTTTGCAGAAAATATGACTGATTAATGGGAATAATTGGAAAAATATGGCATAAAGTGGATTTTTATATCGGGCAGAATATAATTTGCGAGCAATACCCGATGCTGACTTCCATTAGCAGGTTTCTGCATAAAGCCGATGGAACTATCGGGGTAGTCTATATGCTTCATCACATCACAGAGAAGAATCCGAATGGCATTCCCACTAACGAAGACTTAAAAGTATCTCCAAGATTTCTGGAAGATATTATCCTCAAATACAAAAAGCGAGGTTTCACTTTCGTATCTCTAGACCAACTTGCTAACATCATATCTTCTGAAGAAAAATCAGAACGACCTTTTGTAGCTTTTACTATCGATGACGGCTATTTAGACAACTATACTCATGCCTTACCTGTCTTTGAGCGGCAACAAGTACCGTTTGCTATTTTTGTCGCTTCAGACTTCATCGAGCAAAAGGCCATCTTATGGTGGGATATTCTGGAAGATCTTATATTGAAGAATGACACTTTAAAGATTGGCTCCAATGAATACAGATGCCATACATTTCAAGAAAAATGGGATGTATTCCGAATCTTACGTGAAATCATCCTACTTTTTGACCCAGCCAAACTAAAGACAGCACTTGAGAGTATGTTTGCTCGTTACAACATTGATCTATATGAACCCATCAGGCACCAAGCTATGACCTGGGAACAAGTTAAGGAACTAAGTAACCATCCCCTTTGTACAATTGGAGGGCACACAGTGTCGCATTGCGTACTTAACCAGCTCAGTAAGGATGATTTTCGAAAAGAAGTTGGCAATAATATAAGAAAGATAGAGTCTGTCACAGGAAAGCCTGTCCAGCATTTTGCCTATCCCTATGGTTCCCCAAACGAAATAGGAGAAAGAGAATATCAACTCATCAGCGAATTCGGATTCAAAACCGTTTTCTCTTCTTATGGTGGTTGTATAACTAACGAGAATAGACATCAGATAACACACCTTCCAAGAGTATACCTACATGAACGATAAAGAGTACAATAGACGTCTTTCAGAGGCTATAACATGGCTGCGCTTTCCGTTGATATTCCTCATCATCATGCTGCACTGCTATTCAGTGCAGAGATTGTTGGGTAGTCATGATACTTATTTCAGAGTTCTTTATCCATTTTCACTATGGTTAGGAGAGACGGGCGTACCAGGATTCTTTTTTATTTCTGGATTCTTATTCTTTTTAAGTAAGAAAACCTACACACAGAAAATCATGGGAAGAGTTCACACTTTGTTGATACCATATATTCTATGGAACTTGATCATGTTAACCCTGTATGGTGCAGCCTATGCTTTAGGATATCCTCAGAACATTAACGGTGGTAGTCTGGCAGATTTTCAATTTACAGACTATCTACGACTCTTTTGGGATAGGGGTTCCTATGATAATGGCAATTTTGTTCCTATACTATGCCCACTATGGTATATTCGCAATCTGCTTATCATGTCCATCCTTTCACCACTTCTATATTATATAATAAGGTACGCGCGAGAGTTATTCCTTGTTATTATTACTGCTTGGTGGTTGACAACCTATCACAATGCTTTTATTCCACAGACTATTCTATTCTTCAGTCTTGGCTCATACTTTTCTATATTTGATATCAATCCGTTGAGGGTAACCATAGAGAATAAGAAACTTGTATTAATTCTTTTTATCATCTTCGCCGTTGGTGATTTTTTCTCACATACAGTGATTGGAACACCAATTAATCTTCAGCTTCATCGTATTTCCTTAATCTTAAACATTCCTGTGCTGCTATTATTGGTAGATTGGTTTGTAAGACATGAGTATACCTACAAATTATTACCTAATTCTGCATTCATTGTATTCTGCGTTCACTATCCCATCGTTGTTCTCCTGCGTAGGATCTGTATATCAAGATTCAGCGATTCTTCTGATTATATCCATATCCTACTCTATTTCGCATGCGTCATCGTAGCGACAGTATTGAGCATCGGATTCTATTACCTTCTTGAGAGATTTTTCCCAAAAGTCAAAAATATATTATCTGGTAATCGATGAGAAAAACAGTACTCTATATAAGCATTTTCATCGCTATTTGCATCATAGCCGGAGTTGCATATAGCTTTTATCGCTACTATGCCCCACCTAGACTGAGACAGCCATATCAAACAAATGCGACTTCAGATGATACGCTGAGGATTGCATTTATAGGCGATAGTTGGGCTTTCATGCATAAGGACCACGAATGTAGGATTGCACAATTGCTTCAGGATTCGATTCATCGACCAGTTAAGATTCATTCGTATGGTGTTTGTGGTCTGACAAGCAAGGAAATCTATGAAAACATCTTTGAAAACAGTGATTTCAAGCACTTCTTATCAAAAAGGCGATATGAGTTTTGTTATGTATCTGCTGGCATTAATGATACCTACAAGAAGATGGGCACCTCATATTATCAGCAGAGCATGGATGGTATCATTCAATTTCTTCTGTCCAACCATATCCACCCCATTATTCAAGAAATACCTGACTATGACATCAACATATCCTTCGAAAGGCAGAAAACATCCAGAAAGTTATTGCGACGTTTATCCATGATAATTAATGACACGCCTTTGGATTGTAAACAACTATTTCGAGATGCGCTTGACGAGTTGATTTGTGAGAAAAACTATGCAGACAAAGTGAGCATCGTCAGATATAAATCGTGGAATAATGATTTTCTCAACGACCAAATGGAACTCTATTTAAGTGACGGAATGCACCTAAAAGGAAAAGGCTATGCAAAACTTGACAGCATTATTGCTGAAAGAATTATCAAAGATATATAATCACAAAGAACGAGGCGATCCAGCCTAGGATGCAGAGCTGGATGAAGTGGTCCTTGACGAGGGATTTCGTGGGGGAACCGCTGAGGCCGAAGACGATCATGTTCTGGAGATAGCGGAGGAGGCCTGCGAGAACCCAGCCACTGGTGAGGTAGACATAACGGGTGCCCATTCGCTCGATGACCTCTGGCGACATGGTGTACATGATGTAGCAGACCAGTGTGACTGAGGCGATGATGGCTGTGGCCTCGTTGATGAAGGTCTTGTTATAGCCGGTAATCGAGACGCGTGGCTTGGTGCCCGTCTGCTCGTAGATGCGGTAGTCGTCGTTTCGCTTGGTAAAGGCCAGGAAGAGGGCTACCAGGAAGGTCATCATCACCAGCCAATGGGAAATCCAGATGTCCGTAGTGACACCTCCTGCCAACACGCGCATCACGAATCCGACGGCAATAATCGACACATCGAGGATAGCAATCTGCTTCAGGCGGATGCAGTAGCCGATGTTCATCAGCCAGTAAGCCGCCACTATTATATATAAATAAGGTGTATTGGGGCTCATCGCCAACGGAATCAATGCGAAAGATGCTATCGTACATAGCAGCATCATCACGTAACCACCTCTGACAGAGACTTTTCCAGATGCAATCGGGCGATGGCATTTCTTGGGATGCAGTCGATCTGCCTCAACGTCTCGGAGATCATTAAAGCAATAGATGGAGCTCGAAATCATACAGAACGATGCAAACACCACGAGCGTGGGCCAAAAGTAATCTGGCTTCAACAGATTGTTGCTGAAGAAGATAGGCGCAAAGACGAATATGTTTTTGAGCCACTGCAGCGGCCTGAGCAGTTGAATGTAGTGTATCATCGCTGCAAAGATAGTGCAAAATTTCGATTAAGAGAAAAGAAAACCATTTTTTATTTGAATTTTCTCTAACTAGCGTTTCTTCGAGCATCTTTTGAAATATATCAAATCATAAATTTACGATATTTACTGACATCCGACATAATTTGATATTAAATATC
>JAFRPF010000004.1 GCA_017429285.1 Bacilli bacterium
TTATACTTTAAATGATTTAGCACAAATTGGATCACATAATAAAAGAGAGAAAAAAGCATATCAATCTAATCCTGATATAGACTTATCTAAAACAAAAGATAATGTAGAACTTGTTCCACTTAATATGAAATATGTTAAAGGATTTTATGAAATAACTAAAGACTATAAAAAAGAACATGAAGAAAGAATGAAAACTGAAAGAGATGATAGAAAAAGAACATTTAGACAAATGGTAGATAAATCAAAAAGTGTTGTTGCAGATGAATTAGTTTTTACTGCAACGCACACATTCTTTAATGATATGAGTAAGGAAAAAATAAAAAACTGGGCTGATAGTTGTATGGAATTTGTACATTTTGGGTTAGGATATGAAGATAATCAAATATTACATGCAACATTACATATGGATGAAAAAACACCTCATATTCATTGTGTAGTAGTTCCACTAGTTAAGAAGTTAGATAAAAGAACTAATACAGAAAGATATACAATATCTAAAAAACAATTTATACATGATAAAGAACACTTGAGTGAGTTACAAGATGAATATTGTGAATATCTAAATATGTGTGGTTTTGCTTTAGAAAGAGGAACTAAACATAGTGATAGAGAGAATATTAATATTAAAGAGTTTAAGAAACTAACTAAATCATTAACTAATGAACTAGATTTAAAAGATGATAAGTTATCAAAATCAATTGATGAATTAGAAGTAAAAATGAAATCAAATAAAACTATTATGTTTGATAAAGAATCTGTTAAAGTTAAGAAAGAAACTTTTGATAGTATGAATAAAGTAGTAGAAGAAGCAAAGAAAGTTAAAGATTTAAAACCTAAACTAAATAATGCTTATAAGAACCTTAAAGAAGTAACAAATGATTATTCAAAAATACATCAACAAAATATGAAACTAGAAGATGAAAATAGAAATTTAAAATATGAAAATACCAATTTAAGATATAAAGCATTTACTTTATCTAATACAATTGATACATTAAAAAATGTTATCAATAAAATGGCTAATTTTGTATATCATTTAGTAGCTGATGGATTAATACCTAGACATAAAGAAGATGAATTTAATGATGAATTTGAAGAGTTTATTAGTGGTAAAAAGAAGAATAAGAACAAAGACGACAGTCTTGTTCTTTAGACTATCTTTCTGACAAGATAGTAACACACTACGATATTGGTAGAACCAATATCAGTGTGCCAAGGAAATTCTCCCTTTGGAATCCCCTTTTAAACACCAGTACTACAAACTAACGTAAGTAGTAAAGGTGCCTTTTTTATTTCAACATTTAGTTTTATAAAAAAGAAAAATACTATCGCCACTTTCATTACTTCGTAACAAAACGTGCCACGTATTTTTTATAATCGGAAAATAGTAATCTTCCGATTAGCAATTCAATTAAAAAAAGACTAAGTTTTATGATATAATTAAATATGAAAGAAACAGATAAATAGTAATTTGTAGAGGAGATATTTATGGAAGATAAACAAGTATTATTTAATAATATAGATAAAGTTCACACTACCGAAATGGGTATTGATAGAATTAAGAAAAATCTTAAATTAGATACTGATGATGTTGTTGAGTATTGTAAGAATAAAGTTTTAGATAAAAATTGTAACATCTATAAACAGGGTAAAAATTGGTATTGTGAAATTGATAATATAAAAATAACAATCAATTCATATAGTTATACAATTATAACAGCACACAAATTAAAGAGGTAAAATAGATGGATTATCAAATAATAGAATTAGAAGAATTTAATGTAATAGGAATAAGGTATGAATTATCAAAATCATTAAGTAATAATGTAAAATTAGCACAAAACCATTGGAAAATATTTAATAGTAAATTAAGAAATAATAAGTTATATTTAGGAAGTAATTGGTGTAAATATGCTTTTATTGAAAAAATAGAAAATAAGATATTTTATTATATATCTATTCCTAAAAAAGATTTTGTACCAAATGATTTTACAGAAAAGATAATTTTGAAAAGTAAATATTTAAGGGTAGAACATATTGGTAATATGAATAAACTAAAAGATACTATCAATTATGTTTATAAAGAAATAATACCTAAAAATAATATTTTAGTAGAAAATAGGCAATTTGTTTATTTTGAAAAATATGATTATAAATTTCATTGGAATAGAGAAGATTCTGTTATTGAGATCTATATTCCGATTAAATAACAAATTACAATATGGAAGTGAGATGAGTTAATGAATATTCACTTTGGATTTTCATATATAGGTTTAATATTTTTACTAATGTTGATGTTACCAAATATTATATGGAGTAAAAATAAGCCTAAAGGCTATGATAAATATGTAAAAAATGAAAATAAAGTATTACTACTATTGGAGTGGCTTGGAGAAATGCTAGTAACCTGTCTGTCATTGATATTTAGTGATTTTAATATAAATAAAATATCAAACTGGTCTAGTATATTGTTAATTGCCTTTATTATAATGATTTTATACGAAATATATTGGATAAGATATTTTAAAAGTAATAAAACAATGAAAGATATGTATAGTAGCTTGTTAGGAATACCAGTTGCAGGAGCTACTTTGCCAGTAGTTGCATTTCTGTTACTAGGTATATATGGTAGAAATATATTTCTTATTATATCAACAATAGTATTAGGAATAGGACATATAGGAATACACTTAAATCATAAAAAAGAATTAGAATAAGAAATTACAATTTTATAGTTATTGATTTATAGTAATTTACCGAAAAGATTGTCAGTAATGACAGTCTTTTTTGTACGACAAGCAGTTATACAAATAGATTAGTTCAGTGCAACTAATCTATTTTTTATAAGAATTATAAACGAATTAAATGCAATTATTTTTTTATTATTTATTGACATTTAATTATAACTACTATAAAATATAGTAGTATAGTTTGTAGTAGAAAGAAGGGCTTAAATATATGAAAAATTATGACAACTATTTTCTTCCTGTAGATAATATGGAAGAAGCAAAAAGATATTATGAGGAAATATTGGGGTTAAAAAAGAAATTTGATTTTTCTGATAAGGGAATGGTTGCTTATAATATTGGAAATGAAGAACCTGCAATAATTTTAAAAGACAAAAATAAATTTGAGAATTTAAAGCCTACAATATGGTTTGAAGTAGAAGATGTTGCAATCTTCTATAAAGAAATGTTGAATAATGGTATAAAATTTTTGAGTGAGCCTTTTAAAATTGGAACTGGTAATGCAGTCGAGTTTGAAGATCCATTTGGAAATAGACTTGGCGTTACAGATTATATTAAGTAAGGAGTAGAGATTATGTCAAATATAGATTTGGTATTATTAGGACTTATTAAACAAAAATCACAAAGTGCTTATGATATTAAAAAAAATATAGAATATCGTAATATACCAAGATGGGTAAGAATTAGTGAACAGTCTATTTATAAGAAAGTATTACAATTAGAATCAAAAGAATATATTGTTAGCCATAAAGAGAAAGAGGGAAATATGCCAGATAAAGCAGTATATACTATTACTGACAAAGGTAATGATTATTTTAATAGACTTATGAATGATATTTCAAATTATGATGTTAGTCTATATTTGGATTTTAATATTATTATTACGAATTTAGATTTAGTAGATGATGAACAAAAAAAGATTCTTGTTTCTAATATAAAATCAAAGATATTAGAATTAAAAGAATTGCTAAATGAAAGACAATCTCATAGACAACATATTCCTAATGTTGGAAAACAAATGTTCAAACAACAATTAGCATTAGTAGAAACATTAGAAAAGTGGATAATTGATTTTGAGAATAGTTTAAAAGGACAAAATTAGCAAATATTGATTTTAAGTTAAAAGATAAATTTGTAGGGAGGGAAATTCCATGAAAATAATCAACATTGGTATTCTTGCTCATGTAGATGCAGGAAAGACGACTTTAACGGAAAGTCTGCTTTATACAAGTGGAGCGATTTTAGAATTAGGCAGTGTAGATAAGGGAACAACAAGGACAGATACTATGTTTTTAGAACGTCAGCGTGGAATCACAATTCAGGCAGCAGTTACTTCTTTTAATTGGAATGACTACAAAATCAATATTGTAGATACTCCTGGACATACAGATTTTATAACAGAAGTGTATCGTTCCTTATCTGTTCTTGATGGAGCTATTTTAGTAATTTCTGCTAAAGATGGTGTACAAGCACAAACCCGAATACTATTCCATGCACTTCAAAAAATGAATATACCAACAATTATTTTTATAAATAAAATAGATCAGTATGGAATTAACTTAAATAATATTTATCAAAATATCAAAGAAAAACTTTCAAATGATATTATTGTTATGCAAAATGTAACATTAACTCCAGAAATATCAATTAAAAATATCATTGATTTAGATGAATGGGATCCTGTAATTTCCAAAAATGATAAACTTTTAAAAAAATATATTGCAGGAGAAAAATTGACTATACAGGAATTAACGCAGGAAGAATATAGGTGTGTTAAAAAAGGTTCGTTGTTTCCTATATACCATGGAAGTGCTAAAAATAATATAGGAACTCAACAACTCATTGAAGCTATTTCAAATCTTTTTTGTCCTGAAATGAATAAGAATTATTCAGAACTATGTGGAAGAGTTTTTAAAATTGAATATACAGACCATAAGCAAAGATTAGTTTATTTGCGTCTTTACAGTGGAACATTACACTTACGAGATACAATTGTATTGTCAGAAAAAAAGAAAGTGAAACTTACAGAAATATATATTCCTTCAAATGGAGAAATGATACAGACAGAAATAGTTTGTTCTGGAGATATTTTTATAATACCTAACAATACATTAAGATTGAACGATATTATAGGAAATGAAAAGATTTTGCCATGCAATGTATGGAATGACAAGCCTGTACCAATGCTACGAACAAGAATTGAACCGATAAAAATAGAAGAGAGAGAAAAATTATTGGATGCTCTTACAGAAATTGCAGATACTGATCCTCTTTTACGTTATTGTG
>JAFRPF010000039.1 GCA_017429285.1 Bacilli bacterium
GCGCAACATTTGCTTGTATAGCTCATCGTCAGGGAAAGCGCTGTTTGGTGATCGACAAACGCAATCATCTTGGAGGAAACATCTATTGTGAGAACATTGAGGGCATCAATGTCCATAAGTATGGTGCCCATATCTTTCATACCTCCAATAAAAAGGTGTGGGACTTTGTGAACTCCATTGTCGAGTTCAACCGCTATACCAATTCACCCATAGCCAATTATAAAGGAAAGCAGTACAACCTGCCCTTTAATATGAATACCTTCTATCAGATGTGGGGAGTGCTCACTCCTGCTGAGGCTCAGGCAAAGATAGAGGAACAGCGTCAGGAGGCATTGGCCAAGATGAAAGCCGATGGAGTCACAGAACCACGTAACTTGGAAGAACAGGCCCAGCTGTTGATTGGTAAAGATATCTATGAGATTCTGATTAAAGGCTATACCGAAAAGCAGTGGGGACGCAAATGCTCTGAACTACCAGCTTTTATCATCAAACGTCTGCCAGTCCGTTTCGTTCACGACAATAATTATTTTAATGATCGCTTCCAAGGTATCCCCATAGGAGGCTTCAACAAACTGATCGACGGTCTCCTCGAAGGAGTGAACGTTAAGTTAAATACAGATTTCTTCGATGATCGCCAGCATTGGGAGCAAATTGCTGAGAAGGTATTGTATACGGGAAAACTTGACGAATATTACGACTATCGCTTTGGCAAACTCGAATATCGTACAGTTCGTTTCGAGGAAGAAATCTTCGATATGCCCAATTACCAAGGCAATGCCGTCATGAACTTCACAGATGCTGAAGTCCCTTATACTCGCATTATCGAACACAAACATTTTGAAATGTTCGGTGATGATGTCTACAAATGTCCAAAGACGGTCATCTCCAAAGAATACTCCGCAGAGTGGAAGGACGGTATGGAACCATTCTATAGTGTCAACAACGATAAAAACATGTCGCTTTATCAGCAATACAAGGTATTAGCAGATCAAGAGCCTAACCTGATCATAGGTGGTCATCTCGCTGAGTATAAATACTATGACATAGCTCCGATTATCGAAAAAGTAATGTCTCTTCCTATATAATAAGGTATAAGATGAAAATTCTTTTCCTCGTCTATCATGGTTTCTCTGAAGTCAGTGGTATTAGTAAAAAGATCCACTATCAGGTGAAGGGACTTCGTGAGAATGGTTATGAAGTTCATCTCTGTTATTACGATTTTGATAATCGAGGCCATCGTTGTCGTTATGTAGATGAAGAGATAATTAAGGATTATGGCAAAGGCATGCTGGCAGGTCTACGTCAGCGTATCGATTATGACTGTATCTATAACTATTGTAAACTTAACGACATTCAGTTCATTTATGCTCGTTGTTTCCAAAACGCAAATCCTTGGCTGATCCGTTTTTTCAGAAGAATTAAAGACTTGGGAATCAAGTCTGTTACTGAGATCCCCACTTATCCTTACGATGCGGAGTTCGTCGGTTTTCCATTTATGACGCGAATTGGCTTAAAGATTGATCAGTTATTCCGTCGCCAACTCTATCAGCAGATGAATGCTATCGTTACATTTTCTGATGCAGAGCTAATATTCGGCCAACGTACTATACGAATCAGTAATGGCGTTGATATGGATAGCATTCCTTTACATGATTACCATGCGCCATCTGATGGCTCTATCCATCTGATAGGTGTAGCAGAGGTTCATTATTGGCATGGTTATGATAGGTTGATTGCTGGATTAGGTGAATATTATAAGAACACGGTTAATCCCCGTCAAGTCTATTTCCATATTGTTGGAGGTGTATGGAAGAGTGAGATGTATGATTCTTTGCATGCACCAGGTTTTGCAGAACTCATGGATAAATATGATATACGAGATAAAGTGGTGTTCCATGACCAGCTGTTTGGCGAAGAACTGAATCAAGTTTTCAACCAGTGTTGTTTCGCCATAGGAAGTTTAGCCCGTCATCGTAGTGGTATTTCTGTGATTAAGACGCTGAAAAACCGTGAATATGCTACTCGTGGAATACCTTTTATATATTCAGAAATAGACAGCGATTTTGATTATCAGGCTTATGTTATAAAAGCTTCCCCCGATGAATCGCCAATCAATATTCAGCAAATAATTGATTTTGTAGATACTCATCCTGTTAAGCCAAATGAGATCCGTAAAACAGTCGAGCATCTGTCATGGAAAATACAGATGAAGCGCGTGATTGATGAGGCTTAATGTCTATTTCTCAATGAGATCCTTCCATTGTTGTATAATGGGGCCAATCTCAAATCGATGAGCAATTTCAATG
Organism: Bacilli bacterium; assembly: GCA_017429285.1. Classification (GTDB taxonomy): domain Bacteria; phylum Bacillota_I; class Bacilli_A; order RFN20; family CAG-826; genus RUG13091. Next base: position 2,307 of record JAFRPF010000039.1, read on the forward strand.
GCTTGCTTAGATTTCTTTGGCCAATCAATATGTGTTGCATCTTCCAACCTCTTTGCCAATTCGTTGGTATCTCCATTCTTGAAATAAATGCCAAAGTCACTAAGTATTTCCTTGCATACAGGCAAATTCGAAGTAACGATGGGCAATCCGTGCGACATGGCTTCTACCAAGACAAGAGGCATACCCTCCCATCTGGAACTTAGTACATATACCTGTGCATTGGTATAATACCTCTGAATACAATTGGTAAATGGATGTATTTTGATTCTTTCTTCTAAATGATATTTTTGAATCAGTGCTTTGTAGTTGTTCTCTTCAACTCCTTCTCCAACAATGTCCAATGCCCAATCATTATTATTTAAGGCAAAAAGATGAAAGGCTTCAATAAGCAAATCTATTCCTTTATGTAAATGAGTAAAACGACCAATGGTTAAAAATCTTTTTGTATTTCCTGTAGATAACTCACCTGGTTGTAGTGTCAGAGGATTATAAACGACTTTAGGTGCAAATGAGTTGTCGTATTTGTAATATCTGGTGGCATCATCTTTACTTAATACAACGACCTGATCCAATTTCTTAAACTGATAGATATAATGTCTTTTTCTCTCAGAACCAATATATAAAGATGTGTCACCAAATAAAGCTTCAAATGAGTTATGCAACCATCCGATGAGTCTGACATTTGGTAGCAGAGGTTTAATAGTTGCAAGTCTGGATGCTAATGGCGCATGGATGCCGATAATAATATCATATTGCCCATCTTTCAATTCAGAAACCAATGGATTCCTTAATTCAGAGGGGAATGAACTTCTAGCATATAAATCCGACCCCCATTTCCCCTTTAGTTTCAGTTTTAGGTATACACCACTATATAGTTTGCAGAACCATTTTTTGAAAGAACTTATTGACGGATAGGAAAAGAAACGGTAGTTAATCTTGACTTCATCAAGTCCATAAAGTGACGTGTCCTTCGACATAGGTTTGTCAAAAGTTACAATTGTCACATCATAGTCCTTTGCTAATCCCTTGGCGATAACAGCCGTCACTCTCTGCACTCCACCAATGGAAAAAATGCTGTCAACTACGAAGCAAATCCGTTTCATTTGGAATATTTTTGGCAAAATTACAATTTTTCTTCCAATATTCAAAGTCTTGTGCTCTTTTTTTTGTATATTTGCAACGTGATGGCTGAAGAAAGGCGATATAAGATTGTTTACTGTACACCCGCTTTGTATATGGCAGGTGGAGTTGAACGTGTGCTGACATTAAAGGCGAATTACTTTGCCGAGCACTGTGGTTATGATATTACGATTATCTTAACTGAAGGTAAAGATAAACCATTTTTCTATCCATTATCCGAAAAGATAAAAGTCATTAATCTTGATGTCAATTTTGAAGATTTGTGGACTTGTACTTTCTTGAAGAAGATACTTGTTTATCTAAAGAAACAGCGTCTCTTTAAGAAAAAGCTTGCATCTGAACTAAAACGGCTGAAGCCTGATTTGACAATCAGTCTCTTGCGTCGTGAAATCAATTTTATAACAAGCATCCAGGATGGAAGTAAGAAAATTGGTGAATTACATATCAACCGCGCTCATTATCGTAATTTTGAGGGGAAAGATGCTTCTTTTGTTAAAACTCAATTTTCTAAAATATGGATGCACGATTTGGTTGGGAAATTACAGAAGTTAGATACACTTGTCGTTTTAACTGAAAAGGATAAAGAATCATGGATAGAACTGAATAATGTACAAGTAATACCAGACCCATTGTCATTCCATCCGAGTAGTATAAGTCCTTTATCGAATAAAAGAGTGATTGCTGTAGGACGTTATTCTCATGAAAAAGGATATGACTTGCTTTTGTCTGCCTGGAAAATGGTTTCCGATACTTGTAAAGATTGGAAATTGGAGATATTTGGTGATGGTGACCATTCTTCATTAGATGTGTTACTGGATCAATTACAGATAGACAAACCTAGATGTGTTCTTCATGGGCGGACTTCAGATGTTGAGAAAGAGTATTTAGATAGTTCTATTTTCGTATGCAGTTCACGATTCGAAGGGTTCGGTATGGTAATCTTGGAGGCTATGGCGTGTGGATTGCCTGTTATTTCCTTTGATTGTCCATGGGGGCCTGGTTCAATCATATCAGATGGAGTGGATGGCTATTTGGTAAATAATGGAGATACTAAGAACTTGGCAGAAAAGATAATCTCTTTGATTAATTCCGAAGAAGATAGAGTTAGAGTAGCGAAAAATGCTCTTAATAAATCGAACCAATATAGTATAGATACTATAGCATTACAGTGGAAATGTTTGTTTGATACCTTAATGAAGTAATCTGATGAAATACGATGTGACGATAGGCATTCCAATGTATAATGTAGAGACTTTCATCGAACGTACGATGAAATCTGCCTTGTCGCAGACATATGAAAATATTGAGTATTTAGTAGTGGACGATGGAAGTGATGATAATTCATTAGACATTGTTAAAGACTATCAGGTAAAACATCCTCGTGGAAATGATATTCACATCATTTCCCATTCGAAGAATTTTGGTCCTGCAATAGCTCGTAATCGAATAATTAATGAGGCGAAAGGAGTATTTTTGTATTTTCTTGATTCTGATGATGTTATTTGTGAGGATGCAATTTCCATGATGATGGAACATACTCTGGGAGATGGAGCTGATATTGTATTTGGCTCTATGGAGAAGATATTGTTATCTGGTGAGAGAATTATATATCAGTATCCTGAGATGCATTTTCATTTGGAGAACGATTTTGCAAATTACTCTTATCGGCGATACGCTGGTATTCAGGCATCTGCATGTAATTTCTTATTTCGTTTGTCAATTGTACGAGAAAATGCTCTTTATTTCTATAATTCTAATTATTGGGAGGACTTTGTATTTGTATTGGATTTAGTGACGTATATAGATAAAGCGGTATTATTACCAGATATTACCTATACCTATATTTGTAGGCAGAATTCACTATCTAATTTTCAAAAGCGTGACCATGTTGAGAAGTCTGAGGTTTTAAGAAATGTTGGGGTGGCAGAGTATATGAAGCTGGGTAGCCAACGATTAAAAGATAAACCATATTTCCCACAAAGGTGTTATGTGGCTGTTATGACGGATTTCTATATTGCTTGTAATTTACTGAAGCGAAGAAAAGAAATATATCCCCGAATAACAAACAAAGAGATTAGAGATCTTTTCTCACATCCAGCCTCAGTTTGGGAAATATGTGCTTTTAGGCAATTTAAATTGAAAAACCTATTCCTATATCTCTTGGGTAAGATGCCTCCATCTCTTTGTATTTCTATCGTATGGTGTTTGGGTAAAATGAAAAAATTGGTATGAAAATGGCAAAGTGGTACGAAAAATATCTGTCGATTTATGGTAAATCGTTTAACGAGATACCTGATAATGTACTTGACCAAATAAGTGCCCAATTGGCTTCGAAACAGAACATGGAACCCTTGGTTTCAGTTGTAGTTATAGCCTATAATGAAGAACTAAGATTGGCTGCCTGTCTTTGGTCTTTGAGTGAACTCCAATCCAGTTATCCCATGGAAATTCTTGGGGTGAACAATAATTCTAAAGACCGGACAGAAGAAGTATATAAGCGTTTAGGACTTCCCTATTTCAATGAATCAAAACAAAGTCCGGGTTTTGCTCGTCAGTGTGGCTTAAATCACGCTAAAGGTAAGTATCATTTTTGTATTGATGCAGATACATTTTACCCTCCCAAATATGTGGACTTGATGATGATGAAACTCCAGAATCCCAATGTCTCTTGTGTAAGTGCGTTTTGGAGTTTTTATCCTGATGAGAAACATTCGGCCATAGGATTGTTCTGTTTTGAATTGATACGAGATATGTTTCTATTTATTCAGCATTTTAAACGTCCTGAACTCTGTGTTAGAGGAATGGTATTTGCATTCAACGCTGATTATGCTCGCCAAGTAAAAATTCGAACTGACATTCGCAGAGGAGAGGATGGGTCTCTTGCTCTTTCATTAAAGAAGTATGGAAAAATAGCCTTCTTGTACAATCGAAGAGCACGTCCAGTTACAGGTTATGGGACACTCAACAATGATACTCTTTGTAAAAGTTTTATTCATCATGTCAGGATCCAAATTAAAGGGATTTCTCGCATTTTCTATAGTATAGATCGTTATCAAGATAGAAATGAAAATCTATTATTCTGAATATATACATTTTTGTTAGACAATAGTAAATATTTCTTTAAATGTTATTTAGTGTTACAATTCCTACCTACAAAAGTCAGTATTTAAAAGAAACAATAGACAGCGTTTTGTCACAATCTTATAAAGACTTTGAGTTGATAATCGTAAATGATGCATCACCTGATGATATAGATTCGATTGTTAAACAATATGATGATAGCCGAATTCGTTATTATGTAAATAGTATTAATTGTGGAGCTAAAGATGTTGTTGATAATTGGAATATATGTCTATCTTACGCAGAGGGAGATTATATAGTATGTTTAGGCGATGATGATAAATTAAAGCCAAATTGTCTGAAGAATTTTGAAGATTTGATTCGTAAGTACCCTGACGTAGATGTATTCCATTCACAAACAGAGTTAATAGATGAAAGATCGCAATATCTAAAAACCTTAGGTAACAGACCAGAATGGGAGTCTGTCTTTTCTCTTATTTATTCGTTTGAGGATTCTGGTTTAGGCGCATATCTTTATAAAGTTGAGACATTAAGAAAAAACGAAGGCTTTTACAAATTACCATATGGCTGGTCAAGTGATTTTATTACTGCTTTTATTGCTGCAGAAGAGCATGGTATTGTAAATACATTTTGTACGGGATTTCAATACCGTGAAAACGGTTTGTCAATAAGTCATGATATATCATGTATTGAAGATAAAATTAATGCAAATCTTAAAACAAAAGATTGGGTTATATCTTTCGTAAATAAAACAAATAATAGTAGTGATCAGAATTTGATCAAATTAATTCCTCATACAATAGAAAAGAAAACAACTCAAAAAATTGACGAATTAATAGAATTTGATATTCGAAAGAATTTTTATCGTGCTATCTTTTGGTTTTTGAGGAGAAGTAAATATGATATATCGTTTGTTAGGTTTTTCAATTGCTTTTTAAAAAGTATTAAATATCGATACAATCTTTTTATTTGATTGATATCATTTCGTTAAACAAGCGAATAACTCTGTCCATTTCACCATAATATTATCTTGAGAGAATCTGTTTATATTTTTTATTGCTTGCATTCCAAGGCGTTTTCTGTAATTCTCGTCTTCAATAAGTTTACAGATGTTATCTGCAAGAGCTTGTATATTGAGATGTTCTACAAGAATCCCGTCTTCACCATTTTTGATAATGTTACGAGGCCCAAATGGACAGTCAAAGGATACACAGGGAACACCACATGACATGGCTTCAATGATAGCCATAGAGAAACCTTCGTAACGGGAACATATCACGCATATTGAGCTTTCGTCGTATTTTTTCATGATTTCGTTTGTTGGTTCATGCATGATCATGGTATCATGAAGATTGGCTTCTTTAATCCATCGACAAACATCATCATGCAATTCACCAGAACCATAAATGTCAATAATCCAATCTGGATGTTTTTTATGTACTATTTTCCATACATTGACTAAGAGATCATACCCTTTGGCATCATTGTATCTTCCAACGGTTATCGCCTTCTTGTTTTTTAAGAATGCTGCTTCATGTGGAAACAATTGAATAGAATTTGGTATAACATAGGTTTTGGTAACTCCTTCCCAATCATTTGCATCTTCAGGTGTAAGTAAGACCAAAGCAGATAGTTTTCGTGCATTTGCAATTTGTTTTCTGCGAATTTGTTTTGCAAACCATTTATATATCCCGCCTCTCTCTTCCATGAGGTGCAAGCTTCTCAGGTGATACTTGGTCGTGTGAGCCTCACCGATTTTTATACTGCCATCTTTCAATGTAGTGATAAAGTCTAGACTTCTCCCCATTGTAGTAATAACGATGTCTGGTTTTTCTTGATCTAATATTTCCTTCAGTATTTTTTTATAAATGTGAATATAATGCAAATAGGTATAGGCTCTATGGAAAAAAGATTGGGTGTATTGTTTGTTAAAATCTAAGCCGATGTCAATCAGTTTTACTGATGGCGACAGAGGAAATACAGGCGGTCTTCCCATTTGTGCTTCTGTGACAATGGTAACATCATAACCATGTGTAGACAAATAATTAGCTTTATCGGTAAGAACCTTGTCTGTGCCCCCTTTAATAGTTAATTCAGAAAAGACATACATGATTTTCTTGCCACGTTTGGAGAGTAAAGAGTTGAATAGATGTGTCCACTCTTGCATGATGCTTTCTTTATTGTATCGTTGAATATTTCTTCTAGCGGCAGTTCCCATTTCTTTTCTTAATTTGTCATTTTCAATGAGATCGCAGATACGTTTGGCTAAAGATGTAGTGTTTAGATATTCAACAAGGAATCCGTCTTCTCCATCCTTGATAATATCAGCAGGGCCGTAAGGACAATCAAACGCAACACAAGGAACTCCACATGCCATAGCTTCTAGTAGAACCATACCAAATCCTTCAAATCTTGAACTTAGAATACAGATACTACTCTCTAAGTATTTGTTTTGAATATTTGTTGTCGTTCCCTTTAGTACTATAACTTTGTCAAGTGCTTTTTGAGAGATATTTTTTTTGATCATTTCTTTTTCCTCACCATCTCCATAAATATTGAGAATCCAGTCTGGATGTTTAGCGTGAACAAGTTCCCATGTTTGAATAAGGTATTCATATCCTTTTTGTTCACTCATTCTTGCTACGAAAATAGCCTGTTTGTTTTTACAGGAACTTGATGAGGATGGGAAAAATGGTAATGGATTGGGTATAATATGTGTTTTTGCTAATCCTTCCCAGTTCTTTGCGTCATCATTTGTCAACAGAACAAGGGCATCTAATTTTTTGCAATTTTCAGTGATTTTTTGCATCCATATCTTTGCCACAAAACGGTGGAGAGGACCTTTGTTCTCAAGTAGATGAAAATTGCGGATATATGGTTTGGCAATATGTGATTCTCCGATTTTGATGCTGCCATCTTTGATGCTGGTTAAAAAATCCATATTTCTGCCTAGAGTGGTAATTACGATATCTGGCTTTTCTTTATAGAGATATTTTGTTAATTCACTTTTGTATTTTTTTATTAATCTAAGATAGATAAAAATGCGGATTAGTGGATTATATTTATACTCCTGTTCAAAATCTATAGCAAGATCCATAAGCTTTACCTTGGATGATAGCGGATAAAAAGCTAATCTGTTGTGTTGAGAGTCGGTAATAATTGTTACATCATGGCCATGTTCTGCCATATAGTTGGCTTTCTCAATAACCACTCTATCTGCACCACCTGCAATGGTGAACGAGGAATATAAGTATACGATTCTCATAATTCACAAATTTAATACAAAAGTAAACATTTTAAGCGAAATAATCATATTTTAAATAAAAAATTTGGGTGGATTACTTTTATTTCATATATTTGTAGCGCAAATAAAGGTTTTTTATGAAAATTTTCTATATATATCGAGCTATTGCTCATTATCGTGGTATGGAGCGTATCTTTGTGGACAAGATCAATTATCTTGTTCAAATGTATAACTATGATGTATGGCTTGTGACAGCAGATCAAGGTAACCATCCCTTTTCATATCCTTTAAATGAAAAGGCACATCATGTAGATTTGAAAATTCGCTTTCATTCTGCAAGTAAATATGGCATCTTTCGACGTGCATATGAGAAGATTCGCTTGCAATATCTGTTTGTAAAACGACTAAAGAATTTGATCGCCACTCAGTCTCCCGATGTGTTAGTGTGCAATACAGATGTTTTCACAAATCTAGTAATGTTAGTAAAAGGAGATATCCCTCTTGTTGTAGAGTCTCATTCGATTTGTCGACAAACAATGGTAAGAGAAGGAGACCATTTCCATCGGATATTGTATCGTTGGTTTACATTTTGGAATTATCGGCACGCTTCATCTCTTGTTGCTTTGACAGATTCAGATGCAAAGGAATGGCAGAAATATAATAGTCATACATGTGCTATTGCAAACGTCGTTCATTTAAATCCAAAAGGACGAGTGAGTAATTTGTCTTCAAATAGAGTGATTTTTACATCACGTTTTTCTCCCCAAAAAGGTATCCCCTATCTGTTAGAGATATGGAAACGAGTGCATCTCTGTCATCCTGATTGGCAGCTTGATATATATGCTCAAGGAGAATTGAGAGATTATTATTTACCAATTATCGAAACTCTTAATATCAATATTAATGTTTATGATGCTATACGGAATATATTTGATAGATATTGTGACAGTTCAATTTTTATTTTGACTTCTGTTTATGAACCGTTTGGGTTAGTATTACCAGAAGCTATGAGTTGTGGTCTTCCAGTAGTATCATTTGATTGTGATTATGGTCCACGGGAAATAATTACAGATAATGTTGATGGTTTCCTTGTTCCTTTAGGGGATGTTAATAAATTTGCTGACCGAATTTGTGAATTGATAGACAATTATAAACTACGAGTTAGTATGGGAAATGCTGGCGTTGCGTCATCAAAGCGTTTTTCCCCTGAGATTGTAATGCCCTTATGGAAATCATTATTTGAAGAGATTATTTAGTACATTTTAGTTAGAGAAATGATGTTGATGAAAAAGAAAAGTATTATTGGACTCTTTTTATTCCCGATACACAATAATGTTATATTTTTTGTTTTTATATATCTGTTGGGCGTTGTTAATTCTCTGATTGAATTTTATGTCCTTGGATACAAATTTTCACTTTTTATCTTTCTTTCTCAGATATTAGATGTCTATCTAATGTGTTTGTTCATTATTCTTTTTCCTAATAAGATAAGAAAATATATTAGATGGCTGTTTTCCACTTTTTTATATGTTTTATCCATAGTGAATATATTCTGTGTGGAAAAGTTTAGAGCAAAACTAGGTCCCGAGATTTTTAATGTTATTATAGAAACTAATTCTCAAGAAGCTTCTGAGTTTTGGGATAAATATGTTGGATACGATATAATAGTGTCAAATGTATGCCTTATATTTCTTTTATTATTTTTGCATATTTTCATCTCATTAAGAGAAAAGTCGCATACCCAAATGCTTTTATATCCTTTAAATAGTAAAAGATCTTTATCTCTTTCTATGTTTCAGCTTCTCTTTTTATTTTTCATTGTTGCGTGTTGTACATGTAGCTTAAGCTCTAGAATTAATCTTATTAGGTTATTGCTTGCTCCTGATATTTCATCGCTTGATCAATATGTTGACAATAAAACTCTGAATACACCCTTGAACAATTTTGCTTTCTCATTTAAAATGCATCAATTATCGGTTAGCGGTTTAAACGTTTTGGTAAAATCTCAAGAAATAATACAAATTGATAATTGTAGTTATCACTGCGATAATGTCGTATTGATAATTGGAGAGAGCTATATAAGGGCACATTCGCAATTATATGGGTACAATAAAAAAACGACTCCAAGACAAGTTGCAAGAACTATGAACAATTGTAATGGAAGATTAGTAGTATATGAGGATGTCATAAGTCCTTCAAATTTGACTAGTACAGTATTTAAAAATGTTTTTTCGCTTCATAGTGTAGAAGATACTGCAAATTGGGAAAAGTATCCATTATTCCCCGTTGTTTTCCGTAAAGCAGGCTATAATGTTACATTTATTACTAATCAATTTGTGAAATCATTGAGTACTGATGTCTTTAATTTTAGTGGTGGCTTGTTTTTAAATGACTCTCGACTTAGCCAACTTCAGTTCGACCATAGGAATAATTGTTCTCATCGATATGATGAAGATTTGTTGGAAGATTATGACTCTTTGCGTAATTATAATAATGATCATAATTTGATCATTTTCCATCTTGCAGGCCAACATTTTGACTTTTTTAAAAGAAGTCCAAACACGTATAAAATATTTAATGCAGATGATTATTTGGAAAGGGCTAATTTGGATAATGTAGAAAGACAATTGGTTGCAGATTATGATAATGCTACTTATTATAATGATTATGTTGTTGATGAGATAATTAGACGGTTTGAGAACGAAAACTCAATTGTTATTTATATGCCAGATCATGGAGAAGAATGTTACGACGAGATACACCGCATGGGACGTATGCCAAGTGGATACTATTCTGCAGAAATGGCAAGGCAGGAGTTCCGTATTCCTTTTTGGATCTGGTGTTCTGATAAATTTTCAAAGAAGAACCCTTCTCTATTAGAATTAATTCTTAATTCAAAAAGACGCCCTTTTATGACAGATGATTTGCCGCATGTTTTACTGTTTTTGGCGGGTATTTCTTGTCAGTATTATAATGATGAAAAGAATGTGCTTTCTAATAATTTCAATTCAAATCGTGTTCGTCTTATTGAAGGAAAAGTCGATTATGATGAATTGATAAAATAGTATGTTTGATTGTTGGAAAAACGTAAAGAATTTAAAAATGAAAATGCTATATGTTGTAGATTCTGTAGCTGTTTATGGTGGTATTGAGAGAGTTTTAATCGACAAAGTAAATTCTCTTGCAGAATTATATCATTATGATATATCCCTTGTTAGGGTTTATCAAGGAAACCATATGTTGCCATATTCTATTGCTCCTTCTATTAATCAAATCGATCTGCAGATTCCTATGCACCAGCAATATGAGTATAGTGGCATTTCGCGCTTGTTCAAGAGATATCAATTGAAGATAAGGCTTAAATCGCGTTTTAAAAAAACTATTGAAGAGCTTAAACCAGATATAATAGTTTGTGTGAAATTAGATTTCGTGGGTATTTTGATAGAATTAAAGGGGTCTATACCATTAATTGTAGAGTCGCATACTTTGTGTAAAATGGAAAAAAATGAAAGTATTGGATGGCTTCGTAGACTATATGTGAAGTACTTGAAGAGATGCATACGTAATGCTGACGCCGTAGTTTCATTAACAGAAGGAGATGCAGCAGAGTGGAGAACTATTAGCAATAACGTGTTTGTGATTCCAAATGTAGTTAATTTAAATAAAAGTGACTATTATTCTTCTTGTAATAAGAAATCTGTGATTTATGTAGGGCGCTTTTCTTATCAAAAAGACATAGACTCCTTGTTACAGATTTGGGGGAAGGTTCATTTGTGTCATCCTGATTGGCGACTTGATATATATGGCGATGGAGAGTTAAGAGATTATTATGTTGATAAAATACAAACTATGGACGCTAATATTTTTGTTTTTGAACCAGTGGAGAATATTAATGAAAAATATTGTGAACATTCTCTGTTACTGCTTACTTCTCTATATGAGCCTTTTGGATTAGTGCTTCCAGAGGCGATGAGTTGTGGCTTGCCTGTAGTGGCTTTTGATTGTCCCTATGGTCCTGCAGATATTGTTACAGATGGAGTAGATGGCTTCCTGATTAAAGATAGAAATATTATTTCTTTTGTGCAACGAGTTTGTCAATTAATTGAGAATAACGATCTTCGTTGTCAGATGGGAGCGTGTGGTATTTGCTCTTCTCAACGTTATTGTTCTGACAACATTATGCCTAGATGGATTAAACTCTTTGAGTCAATAAATTTAAAGATCTAGTTCCCTTTTAAGATTAGACCAGTTGTACGAAGAAACAAACATCTTGTTCCATTGGTAATTATGGCTGTCGCGAACTGTATAATATAGATATAATCTGTTGTCATGAATCAAAGCAGAAGGTTTATAAATACCATAGGCACAGATAGATCGACTAGTGAGAAGTTGTTTTTTGCAAAAATGGAAATGTTCGCCATCATTACTCCAGGCGAGGCAAATATCAGCAAATCTCATACTACTCTGAACGACTGCATATATTTTTCCATCATTTTCTGTGTCATCTCTAAATAAATCCATGTGCCATGGCTGATATAGTTTACTAACTCCGGAAAATTTGACTGTTTTTGTGTATACAAAACGTTGTTCGAGTGAATTCCCGTTCCATATTGCTACACCATTGTTCTTTTCGTGTTTAAATATGCCAAAAGCATCAAAAAAGAAGAACATAGAATGTCTGTACATAAAACTACCTAGTTTAGATGGTATATGCTGGATGAACTTCGGAACGAAATCAAAATCCATCGCATAAGCCCTTAATTCTTTATTGATAACTATAAAAGATGGACAAACTTCTTTGTCAACAGATGGATCCTCTTTACAGAATCCACAAGCAAGTAGAGGTTCTGGAAACTGTATTACTTTCTTATTATGAATTTTGCAACCGAATGTTGCATATTTGCATCCTATCCTTTTTGTAGAAGGTGTCTCGCATTCTCTCCAAAAAGCGTAAAGGTTCCCGTCCACAAAAAGCATAGTTGGATCTGAATTGTATCCTGTGAGAGGGGTGTCCTTAATGTAACAATAGAAAGACCATTTTATAGGAGGCGTTCCCTCTTCTGCATCTGCATAACAAAGTCTAGGATTTTCTAGAGAATCATTGCCATTATAATAAGGTGTGTATACCATCCACCATTTATGTCCTTCGAACCCTTTTTCTATATATCTGATACATGGATGAACAACGTCGCCATGAGTAGTTAAAGAAGTAGGGTCTTCTATATAACAGAGTTGTCCCTTGGGCATCAGTCCACGTGTCGGATGACCATGAATATAAAATAATAGTCTCCTGTATTTTTCTATTATTGATAGAATGGTTTGATTTGTCATATTTTTAATATTTATGCATAATGTTCATTTATTTGGGAGTAAAATATATAATGAGGAATAATACCTGTTTGCTTATTCCAAATAATTCCCAAAGAATCATTTGTATTCATTTGCTCCTTTATTTCATCTTCCTTCTCCATGAATAATTAATAAATATGTTTTGAACTGCAAAGGTACATTATTTAATTGATAGTTCCAAATTCTAATAAAGAAAGTTTGTTTTTGTCGAAATCTATTAAACATAATCGCTTTTTCCGATCATCAATATGGCATTTTTTTTTGCCCATACAATTAATGGAAAAAGGATGGCGATAATAATGATTGTGGCTGATAAAGCAGTATACCATAGATAACATATTCCTTCCTCAGTATGTAGTACGTGGCTTAGGGAATAATTAACAATGGTAACAAGAATAATATGTAGTCCTACGATAACCAAAGTGCCAATGGAGAGATTTGTCACAATGGAATGCCTTATACCATTGAGTACTTTGCAGCCATAAAGGATTCCAAAGAGGAAAGCAATATTGGCTGGATAGAATAGGATGATGTGCAGCATGTACTGATCTGAGAAGAAAGCGTCCAAATGCCAGGCAAATAGAAGGATGCTGGCAGAAAGATATAGGATGCTGCAGATGAGGTCACGCCTCCATTTACATTCTCTAAATAAATGATATTGCCCAAAGAGATAGCCTAAATAATAGTAAGGTAGATTCCGCATCAGGCCCATAAGTGTCAGGTTGGGGGCGAAGTTCCAATATTTATTGGCTGCATAGAGCACGAATGAAATCACGCACAGTGAAATCATGATTACATGTTGATGTTTTGTTTTTCTGCACAAATCAATGATAATGTGCATGATGAGGATAGCAGGTAGATACCACAATGGGCCGTTTAGTGGTTCGCAAAATGAGTTTTCATGTTCAAAGAAGAGTGCCCCTAAAAGTGGTTTCATCGCATGGAAGAAATCGGGTAGGGCACCGTTGCTGAGGTAATATTTCAGAATCCAATAGGGGTAGACGATTATATTATATAATATATAAGGTATAACCAGCCCGTGTAAATATTTCTTCCAATTCTCTTTATCACTGCCTCGATCTTTTTTCAGATAACCTGAAATGAAGAAGAAGATGACCATCGTAAGAGCCTGTAGATAACGATAATAGAACCACTCCTGCGATTGCGGCAGGTGACAGAACACCACGCTACAAACAGCGAGTGCCTTCGCCCAGTCTATCCAGTTGATTCGCTCTTTCATGATGCAAAAATACGGAATTCTTCAGAATAATCAAACAAATTCCGATTTTTTCTGTAATTTTGCAATCGAAATGGCTCGACAACGAATAGAATATATTGATGCGATGCGAGGATTTACGATGATTCTCGTGGTGTTTGCGCATGTCTGCCATTTCTGTTTGGGAGATTCAAAGATGGGGTATAATGCCGTTTTTATTCTCTTTCGCTTGCCATGTTTCTTCATGATTAGTGGTTGGCTGTTTGAGTCAGTGGCCCAACGGCCTTTCTTGGAAAATGTTCGCCATAAGTTCATGGTGCAGATCATACCAACATTCATCTTTCTGTTGCTATTGGCACCTCCGCCAGAATTCTTCTATAGGTTGGGAACCTTAAAAGGCGGCTATTGGTTCACATTTGCACTTTTTGAATATTTCATCCTCTATATGATTATCGTCCGCATTAGTCGGAAGTGGTCATTTCTGATGGCATTGGTAATCACTCTGGGTTCTTTTATATACGCCAGATATTACGATAGTATTCGTTCTTCGGCCGTAGGATGGCAGTTGTATGCGATAGATTTTTCTGGTTTCTTGAGCATTACAACTTGGCGACTTTTCCTGTTTTTCTATATCGGAGCCTGGATGCGTAGACACTTCGATGCGTTTATTCGTTGGACGAATAAGCCTGTCATTATTATACTCATTACGATGTTTTTTTTTCTGATTGCCTCCACCTCGCACAGAGATAATATGTGGTTTGAAATGTTCAGGTACTATGCAGGAGGTATCACGGGCATGTGGATGGTGTTTACTTGTTTCCGTCTTTCCGATTCGTGGCTGAAGAAGTTCCATATTTCAAAACCTCTCCAATATGTCGGAACTCGAACACTTGATATCTATCTGTTACATTTCTTCTTCCTGCCTCGTTCCCTGATGGCATATACAGACCAATTGAAAGCCTTTGATAGTCAGTTCGTGGAGTTCCTGGTGATACTTGCAGTTTCACTCATTATATTGATATTGTGCCTGTTAGCAAGTTATATCATTCGCTTGAGTCCTTTCTTGGGGCATTACCTTTTTGGAACCAAATACGATAAGAAAGCATCTACTGATACACCCTCACGTAATCAATGTAGTATCTGAGTGGAAACTGGCTGTCATCAGGCTTGCCGCCATTGGAGCCGATGGCAAGGTTTAGTAGGAGGTAGTGCCCAAAACCAACGACATTGTTGACGAAGGGATTCTCGCGATTACCCTCAAATCCGTCGTTGAAAGTCTTCGAGAGATCGATTTCGTTCAAAAGTTCATCATCGAGGTAGATGCGGATGAACTCCTTATCCCAA
>JAFRPF010000005.1 GCA_017429285.1 Bacilli bacterium
TCTTTTTTCTTTCTTAATAATTTTGAGAAATAAGATTTACCTGATCCTGGAACACCTGATAAAACAATAAGTTTAGACATAATATTTCTATAGAAATAATATTAGCAAAGTGAAGATACGAATAAAAGAAAAAGAGAACATTAAGTTCTCATTTCCTCTAATTTGTTTTAATTATTTTTCGTTTTTAAGCATTTCTTCAACTTCCGCTTTCGATAATAAGCGCTCTTTATTAACTTTACGGTTGGCTTTTTTAATATCGGCTTTAACCGCTCTTAATAAAGCTTCTTGTTCTTTTCTAGCGGCGATTTTTCTTCTAGTCGCATTTAAGAAAGCTTCTGGAACATAAGAAGAAATAATTTGTTTTCCTTCTCTCCATTGACGGTAGTAATAAGTATGTCCGGATATCTGTTTGACAGAGATATATCCCACAGGGAGAGCTTTAATATTTTCTTCGATTTGTTCTTTCTCGTTATGTAATTCGAGAAGTAATTCTAATTGTCTAACTTGTTTATTCATAATCATTAACCTACGAAAATAATATATAGCAATTTAACTTCTCTATCAAGATAAAAATTACATTTTTTTCATAAATAAAATAAAAGAAGGATATGATAACCATACCCTTCCTTTAAAATTTTATATTAGAGACCGAATTTCTTGATTCTATCGAATCTATCCTTCGCGTACTTCTCACATTTATTGAGTAATTCTTCCGCGTGTTCAGGATTGACTCTTGGAAGTTGAGAGAATCTTGTTTCCGTCATCACGAAGTCTCTTAATTTTGAATAATCTGGATCCTTACAATCCACGGTTAATGGGACTTCTTTTCTTGGATCGTATCTGAAGATTGGGAAGTAGCCACATTCCACAGCGAGACGTTCTTGTCTCATGGAGTTAGCTAAACCACCTTTGATACCATGGTTCGCACATGGAGCGTAGCAGATCACTAATGATGGTCCATCATAGCTTTCCGCTTCTTTTAAGGCCTTAATGGCGGCGACTGGATTAGCGCCTAAAGCGATTTGAGCAACATAGACATTGCCATAGCTCATGGCGATAAGAGCTAAGTTCTTCTTCGCTGTTGTTTTACCAGAAGCGGTAAATTTGGCGATAGAACCAGTTTGAGATGATTTAGAGGATTGTCCACCGGTATTGGAATAAACTTCGGTATCTAAGACTAAGATGTTAACATCTTCTTCGTTAGCGATAACGTGGTCTAATCCACCATAACCGATATCATAGCTCCAACCATCACCACCGATAATCCAAATGGATTTATCTTGTAAATCTCTTTCATAAGCTAAGACTTCTTTAACGCCTTCATCTTTACTAGCTTTGACGAGTTCGACTAATTTCTTAACGATTGGTCTAACCGCATTTCTATTTTTAATATTTTCAAAGTAGGCATCGATAGTTTTAGCTAATTCTTCTTCCACGCCTCTTTCTTTAGCGGCGCTTAAGATTTCAATGATACGTTTGATTTTGGCATCTGTGGCCACTCTCATACCATAACCGAATTCAGCGTTATCTTCGAATAAGGAGTTGGCCCAAGCCACACCTTGACCTTCTTTATCAGTGCAGAATGGAGTTAATGGAGTGGAACCACTATAGATGGATGAACATCCAGTCGCATTAGCGACTAGCATATCTTTACCGAATAATTGAGAAACTAAACGATAATATGGAGTTTCACCACATCCCGCACAAGCACCACTGATTTCCATATAAGGCATTAAGTAAGAAACACCTAAAACGCTTTCTTGCATTGGGGCTGGTAAAGCATCGGCTTTATAAGAAACATGTTTGAATAAATAATCAGCAGCTTCTTCTTGAGGGAATTGAGATTTAGCTTCCACCATTTCAAGAGCGACTTTGCCGGTCTTATTGGCGTTACATTCCATAACGCATAAGCCACAGCCAACACAGTTACGTGGAGAAATTTGTAAACGATATTTTAAGCCTTTGGCTTTTAACATCGGTAATTTTGGATCAGCAACTTCTTGAGCAAGTTTTGGAGCCGCCGCTAATTCTTTTTCATCTAATAAGAATGGTCTAATAGTCGCATGTGGACAGACAAAGGCGCAGTTATTACATTGAATACAGGCTTCTGGGTGCCATAATGGGACTCTATCAGCGATACTTCTTTTTTCTCTAAAGGTGATATCGTTTTGCATGGTGCCATCGAGTAATTCACCTTCCATGAATTTACTAACTGGTAAATCGTCGCCGTTAAGGTTACCGATCACAGAAACGTAATGATCAAAATAATCATCACCAGTTAATTTCACTTCCGCTTTTGGAGATAATTTGGCCCATTCTGGGTCAACTTTCACTTCTCTTAAGCCTTCTGTACCAGCATCAATCGCTTTCCAGTTGAGTTCAACGACATCTTGACCTTTTTTCGCATAGCTCTTTTCCGCGAATTTCTTCATCCATTTATTAGCTTCGCTATAATCCATAATATTTGGATTTAAATAGAAGAAGGAAGCTTGGAGAATGGTATTTGTATGTCTACCCATACCAATTTCACTAGCGATCTTGTTAGCGTCAATGACGTAGAATTTAGCCTTTTTAGTGGCTAATTGATATTTGACACGATTCGGCATCATCTTCACTAATGTCGCATCGTCCATATCAGTATTTAATAAGAATGTTCCGCCTTCTTTTAAATTCTTGATCATATCGAATTTGAATAGATATGTATCTAATGAACAAGAAACGAAGTCAGCATTTTGCACATAATATGTACTTCTAATTGGTGATTTACCAAATCTTAAGTGAGAACGAGTAACACCACCGGCTTTTCTACTATCGTAAGCGAAATAGGCTTGTGCGTATTGATGAGTAGCGTCACCGATAATCTTAATGGAAGATTTGTTCGCACTAACTGTACCATCACTACCTAATCCGTAGAATAAGCAAGAAGTATAGTCTCCTTTAACATGATAATGTTCATCTGTAGGAATACTTAAATGAGTAACATCATCGTTGATGGAAACGGTAAATCCGTTCCAGCGTTTTTCACTCTTCAGGAAGTCAAAAACCGCTTTCATATCTTTAGGTTGAGTATCTTTACTGGATAAACCATATCTACCACCTAAAACTTCAACATCTAAGTTCGCTTGTTTAACTACGGCTACGACATCTTCATATAAAGGTTCACCAGAAGCACCTAATTCTTTAGTTCTATCAAGAACCGCAATACGTTTCACGGATTTTGGTAAAACCGCTAATAAGTGTTTCGCGGAGAATGGACGGTATAGGTGAACTTTTACTAAACCGACTTTTTCACCTTTACTACGTAAGTCATCAATAACTTCAGAGATGGTTTCGGTAACTGAACCCATCGCGATGATGACTCTATCAGCATCTTTATCACCATAATAGGTAAATGGAGCGTAGTTTCTACCAGTTAAACGGCTGGCTTCTTTAAAATATTTAATCGCAACTTCTAATACTTCATCCGCTTTCTTGTTTTGAGCTTCTCTACCTTGGAAATAAATATCATCGTTTTCCGCACCACCACGTGTGACTGGGTGAGTGTGTGGATTTAAGGCTCTACTTCTAAAGAGTTCAACCTTATCCATTGGTAATAATTTCTTCCATTCATTATCATCGACAAATTCGACGTTTTGAATTTCATGAGAAGTTCTAAAACCATCAAAGAAATGACAGACTGGATATTGAGCATCAATCGCCACTAAATGGGCAACGTTAGTCAAATCAGCAATTTCTTGAACGGAATGAGAACAGATCATCGCGATACCTGTTTGTCTAATCGCATAAATGTCTTGATGATCACCAAAGATTGATAAGCTACGGGTAGCTAAGCTTCTCGCGGAAACATGTAAGACCGCTGGTAAACATTCACCGACCCACTTATAAATATTTGGAATCATTAATAATAAGCCTTGGGAAGCAGTATATGTGGCTGCTAAACCACCAGCTTGTAAAACACCGTGAACCGCACCAGAAGCACCAGCTTCAGATTGCATTTCACTAACCTTAACTACAGAACCATAAAAGTTCTTTCTTTTTTGTGAGGCATAAACATCAATATTTTCCGCCATTGGGGAGGAAGGAGTAATTGGGTAAATACCTGCTACTTCAATGTAGTTATAGGAACCTAATGCCGCTGCTGTATTACCATCAACAGAGAGCATTGTTTTCTTAATTTCTTCCATAAATTAAAAATATCCTTTCGTTATAACCGCATATATTATACGCGCACGAAATAAAAACTCGCAAGATTGAATAATAATCTTTTAGTACAAAAAAATAATTTATTTGTTTTCAGTATCTAACCAAACAAATTCAATCGTTTTCTTATTTTTAACACAATCTAATAAGAAATAATTAATAAGAGTCTGATAAGGTATAGAAGTTTTAATTGATAGGTCCTTGAAATAATCTAAAACCTCTTCACTTAAATTAATAGTGATTTGTTTTTTGAGTTGTTTTGTGTAAGGGTTCTTTGTTCCCTTATCGAAATTGTATTCCTTTTTCATTTTTAAATATCGATTTTATCTTTTATGAATCGACAGAATCAATTCTAAAATCAATTAGAAAAATAAGCAATAAAATAATTGCGCATAATTTCTTGCGCAGTATAATAAAAGTAGAGGTTAGTCCATGAAATCTTTAAAAGAAGTTAGAAAACAAGCTCATTTAACACAAGTAGACGCTGCTAAATTAGTGGGTGTATCACGTCGTACCTATCAGACTTATGAAGAAAATGACTTAAAGAATGATACGTATGATGAATTACTCACTAAATTAAAAGAGATGGGCATTACTCCTAATGGCCCGGCGTTACTCAATGTTAAATATATAAAGAACAAGACTAGCGAAATATTTGCAAATTACCCTGAAGTAAAGTGCGCTTATCTTTATGGTAGTTATGCAAGGGGTGAGGCAACTGTTAAAAGTGATGTCGATCTACTAATTGTTTCGGACACGATGGGTCTAAAATTTTATAAGCTAGCTAGTGACCTTGAAGATGCTTTAGGCAAAACAGTCGATCTGATATCCCATAGACAGCTAGATAATAATCTAGACTTCCTTACCAGAGTGCTTGTAGAAGGAGTTAAAATTTATGGACAAAACGCTAATCCAATTAAGAATCGATTCAATCCTTAAACATATTTCTTTGGTTAAAGATGATTTAAAAGATATGTCATTGGAACAATTTGCTTCTTCTGATTTACATGTTCGTGGAACTTGTTTCTCATTAATGCAAATCGGAGAACAATTAACTAAATTAGAATCAATTTTTAAAGATGATTATCCAAACATTCCATGGAAAGAAGCAATAAAATTAAGAACTCTCATCGTCCATGTTTATAACAAAGTCGATGCTTATGAGATCTATAAAATTGCTAAAAATGATTTGGATGATCTAGAATCCGCTATTAAATCTATTAAGATTTAGCAAATAAAAATGGACCTTGCGCAATGTAATTCTGTGGGCAATTATAAGGTCCATTTCCTCTTATTTTTTATTCTTACGATTATTTAATTCTTCAGTAATTAATTTCTTAAATATTCTTAATTCTTTATCGGTTAACGAAGCACTTCTATCAAGCATTCCACCGATGGTTAATCTTTTATAGATGAAATCAAAATATGAATCATATTGATCTATTTCATCTTTCCTCACCACTTCCACTTTTGGGAGTGGGTTCTTTTTATTTTCTTTATCTTCGAGATATTTCTTCATCGAAGGAACAAGTTCTAACAGATTATATTCATAATCCATCTTAATCATCGGATCAAAATATGAAAGATTATCGCTGATAACATCAGGATAAATGCCAATAATACGAGATAGTCTTTCCGCAGTTATATATTTAGCTTTCGGAAGTTTAGCCATACCTTGTAAATATTTTTTAATATCTTTAACATTAGGTTCCTTCATATCTATCACCTTCTAATTAATATTTATTATATAACAATAGTTAAAATATAACAAAAAGAGCGGTTGAACCCGCTCTTATATGATTCTTATAATAGATTAGGCTAATGTAACTGAGAATGTAACAACTCTTACTTGATAATTAGCAGCGGTAAAAGTAAGTTCAGTAGAATTGCCAGACCAACTTCCAGAAAGTTTATCAGATGATAATGTAAAACCAGACACTTCACCAAAACCACCGCCATCATAATGGTTAGTATCTTTCACATAATCAGAGAATGTCATATCTACTTTAGTAAAGGCAGCTCCAGAAATTTTAAAGGTAGCGGTTTTGTAAACACGGAATAATTCGTATTCGCTTCCTGTGTATCCTTTTGATACAGAAATCGTCAAGCCGGATTTTGTAAATTCAAATGGCGAATTGTTTGCGGCTGGAAAATCAGCAGCAGCAAATGATACAACTGTGCCAGAAGCAGGTTGACCACTGGTTTGTGTACTATCCCCAGGATTAGCACCGCTATTGCTTTTTTCTTTCTTCGCGCAGCCTGTCATTAATAAAGCTGTGGATAACAAAATTAATGGAATAAATTTTTTGTTCATTTTATTTTCTCCTAATTTATACAAATTAATTCTATACACATATAGTATTTAATTCAATAGACTTATTTTTGTTTTTATAAAATAAAAAATCCCTATTTCATTAATTGAAACAGGGAATTTTTGCGATCTGGTGATCCCTAAGGGATTCGAACCTTTGACCCACTGATTAAGAGTCAGTTGCTCTACCAGCTGAGCTAAGGGACCATTTTTTCGCTAAATAATATTATCTTAATGAATTAAATAATTCAATCCTTTTAGAAATATTTAGCGAATTCACTATCAAAGAACTTTACATTCTTCTCTTTTTCTTTATCAGCGATCTCTTCACTATCTTTCTTTAAATAATCTTTATGTCTACCCGCTCCAGACATCGACATATCATTAACACCATCGCATTTAAAGGTGATATCACCGTTAATCGCGTTCCAATAGAAATCACATCCATTTTGTTTAATTCGTCTCACTGTGGACCTATTTGGGTGATTTAATTGACCTTCACCACTACCAAGAACAACTGGATTAGGAGCGCAAATAGCATCAATCATCGCGCTAGAAGTAAATATAATATTAGGTCTGGCCCAATCCAAGAAATTACCTCCCATAGATGAGGAACTAGAATGATGTGTGGATTTTAATAATATCTTTTTCTTTTTATCATTAAATAGTTTTTTGTGATTAGTAATCAAAGATGATTCTAAATATGTACTATCAGCATCACCGCACATTAAAACATTCCAATATTTATATTCAAGAACAAAAGATACGGAAGTGACATTCGGATTTGTTGATTTTACACTATCATTTGGGAAGGTTTCATCTTTACCAAAATAATAATCATTTTTTAACCATCTAATTTGAATATCGTTTTTCTTATCTATTTCATAGATTTCTGATTCTTTTATCTGCTCTTTGATACCTTGATATGTACTACCTTTTGATATTAAATAGTTTCTAAAAGTAACATATTGGCTGACATATTCTTTATTATCAATTTTGTCATCACCATTAGTGACATAGTTATATCCATAATCCACGATATGTTTAACGTTAAATCCATATAAAGAATTATTAATTAATCCACCAATATGATCACCATGAGGATGCGTCACCACTAATAAGTCAATTTCTTTATCAGTTACTTTGTTATTTAATACTTCATTAACATGACTAGCGTCATCTTTATTACCGGAGTCTACTAAAATATCAAACCCGTTATATTGAATTAATGTAGAATCACCATATTCATCTTTCATCTCAATAGATGTAACAGTTAATTCGTCTCCTGGTTTATAAGATTTAGAGCCACAACCACTTACTAAAGCAATGATAGGCAAAACACCTAAAAACAAAACATTCTTTCTCATATTTTTATTCCTTCATCTATATCATAACTTATTTAAGTTAAATAATCGACATTTCAAAAAAATATAGGTCGCCATACCGACCTATATCAAAGCCATAAGAAAAGAGCGGCAAGAATGCCGCCCTAATCAGAAATCTTTATTTGAATTGAATAATTAAGCTGGTATGTATTTAACAACAATGCTGACAATTCTAATATTTTTGGCAGAAGAGCTAGTGCCTTGATTGTTACTAACATTGAAATATCCAATTCCATCTGTTTCATTAGTGACTGTAATTGTTTCACCCTTTGCGAATGTTTTTGCGTTTTCTTCGCTTGTATCTCTTGTATTTAATGCACTAGATCCCAAGCTGATACAAACTAATTTACCTGCGGATGAATTTCCAGAGAATGTGACTGCGATGGAAACAATCTTACCTAAAGATGCACTGTTATAAATATAACCAACACCTTTTTTCATGAAGATGTCTCCACCAGCTTGAGCAGATCCGGATGTATCTTTATTTAAGCCACATGTCATAACTGCAACACCACCGATAGTATGAGCAGTTGCTGTAGTTTCTTGGGCTGTTGGCCAGTTTGCATCACTCACATCTAATGTGGCTTTTGATGTCGAGGAAGCTTTAACAGTAACAACAACGTTAGCTTTAACGGTCTCATCATTAAATAATGCGGCTGTAACTTTATATTTTTCGCCAATAACGGCATCCTCTGCAAAGACTAATTTGCCAGTTTCAGAAATTTCAGCTTTGCCTTCTGTGGCGCCTTCAACAGGTTCTACTGACCAAACAGCAGCACCGACTTTGCCTTCTTCGAAAATAGCTGTTAATTGAGTATCATCGCCTTGCCCGAGTTCGAAGTCTTCGCTTGGATTAATTGCAATTGTGGAAGAATAAGGAATATCTTTGACAAGCATCAATTTAGAACTATCAGTTCCATCGGTTTCGTATGTGGAATTATATTTAGAGCCAATACCACAAATAACTACTTCATAACCGACCAATGAATTTTTAGCGGTAAATGTTTTTGAATATTCAGAACCTGTAGAACCATCTTTTAGTTTAAATCCTTCAAAACCTGTGTCATCAGTCGTTCCGTCTAACCAAACTTTAAACCATTGACCACCGGAATATGCATCGTTTGCTTTAACAACACCTTTAACATAAATTAACTCGGCTGTTGGCTGCTGCATATCAATAACTTCTTTTGCTTCAGCTGTAGTAAGAGGCTCTTCTAATGTACCATAGTTAATCGATTTAACTTCAATTTCTTTGGACAGTTGTTTATCTTCACCTTCGCCCCAAGAAACACTAACTGTAAATTTGGAGCCTGCTTCTGCATCTGCAGCAGCAGTAACAACACCTGTCGAAGAATCAATTGTGACTTTTTCAGAAGCAGGAGTTAATGACCAAACAGGTGTTCCTTCTTCGCCATCAGGAAGTAGAAGTTGATATTGAGCAGTCATTCCAGCGAAGACCACATCTGGACCAACTAATGAAGTTCTGTTTAATGTTAAGAATTGGAAAACAAAGTCATCAGCAAGTTTTGCATAAGCACATCCTGAAATAGTATCAAAACTATTATACGTGCCTGGGAAATAGCTTTCGTCACCACGTGTTTGTTTAATTGTGTAATTAACACCATCCCAATCCCATTCAGCGTCTTCCATTGTGATTTCAAAATTCTTACCATCATAGGAGTGAGCGCCGACAGTACCAATTCTATAACTTGGTTTGTCAGCAGTTCCTTGGTTTTGACTTAAGCCAATATATTTTTTGCCTGTGCCTTCACCGAACGCAACATAATATTTGCCTTCTTTACCTTCAACAGCTTCAAAGTAAACATCAACTGCTTCATCGTATAAATCGGTTGTATGTAAACGTGGATAAGCTTCTTCTTCGCCATTGAAGAAAATGCGTTTTAATAAATTCTCTTGATAAGTACCGAATTTGAAGGTCTTTTCAAGAACTGGATTTTTGACAGGTTTGAACAATGGCTCAGTAACGCCGACTGTACAAGTACCTTTTTTGGTTTCGTCCGCATCAGATGTTGCGGTGATGACTGCTGTACCTTCGCCAACAGCTGTGACCTTACCACTAGCGTCAACAGTTGCAGCGGCTGGATTGTTTGTACTCCACACCACATCCTTGTTTTCGACAGAGACTGGTTTAACGGTAGCAGCGAGAGTTGCTGTTTGTCCAGCTTCAAGATTTAAAGTATTAGGTGTAACAGTGACACTTTCGACTCCAACAACTTCTCCGCTATCGCTACTAGGAGTTGATTTACCCTTGTTTTGGTTATTACAACCAGCAAGGACCAAGGTTAAAGCAGGTAATAAGAGTAAAATTTTCTTATTCATGATTATCTCCTTTTGCTTTTTTAGCAATTTTATTATAACACTCATTTGTTAACTTTAAATATTTTTTTATATCTTATATATAAAGAATTTGTTTTATTGAGAAAAAACCATAATAAAAGGAGCACTAAGAAGTGCCCCTATTATCGCATAAATTACGAATTGGAAATTTGTTGTAAATAATTATAAGCAAGGTAGTTATTGGCAAGTTGAATTTGGAATCCCTCAAAATATCTCACTAAATAACCAGTTACTTTCCAAGTCTTTCCGACTGGTGAATTTGGACTATCAATATCAAATCTATCATCGGTACCCCAATAACTTTTATTTACCATTGGATTTAATGATGCATCCACTCTGATATTGCAGAAGACTGTACCATCTTTGCCTTGGAATTTAGCATAAACAGTATAAGCTGCTGTAGTTGCATTATCATTACGCCAATATTTGCTGCCATCTTTAGTAGGTGTTCTCATGACGTTATTTTGTTCTTCCTTGTCATCATCATCTTGAGAAGTGACAGATCTAACAGTCAAATTCACTTGAACCCATTGACCAGCATATGGTAATAAGTCTGGATATTTACATTCGACTGTACCATTCGTTGTTCTGATTTGATTAGCTGGTAAAGCAACTGGTTCAACACTTGTTGCAGCATCTTCATAAGTCACAGTACCTTTTTCGTGGTAGATTTTTGCCCAGCTAAAGGAAGTTGAATAACTTGCGAAATTGTCTGCGGTTAAGATTTCTAATTTCTTCTTACCAGTTGTTTTGGCTTGAATATCCGATAATTGGACATTACCAGAATAAATAGTAGCACGAGCGTAGAATCTTAAAACTAAGCCAACACCTGTACCATCCATACCATAAGCGGTAGAAGCATTTTGTAAGGTTGAAGCAAGAGCACTATTATAGCCAGCATAACCATAGCCACCCGCTAACATAGCGTTATCGCCTTCTTTTTCATATTGTTCATTATCAATGAACAAATCTCTTAGGTAAAGGCTATCGCCCTGCAAGCCAACAACTAAGGCTGTGACGATTAGTTGAACACCTGATCCACCGGATTCGGAAATGCCGATGTCATCATAATGTTCTTTAATGCCCCATAAGGAATATTCATATGTTTGAGTTGTGTAATCAAATCCTGGGTCATCTTGACCAAAGACTCTATAACCACATTTCTCACCAACTTTATGAGCGTTTTCAAAAGCTTTACGGTAATCACACATTGAAGAATCAATATAGAGTTGATTTTTTGAATAAGCTTGTTCCACTAATTCAAGATTTAATAATCTCCATTTATCAGCGGAGCTCTTACGATACCAAACGAAAGCTAACCAACGGTTACCAGCACTATCTTTAACACCGTGGACAGCTGGATCAGAAATCAAGGCAATGTTATAAACGGTTTTGTTTTGTTGTTTGCTTTCTTCATCAGCTTTCGCTTGTGCTTCTTCTAAAACGTGTTTAGTGAATAAGGAAGCTTTTTTACCCCAAGGCTCAACTTTAGCGGTTGATTCAGGAGTGTTAACTGCTAAAAATCTAGTTTTAATGGTGATTGGTTTATTGGATTCATCAACATAACCACTTTGTACGAAGTTAGCGGTATCACCATCGGTGCAGCTTCTTAATGTCACATAACCATAATGGTCATATGAATTAACATCTTCACTTGTAGAAGCGAATTTTTTACCTTCTAAATCATCTGCTTGCGCAAATTTTAAAGAATCTGTAATTGGTGTAGGTAATAAATCATCACCTATGTCTTTTTTACATTTACTACCACCACAGCCAGTTAAAATCATGGCTGCAGAGGCTAATAAGATTAATAGTTTAGATTTCATATATTAATCCTCTTATTTCTTAATATAATCTGGAATCTTTTCAAAGACTTTTTCAATCGCAGCCTTGATGCTCATCTTATCGATAAGCATATATTTAGTGGCGTTAGCAATTTCGGTACGGATAGAAGCAGAACCTGGGAATGGTTGATCAACGAATTTTAACCATTTATGTTCTAATTCTTTATTAACATAGGTATCGATATTAACATCAGCAACTTGGGCTTTAATCTTTTCAGATGTAGATGATAATGGGGTAATGGATTTTCTCCATGAATCGTAGTCGACATATTCATCGACATCAGTGCCAACCCACATGCCACCTTCTTCAGCGAATTCAGAAGCTGGATAATAACCAGTTTGAGCACAAATTGTGCCGTTAGCGTATTTAGATAAGAATTTCACTAATAACCAAGAAGCTAGTCTTTGTTTACGGCTACCTTTATCTAATAAAGCTAAGTTCGCACCTTGAGAAATAACAGCTTTATGTTCCTTAGTGAAATATGGAACAGGAGCAGCTTTAATTTGGAAAGCGTTACCACTAGGAGCATCGTTAGCAACACCAGCACTACTACCAAGTGTCATAACGGTTTTTTGAGCTTTGAATGGATTAGAACCATATTTAGCTTCATCCCAGTCAGCAGGAATGCCAAATGTGTGATGATCATATAAAGTTTTAATCTTATTCATCGCAGCGGTCATCTTTTCATCTTCACTAGTGAAGCCAACATAACCGTGTTTTACTTCCTTATCATAATATGTATAAGTTGCTTCGTTTTGTCTTAAAGCGGTAATGAATAAGTTAGCTTGTGAGTCATAAGAGAATGGCTTGAAGCTAGTTTTGTGTTCAGTATCAGAATCGTTCCATTTGCTAATGCCGTGTAAATTCAAAACGATACTCTTTGGATCGGCGGGAGCTTCAGGAACAACTGAGCCGTCATTTAATAGATATTTACCATATGCATCTTTAGCATCAAGCATATCTAAAATGGCTTGACCAACTTCATCGACTTCATTCCATGTTTCAGGAACATAAATTGTGTCTTTATAACCACTTGTATCGGTTGCGCACCAATCAAAGAATGTGGAGTTATAAATTAATGTTTCAGTAGATTTATTAAATGGAACACCTAATGTGTATCCTTTACCTTCAGCGTCAAATTCGATGGATTGATTTTCTCTCATGTAGTCTTCATAGAAATCATCGATTTCGAATTCTTCGCCTTCAGGTTCGAAAGAGGAATGAACATCGTGTTCAAAATAATAATCTAATCTAACGATAATGTCTTGATTAACATATGTTGCAAAGTGGTCTGGATAACCAATGGTAACATTTGGGAATTTACCACTTGTCGCTGCTAATTGAACAGCGTTTAAGACGTTATCATAACTACTTTTTGATTCATATTTAACCTTGACACCAGTTAATTTTGTAAAGGTTTCAAGAATATCACCCATGACGTTATTGATATCTGAACCGAAACCGGTCCAGAATTCAATTTCTGTGCCATTAACATCAGCGTTGAAGTCGATGTCATAAGCAAAATTATTTCTCCAACCTTTACAAGCAGTAGTACTAGCCGCGATACCCGCAAGCATCGCCGCGCTTAATACGGATGTAAAAATTTTCTTCATAATTAGTTCTCCTAATTAACTATTTTCTGACATAGTCAGCTAAAACTGTATAAGCCTTATCTAAGATAGCTTGGTTAGTTTTTAAATCTGGGGAATAGAAGATGTTTGGAATAATGAAGTCAACTTCAGCTCTAATAGCGGAAGAACCTAAGAATCCAGGATCAGTGAATCTGTCCCAGCCAGATTTTGTATAAGTATAGGAATTAATGATAGCAGCATCTTGGTTAGCTTTTTCAGCAGCACCATAAGCATTGTTCAAATAATCTTGATAATCAGCAGAATTCTTTGGGATTTCACCAGTTGGGAAATAGCCTGCTTTATATGCAAATGTACCATTAGCTTGTTGTGATAAATAAACCATTAATTTCCAAGCCGCAACTTTTTCAGCTTCGCTACCTTTATTGAATAAGCAGAGGTTTGTGCCTTGAGAAATAACATAGTTAGTTTCAGCACCAGCTTTTTGTGGAATTGGTTTAACAGTTACTCTACTAACTTTATTAGCAACAGATCTACCAACACCAGCGGAAGAACCGATATTTAATAAAACTCTATTAGAAGTAAAGGCGTTTGTACAATATCCTTTAGAATCATCCCATGTTTCAGGAATACCGAGGATTTTCTTATCCGCCATATCTCTAATCATATCCATGACTTCTAAGGTCGTGGCTCTATATTTTTCATCGTTAAAGGCGGCATAACCAACACCGGTTTTTGTCTTATCGATTTCGGTATATGTTCCACCAAATTGTCTGACTAAGGTGATAAAGAAGTTATCGGTGGAGTCATAAGAGATAAAACGGAATGTATCGGCAGTAACACCAGTTAAGTCTAAGACAACAGAGATGGTTGGATCTTCTGGAGCAGCATCACGAACCACGCCATCAGAACATAAAACTTTACCAAAGGCAGGAGTTAAATATGTTCTAACTTCTGCACCGACTGTTCTAGCTTGTTCCCAAGTTTCAGGAATGTAGATTTTATCTTTTAATTCATCACGTGTTTTGACCCAGTCAAAGAAGTGAGCATTACATTCCATAACTTCAGTGGATTTATTGAATGGTAAGCCTAAGACATAGCCTTCACCATTACTCTTAAATTCTAAGGTTTCGTTTTCTCTTCTATATGATTCATAGAAATCATTATAGTTTAGATGTCTAATACCATCATCTGCGACATCAAAACCTTCAGCATCTTTCTTGGTCATCTTACGTTTGCTATCGTTTTTGATCAAACCATCTAAACGCATTTGAATATTGGAGTTAATATAACCCGCGAAGTGATCAGGATAACCTAAGGCGACGTTTGGATAAGAACCATCAGCGGTCGCGTTTTTAATCGCTTCGTTTAATGGTTGATAGTTACCTTTTGTTTCATATTCGACTTTAATTCCGGTTAAAGTTTGGAATTCATCGATTGATTCCTCTAAAGCTTTAGAAGGAATTTGTCCAAATGGTGACCACATAGAGATGGTTACACCACGTGTTTCAATGTTGACATTCAAGTTATCGGTATCAGCAGAACCTAAACCTTTGCTACAACCCACTAAGCTTGTTAAAGCGATAAGGGCTGCAGGCATAATTGTTAAAAATGTTTTTTTCATCATTTTTTCCTTTCTCTAGCCTTTAATGCCAGAACGTGACACACCACGCATAATATATTTTCTAAAAATTAAGAAGAAGATAAATAATGGGATGGTCGCGAATAACGAACCTGTCACTTTTGCAGGA
>JAFRPF010000040.1 GCA_017429285.1 Bacilli bacterium
AAATGGAATCAAACATTATGTGTGTTTAGATTAATGGTTTTACACATTTCGAATGTCCATTAACTTGATTATACACAATTTAACTGTCCATTTTTAAGGTTCGACACAATTTGTTTTGTCCATTTTACAGGGTATAGTTTATTTAAATAATTTAATAAAAACCAATCACCAATTAGTAATCCACACGATAATAAATAAATGACAATCAAAAGCCACATTTTAATGTTTTTGCTATTAACATAAAGTTTTAGATAAGCACCAATAAAATATAAGACGATAAACCAAGGAAAACTATGGCCATTTCCAAAGGAAAAATTATTAGTGAATCCTAAAATATTATTGATTAAAATGGCGAGAACAGAAAGAAGAATACACGTTAATAAATGGATACTTTTATTCATATGCCTAATCGCTAAGTTTAATAAAGGAGAAACTAGGCACATAGCTACATAACAGGTGTAAAACCAGATAGCGTTTAAGGTCACTGGGAAAAATGGAATAAGATATTCCCAAGTAAAACCCTGAGGCGGATTAATGCTAAAGAGGATAATCGCACTAATAATGAGCCAAAAAGAAACAATAAGTTGTAATTTAAAAATACGGCTTAGTTTAAACTTTTGGCCGACCAAGAAAAAAGCGCTGATCAAAATAAAACAATTAACTAAAAAGTTAGAAAAACCATTAGTTATTAATCGGATATAAAAATCCGGACTTCCATCAGCAATGATTCCAGCTTGATAAGCATAATGGGAAACATGCCTAAATAAAACCATCACCATACAAATGATACGAAGAAGGTCTAAACCATAATGTCGTTCATTTATATTTAACGATAGTTGTTCATTATTATTAGTGATTATATTTTCCATTTAAAACCGCACTCTTGTAATGTCGGGTGTTTCGTGTCTTTTTCACTTAATTCAATTTTGCCAACGTTAGGCCAATTGACGCCGATTCCAGGGTCATTATATATAATTCCCCCTTCATCTTCAGGATGATAGAAATCATCGCATTTATAAGCAAATTCCGCATAATCGCTTAATACTAAAAATCCATGCGCAAATCCCTTTGGAATCAAAAATTGTTTTTTATTTTCTCCTGAAAGGAGAACACCAATCCATTTACCATAAGTTTTGCTACCATTTCTTAAATCCACACAAACATCAAAAACTTCTCCCGTTAACACTCTCACTAATTTAGTTTGAGGAAAATGTTTTTGAAAATGAAGTCCTCTTAAGACGCCTTTATGTGAAGCAGATTGATTATCTTGAACAAATTTAATATTTAATCCTTGTTCTAAAAAATCTCTTTCGCTATAGGTCTCCATAAAATAACCACGGGTATCACCAAATACCTGTGGTTCGATAATATAGACACCTTCAATTTCCGTTTTATGAAAAGTTAGTTTGCCCATAATTAATAAATAAGTTTTCCTTCCGCAACATTCATTAAGTGTTTTCCATATGGAGAAGCACCATATTTTTCCGCGGTTTCAACAAGTTTTTCTTTAGAAATCCAACCATAATGATAAGCAATTTCTTCAGGTGCAGAAATCTTGACACCTTGTCTTGCTTCAGTCATTTGAACGAATTCTGCCGCTTGCATCAAGGAATCAACTGTTCCCGTATCTAACCAGGCAAATCCACGTCCTAATACTTTGCCCTTAAGTCTTCTCTTTCTTAAGTAAAGAGCGTTCAAGGAAGTAATTTCATATTCACCACGTGAACTTGGTCTGACCTTTTTGGCAAAATCCACAACGTCGTTTGGATAAAAATATAGTCCTGTTATACAGTAATTTGATTTTGGAAATCTTGGTTTTTCCACAACAGATTTAATATTTCCGTTAGCGTCGACATCCATGATGCCAAATCTTTGAGGATCTTTAACATAGTATCCAAATATTGTCGCCGCACCTGCATCAGCCTCTATCGCGGCTTTTTTTAAAATGTGAGAAAGACCACTACCATAGAAGATATTGTCACCTAAAGCTAAAGCGCATGCATCGCCATCGATGAATTTCTCTCCGATAACAAAAGCTTGAGCTAAACCATTTGGTGTTTCTTGAACAGCGTATGATAATCTGATACCAAATTTGCTGCCATCACCTAATAATCTCTCAAAGTTTGGTAGGTCAACAGGGGTGGAAATAATTAATATTTCTCTAATACCTGCAAGCATTAAAACTGATAATGGGTAATAAATCATTGGTTTATCATAAACAGGTAGTAATTGTTTTGATGTAACCATTGTTAAGGGATATAGTCTTGTGCCGGCACCTCCAGCCAAAATAATACCTTTCATTTTATTTTTCCTCCAATACGGCGTTCGCCTTAGATTCTTGTTGATGCAGTTTAATTTGTTTAATTAAACCTCTAGGTCCTTTGCTGAATAAATGATACAACAAGAGATATGTAATATCAAATAAACGATGTATACGATAGTTTAATTTTATTAAACCAAGTCCATAAACCTTCTTATTTCCACGGTCATGATTTAATAATTCAGGAATATTTTCAAATAATGAAGAGAAAATCTTTTTAGAAGAATAATTATTTCGTATATCTTCTTGAGCAGTTGTTACAATTTCTTTTCGTTTTGAATATTCTTCCACCGCTACTTTAAGAGCGTTATACCACTCATTAGGATCATCATTAACTAAATAACCATTAATTCCATTATTAATCACTGGACTATAAGGCTCAGTATTTGAAAAAATTCCTACTATGCCGGACAACGAATATTCTAAATATTTATTAAAATATTTGCACTTGGTAAAATTATCACTAATTAATGGAGCTACTCCATAATCAAAATTATTATCTTTAACAAATTTTCGATAATTATCTAATGACATCGATGGATAGAATTTTATCTCTCCATATTTTTGATATTGTTCAACATCCGGATGAACTCCAATAAAAGTAAAGCTAACTTTAGAGCCATATTCCTTCATGAACTTTTCAAATATTGGACCTAAGAACTTATTAAATAATGGTTTATGAGTGACAGAACCAGCATAAAGGAATTTCACCTTTTCATTATCAAGATGGGTGACCATTTCTTTAGAATCTACAATCGTATTAATAAGAAAATACCTTTTATCGATTGTTAATTCATATCTTTGTTTAGCAAAGAAGGCACTATTAGTGATGAAAATATGAGAATTAATAAGGCATTTTTTTAACATCCTTTTACGATATGGGATATTCGGTAATCCCTTCGGAAGATGGAACAAATCATCATCGCAGAAGGTCATGACAAATAATCCAGATTTTTGTGCTTGCTTACTAAGCTTTGCACTTATCACATCGTTTGGTCTAGCTAAATATATAGCGTCGTTATTTTTTAAGTCTTCTTTTGTTACTTCTCTCACATTTTTAAAAGAGACTACCATCCCTTGATCTAAAAAATGCTTTCTATGAAACAGTTCGTATGTTAAAGAAATTGTGGGGATAATTTTTTCATAAGTGATTAATAATCTACGCATTACTAGTCACCTCTTTTTTATCTTTGTTTTTGCCTTTATTCACAAATCCTTTAAGAACATCAAATATTTCGTCATAACCCGGAACATGCATGGCTTTAGCCACTGCAAAGTAAAATACAACACCAAACAAGACTTTGATGATTAAAGTAATGATATTGGTCACTGTAACAGAACTAATACCATAATTAAATAAACCTAAATTATCACTTCTATATAGGAGAACACCCATTGTTCCCGCAATGAATAACGGTAATATCACATCTGATAGGGCTTCAAAGATGTTGTAATCGATTAAGCGCCAAACATCAAAGAAGCTCACTAACATGGAAATGATGGCGATAATTGAACTAATTAAACATAATTGATAAATATCGCATTTCAAACCCACCGCAAATCCAAAGATACCAATAGCGATTAACGCTAGTCGAATCAGTTCCGTTTTAATACGCAAGGCTGTATGGCCAAGAGATAAAAACACTTGGCAATTAATTAACATAAAAGGAGTGGCTAAATAAAATAAACATGATAATTGCATGATTTTTAACATAGGTAGCCATTTATCGGTATATAAAACCACAATAATTTCTTTAGAAACAACGGCCATCCCAATCATCATCGGAGCTAATAAGAAAGCGGTTAATGTGACCACTCTTCTCACCACCATCTTAATCATGCCTTTATCACCTTTATAACTCACTAATGTTGGTAAAAGTACACTAGTTATCGCACCGAACAAATATAAGGACATCTGCATCGGTAAAGATGGCCCTTTATCATAGTAGCCTAATTCTGTGACTGAATAGATCTTACCAATAACCAAACTAAACATACTATTACCGACAAAGGCAATTAAAGAAGCGGAAACAATGCCTAAACTAGCAAGAAGAAGCCCTCTCATCCTCTTCCAATTAATCTTAAAACGAAGTCTCCATCTAACTGCCACGAAAAGGATGATTGTTAAAATTGCTTGTTGAGTTAATCTTTGTATAACAATGGCCCAAACACCATTTTCTGGATTATCTGGGAATCTTTTCACAATAATATAAGCGGCAATAACGCCAATAATTCCAGAAACAATTGTGGAAATTAAATTACAGATAAATAAAGTTCTAAACTTCATCTGTCTTGTGACTACGGCTGTTCTAGTAGCCGCAAAAGCTTGGATGAAGAAAGTTATTCCAATGACTCTTAATAACGCTGTTAATAAAGCTTCGTTATAATAGCCCGCCACAATTGGGGCGATAAAGAAAGTTATTAAATATAAAACAGTTGATGTCGAAAAACTAACAAATAAAGAGTTAGAGTAATCAACATCATCTACTTCTTTCTTAGAGATAAGTGCGGTAGAAAAACCACCATCAACAAGAATATCGCTTAAGTTGGTAAAAACAGCGGTTAAGGCAATAAGACCAAAGACACTAGCATCTAGCAAACGAGCTAGTAATATA
The DNA here is from genome assembly GCA_017429285.1 of Bacilli bacterium. Taxonomy (GTDB): domain Bacteria; phylum Bacillota_I; class Bacilli_A; order RFN20; family CAG-826; genus RUG13091. The sequence continues at coordinate 4,936 of JAFRPF010000040.1, forward strand.
GAGATTAGTAAAGAAACACCTTTGGAAAGGAATTGTTCAAGTATTTTCCAAAATGCGCTGGATACAAATTGTTTCTTCGTGACCGCCATATTACATACCTAGAAAATTCAAAATATAATTATTCTTGAAAATCAAGAATCCGTCAATATCAGTACCAGCATATGGTAGATTTGCAAAAATAAATAATAATGCTGAATAAGCAATTATTGGTAAAGAGTTAAAAGACAAACTCTTATATAACGTAGATCCAGTCTTGACTGATTGAATGGATAATAATTCAGCGGCATTAACTAAAACACAGAAATTTAATGGTAGTACTACCCAAATAAATCTTAAATAAACACTGGTTATAAATAAGAACGGGCAAATGATAATCATGATGATATTGATATATTTGGTGACATTAGCTAGTCTTGCCGGATAAGAATTCAAATCATATCCAATTGTTTTATGTGCTTTATCGTAGATGCGATTTGCAAAAATCATCAAAGCGATGTTAGCTACTACCACTAATAAAGATCCAATAATACCTTTTGTGTTGCTTCTATCAGTCACATTTTCAAAAGACACCCAAGATAAAATCTTTCCTCTATTAGTGAAGATGGATAAAAATTTATAAATTGTTCCCATATTAAATAGGACATAAACTAGCACCGCTAACAAGATAGAAATGAAAATAAAACCTGTGCTTTTTCTTTTTCTACCAGTTACTAATATTAAAGGTAAGAATATAATGGCTGAATAATGGAAAAGCGCTGCAATTACTACATAAATTAAGAATTTAAGAATCCATAACTTTTTCATTTTAACTAGATGATCAACACCTAATAAAATGATAATTCCTGATAAACCCGCTCTTAAAACAGAGAAAAAGTAAGTGAATGGGAATAATAAAACAATAAATAAAACCATCGCTGGACAATTGGTATATTTATTAACGACACGATATAAAAGTGCTAAATAAATAACTGCCAAAACAATACGGAATCCTAAAAATGGCATGTGTAAAGCATTGCATAGGAGCATGATAAGAGTAAAAGCGGGTTCGAATTCACTCATCATTTTTCCTTGTCCGACATTTTTATAAACTAGTTCATAGATTTCTGAATCGCCAGAAAATGAACTAAATCCATAAATAATAAACATAAAAAGAAGGATGCCAAGAGCAGCCCATTTCGAGCGCGGCCATATGAGCGCACACGCGAACGCGATAGCTAAAAGAAAGTACCCTAAAAACATATACTCTAATTACTCTTTGACTGGTTTATTTTCTATAAAAGTCTTGGCGTATGTTTTTATTGTATAACGATCAATAATTTCTTTCGGAGCTGGTTTTAACGGCTCTTTTAAGAATTTATCAATCTTTTCAAAATCATCAACACCTAAAACAAAATATCGGCTTTTATCATATAAATCAGATGTTAATACACCTTTATTATTCGTAATACACTTTATGTTATAAAATGCAGACTCAATTTCTCTTTGCGTGATGCTTGTTTGCCCATCTGGCATGATATTTAATATGGCTCGACTCTTCTTTACTAATTCTAAGTAGTCGGTATATGACATAAGTGGCTTATATTTTTTATTTTTAAATTTCAAAAATGAGCGATCAGCACATATATAGAAGTAAGTTTTTAAATTCTTTTCCTTAAGTTTGTTTTCTAAATCTTGTAAATACCCTAAACGATTTTTATCTCTTCCAAGGAACAAGACATCATATGTAGGGTTATTATTTTCCCTAGCGTCAAACATATAAGATTCCACGAGTGCGGCATGAACAAAATTCATATGGTATTTTTCACAATCGTCTTTGTCATACGACCATTTTTCAATAATACTTGAATCCACTAGTTCGGGGTTAAAAGTTTTATTAACGCGGTTTTCATAATTTAAACAAATTCTGGAATTTGGATGAGTATCTTTCAACCAATATAAAAATTGTTTGCACATTAATGGATCGCTCACTACAAAAACTTCAGAATCAACCTTTAATAGTTTTTTATTAAAGAAAATCTTTTTGCCAGGTAGGTGTAATCTAAACCAAAATTCTCTAATTAAACGACGAAAGAGATTTGTATCTTTATATGGAATATAGATCTGATAGCCGAGTTTTTTAAAACCATCAGAAATATAATCCCCTTCACTTTTATAACATCTAATAAAACATATTTTGTCCATACTGGAAAACCGCTAACATTCTAAAACAAAAAAATGTTTTAGGCAACACTATAATCAAAATCAATTTTATTTTAAAATAAAAAACCGATTAATTCGGCTTTTTCTCTGTATCTTCTCTTCTAATGACTTTAAAGAAGGTTTTAAAGAATATCTTGATATCCATTCCAAAAGAAATTTTTTGATAATATTGCCCGTCATATTCACCTTTCTTTTCTGGATCTAGATTAATACGTCCAGAAATTTGTGCTAGACCAGTGATGCCTGGTTTTAGATGAATAGAGCCATTTTCTCTTCTTTTTTGAATAGTTAAAGCATCTTCATGTTTATCAATAAGTGGTCTTGGACCGATAAAACTCATTTGACCAACAAAAACATTAAATAATTGTGGTAATTCATCAAGGGAAGACTTTCTTAAAATCCGACCAAATTTAGTTGTGTAGTTACTGATATCGCCAACTTGAGCGGAAGTCATCTCGTGATTGACATTCTGTGTCATGGAACGGAATTTCAATAATTTAAATGGTTTGTCATGTTGACCAACACGTTCTTGAACAAAAAGAATTGTTCCTTTATTAAAAATCTTTTGAAGGATGCAAATTAAGAGAATAACCCATCCTAATAATAAGATGGCAATAAAGGAGAATAATATATCTAACAATCTCTTAATTACGAGATAGAATTTTTGATGGCCTTTTAATTGATATTCCATAAATGAAACGTCATTATTTAACCAAACATAAAGATAAAAGGCAAGGACTTATTTTGGATAGTTGAAAAAGATAAAACTTTTTGTTATTCTACGTTTGATATGAAAATCCTATTAATTTGCGAGGCTAGCTGGACAGTGGTTAGCTTTCGAAAAGAACTTGTCGAATATCTAAATTCTAAAGGGCATCAAACTTATGTCATTACGGGTGATGAAGATCGCTTAGAAGAGATATCTTCTTTTACCACTGCTAAACTAATTAGATTTACAAATAGAAGCATGAATCCTATTAAACTTATGAAGCTTAAAAAAGCGATCAGAAGTTATATAAAAGAAGTAAAACCCGATGTTGTCATGTCATTTTTTATTAAACCAAACACTGTTGGCGTGAAGGCTGCTTATCAAGCAGGCATAAGAAATATCTATCCAATGGTAGAAGGTTTAGGTGATCCTTTTCAACCAAAGAATTTTAAAGGAAAGTTAATAAGATACGTGTGTACGCACATGTATAGGGGCGCGTTTAAGAAAGCTAAAAAAGTTTTCTTTTTAAATCATGATGATCATAAATATTTTTTGGAACACAAAATTTGTTCTTCGAAACAAGGAATTGTGATTCCTGGTATCGGAATTGATTGTTCCAAATTTGAAACATCCTCTCTTCCAAAAGAAGATTCAGTGCTCATGATGTCTCGATTAATTGAAAATAAGGGTGTTTACGATTTTTGCAAAATTGCCAGAAGAGTAAGAGAGAATAATCCAAACATCACCTTTAATCTATTAGGAAAAGAAGCCTCTATTACTAAAGAAGATTTAAAAGAATATATCGAAAGTAAAGACATCAATTATTTAGGAAGCACAAATGATGTTAAACCTTATATCAAAAATTCCTCACTACTTTTACTCCCATCAACATATCGGGAAGGATTACCGAGATCGATATTAGAAGCAATGGCGATGTCAAAAGCCACTGTGGCATATAAAAATGTCGGTGTTAATGAATGTGTTTTTGATAAAGAAACCGGCATATTAACTAACCCGCATGATATCGAAGGAACCGCAGAAGCAATTATTAACCTATTTAAGAATAAAGAAACACTGGAACTATACGGTAAAAACGCCCGTCAAAAAGTTGAAGAAATATTTGACAGCCAAAAGGTGAATAAAAAAATATTGGAGCTTATCTCTAAATAGAGGTCTCCAATATTTTTATTTTAATAACAAATTATTTTTCTTTCTTTTCGAACTTATCTTTTTTAGCGATATAAATAAGTGTGAAAACAAGTGTGGAGATAAGGAATAAACCAACAGCACCAACCGCTAAACCGATTGCACTACTTACATGTCCTTCCATTTTTGCAACACCAGATGTGAAATAGTTCACTTGATTACGGTATTGATTATTTACAAAACCATAAACGTCACTAGTTGTTTTTCTATCAGCTTGCAACTTACTTGATACTTCAGTAAGTGCGATTTTGAAATCGTCACATTGTTTTTTCCAACTTGCCTCTCCGGCAGTCATTGATTGAATGACGCCTTCATTAGTGGCTTCGTATTTTATTTGATCGATATTTTCTAATGTAACTTCGCTTGGAACTGTATATCCTAAATTGATTATTTCCTTTATATATTTTGCATCGATCTCTTTAATCTTTAGGATTTCTTCATTGGTTTCAATAATTTCTTTTTCAATAACTGAAGTATTTCCTTCTAAATTGTTGATTTTTACAGTAATTAATTTTTCTAATGCAACTTCTAACGATTTTAAATCAATAAGATTGTTTCTTAAATTTTCTTTATAAGCTTCAGCTTGTGAAGTGAGACTTTCAACTGTAACAGTATGATAATCCACTAAGTGGTTATGATATAAATCACCTTCGTATTTAAGGATTAAGTTGCTGGCCCCGTATTCATATGAAGAAATAAATGAACTATAAAGTTTATTTAATGTATCGCCATTAGAATTACCTTGGGAAGAATAATCAAAATCTTTAATCAGTGTTTCAAAGCATTTATCAATAGCGTCGTATTCAGATTTTAAATTACTAACAAATAAACCATAGGAGCTATTATCATTTCCGCTTAAATAATCCATGATTTCATAATTGTCATTAGCGGTTTTAGCCACTTCTAATTGATATTTTAATAAGGCATCGATAAAGGATTTGGCTTGTTTTTCGTTAGCAAAATAGCTCTTACTAGCGCTTAAAGTATAACGAGCGGGATATTCAAAAACGACACGACCAGTAGTCTGATCAGTATATGAGGCTCTAGAAATGCTAATACCACCATTTTCCGCCATCTTATCGGTATTAATTTTGCCAAATTCTTGAAGATTCTTTTCTTTAACAGCGTTTAGTCTTTCTTTAGAAACAACATCTGTATAAGAGAAAATGCTACTATCGGATAGATAAAGAGTTTGTGTAGCCATCTCTTCTTGTTTGATGGTCGTGCCTTCCGCGATTTTTGGCTTCGCATTGATATTAAATTCAAAAGATGAGACCATTCTTTCTCTTCCTGGATTCACACCTTTGGAGAATATTAAATATCCTGCCACACCACCAACAACAGTTGCGCCAAGAATGAACCATTTAAATTTATTGATGGCTTTACCGATGTTTCTAAAATTGAACTGGTTTTCAGCTACTGGTAAGTTTTTGTTTGTTTCTTCCATAATCTATACCTCAATATTTAAAATAACAAATTTTAACCAATTATACATCTATATTGTTTTTATTGCTAATCTTATAAGATAAGCCGAGCAAACGATTATCTAATTCTTCATGACATTCAATAGTTCTTCTCGCTAAAGGGAATTTAACAAATATCATATTGACCGTTAATAAGATGAATAAAGCCAAAATAGTAGAAATAACAATCATCGTAATGCTGGTGTAAACAAAAGATAATAAGATAGATAATCCGATTAATAATAAAAGGATAATATTGAAAATAATAACATCTTTTAAATAATCCTTATTTATTTTGATGAAAATACATGAAACACAAATTGAAGATACATAAAGAAGTGATAACAAAACAATAAATATTGTTCTTAATATATTTGTGTTCCACATCATCATAGAAGAAGATAATCCAACAATTAATAAAGTGGAGACATATACGTAAATAGCAAATAGTCTATTTACTTTAGAAGATTGTCTAACTGTTTGAAGCATTTCTTCTCTCTCATATTTCATCGCTAGAATAGGAACAAATAATAAAGCGTTCATCGCTAAATATTCTAAGGTTGTGGTAAAGGTTGGAACCATAACTTCAAAGATCATATAAATAAGTAATAAAGTCATTAAAAGTAAAGTGAATAGAGATAATTCTCTATCTTTTTTAAAATTCTTAATGCATTGATAGATAAGATAGGCTTGTCCGATTAGCGCGAGTAATAAATAAAGGATTCCACCTTCACCAAGCATTTCTAAATACCCATTATGAGCATTAGTGGTAAAGCCTTCTCCACCACCTGGATCAGAGTGGTTATAGACACTAATAAGAGCGTTAAAAGTGCCATATCCCTTACCAGTAAACCAACCGCTACCATTTAAAATTATTCTCGCATTACTCCAGATATATTCTCTGACTTCGATTGTTCGATCACCGACATTTATCAAATTACTATAAATCCAGTTTCTTAAAGGAGTTATAGCGAATAAGCAAATTATAATTAATAAAATGGATCCACCAATAATGCTAATTAAGGTAATGTTTCTTTTTTTATTTTCTTGGAAAGTTATAACTAAGCGATAAATAACATAAAGGAAAATCAAAACAAAAGATAAAATGATGATGCTTTTGCATATTGTTAATAATATTAAAAAGTACGATAAAGCAACAAAAATATAGACCCATTTTCTTCTAGTGTAATGGTCAATTAATAGTAACGAAACGATATTTAAAAATAAGACAAAAGCGAATGAATTTTTGTTTGGAAAGACACTTTTAGGAGAAGATAAAAACATTCCTTGTGGATCGCCTTTAAAAGCAAACTTAAAGAAATCAATATAATGATTGAATTCAAATACAAAACTATAAAGAATCAGTACTACGCACACAAACGTCACAATGTAAAACATTGTTAATAATTTGCCCTTGTTATTAAGTTTTTGAGGAAATAAATAAATAACAAAATATGTATTAGACAAAATAACAAAGAATCTAAATATTGATTGGAAACGATAAAAGTTATCGATTTCAAAATGGCACATCCAATATTCACCATGTAAACCTAAAACCATCATATCCTGTGGTGATTTCATAATGATGGACATAATCATATCTAAAATAAAGATTAATCCTAATGAGGCAATTACTACGTAATTATGTTTAATGTTATCTCTATCCAAAAATAGATATAGCCCACCAAATAATAAATAAAGAACACTAACTAAAATAAATTCAACATGTGAATATCCGTTCTGCTCGTTAAATAAATTGTTAGACAAAACATATATTCCAATTAAAACCGTGAATAACAATATAAAGATATTTAAAATAGGAAAACTTTTTCTTAGTTTCATGTTAGTAAATTATAGCAATAAATTTTTAAATTCAAAGTTTTATTAAAATAAAAGAGGGCCGAAGCCCTCAATATTAAGCCTTAAATAAACTGTGTAAATTGCAATAGGCGTAAGCCGCAACAACTTCTTCGCCTTCTAATAAAGCGAATTCAGCTTTAGGGGCATCCCCTGGTTTTAATTGTTTTCTTTGATTGCCTTTATTTGTTTCTAAAGCAATCCATTCAATATAATGAACATCCACCATTGGGTGAGCAACACTACCCACTTCAACAGTCACGTGTCTACCATCTACTTTAACAACTGGTACGTGTTTTTCCGCTGCGCCATCGCTTGTGTTAGGAACGATTTCTTTCATTGCCTCTCCACAACATTTTGTGGGACAAGATGAGCAATCATTAACCATGGCGATAATTTTGCCACAAACATCACATTTTAAAAATTTCATATAATCTACCTTCCTTAAGCTTTCTTCTTGTCTATACATAACCATATTTATATAAATAAATCAAGTTAATAAATAGTTTTGATAATTTGATAGGCATCTATTAATTTATCCATTTGTATGGATGCATTCGCAGGACTAGAGCTAGGCAATGATATAGCCTCTATATTGCATTGCCTAAATAAATAACGATCATATAATTCTTTGGCTTTCTTACCTGTGGTCATAATCACTTTTATATTTGGATAATCTTCCAATAATTGTTTTATATTAATCGCTTTTACATTCTTAATAGAAGAATCACTACTACCACATATATCGCATTCATAAATCACATCATATAAACCTATTCGATGTTTTATTAGAAATTCTTTTCTTTCTATAGTAGTCTTTGGTTCATTTTCGTTAAAAACCTCCGCTAGAAGTTTAAAGAATCTATTTTGTGGATGAGCGTAATAAAAACCATATTCTCGAGATTTAACACTCGGTAAAGAACCTAATATCAATATTTTGGAATCTTTATTAATAAAAGGTGGGATGGATTCATGAGTGACGTGTTTTATTTTCATAACATTATTTTAGACTGAATTTATATTAATAAATATGATTTAATATAATAGTAGAGAAAAAGGAGATTCATCATGAAAAAAACCTTTAAAAATATTATTAAATCATCGGCGTTAATTATGTCAGTAGCGGCATGTGCTTCTATAGCCGCAACATTATCAAATAAATCGTTTTTAAAAGCAGAAGCTTATCCAACTTCTTCTTTACCAACTACTATTGATTTAAACGACACTCCCGAAGAAACCATTAGGAGTTATTATTCTTCATTAGAAAGCTTAAATGATGATGAAAGAAAAGGAACCAATCTTTTGAAGAATCTCAAAACGATCTTAATGAAAGATCAAAAGTATTATTCTTATGACACCGATAGTAATGGTAGAAAAATATGGCAAATTTATGAAATTGCTGATCGAGATTGGGAAAAATCACCAGCCTCCGAATTAGCTGGTTATGATGAAACCACTAATACTATTAATGGATATAAATACGGTACATCTGCAAGCGACAAGCAAACTAATCCTTTTATTCATGCTTTATACGTAAATCGTGAAGTAGATAATAAAGTTCGCGCTTGGGCAGTTGATGGAGGTAGTAAAACCAGCCATGGTGATAATGCTGAATGGTGCATAGACCGTGAACATATCTGGCCAAAATCACAAGGTTTTGAAGCTGAAGGCACGGGTGGCGCTAGAGGTGACTTAATGCATTTATGGCCAGGTGATAGCGATGTAAATAGTTCTGTTCACAATAACCAATTATATGGTTTTGTTAATATCACCTCTTCTACTAAAAAAGGTAAATGGAGTTACGCCACAAATAACTATGTTGGTACTTCCTTAACTATTGGAAGTGGCGAAAATGTTTTTGAACCGCAAGATAGTGATAAAGGAGATATTGCTAGAGCGATATTTTACATGGTAGCGAGATATAATAATCTTGCTGGAAATGATACTAATATTAGCGCTGATAATCCTAACCTAGAATTAGCACAAACTAATGCTGTATTATCCGCTTATACTTCCACTGCTACTAATCCTGGAAAAATGGGTATATTGACAGACTTATTAGAATGGCATCACCTAGATCCAGTAGATGAATTTGAAATACATAGAAATAACCTATTATTCACAAACTATACAAATAACAGAAATCCATTTATCGACTTCCCTGATTGGGTTGATTATATCTGGGGAACTGCTGTTTATGAAGATCGTGTTTATAAATCATATGACAACACTCCTACCGGTTTAGCAACCCCTAGTACTGATAAGATTGGTGTCGGTGAAGTTTGTACAAAATTAGAAATCACTTCTCCTGCCACTAAAACACAATATAAGGTTGGTGACAAATTAGATAAAACCGGATTAGTTGTTACCGCAACATTTGAAGATGAAACAACTAGAAATGTGACAAAATCATGTAATTACAAATATGATTTCTCTGAAGCTGGTGAAAAGACAGTAACTATATCATTTAGAGGAAAATCAGTTTCTTATAATGTCACTGTTGCTAAAAAAGGAATCGATTGGAAGATGATTGCGATAATCGCTGCTGTTGTCGTTGTGGTTATATTAGTTATTGTTGGAATTTCAATTGGTGTCCTTAAAGTTAACAAAAAAGGTAAAATTAAAGTCAATAAATCTGGAGTTAAAAAATTAGCTAAAGGTTCATCAAAAGCTAAGTCTTCATCAAAGAAAAAGAAATAAAGCTTATATTTTTAGCGTAGAAACTTATATAAATTAAATACACTTCAAGTCATAAATATGTTTTAATATTTATATCTCTTGAGGTGTTTTTTATGAAAAGAAAAACAATATTAAATGGAATTGCTACTCTGTCTTCAGCTACATTTATGGTAGTTGCGGGAGTTACTGCTTTTAACGGCAAAAAAGATGAAATAGCAAAAACTGAAGCTACTATTCCCTCCACTGATGTTCCAACAGAAAATATTCTTTTAGATGATTGCACAGACGAAGAGATAATTGCATATTATGATGGCTTAAATGGTTTAACACCTTCTCAATTGTCTGGAGAAAATCTTTTAATTCAATTAAAAAGTATTATTAGAAATAATGTTAGTTATTACTCATATGGTTCAGGCGTTAAAAGCGCTTACGTTGTAACTGAAAGAGACTGGAAAAACAGCGGACCAGAAACATTTTCTGATTACGATCCAGTCACGAATACTATTAAAACAATCAATTATACTGAAGAACAAAATAAAAACCCTTACTATCATTTGCTATACCATGATTACACTTTAGTAGATAAAACGAGAAGAAGCGGAGATGGCGATGTTTCTTCATCATCCGTTTCTTATGACCAGGAACATATTTGGAGTCAATCCCATGGTTTTGATAATAGCATTAAAGCAAATTTAACTGGTGCTGGAAGTGATATGCATCATTTACAAGCCGGAGCGCAATATGGTAATAGATATCTCCATAGCAATTATTCCTATGGTTTTGTGAAAAATTTGGATTGGAAAGATTCTGATGTGCCTCAAGTCGAGAAGAAAAATAAAAGAGGCTCACCTCTATTTCCAAGATCTGGAGATCAGGAGAATAAGGTGTTTGAACCTCAAGACTCAGACAAAGGTGATATTGCAAGATCTTTGTTATACATGGTTGCGGCTTACAACAATTTAGATGGAAGCACACCAACTCCAGAAGACCCCGCATTAAAATTAGTTAATTATATTATTTCCGAAAATAATACAGGCTATTCAAGCGACGAAATCACTAACGGATATTATGGCGCATTAGAAGATATTTTAGCCTGGCACTACATGGATCCTGTCGATGAATATGAAATTCATAGAAACAACTTGATTTATAGAAATTATCAACATAATAGAAATCCATTTATCGATTACCCAGAATGGGTAGATTATATCTGGGGTAGAGCGGTTTATAATCCTACAACTAAACAAATCACCCATGAAAGTCCATCTGGATATGTTGATTTAGATTACGACGCAATTAATGATTATCGCGAAAATATGAAAACCATCACTAAGATGGAAATCACCAAACAACCAAGCAAAACAGTTTATTATGATGACGAAACATTCGATGCAACAGGTATGGAAGTAACTGTTACTTATGATGATTTAACCACTAAAGATGTAACTGATTTAGTTTCTATTGAAGTAGATTTGACTACAGTTGGAACACAAACCGTCACCGTTAAATATAAAAAAGAAGTAGCTACCACTACTGTCACTGTTTTAGAAAGAACTGACCCCGTTTCAAGTGTTGAGCTAGACAAAGATTCTCTTACTTTTAGAGTCGGTGACGTAGCATTCTTAAATCCAACAGTCCTTCCTAGAAGCGCTGCTAACAAAAACATTGTTTGGTCAAGTAGTGATAACAGCGTTGTCACTGTTGAAAATGGTAAATTGACTGGTACTGGTGAAGGAACTGCTGTTATTACAGCAACTTCAGAAAGTGATTCTACAATTTACGATACTTGTAATATCACTATCAGTGGCATTCGTTACGATTTATCCGAAACCACTTATGAACTAGTTCAATCAAACGATCAAATCGATCTAGAACGTAAATTTATCATTGCTTCTTCCGCTAATGAGTTGGTTATGAACAATCAAGATTCAACCAATAGAAGAACATATGAGGCATTCAAAAATGAAGAAGATAAAACTTTAGATGTTTCTGATGAATTTGCCGCTTTTACATTAGAATCCGGAACTGTTGAAGGCACATATGCGTTTAAAGATAATGAATCGAACCAATATCTATATGCAAATGGAAATGGAAACAATTATCTAAAAAGCCAAAGTGAAATTGATGAATACGCATCTTTCACAATTGATATTTCAACAGATGCAGATACAGGAATAACCACTACTAACATTTACGGTAATGGTGACAATCCAAATAAATATATGGGTTTTAATACACCTAACATTATTTCTTGTTATAGTAGTCAAAAAACTGGAGCTAACGGCATTAATCTTTACCAGCAAGTTGAAAGAACTGGGGGAGATGAAATACATGTCACCGGTATTAGATTAAACAAAACATCTTTGATTTTAAATAAAGGAGAAACCGAAACATTATCCGCGAGAGTGCTACCAGGTGACGCAAATAATAGGAATTTTGAATGGACATCTTCTGCCCCAGATGTCGCAACAATTGATGACACCGGACTAATTACTGCTGTTTCCGTAGGAAATACTGTTATTACAGCAACCACTGAAGAAGGTGAGTTTGTTGACGCATGTGAACTCAGAGTAAACAGCGAATCAACAGGTACAGCTTATTACGAAAAAATATCGTCACTCAATGAATTTGAAGACGGGAATTATGTAATCGCAGCATATGTCAACGAGAACTATTACGCCTTACCTAATGCATTTCCAACAACTTATGGGAAAATATCGTCCCCAAATGCTATTAACGTTACCGATAATAAAATATCGACCTCTAATGCAACTAACTATGTTGTTACAATTGAAACTAACGGATCGACAATAACAATAAGCAATGGAACTAGTTTACTTGGAGCAAATGCATCATATAATCTAAAAGCTGATGGTGATAATACAGATTGGACTCTTGACGTTATAAACAATAAAGGAACTTTCTCAATTACATGTTCGACAGGATATTTATTAAAGTACCAAGCCAATAATCAGGAATATGGAGCTTATAAAGCATCTACAGCAGCATATTACAATCTTGAGCTATTCAAATACACCGAAGGTGAAGGTGATTATGTAGTTGATAACTTTGTCGCTGATTTCTTAGGTGCATTTACTTGCGATCAAACAGGATTAACTGAACCAGTATTTAAAGAAGGTTGGTCCTGGACTATATTAAAAGGTAAATATGAATCTTTAACTTCTGAAGAACAATTAGAATTAAAGAATTATGTAGCAAATGAATTCGGTAATGATGAAGCCAAATGCGTTGCTAGATATGACTATATTGTTAAGAAATATGGCACGACCAAATATCCAAACTGGATGAATAGAACTATATCTCCAAATGCTAATGTCATGATATTTAAGACTGGAACGAATATTGTGTTTATCAATATAATTATTGGCTCGTTATTAGCATTATCAATCGGCTCATTCATCTTCTTCCGTAAGAAAAGAAAAGAATACTAATTAATTTATTTATAAATTAAAAGACCACAGCGTTCAGCGATGTGGTCTTTATTATCCTTATATAATAATTATATTAATCAGCAAGTGAACCCATTGGATCCCAAGGTTTAAGTTCTATTGGTTGCTTGTTATAAGCTTTTAATTCATCTTCTGATAGATATTTCTTATTCACTACTGCTTGATAGACAAATTGGTCAAACCAACTAGCGGACATGTAATAATATCCGTCTTTTCCGTTAGCGGTGCCCCAGGAATTTTCAATCTTCCATTTTGTGGGTTTGCCGTTTTTAATCGCCACACCGGTGATACACATCGCATGGTTCATCGCACTTGCTCTATAATCTAAGGATTCGCCTTTATCCATTTTAAAGCCTAATCCAAATGGGGTTTCATAATCGAATAAACGATCATCCCAGAAGCCATTTTCTCTATCTCCTAAGAAAGAGACATCACTACCAAACCAAACGATCTCACCATCTTTAAGTTGTTTAATGATGAGTTCTTTTAATCTCTTCATTTCTAGATTTAAGTGAGTAACAACTTTACCACCGACAACATTACCTAAATATTTAACTGTATAAGATTTATTAAAGGCTTTTTCTTTTGTTGGAGCGTTAATAATAGAAACATAATTATCTAATTTATCTCCGATATATTTTTCCTTAAAGGAAAGAGGAGTTAAATTACTAACACGATGATATTTTCCATCCTTATCAGTGTATTCAAATTCAAAGCTCTCTGGTGGCACACCATAAGCATCAATTAATAAGAAATAGATTTTCTTTAAAACTTGCTTTTTAGCTCTATTAACCGCTTCAATACCTTTCTTATTAAATAATTCTTTAGCTTCACTAGCGAACTTTCTAATATTGAAATTAATTAAAGAGGCAGTGTCTCTAGTGGCAGAACTGGTACATGTTTCTGGGAAGGCATGTTTTGGGCATAAACCATATTTATTAACGACGTTAACAAACATATCCCATTGTCCACCATCACCGATACCATTTTGTAATAAATAAGTTAATGTTCTATCATCATGATCTTTACTGACTAATTCAATAACTGCTTCTAATAAGAAATTACATTTTTCTAAGCGATCATAAAAAGCAATATAACTTTGTGATAGTTCAAATGATTCGATATTTAAATCTTTAGCAATCTTTTCTCTTAAGAAATTTGTGGCTGCGAAAATCCAACATCTACCAGATTGTTTTTGATTAGCGGCGCTTAATGTTTTGATGTTGATATCAAAATCAAAATTAACATCGCTAATTTCATCTTGAGAACGGACCACTGTTGAAACAGGAGTTTTACTCATCGCATGTCTTAAAATGGTGTTAGAGGAATCTTTATTATATTCTTCTAAGTCTTTTTTGAGATTATTTAATTTAATTTCATCCATAGTTAGTACTTCCTTTATTTCTAAAATATTAAATCATAATTTTTATTATTTGTTTATCAAAACGATAATAAAAACCACGCATTTTAGCGTGGTTTATAAGTTTAATAAGAATTATTCAGCTTTTTCTTCTTGAGCAGGAGCTACTTCCACATCGATGATTTCCGCTTCTTTTGCTTCTGCTTTTTCTTCTTCTGCTTCAAGCTGCGCTAATCTTTGAGCACGTCTCACATTCTTTTCATATTCTCTATCAACTTTGTTGGAGAATAATAATAAGACGATAACAGCGGCTAAAGAGGCAATCGCTAAGATAATTAATCCCCAACCGAGGAAATCTAATCCGAACTTCTTCGCGAAATCAAGATTCACTTTTACTAAACCTTCATTCGTGGCTTTAATTGGTAAGTTCTCTGCAACTAAGCCAAGAACGATATAAGTGATACCCCAAATACCCACGAGGCAACATAGTGTATACCAAACTAATTCAAATGGGTGTAAAGGTAATTTCTTTTTATTATTCTTTTTGCTTGGATCTTTAATTTTACTCATGAGTATTTCTCCTTTTTATTAAGCTTGTGGTTCTGGTTTTTTATTAGTTAATTCCACCATTTGTTTAAAGAGAGCTTCATAGCAAGCTTTCCATTGTGGTTCAACCTTCGCCACATATTCATTTAAACGTTTATTTAAATCATCAAAAATATCTTTAAAAGATCTATCATTTCTTCTATCTCTTCTACCTTCGGTATTTTCGATAACTTCGTTAACGAAATCTAATAAATCTAATGTTTCGTTATCTGTGCAGTGAGCGTGAGCACGAGAGAATCTTAACATAGAGGCCATTTTAGAAATTTCATTTTGAACGATGAAATTAGATTGTGGGGTTGGTTGGCCATTACTTTCACCCATCACCTTTTGGAATTCACCGAATGATTTTTGGAAATCTCTCATCACTAACATAGCGATAATGCTTCTGGTCATTCTTTCATCTAAAACGATTAATTTGACCATATCTTCATCGGTTTCATTTTTGCTTCTGGCGTAGTTCATATATCCATAAAGGATATCTCTTACTGATTCTTGTAAGCCAACGACTTCATCAAATAATTTGACGTGTTGAGTGTGGTCCACTCTTACTTTGCCATCTTCAGTAATCTTGATGATTGTGCTATCTGGGCCATAGAAATCATTAATGAATTCTTCTAATTTTTCTTTGATTTTATCGCCTTGTTCTTTGTTGTTTTCTAAGAAATTGCCTAAAGCGCTACCTTTTTCTAAACCCTTGGTTAAGACATTTTTTCTAGTTTCATATAATTCCTTAGAATGTTCTCTATCAATCGCATATTCAAGAGTGTCTCTTAAATTTAATAAGTAGTGATAGATATTAAAGATGTATTGATTTGTTCCGTTTAACATAGTTACTTTTCTCCTTTCAATACAAGCTTGTCTAACTTATAGACACGTGTGACTATATGTTTTGCGTATTTCTTCACACTCGGATAGGAATGCGCCATACAATAACTGTTTTCATGAAATTTTTGAAACATTGCAATGTCATTACCACTATCGCCGATGACATAGACATCTTCTTTAGCGATATTTAAGGCTTTACAATATTCCTCAACACCTTCACCTTTATTGCAACCTTTTGGGGTTAACTCATTAACGATGAGGCTCCATGATGATTCAATCTCGGGGTATTTTTCACGAAGTTCTTTATTAATTTCTTTACTAAGAACTCCTTTCTTCTTACCAAATCCGAAGAAAGTCATCACTTTATAGACTTTACCATTTTCTAATAAATTTAGAAATAATTTATTATCGATTTCTACTCTTTCGCGGTATTTAAATTGGAATATTTGCCATAATTTATACATAAATAATAAAAACCAACTTAATCTACCAGGATCATAAACCACACAAGGATGTCCTTCTGCGGTTAACATAATGCCTCTTGGTTTATATTTAGCATCCACTTGATGGAAGATTTCACTTAATTCTTTATTATTCATCCAAGTATGCTTAATACATTTTCCATCCGCAAATATTAAAGATGATGTACAAGGCATATAATCAAAGGGCCTTTGTATTTCTTTTTCTAACTTTTGAACAAATTCTAAACTTCTAGAAGTAATTAGAACTACTCTATTACCCGCGTCGATCCAGCGTCTTAAAAAACGAACATTTCTTTTTGAAATGCATCTAGATAATCTACGAGGGTAGAATAATGTACCATCTAAGTCGACCGCTAATAATTTAGGCATAGCCTTATTATACGCACTTGTTCGCGCATGTAAAAGAAAAAGCGAACTCTAATGAGCTCGCTTATTGAATTTAAGTTATTTTATTTAATTGGGTTCTCCGCTTGGATGACTCCATATCCGCCATCTCTTCTATTATAAACAACGGAAATTCGATCATCTTCTTTATCCAAATATAAGAAGAAGTCATGACCTAATGCTTGCATACGAGTAATCGCTTCTTCAATATCCATCGCGGTTAAATAATAAGATTTAGCTCTAACCACAACATCTTTTTCTTCTGGTTCTTTTTCCGCTTCGATATTTTCAAAATCGATAGCTTCGCCTAAAGACATTCTGTTGTTACTTCTATCCATACGAGTTTTAATCTTTCTCATCTGGCCTTCTAATCTATCAACAGCGATATCTAAAGCAGCATATAAATCTGGATTACTAACTTCTGCACGTAGAGGCATTTGTGGCAAGAAAATTGTCACTTCAATCCTTTGTTCTAACTCATGTGCGCTACAAACAACGCGGCATTCTACTTCATCATTAATGAGGAAGTATTTGTCCATCTTTTTCAGTTTCTTTTCGATGGCAGCCGAAATCCCTTCAGTGATCTTAATGTTTTTTCCGATAATTTGGTACTTCATATGTTATCCTCCCTTCCCAAATATAGAGAGCTATATCATCACTTATATTATAAAAGAAAAAATCCCATTGTTCACTATGAACAACGAAATTTTGTCTCATTTTTTAATTATTAATTTAATAATTTCTTTATTTCTTCTACTTTATCTAATTTTTCCCATGGAAGATCTAAGTCAGGTCTACCTAAATGACCATAATTAGATAAATCTTGATATTTGAAACTTGGTTTAGTTAAAGAGAAGTTTTTGATAATCATTCCAGGTCTACAATCAAATAACCTATAAATAATATCTAAAATCTTATCATCGGCGTATTTTGCGGTGTGATAAGTTTTAATTCCGATTGATATTGGCTCAGCAACACCAATCGCATATGCTAATTGAACTTGTAATCTATCAGCTACACCAGCGGCTACTAAATTTTTAGCAATATATCTCGCCATATAGGCAGCACTTCTATCAACTTTGGAAGGATCTTTTCCAGAGAAAGCGCCACCACCATGTTCCGCGGTTCCCCCATAAGTATCAACAATAATTTTTCTTCCCGTTAAGCCTGTATCACCAGCTGGTCCACCAATAACAAATCGACCTGTTGGATTGATTAAATATTTGAAATCTGAATTTAAACCGAATGATTTAACGACTTTTTGCATGATATTTTGATGAATATATCTCTTGAACTCTTCTAAATCAATTCCATCATCATGTTGAACAGACATAAGGACTGTATCCACCCTAATATGCTTTGGATCACTATAATCAATAGTCACTTGAGACTTCATATCCGGACGTGCATGTAAGAATTTTCCGCTTTTTCTTTGAGCGGTCGCTTCTCTTACTAATTTATGAGCCATTGAAATAGCTAGAGGCATATATCCTTTAGTCTCGTTTGTAGCGTAGCCAAACATAATTCCTTGGTCTCCAGCCCCTTGTTCTTCTGGAGATTTTTTATCAACACCTTGATTAATATCAGGACTTTGCTCTTTAACCTTCACTAAAACATTTACGGTATGGTAATCAGTTCCTAATTCTTCTCTATCATATCCGATGTTTTTAAGAACATCTTTAACGATAGCTTTATAATCGGGTTTGCATTTAGAAGTAATTTCTCCAGCGATGATAATGTCGTTATTCGTGGCAAACACTTCACAAGCAACATGTGATTTTGGATCTTCTTTTAAACATGCATCTAAAATAGCGTCACTAATTTGATCGCATACTTTGTCTGGGTGACCTTCACTAACAGATTCACTAGTGAATAAAATTTTTCTTTCTTTCATATCTATTTACTTCCTATAAAAAATGCCCTCCCATAACATGGAAAGGCATAATAATTCTTCCTTTACTCATCGTTCAAGGTTATGGGACCTTGCTAGAGAAGAGCACTTACTCACTTCTGAGAGTTGCTACTGTGATCTTGCATCTCTATTTCACAGTTCTTGATAAGCGTATTTATTATAATAAAAAGATATATAAAAAGATATAAGAATTTTGTAAAAATAAAACTAGGTTTCCCTAGTCTTACATTCCTTTTAAACCAATTGCAAGTTGATCTGGGCAACTGGTATCACCATATCTACTACCACGGCATTTGATTCCTTCAAGTTTTTTAATGACAGCATCAACTTTCATGCCTTCGATAAGACGGCATAAACCTTGAAGATTACCCATACAACCACCGATGACTTTAGCGTTAACGATAATATCATTATCATCAACTTCTAATATCATCTCTCTGGAGCAGACATTTTGAGGTTTGATATTAATAGTTTTCATTATTTAACTAATTTCCCGTAAACGGTTCCACTTGCACAAGCAGCGTTACTTTCATCAGTATCGATGTGAGCGGCTAAAGCGAAATCTTCTCTCACTCTAACGACGACATCACCAAAGGTGAGACTTCTTTCAGGTGTATTAAGTTCTAATTTCACAATGTCACCATTTTTAACACCGAATTCTTCGGCATCCGCTGGTGTCATATGAATGTGTCTTTTAGCCACAATAACACCTTCAGATAATTCTACTTCTCCGCATGGACCCACTAATTTACAAGCACCACTACCTTTTGTATCTCCGCTTTCTCTAATTGGAGCATTGATACCAACACTTCTAGCGTCAGTCGCGGATAATTCGACTTGATCAGCCTTACGACATGGACCTAAGATGGAAACGTTTTTTAAAACGGCTTCGATTTTTTGTCCTGTAGCTTTATCAGTTTTATAACCGACAACATTAACTCTTTGTTTGCTAACAAATTGTCCAGGTTGAGAGAGCATCGCTCTTACTTCTAATTCAGCGCCTTTACCAAATAAAACTTCTAATGTTTCTTTTGTGACATGGACGTGTCTAGCGCTTGTTTCTACTAAAATTTCTTTCATATAAGTTACTTCCTTTATGCGTTTGTTATTGTATCAAACTCAATCATAAATGTGTATAGAAACGCATCAAATATAAATAACAATTAAATTTCTATTGAAATTAAGTTACTTTTTAAACAAAATTATGAAGAGGAAAGAAAATGAGCGAAATTCAAGTTAAGGATTTAATACTTAATGCGATTAAGAATCGAAAGGTTAATGTTTTAAAAGAATTATTTGAAACAGTACCAACAATCGATATCGCAGAAGTGATGGATGACATCGAGGATGTTTCTCTTTTATTATTTCCTTTCCGTGTTATTTCTAGTGAATATACCGGTGAATTATTCGCTGAACTATCTAGTGAACAACAAGAAAAGATTATTAATGCTTTTTCCGATAAAGACTTAATCAAATTATTAGAGGAAAGCTACGCTGACGATATCGTTGACACATTACAAGAATTACCTGCTAATATCGTCTCTCGTGTTTTAAGAGTGGCGCCTACTGATTTAAGAAAAGATATTAACCAATTATTGAATTACGCAGAAAATACCGCTGGTAGCATCATGACCACTGAGTTCTTAGAGATGAAGAACACAGTAACGGTGAAAGAAGCCATCTCCACGATTAGAGCCAAAGGTAAAGATGCGGAAACTGTTTATACAATATTTGTAAGAGATGCCAAAAGAACATTTGTTGGTACCGTCAACTTAGATGACTTAATCTTTGCTAAAGATGATGAAACATTAGATGACATTATGGATCGTGACTTTGTTTCATGTCATGTTAATGACGACCAAGAAGATGTCGCTAATATGTTCAAACGTTATGACCTTAACGCGATGGCGGTATTAAATAAAGAAGATAAAATCGTCGGTATCATCACCATCGATGACGTCGTTGATATTATCGTTGAAGAAGCTAACGAAGACGTTGCTGCTTTAAGCCACGTCGCTCCTTTAGAAGACTCATATCTCGATACACCGGCATGGCGTATGGCGGTTAAATGTATCCCTTGGATTATCATTCTTATTATTCTTGGAACATTTACCACAATGGCCTTAGATAGAATTGAAAAAACCGCAATTTTCACACTAATTCCTGTTTTAATCTCCTTTGTCCCTACTTTGATGGATACCGGAGGAAATACCGGTGGACAAACTATCGCCTTAATGATTCGTGGGTTAGGAACTAAAGAATTTGGACCAAAAGATTTCTTAAGAATTATCGGTAAAGAAGCTCTTACCGCTTTAATCGTTGCGGCATGTGTTGGAGCCTTTGGATTTATTTGGTTTACTGTCGAACAATATACAGGTATTGTCACCAATGAAAAATTATTCGTTGATGGCGTTGCGGCAACTATATGGAACGGGAAATGTTGGACTGGTGCATTTGCTAGTCAAACATTAGCGATCTCTGGTATCGTTGCTTCCACTTTATTTGTTGGTTCTTTCTTATCAAAATGTGTGGCCGTTATGCTTCCTTTAGGAGTTGCGGCTTTAAAGAAAGATCCAGCGATTGTGGCTCAACCAATTTTAACTACCATTGTAGATGTTGTTAGCTTAATTGCTTATCTATTAATTGCCTTAGGGGCAAGTCACTTATTTGGTATATTCTAATGACTAATAAAAAAACTAGTCGTAAATGGGAACTGATTCGTTTTTTAATATGTGGTGTTGCTGCCGCATTAACGGATTATATTTTTAGCCAATTAGCGGTTTTATTAATTCATAATGCCTTACCACAAATATGGGTCACTATTATTTCTACTGCTATCGGATTTATCTTTGGGGTAATTGTTAATTATTTAATCTCCACATTTTGGGTTTATCAAAATGTCGATAAAGATATCAAAACTAAATCAAAATTATTTATCACTTGGTTTGTGATTCTTTCTTTAGCGGCGATGCTATTAAGCATAGGTGCGATGCTATTATGTAACTTAGTTATTACTTCCATCTGGGGTATGAAAAATAGTATCGTCAATATTTCCGTTATGGAACTAATGAAAGAAAACGGCATCAAATTCTTAACTACATTTATCTTCTGGGCTTATTTCTTCTCATTCTGCATCAAAACTATTGTTGGTTTAGTTTTTAATTATTTCACTAGAAAATATATTCTTTATAAAGAACCTAAAAACTCCTAGTTTCTTAAAAATAAGAAATATTCTTGTCTTTTAACATTAATTTACATACAATTAACAAGCAACTTAGTTGCGCGAGTGGCGGAATTGGTAGACGCGTACGTTTGAGGGGCGTATTGGTATCCCAGTGTGAGTTCGATTCTCATCTCGCGCACCAAAAAGAATATGAAGAGGAAATTAAGTTCCTCTTTTTTTCTAACAATTTATCTCTTATTTAAATAAAATACTTGCATTAAATAGTCGTTATGACTTTAAATTATTAAGTAAGAATTTAAACTTATCGAGGTCTTAAATATGAAAAAATATCTAAAATTAGTCTCCGCTTTAATGGCGGTTGTCGCTGTCATCATGATGTTCTTTACACAAGTGACTGTCGAATGGATTTCCGGTGCTAAAGAAGTAATCGGTGTATCTGCTTTAGTGGGTGGTAAATTCCCACACTTAGGTACCACTATTAACGGCGTTGGCTCAGGCTTAGCCGGTTATATCTTAGTTGGCGTTGCCGCTTTAATTTTATTAGCCGTTGCTTTAATTCCATATTTTAATGAACACGATATCTTAGCTGCTGTTGTGACAGGATTAGCCGTTATCTTATTAATTATCGGTGTTATCTTCTTATTTTTAATCCGTAAGAACTTCGCTTCCGCTAACGGTATTGCTAACGGTGCTAAAGTTTATGTCGGATGGGCCGCTATTACCGCTGGATGTTTAGGATCAGTTTCTGCTTTATTAGGTTCCATCGGTGTGGTCATGGATGTTGCTAATAGCTAATTAACTTATTAATTAATAAAAAATCTCTTCCGTTCATAAATGGGAGAGATTTTTATTTGCCTAACAGTATTAGAATTTTGTAGTATCAAATTCTTTTAATAATTTTTCTAATGGTTTAATGACTTTTGCGACATTACCATCTTCAAATGGATTTCTTAAATGGTTATGTTCAAGTAATCCAACGAATGGAGCTTGTCCACCAAATTTACATAATTTGATATATTTCTTCCAAGCTTTTTCATGGTTCTTTCTCATTTCCACGAGGAATTGGAAGGCACACACTTGCGCGAGCGTATAATCAATATAATAAAATGGTGTACCAAAGATATGTGATTGTCTCATCCAATAAGCACCATGAGCGAATGTTGGAGTGTCATCATATTTCTTTTGAGGAGTATATTTTTCTTCTAAACTTCTCCAATAAGCACATCTTTCTTGATGGCTAGCATTTGGATGTTCATAAACCCAGTGTTGGAATTCATCAACGGTAATACCATATGGTAAGAATTCAATGGCATCAGATAAATGCATATATCTATATTTATCAGCGTCTTTTCCAAAGAATTTTTCCATATATGGCCAAGCGAAGAATTCCATACTCATAGAATGAATTTCACAAGATTCTAAAGTTGGATTTTGATACTCTGGAATCTTAATTGGGAAAGATAAATATGCTTGTAAAGCATGTCCACCTTCATGACATAAAACATTAACATCACCATCAGTGCCGTTAAAGTTAGAGAAGATGAATGGAGCTTTATAAAGTGGGAATTGAGTGCAATATCCACCTGGAGCTTTACCTTTTCTAGCTTCTAAATCCATTAAGTCATGTTTCATCATGAATTCAAAGAATTCTTTACTTTCTGGACCTAAATCAGAATACATTTCATGAGCGACATTCACTAAGAATTTCGCATCACCCGCTGGTTTTGGATTACCGGATTTGAATTTTAAATTGTAGTCGTAGTTTCTTGGATCTTTGATACCAAGCTCTTTCATCTGTTTCTTATATAACTTTTGAGCAACAGGTACAACTGTCGCGGCAATCTGTTCACGATAGCCTTTAACCATCTTCGCGTTATAATCCATTCTTCCTAAACGGAGATAGCCTAAATCAACGAAGTTCTTATAGCCGAGTTTCTTCGCCATTGAATCTCTTAAATGGACTAATTCATCATAGATGGCGCCAATTCTTTCTTCGTGTTCACCAAGCCATTTATCCATCGCTTGAGAAGCTTCTTTTCTTGTTTCACGATCAACGTCTTGACAGTATTTACCAATTTGAGAAAGATTTAAAACTTCACCACGGAAAGGAATTTCCGCTCCACCTAAAATGGAATCGTATTCACTAGTTAATTTATTTTCCTTAATTAATTCAGGAATGATTTTTTCATCAAATGACTTTAATGAAGCATCCATCATTTGGAAATAATATTTACCATATTTTTTCTCTAAATCTTTTCTATATTTTGCCTTGGTTAAAATCTTTGCAAATTTATTGGAATAATTAGAAATGATTGGTGAGAGTTCATCACATCTATCTTGTGCTTTCTTATAAGCAGGATTTCTTGTATCGCAAGAATAACGAACATAAATAATGTTCATATCATTGCTTAACTGTGTCATGTATTTATTCCAGTGTTTGATCGCTAAGTTTGCCGTTAACGCACTACCGCACTCTTCTAAATCACTAATTAAAGACTCTAATTTATTAACGATTCTTTTCTCACTAGGAACGTTAAGAGGAAAGTCTTCAAACTTCATATCTAATTCATATTTCATAAAAAATCTCCTTTGAACTGCTTTATTTTATATAAATTAAAATCATCTCACAAGCATTATACTTACGAGATGATTTCTTTTTTCTGAAACTTCAATATTTTAAACACAAACCGACAAGGTAAGAAACTAATCCAATAGTTATAGCCCAAAACATCAGCGTTATACATCGCGACATTGCTTCGATACATGTAATCCGCTTGATCGATGTTATTTTTTGAAACTACAAATTCGTAGTTATTCTTTAAATCGATATGCGAATTAGTAGCGAATAATATCTCATCCTTTAGGTAGGATAATGAATTCTTGCTTTTAGTAAATATTGTGGAACCAGGTTCATCAAAGTCTTTTTCACCAATTTGGCCTAAAACTTCAAATAATTCGGGTTTAATTTCGACACCTGACTGCTTGCTAACAGAATAGATTCTTTTCATGTTTTCAAACTTTGTATATAGGATAACTGACATTCCTCTTTTATGTTTTCTAAATATCGTTGAATAAGAGACGACAAAAACGACGTCGACAAGTAATAACAACAACCAAAATCCGACGAGAGAAACAATGACAATTAAAGTAATTCTTAAAGCTTCAGGCATCTTTTTTCCTTTACTAGATAATCTTAATTTTTGTAAGGACAAAATACAAGATTTTGTTAGAAACTTGTTAAATTTGCTAATAATATCTTTTTGTGATATTATTTCAAGCGAGGTAAATTTATGGCAAAACAACCTATTATCGCTATCATGTACGATTTTGATAAAACATTATCCACTACTGATATGCAAAATTATGACTTTATTCCTAATTTAGGAATGACTCCTGAACAATTCTGGGGAGCCACCACTGAATTCACCGAAAAGACCGGTGTGGAAAGAATCTTATCTTACATGTATATGATGATTCAAAAAGCCAAAGAAAAAGATATTAAAATCACTAGAGAATATCTCCGTGAATGTGGTAAAAACATCAAATTCTATCCAGGTGTTTCTACTTGGTTTAATAGAATTAATAAATACGGTGAAGAAAAAGGTGTTCAAGTAGAACATTATCTTGTTAGTTCTGGCACTATGGAAATCGTCGAAGGGTGTTCAATCTTCAATCACTTCACGAAAGCTTGGGGTTGTGAATATTACTATAACGAAGAGGGTGAACCAATCTGGCCAAAACTCGCTATCAACTACACCCAAAAAACACAATTCTTCTTTAGAATTTCTAAAGGTGTCGTCGATGATAAAGATGATAATTCCGTTAATGAAAAGAATCGCAATAGAAGAATTCCATATCAAAACATCATCTATATGGGTGATGGAATGACCGATGTCGCTTGTATGACATTAGTGAAACATAACGATGGCACTAGTATCGCGATCTATCCAGAAAAAGAAAGCGATAAAGTCAGAAACCTATACACTGATGGCAGATGTAACTTTATGTGCCGTGCCGATTATAGCGCAGGCAGCGATCTCGAATCAGTGGTGAAACTTATCATAGATAAGGTGGCCATGCTTCATCAAATTGAAGATCGTGAGAAGAAATTAGCGAACAAATAATTATGAAAGGTAGTTATTGCTACCTTTTTTATTTGATAAATGCTAATATTATTTTTGGTCGGTAAATATGAAGTACGAAGTTGGACAAGATATCATCGGTACAGTAATTAACGTCAAGCCCTATGCTTTATTCATGGAATTTGAAGATGGGGTCACTGGTTTATTGCATATTTCAGAAATTTCTGATTCTTTTATTCGTGATATCGAAAAATTTGGCACTATTGGTGATAAGCTTAAAGTCCGTGTTGTTTCAATCGATGAAAATAACGGATTTTTAAGAGTCTCTTATAAACAAATTCCGAAAGAAGAATCTTATTCCACTCACACTAATGAAGTAAGAAAAGCTTTAGAAGCAAGTCAAGAAGAATTCCAACCACTAGCTGAGAAATTACCAGAATGGATTGAAAAAACTTTGAAAGAAGCAAGAGGAAAATAAATATGAAATTACAACTTAACAATCAAATGAATGAAGAAATTATCTCTTCTTATCAAAAAGATGTCGAACGCATCAACAAGATGATCAATGAAAAAAGTGGTCCAGGAAATGACTACTTAGGTTGGGCGGATTGGCCAATTAATTACGATAAAGAAGAATTAGAAAGAATCAAAAAAGACGCTAAATATGTTAGAGACAACTTTGATATTTTAGTGGTCTGTGGAATCGGTGGTTCTTATCTTGGTGCAAGAGCGGCTTTAGAAGCTCTTAACGGTTTAAAAAGTGATGACAAATTAGAAGTTATTTTTATGGGTCAAACCTTCTCTCCTAATTACGTCGCTCAAGTCATGAATTACCTTAAAGACAAAAAATTCGCTATTAACGTCATTTCCAAAAGTGGCACCACTACCGAAACTAGTATTTCTTTTAGACTCTTAAAAGAATTATTAGAAAAACAAGTTGGTAAAGAAAAAGCCAGAAAAGCAATCTATGCCACTACCGATAAAGAAAAAGGTGCTTTAAAAACCTTATGTAATCAAGAAGGATATAGCACCTATGTTTTACCAAGTGATATCGGTGGTAGATATAGTGTTTTAACTGCCGTCGGTTTATTCCCATTAGCAGCGGCGGGCGTTGATATACAAGCTATGCTTGATGGAGCCAAAGAAGCTAGAGAAGCTTATAACTCCACCGATTTAAAAACTAATTTATGTTACCGCTATGCGGTTACTCGTGATTATATGTTAAGACATGGTAAACCAGTTGAGATGTATGTCACTTATGAACCTCAAATGAGCCAAATTAGCGAATGGTTAAAACAATTATTCGGTGAATCTGAAGGTAAAGAAAAGAAGGGATTATTCCCTGCTTCCGCTACCTTCTCTACTGACTTACATTCATTAGGTCAATTTATTCAAGATGGTACACCACTTTTATTTGAAACAATCATCAATGTTATTAATCCAAAACAAGATATCAAAATCCCCCATGATGATGAAGATTTAGATGGATTAAATTATTTAGAAGGCAAAGACTTAGCCTTTGTTAATCAAAAAGCTTTTGAAGGAACACTTAAAGCCCATGTTGAAGATGGAAAGGTTCCATGTAATGTTATCTATTTAGATAAATTAGATGAAAAGACCTTAGGTCATCTCTTCTATTTCTTCATGAGAGCTTGTGCGATGTCTGCTTATTTATTAGACATTAATCCATTCAACCAACCAGGTGTCGAAATCTATAAGAAAAATATGTTCCGCCTCCTTGGAAAAAAGGGTTATTAATTGAAAATTAGAACCTCAAAAAAGAACGCTCAAAAATTGGGCGTTTTTTCAATTGACTACTAATATTTATAAGTGATATATTATTTAAGCGCATATTTTAATAAGCGCATATTCCAGTTGGATGCTTAGCTCAGCTGGGAGAGCATCGCCTTTACACGGCGGAGGTCGGCGGTTCGATCCCGTCAGCATCCACCATAAAGGTTGCAAAACTACCCGCTGGGAGGGTAGCGAAGTGGCTAAACGCGGCAGACTGTAAATCTGTTACCTCCGGTTTCGGCAGTTCGAATCTGCCCCCTCCCACCATCAAAGGTTCTTGGGGTGTAGCCAAGCGGTAAGGCAACAGACTTTGACTCTGTCATCTCAGTGGTTCGATCCCACTCACCCCAGCCAACTTATCTCACTCTCTAGCTCAGTCGGTAGAGCACTTGACTTTTAATCAAGGGGTCCGGAGTTCGAATCTCCGGAGAGTGACCACTTGCCCAGGTGGCGGAACAGGTAGACGCACAGGACTTAAAATCCTGCGGTAGCGATACCATACCGGTTCGATTCCGGTCCCGGGCACCAAGTGATAAAAATCTGGCATTTATTGCCAGTTTTTTATTGTTTAAAAATTAATCTTTGTTTTTTATTATATACTAAAGTATTATTAAGATAACTACGAGGTATAAGTAAATATGAAACATTTAATTGTTGTTAATAATGCTTCAGGTGGTTTTAAAGAGTCATTTGAACAAGAAATTAATAATTCTTTTAAAGGTCTAGATTTTGAAATTTATAAAACAACTGGTCCAAAATCCGTTATTCCATTTTTAAAGGAATATTTAAAAAAGAATAAGGACACAGTGAGAGTATATGCTTGTGGCGGAGACGGCACAGTTCATGAAGTGGTCAACGCATTAGTCGGAGCAAAGAATGCAGAACTTGCGATCTATGCTTCCGGAACCGGAAATGACTTTGTTAAAATTTATGGTGGCAAAGAAAAATTCCAAGATTTTAAAACATTGATCAACGGTAAAGTTCATCCAATCGATGTTTCTAAACTCACTTCTCCTGATTTAAAAGAAGAATTATATTCTGTCAACGTCATTAACTTCGGTTTCGACGCGATTGTTGGGGCAATGGGTAACTTCTATAAAGATAACGGTTTACCAGAAGAAGCGAAGAAAAAAGGCTTAGGACCTTATGACTATGCTTTAAAACACGACGCGATGAAACATGGTCGTTTCAACGATATTGAAGTTTTCGCAGATGGTGAAAAATTAAATGAAAAACAAATGTTATTAGCCACATTAGCCCAAGGCCAATATGTCGGTGCAAAATTTAGATGCGCTCCAAAAAGCGATAACACTGATGGGCTAATCGATGTTTGCGTGTTAAAAACTATGACCTTCTTAGGTTTAGGTATGATTATTGGTACATATACCAAAGGTAATCACTTAAATAGAAAGAGAAGAAAAATCGTTTATAGAAGAGCTAAAGAAATCGAGATGAAAGGCCCAAAAGCATTCGATGTCTGTGTTGATGGAGAAATGATTAAAGGTAACAACTTCAAAGTGAGCGTTGTTCCAGGCGCGATCAATTTAGTTATTCCTGAATAGTTTATGTTTTTAGAATTAATCTGTTTTTTATGTGGCGCTGCTTTAGCAGTTAGTGGTTCAATTACTTTTTGGCCAATTCGAAATTGGTGGGATTTTTATATTCCTATCGTTTTATATACTGTCGGTTGGATTATGGGTATCGGTGTTATCTTTTTAACCGAACTTGTCGCCTGTTTATTTGTTAATCCTAAAAAGGAATATAACAAAGTTAGCCGCTATGCGAGATTTTGGTTCTTAACCGGTTTAAGATTTATCGCTAATCACGCTCATATCTGGGTCGATATGCATGGCGAAGAAAAGATTCCTGATAAGGAAAGATTTGTTATTGTTTGTAATCATCGTAGCAAATTTGATAACTTTGTTATCTCTAATAAATTTGGTAAAAAAGATATCGCTTTTATCACTAAACAAGAAAATAAAAAGATTCCTATCGCTGGTAGATTATTCCCAGGTTTATGTTATATAAGCGTTGACCGTGATGATAAACTCCAATCATTAGAAGCTTTTAAAAGAGCGGTAACCTTAATGAATGATGATGTGACATCAATCGGCGTGTTCCCAGAAGGGACTAGACAAACCGAGAAAGTTATCGGTGAATTCCATGAAGGCCCATTTAATATCGCCATTCACGCGAAAGCTCCAATTGTGGTATCTACTTTGGTGAATACTGATCGAGTCGCGAAGAACTGGCCATTTAAACCCACGACTGTGAGATTCGATATCATCTCAGTCATCAGATATGAAGAATATCAAGGGATGACCGCTAAAGCGGTAAGTGATATGGTTCATAACATGATGGAAGAACATTTAAAGAAAGTAAGGGGGCTATAATTTTGCTCCCTTTATATTTATGAGAAAAATAGTATGGATGAGTTGTTAAAGCAAATATTTAAAAAAGAGGCAAAAGTCATCTCCCCATTAGTGGGTGGAATGATGAATAAATCTTTTATTGTTTCTTCTAATAACAAAAAATATGTTTTATATATCTCTACCGAACAAGCTAATGAGATGGTTGATAGAGAACTTGAAAAAGCTAATCAAAAATTAATTATCGATTTAGGTCTAACCAGTAAGAACGTTTATTTTGACACCAAAAAAGGGATCAAAGTGAACGAATATATTGAAGGTAGTTCATTAGATAAAGCGGACTGTTTTGATTCTAAAAAAGTCGCCTCATTATTAAAGAAAATGCATGAATCAGGATTATTATCAAAAGAAGATTATCATCCATTTAAAAGATTTATGGCTTATGAAATAGAAGCTAAAACATTCCAAAATGATTTAGGTGAAGATTATAAAAAACTTCGCAAAACCTTGTTCGATAATAAAGATTTCTTAGAAAAACAAGAATTGGTGCTTTGCCATAACGACGCTCAAAAGAGCAATATTGTGAAAGATTTAAATGATCATTATTACCTAATCGATTTTGAGTTCATGGGTAACAATGATCCAATATACGACATCGCCACTTTTGGTAACGGCTTAGTAAGTGAAGGATATCAACTATTAATGGATTATTATAAAAATCCGAGTTTAGAAGAAAAGAGACGTTATTATTTGTGGAGAATATTTGTTTCGCTCCAGTGGCACAATGTCGCGATTGTAAAACATTATCGTGGAGAAGGCAAAACGCACGGCTTTGACTTTTTAGCGGTCGCGAATTTCTTCTTAAATAATGCATTAGATGCCTATAAAGGGTATAACTCCTTATGATAAAGTGACCAAAGCAGAAATGTTTTGGTTTTTTATGAGCATATTTATAAACAAATTAACACATTTGTGTTATTATCAAATGCGGTAAATAATTATGGACGATGTTAAAAAATTAATAGTTGCTACTTTAGATAAAATCAGACATTTCTTACAAAAAGATGGAGGAGATGTTATTTTTCACGAATTTAAAGATGGTGTTGTTTACGTTAAGATGATTGGTGCTTGCCAGGATTGTATGTATGCGAATAACGATATCAAAGATTTAGTGGAAGTTATCCTTCAAGAAGAAGTGCCTGGAGTTATTGAAGTTAAATTAGTTGACTAAGGATATTGGGGTGTAGCCAAGCGGTAAGGCAGTGGACTCTGAATTCACCATTCACTGGTTCGATCCCAGTCACCCCAGCCAAAGTTAATATTTAATAATTAAAATATTATTGATAATATAAATATAGAAGTTTCTTTCTATTATCAAAAAGTGATGGAGGTAAGTTATGACCACTCTTGATCAAAAATTGGCTGAACTTTTAAATAACTACCAAGTTAATGGTTGGCCTATTGGAAATTTTATACTCGTTTTAATAGCTATCTTCTTATCTGTTATTCTCTGCGGTGCTATCGGTATTGAAAGAGAATGGAGAGGTAGAAGTGCTGGTTTAAGAACACACTTATTAGTCGGCGTTGGTTCATGCATTATCATGATCATCTCCATATATGGCTTCCCCGCGATGTTTAGTGAACACCGCGATGTCGCCAGATTAGCCGCCCAGATTATTACTGGTGTTGGTTTCTTAGGTGCTGGTGCTATTATTCACCGCAATAGCGGTATTAAAGGTTTAACCACTGCTGGAACAATTTGGATTGTTATGGCTATTGGTATTGCCTGTGGTTCATTTAACTTCATCCTTGCTTTAATATCCACTATTGTCATCTTATTTGTCTTAGTAACATTTAAGAAAGTGGAAGCAAGAATCAATAAAAAGAATCCTGTGGTTATTTTATCCGCTCCAGCAAATACTCCAATCTTAGAAAAGATTCTTTCTGTTTCTAAAGAATTTGATTGTACAATTCATGGGTTATCCACTGATATCGTTGAAGCCGATGCAAATAAGGCTGTTGAATGTACTTTCCAAGTTGAATTCTCTGGATCTAGTGATCGCTTGAATGACTATTTATCTAGACTAGAAAGTGAAACAAAAGCTTATTCAATTCGTTTATTAAATAATCATCGATAAGATAAATTGATATGAAAAAAGGTAGCTTAGCTACCTTCTTTTTTTATAATAAGATGTTTTCTTTGCGATTTACAACCACATATCCTTTACGGTTATAAACATCTTTTCGATTATAAGTGATACGCGAACCATCTGGTTCTACAAATATACCACCCGCTTCTTCAACAATGATTTGGCAAGCGGCTGTATCCCATTCCTTAGTGCCAGCGCTCATACGATAGGTAATTTCTGCTAATCCTTCAGCGATACGACACGGTTTTAAGGAAGAGCCATATTTCATGACGTGTTTAATTTTATCACTATGCTTTTCGATTAATTTTAATTCAGTCTCATTGGTGTGGAAGACGCTACATAAACAAGTTAAATCTTCTAATTTATCATTAACATGGATCTTTTTATCAACACCATTAATGCGATGATAGCTTCCACCATTTTTAGTAGCGAAATAACAATCTCCGGTAACTGGAGCCACAACCACACCCACTACTAATTCATGTTTATAAGCAAGGGCGATATTTGTGGTAAATCCACCATCTCTAGCGACAAAATCTTTTGTGCCGTCAACAGGATCAACAATCCAAACATAATCATTATTTAATCTATCTAGATTATCTTCAGATTCTTCAGTTAAAAAAGCATGATTTGGGAAAAGTTTATGTAGATGCTCTCTAATAATCTTATCGGCAGTCTTATCAGCTAAGGTGACAGGAGAATTGTCTTCCTTGATTTCGACATCAAAACCTTGATTATAGATTTCCATAATCTTTTCTCTGGCGAGCATGCCGGCTTCAATAGCGGCATTAAGTTCTTTTTCCCACATAATTATTCCTCTTTTTGATACTCTTTAATGACAGTATCTAAATCATCAATAATCATTTGAATTGTTTCTTCGTTCATATCGGCTAATGTCACACCGGCAGCATGGTAATGACCTCCACCACCATATTTGGCAGCGACTGGTTGAACACCTGGACCACTACTTCTAAATTCAGCGTGACACGTTCCATCTTCGTTTTCACAGAAGAAAGCCCATATTGGATAACCGAGAACATTATTTAATAAATTAACCATTCCTCCAGCTTTACTTGGTGAAACTTTTAACTCTTCTAAAGTTTTATATTTGAAGGTTAGATAGATAACACCAGTTTCCGTCTTTTGATAATGGGTGAAAACATATCCTTTAAATTTAAGAGCGTCTTCATTAGTAATATTCAAAACTTTGTTAATTGCCTTTGGATCTGCGCCATTTTCACATAAATAAGAGGCTTCTTTAAATGCAATTGGGAAATCTTCAATGAACTGAAATCTTCCAGTATCAGTTAAAATTCCTAAGAATAATGCGTTACAGATTGTAGGATTAACTTTCCATTTTGCTTCCCATATGAATTTAACGATAAGTTCACATGTTGAATTAGCGTTATCGTCAATAACAAATTTACCTTCTGTGAACTTATTATTTTCCATGTGGTGATCAATTTTTATAAATTCTTTAGCGGTTCCGATTCTTTGATCTTCCATTCTCATCAAATCGTTACCGTCAACAAGAATCGCTAATGACTTTTTAATAATCTCATCGTCCACGACATCCATGTTTCCAATAAGATTAAAAAAGCGTCGCCATCCACTTCCGACAGCATAGACTTTTTTATTTGGATAGTTGAGTCTTAATAAATCTCTTAATCCAATTTGGCTACCGTAACAGTCACCATCTGGATTAATGTGTCCAAAAATAACGATATATTCATTTTTTTCAATGATATGTCGTAGTTCTTCAAACATTATCTTTCCTCTTCTTCGTTAATTCTTTCTTCTTCAGACTCAGAACCTTCTTCTTCCTCATTTTCTTCATTTGGTTCTTCGAAGGCTTTGTTATATTCTTTTTCTTCGTCTTCATCAGCTTCTTCAGCGTCGTCATTGACATCACTTTCAACATCAGAATAGACATCTTTCATATCGATGTGAACCTTGTCAAAAGTATGACGTTCTCTTAAGTCCCACTGGTTTTCACCTAAGGTGACAAAACGACCATCTAACATTAAGTTGGTGTAGAATCCCGCTAACTTTTTACTAGCTTCTTCTTCACTTAAGTCAGCGGCTTTGCAAATATAAGCCCATAAGTTTTTAAAACTGACTTGTCCTTTGCTTTGATTAATAAAATCATAAGCATGATCTAATAATGATTTTGCCATGTATTTATTTCTCCTTTTATTACATGTGTTCTGGGGCACTAACTCCAATT
Organism: Bacilli bacterium; assembly: GCA_017429285.1. Lineage (GTDB taxonomy): Bacteria > Bacillota_I > Bacilli_A > RFN20 > CAG-826 > RUG13091. The sequence goes on from JAFRPF010000040.1 coordinate 39,894, forward strand.
AAGTTAAGTGCGTTTTTCATCACTATTTCACTAGCCTTACATAAAGCTAAACGTGATGATGATGTCTCTATGTTATCTCTATCGATAACACGACACTCTGTATAAAATTCATGAATCATACCTGCTAAGTCATGAATATAATTGGTAATTTTATAAGGGGCTCTTTCTTTTGCGGAATCACTAACTATATTAGGGAAGTTCGCTAAGAGCTTTAACAAAGACATTTCACTAGGCATTGATAGTTTTTTTCCTTCAATATCTAAAGGAATGTCGCTTCCTTGATTAAGAATTGAGCATAATCTAGCATGAGCGTATTGTGCATAATAAACAGGGTTATTAGAACTTTGTTCTAACGCCAAATTCATATCAAAATCCATATGCGCACTTGCAGCACGCATCGCAAAGAAATAACGCATCGCATCAACACCGACATCTTCACAGATCTCTTTTAAAGTAATAGCGTCACCACTTCTTTTACTAGCTTTTAATTCAACGCCATCTTTAATGAATCTGACCATTTGAATAAGTTCCACTTCTAAAGCATCTTCTTTATAACCATGCATCATAAGAGCGCTCTTCATACGGTTGATATAACCGTGATGGTCTGCGCCTAATACATCAATTAGTTGATCAAAACCTCGAGAGATTTTATTGACATGATAAACAATGTCAGGCATGAAATAAGTATATTCACCATTGCTTTTGACAATGACACGATCCTTATCATCTAAATAGTCTGTGGTTTTTAAAACTTTAGCAGTTCCATCACTATAAATGTGCTTATCTAAATACTTAATTTCCTTTTCGATTTCATCTTTACCTCTGATGTCTAGTTCAGATGAAAAAACATCAAAATGTACTCTAAAAGTGTCTAAATCACGGATAATTTTCTCTAATTCAAGTTCTTTGCCTCTCTTTTTTAAGAAAGGGATTGGGTCTTTTTCAGATAACAATTTGTCACCAACTTCATCCTTAATTATTTTGGCAACATAAATGATATCTTCGCCATGATATCCATCTTCTGGAAGTTCAGCTTTTAAACCAAATAATTGTTTATATCTTGCTAAAATTGATTCCGCTAAATGATCAATTTGATTGCCGGCATCATTAATGTAATATTCTCTAGTCACATCATAACCAGCGAAAGATAAGATTCTAGAAATTGAATCACCGATAGCTGCACCTCTGGCGTGACCAACATGTAAATCGCCAGTCGGATTAGCGCTCACGAATTCAACATTTACTTTAAAATTCTTGTTTTCGCCACAACCATAGTTTTCATTACTTTGAATAATCTTTTTGACAAATTGTTGTAATGAATCTTTCTTCATAAAGAAATTAATAAATCCAGGACCAGCAATTTCAACTTTTTCAATTGAGGACATATCAAGTTTCTCTATTAATAAAGAAGCAACATCTCTTGGAGATTTAGAAAACAAACGGCAGTTCTTCATCGCTGCGCTTGTTGCGTAATCACCGTGACTAGGATCTTTACTATTTTCAATAATAATATCGTTTAAAGCCACTTCATGACCTAAGGCCTGAAATGCTTTTTGAATATTAAGTTTTAAGTTTTCTTTAACGTCCATAAACTGACCATTCATTATATCTATTAAAAGAGAAAAGACAAAGAATTTATTCTTTTTCTTTCAATAAAACAATTGCTTCCGCTTTAACGGCCTCTCCTTTACCAACAGCATCAAAGCCTTCATTTGTTCCAGCTTTAATCGATACTTTATCTAAATCAACATTTAATAATGTTGCAACATTTTCTCTCATCTTTAAAATATATGGTTTTAATTTCGGTTTTTCTAATGAAATAGAAATATCGACATTATTCACTAGATAGCCTTTCTCGTCCATCATCTTAACTACTGATCTCACGATAAGGGCGCTATCCATATCTTTATATTTATTATCATTATCAGGGAAATGAGTTCCTAAATCACCTAACGCTAAAGCGCCTAAAATAGATTCTGCTAAAGCGTGGTATAAGACATCACCATCAGAATGAGCTAATTCTCCACGCTCAAAAGGAACGGTGACTCCGCCTAAAATTAATTTTCTATTTTCCACTAATGCGTGTATGTCACTTGCAAAACCAATTCTCATTATTTTTTACCTGAAACATTAAATTTAAAGAACATGATATCTCCATCTTTTGGATAATATCCCTTACCTTCAGTACGTAATTTACCAGCTTCTTTCACAGCGGTTTCGCTTCCTAATGTTTTGATAGCCTCAAATGGATAAACTTCCGCACAGATAAAACCTCTTTGGAAATCAGTATGGATTACTCCAGCACATTCAGGAGCGCTATAACCATTTTTAAAAGTCCAAGCGCGACATTCATCAGGACCAACTGTAAAGAAAGTTGATAAATTTAATAATCTATATGTCGCTTTAATAACTTTAGTTAAACCAGACTCGGTGACATTTAAATCTTTTAAATATTCCGCTCTATCTTCTGGGGATAATTCCGATAATTCACTTTCAATTTCGCAAGATACTGGTATAACTTCATTATTCTCTTTATGAGCATAATCCACTACTAACTTATAATTAGTCGCATTATCTAAATTTGATAATTCTTCTTCGCTGACATTAGCGACATAAATAATCGGTTTCTTGGTTAATAAGTGATAACTCTTTAGATATAATTCTTGTTCTTCGTTAAATGAAACACTTCTAGCGGGTCGACCTTGTTCAAGCGCTTCTTTAAGTGGAGTTAAGATGCTCATTTCAAGCATCGATTCTTTATCCTTTTGAATTCTCGCTTTATTAGCGATTTTATCAATACGTTTACTAACGGTATCTAAATCCGCCATAACGAGTTCAAGATTAATTACTTCAATATCTCTTATTGGATCAACACTACCTTCAACATGAACGATATCTTCACTTTCAAAACAACGAACAACTTCCACAATGGCGTCGCATTCACGTATATGAGATAAAAATTGGTTACCTAATCCTTCACCTTTAGAGGCACCTCTAACTAAACCAGCAATATCATAGAATTCGACAGTCGCTGGGATAGTTCTTTCAGGTTTAAATAAGTTAGATAAAAAATCTAATCTTTCATCAGGAACATTCACCACACCAGTATTTGGATTGATGGTCGCGAAAGGATAATTCGCGGCTTCAACATGCGAATTTGTTATCGCGTTAAATAGAGTGGATTTACCGACATTTGGTAATCCGACAATTCCTGCTTTTAATCCCATATCTAAACCTCTTAGTTCCATAGTATTATACGAGTTTGCCATTATTAAAACAAACAAAAATATTTTGTTTATATAATAATGCTCTACTGTTTCAAAGCGGTTAAAGGATCTAGTTTGTTCAAACGATGGGCAATAAATAAAGAGGAGGCAATAGAAATAAAGAAGGCTAAAACAAACATATAAACCAAAGATAAAGCGTTAAAAGACAATGAAAATGATGCTCCTGATTGTCTAGATAATTCCTCACTTATCACAAATGAGATAATAAATAGTTCAATCGAAGAAAGAATAAAGGAAATTAGACACATAATTAAGCTATGTGTTAAAGAAAATTTTCTTGATTCCTTCTTACTTAAACCGATACATCTCACTAAGCCGATATCCTTTTTATTTTCAAAAACATAGAGATAATTACAAATCGATAGCAATATCGTTGAGATAATAACTGCGATAATCGAAAAACACATTAAAGCAATTTCAATATAGGAGCAAACAGTATTGATACTATTGCTTATTTCCTTCATCGGTTCCTCTATTTGAAAATCAGGAAAGGCGATCGTTAATTTCTTCGCCACGGCTGATATTTCTTTTTTATTTTTCACATCCACCATAATGGAATTTACTCCTAAATCAAATGCCGAAACTTCTAACATTGTTTGAAAAAATAATAAAGGCCAATATTGATTATGATAGATGCAGTTTTCATCCATATCGATAACACCACAAACCTGAACTTTTGTTGTTTTAAATTTTCTTATTAATTCGCCATCACTATTCCGATTTTGAAAATATAGATAGGCAACTTCTAATTCCTTATAAAGACATTCCCCCTCATATAAAGATTCATTAAGTTTTGATGATATCAGTATTTCGTCATAACTATTGGGTAATCTTCCGTACTTTAAAGGGTAATTATAGTTTTTAAAATTCATTCCGCCTTTGATTGATTCAGAAAAATGACCTGATATCACCTTATCAGGAAGTTTTAGATTCTCATTTTCATTCATTACTGTATTTGTGTTGATATCAATAGTTTCGCTTAACGCATCTTCATCGCTAGAAAAATACATATAATTAGCGAATCCATACATCATAGATGAAGGGTAAATAGCATAACCGGAACTACTTCCAAATATAGGGTTTTCAATCATACCAGTCATATCCTTAAATAAATCGTAATAATAGATTGGTATATCCGCTAAAGTATTGGAAAAAACTAGTATTCTTTTCAGTAAATCAGGCATATTTGCCTTTTCTAATAGTGGAAAATAGGTTTTATTTGCAATCTCAAATATAAAAGGGGATAATTCTTTATCACTATATCCTTTTTCTAAGAAAGAATAATTATTTGTAGTTAGGTATATGTAGTATATCTTTTTTAATATCCAAGGCACGCTTGTTTCTTCTTCGATATTATCAGTTATAGGAAACCTCATTCTTGTTTCAAACATATACTCATTCCACATGTGATTAGTGTGATATATGCCACCTTCTTTTTCTAAAGTAAAACCAATAACTGTTAATAGTTGTTCATCGCCATATTCCCAATTATCATTTCTGAAGTCGAAATATATTCTTAATGGAGAAGTTTGTAGATATCTAGATAATGATGTCACTGTTCTTTCAATTTTTAGCCCATAACAGATGTCATAAACCATATCAATTGTTAAAGACAAAACAACTTCATCGTCACTTAGGGTTTCTATTTGTTCTGGATATATAGTTTCCGGTTTATTAGTATCAAGCCAACGATACTCATTAATATGTCGAGCTGTTAATCCTTCAATCGGAGTTCTATAGGTAGTGTCTGCTAAGCAGATGGTATTACTATGTGGGAAAAATGACTCAAAATCATTATCATAAGTTGCCCCTACATCATAGATATCACTTTTATATTTATCTTTGATATCCATAATTTCATAATAGCTAGCAGCGTATCTTCCATAGATGTCTGTGTCGTAATGTTTTCTAGTGATGGTAATCTTAGAATCATCCACAATTTTGGAATAAGCGTTTTTAATATTAGAAGAAATGGAAGAAGATAAAGACGTGGCTAATCCCACACCTATAAGACCTAAGGAAGTCACAAGATTACAAATCATCGTTCGATATTTCTTTTGCTTAATCGAATTAATGGTGTGGTGAATTAAAAATGAAGATGGAATAGATGGCTTTCTTTCCACATAAAAAGCTTTTGATATTGGTAAATATTTATCTTTATGTTCTTTTTCTTGATGAATAACATCTTTAATTTTTCCATCTAACATATGAATGATGATGTCAGCGTAATTATTAGTGATTTCATCATCATGAGACACCATTACCACTAATGATTTTGAAGATACTTTTCTTAATATCTTCATAATTTCATTCGCAGTATTATAATCTAAAGAACCAGTCGGTTCGTCCGCTAAAATAATTTTTGGGTTATTTACTAAAGCTCTAGCGATAGCGACACGTTGTTTTTCTCCGCCTGATAATTTAGAAACTTTTTGTTTGTAATTTTTCTTTAATCCAACTAGATTAATTAGCTCTAAACATTTTCTAATTTTGTTATCTTTATTAGAGGAGCCAATCGCGTCTAAAGGCAACATAATGTTATTAATAACATTTTCATCTTCAAATAACTTATAATCTTGAAAGATAAAACCCATGTTTTTTAAACGGAAATCTCCTAATGATTTCTCATTCATCATTTTGATGTGTTTATTATCAATTTGTATATCACCATTAAAATCAATTAAACCTGAGAGGCAATTTAAAAGCGTGGTTTTACCACATCCTGATGGACCTTCAATAATTACTAAACCCTTATTTGGTAATTTAATAGAAACATCATAAAGAACATGGTTACCGTTATAATCTTTAGATAATTTATTAATTTTTATCATTCTTCACTTAGTTCCTCCTTTGGTGAGATTTTTTTCGAAAAAAATAAGGGGATATAAGTCGCTAATAGACAAACTAAAAATGTCGAAAGAAAAATCATTAAAGGAAACAACAAAGGAACGCCTAAAAAGATAGCATAAGGAATTTTAATAATGCCTTCAAATGTTGTGATATTTTTAATAATCGTATTTGCTAATAAGGAGAATAAAGGGGCAATCATTATCGAGGTAAGTGAAGCTATACCACCAATAAATAGATTCTCCATAAGATAAATCTTAAATATGCTATTTTTATTAGATCCTAAACAAGTTAATATCGCACTAATCTTTTTATCTTCAGTAAAGGAAGAAAAAGAAATAATACCGAGAATTAATCCAGTTCCTAATAAAGCAATCATTAAAAATAAACTCATCCCTAATGTCGCGGCCCCGATTAAATCATTTAATGCTTTATATGTTTCATAAGTAGTAGATTCAATTTTATAAGGACTAGGAATGTTATTTATTATTGTTTCTATCTCATTTCTTTTATCACTTCTTTTTAAAAATAATTGATATGAATAAGAAGATAGAGATTCCTCGTCTAGGCATGTTAATAAGCGTTCATACCAAGATATAGTGTTATTTTCCTCTTTAGATAGATTCACTAATATAGAATCAGTTAGATAATCTTTCATAGAAAGATAGGAATAATAAATCTTTGGTGTTGATAAAAAATTAAAATCATCCACCACGCCCATAATTTTGATATTTTTTTCATAAATAAAATAATCAGTGATGACAGGATTAAGAGGATCATCTTTATAAAAATGATGCTCATATTTAATTGATAAATATAAATCGATATTTAACGGTTCGATATTTAATTTGTTTTTTAAATATTTATAACCAGTTTTATTTATAACGACTTCATTTAAATTATCTTCTTTTGGAAATTGTCCTTTTATTAATAAAGATTTATCAATGCTTTCTTCAATAAATGAATAAACAGGATAATACCCTAAATTATCAATTCTTTCTTCACCGATAATGACATTTGGGTAATTAGTCACTAATGTGGAGATGTTTGGCTCTATATAATAATCCTTTAAATAATTATTAATAGTGTATAGTTCATCAATCTTAGGTCTAATCATCTGGACCAAAGACATCTTGCTACCAGGGATGTTATTATTAATTTCTTTATATATAGAAGCCACTCCATAATCTAGCTGATGATAGCTTCTCTTTTTTATCGATTCCCCACTACCTAAATCAAATCCGATAATTAATATGGAACTAATTAAACAAATGATAAGGGAAATTATTGAAACAATATTTCTTTTTAATCTTCTTTTAAAATTAGAAATCGATAAATGTTTGATCCATCCATTCTTATAAACGATTTTCGTTTCGTTCTTATTTTCATTAACATCTACTATTTCATTAATCTCTTCAATATTATCGATAAGTCCATCTTTAAGATGAATAATCGTATCAGAATATTCTCTTACTAGCTCTTGGTTATGGCTAACTAGTATCACTAATCGAGTCTTAGAAATCTCTTTTAATAAATCCATCACAATTTTGGAATTCTTTGTATCTAATGCCCCTGTTGGTTCATCCGCTAAAATAATTGATGGGTCATTAATAAGGGCCCTTAATATCGCTACTCTTTCTTTCTCTCCACCAGATAGATCTTTGCATTTTTGATAATATAGGTTTTCCTTAAAATTTATGCTTTTTAAAAGGTTTTTCGCTTCAATTTCAGCTTCTTTTAACTTTTTTCCACTAATTAAAGCGGGAAGCATAATATTAAAAATTACTGTTTCATTTTCTAATAGATGATAGCTTTGAAATACAATCCCAATATCTTTATTTCGATATAAATTTCTTTCTTTATCTTTCCACTTTAAAACGTTTTTATTTCGATAATAAATAGTTCCACTGGTGGGTTCATCAAGCATACTGATGATATTTAATAAAGTGGATTTACCACTACCTGATTTACCATTAATTGAAAATAAACCTCTTTCTGGAAACATTAAAGAGATCTTATTTAAAACCACTTTATCTTTACTATTCTCTAACTTATATTTTTTCCTTATTGAAGATAGTCTTAAAATATACAAATTAAAAATGCCTCCTATATATTAACTAGGGGGCATTATGCTAAAAATGTTCAAAAATAATTTACATTTTTGTCGCCGCAGGTACTTTTGGTAATCCTGGCATAGTCATTACCGATCCCGCTAAAGGAACGATGAAGTTTGCACCAGCGGATAATCTGACTTCTCTAATAGTGATGACAAAATCTTTTGGAACACCTAATAGTTTAGGATTATCTGATAATGATTGCGGGGTTTTAGCAATACAGATTGGAGTTTTTGAAAATCCAAGTTTGTTATATTCTTCAATCTGTTTGTTAGCTTCTTCGGTATAAATAACTTCTTTAGCACCATAGATTTTTTTAGCAATGATATCAATCTTTTCTTTGATTGGTAATTTAGTATCATATAGATATTCAAATTTTGGTTTTTTATTATATAAAACTTCACTAACTTTCTTTGCTAATTCTTTAGCGCCTTCTCCACCATTAGAGAATCCAGAACAGAAAGCATAATCATAGCCTTGTTCTTCGCACCATTTAATTAAAGCTTTTGTTTCTTTTTCTGTATCTGATTCAAAGTGATTAATGCAAATAACAGCAGGAACACCATATAAAGAGATGTTATCCATATGTTTTTTTAAATTACAGACACCGTTAAGTAATGCTTCGACATTTTCATTATTTAATTCTTCAAATAATTGCCCACCATGCATTTTAAGAGCTCTAATAGTAGCGACCATCACAATAGCATCGGGTTTAAATTCACCCACTCGACAAGTGATATCTAAAAATTTCTCGGCTCCTAAATCACTAGCGAATCCGGCTTCAGTAATGACCACAGGCGCTAATTTTAAAGCAAGCTTTGTAGCGATTATAGAATTACATCCATGAGCAATATTAGCGAAAGGACCACCATGAATTAACACTGGATTTTCTTCTAAAGTTTGAACGAGGTTTGGATTTAATGCTACTCTCATTAATTTAAATATCGCATTGGTAATATGTAATTGTTCTAATCTAACCGGTTTATCATCTAAGTCATAAGCGACAATTATATTGTTGACTCTATCTTTAAAATCTTCTTCATCTTTTGCTAAACAGAAAATCGCCATCAATTCACTAGCGACAGTAATGACAAATTCTTCGTGATGAGGAATAGCTTTTTTATCATCTTGAGCAATAGTAATACTTCTTAAAGCGCGATCGTTCATATCTAAAGCTCTTCTCCATAAGATGCGATTAGGATTAATTCTTAATTCGTTTCCTTGATAGATATGATTATCGATAACCGCGGCAATTAAATTAATAGAACTAGTTAAAGCATGTAAATCACCTGTGAAATGTAAATTGATATCTTCACTAGGAGTTACCGAAGCTTTTCCACCACCAGTTGCTCCACCTTTTAAACCGAAAACTGGGCCTAATGAAGGCTCTCTTAAGCAAAGTAAAGAATTAATGCCAATCTTATGCATGCCATCGGTTAAACCGATAGAAGTTGTAGTTTTACCTTCACCCGCTTTAGTGGGAGTAATAGCAGTCACTAAAACTAATTTGCCATCAGGATTATCTTTAACTTTATCTTTTATAGATAAATCTATTTTGGCTTTATCCTTTCCAAAAGGAATTAAATATTCTTCATCTATATTTATTTTTTTAGCAATCTCGTTAATCGGTTTCATCTATCTTTCCCCCCTCATCTTGGCAATCAATTCATCATTACTACTATAGTATTCAATAGGGAATTGATTTTTAAAAAATGTCACTTGTCTTTTTGCATAATTTCTCGATCTCTTTTTAATAAGTTCTTTGCAATCATCTAAACTCATTTGGCCATTTAGATAATCAATTACTTCTTTATATCCAATCGCCGCTTTAGCGGTAAGTGATAAATCATATTTATTAAGGAGCGATTTCACTTCCTCCACTAAACCAAGAGCAAACATCTTATCAACTCTTTGATTAATGTTTTCATAAAGTTCTTCTCGATTAGGATTAATCATTAAAAACCTTACATGAGGATAAATTAGTTTATGTTCTTGAGAATCAATTATTTCTGATTTTGTTTTACCACGACTAGCGATATTAAGCGCTCGAATAATTCTTTTACGGTTATTCATATGAATTTTATTCGCCGCTTCTTTATCAACACTTAATAATTTGCTATATAGTTCTTCATTAGATAAATCATCATATTCGTGACTTTCTAATTCTTCATTTTCTTCATCAAATACATAATCATATAAAGATGCTTTTATATATAATCCAGTACCACCACAAACGATGATATTTTGATATTTTTCCTGCAAATCCCCTATTTTTTGACGAAAAAGTGTTTGATATTCCTTAACTGAGAAAGTTTCATTCGGCTTTTTTATATCTAATAAATAATGCTTTTTATAGTAAGGATCTTTCTTACTAATTTTTGCAGTTCCGATATCCATATCTTTATAAATTTGAAAAGCATCAGCATTGATAATTGGTGCCTCAAAAATATCGCTAAGAGCTTTAGCGGCATTAGTTTTTCCACTTCCTGTAGGCCCGCATATAACATATATCATGCCTATATACTAACACGAAAAAATGCGAAATTTAATTCGCATTTAATCTAATATATTCTTTATCGCTAATAAGATTTCTTCCACTTCTTCTTTCGCGGATAAATAATTAGCCACTAAGGGATGGGAGTTATAGATCTTAAGAAGATTATTTCTTTCTTCTTCTTTACCTTTAGACTTTAAGGTCGCGATATCTAATCTCATCTTTCTTAATTCATCATCTTTTTCATAGATTTCTTTAAGTCTTAGATATTCTTTCACTTCCGGAAGAGAATTAATTTCTTCTTTTAATTCTTTGGCTTTAACAATCACCTTATCCATTAACAAGTTCTCCAATCAGTGAATAAGTATGAGATTCTTTTATTTTCACTTTAACGATTGTGCCCACTAATGAGAGGTCACCTTTAAAGTGAACTAATTTATTAGTTTCCGTATATCCAGATAACATATTTTCATCAGTTTTAGAAACACCATCCACTAAGACATCGTAGGTATTACCAACCATCGCGTTAGAATATTCTTCAATATGTTTTTCTAAATGTTTGACAAGCTCTTGAAATCTTCTAGTCTTTGTTTCTTTTGAAACATTATCTTCCATCTTTGCTGCAGGTGTTCCTTTTCTTGGTGAATAAATAAATGTAAATGCAGCTTCATATTGAACAATATCCACTAAAGAACATGTATCTTGGAATTGTTCTTCATTTTCATTTGGAAACCCGACAATAATGTCTGTGGATAAAGATAAACCCGGAATCTTTTCTCTCATTTCTTTGACAAGATTTAAATATTGTTCTCTTGTATATCTTCGACCCATCTTTCTTAAAATTTCATCGTTTCCAGATTGGACAGGTAAATGAATAAATTTCATGATGTTAGGATATTTAGCGATAACATCGATCATCTTGCTAGAAAAATCCCATGGATGAGAAGTGGTAAATCTTAATCTTGGAATGCCAAGTTTAGCCACTGCTTCTAATAGATCAGCAAAGTCTTTACCTTCATCTAAATCTTTACCATAAGCATTAACATTTTGACCTAATAAAGTGATTTCTTGATAACCAGCATCGATTAATCTTTGGCATTCTTTAATAACGTCATTAAAATGTCTCGATCTTTCCTTGCCTCTTGTATAAGGAACAATGCAATAAGTACAGAATTTATTACATCCATAAATAATATTTACATATGCTTTGTAGTGATTATTACGGCAGTCCGGAATAAATTCCACGACTTCACCTTGTTTCGATTCAATAGCCACTATTCTTTCATTAGAAGAATAACAATCATAAATTAAATCTAATAATTGAGCGATTTCATGGGTTCCAAAGAAAAGATTAACTTCTGGGAAAGTATCCATTAATCTTTTTAAGATTTCTGGTTGTTCCACCATACAGCCACAGATCGCTAATATTAAATTTTTATTCTTTTTTCTAAGTCTTTTTAAATTGCCAATTTCACCATAAACCTTATCTTCAGCGTTTTCTCTAACCGCGCAGGTATTAATGATAATAACATCGACATTTTCAACCTCTTTAGAAAAAGAATATCCGACATCTTCAAGCATCGCTCTCATCGTTTCTTCATCTCTCACATTAGCTTGGCAACCATAGGTTCTAATGTAATATTTTTTACCTTTAGCTAAAGGTTTTAAATCTTTCAAATGTTTAGCGTTAGCAACACAAAAATTCGTCACTTCTTTTTTTCTAGAAGCGGCTTTTAATAAATCCGGGGTATTAATAATTTTTGTTTTCATAATTAATCCTCCAAATAATATATCGGGAATATACTTTTTGCTAATCCAGTATTATCATCCACATCGATAACTACCGCGGAAAATAAACCTCTACCTTCATCAGGTAAAGTAAATTTATTTTGTTCCCCATACATGAGTTTACCAACAACACTTTCTTTTTCAAAACCGAGGACACCATCGGCAAAGCCAGTCATACCTACATCGCTAATAAAAGCGGTCCCTTTTTCTAATATTTGCGCATCATTAGTTTGAACATGAGTATGAGTCCCAATGACCGCACTAACTTTACCATCAAGAGCGAAAGCTAATGATTTCTTTTCACCTGTAGCTTCCGCATGGAAATCGACAATATGAATATTAGTGGGTTCTTCATTTTCGAGTAGCTCTAACATCGCAAAATATGGAGAATTAACTTCCTCATTTATAAATGCGGAGCCAAGCAAATTAGTGACTCTAATCGTGATGCCATCAGAGTCAAAAACCATTGAGCCTTCACCAGGATACTCATTTTTTAAATTTAATGGTCTTATCACTCGATCAACGCGATCAATGTAACTTCTTAAATCTTTCTTTGAGTCATAATGATTACCTAAGGTAATCGCATCACAACCCGCATCGATAAGTTCGTAATAATGATTACGATTTAAACCTTTGCCATGTGTCGCATTTTCCCCGTTAGCGATCACAAAATCAATCTCGTATTTTTTAACAAAATATGGGACTTTTTCTTTGATCATTCTTCGACCGATACGGCCGACAACATCACCGATAAATAATATTTTCAAAATATAAACTTTCTATGAAATAAATAAATTATTTCGCAGTTTCCACCGCTCTATATTCACGGATAACAGAAACTTTGATTTGACCTGGATAGGTCATTTCATTTTCAATTCTTTCTTTGATTTCACGTGCTAAACGGAAAGCACCGACATCATCGATCTTATCTGGTATTACCATGACACGTAATTCACGGCCAGATTGTAAAGCATAGGATTGATAAACACCGTCGTATGATTTACAAATCTCTTCGAGTTGTTCAATACGTTTGATGTAATTTTCAAGCATTTCGCTTCTCGCACCTGGTCTAGCCGCTGATAAAGTATCGGCCGCTTGTACTAAGTTAGCGATAATAGATTTAGCAGGAACATCACCGTGGTGAGATTCAATAGAATTGATAACCACATCTGGTTCACCATATTTCTTTGCTAATCTAGAGCCTAATTCCACGTGACTTCCTTCAACTTCGAAGTCAACAGCTTTACCGATATCATGTAATAAACCAGCGCGTTTGGCTAAGTTTTGATCTAAGCCAAGTTCCGCCGCCATCATACCGGTTAAATAAGCAACTTCTACTGAGTGTTCTAAAGCATTTTGGCCATAAGAAGTACGATATTTTAATCTACCAACATAATCTAATAATTCACGATTAATTTTTGGTAAACCAAGTTTAAAGGCCACTTCTTGACCAGTTTTATGCATGCTTTCTTCCACTTCTTTTTTGGTCTTTTCAACGATTTCTTCGATACGACCTGGTTGGATACGTCCATCCTTAATTAAAGCTTCTAAAGATAAACGAGCGATTTCTCTTCTGATTGGATTAAAACAACTAATAGTAATAACTTCTGGTGTGTCATCAATAATTAAATCGACACCTAATAATTGTTCTAAAGAACGAATGTTACGACCTTCACGACCGATAATTCTGCCTTTCATTTCATCACTAGGTAAAGCAACAACGGAAACAGTTCTTTCAGTAGTCACTTCTTGAGCATATTTAGCACAAGCCATACCGAGTAATTCTTTAGCTTTTTCATCAGCGGTTTCTTTCGCCTCTTCTTCTTTATTCTTAATGTAAGCTGCGATTTCTTTGCTGATTTTAGATTCCACTCGATCCATTAGTTCGTCTTTCGCTTCTTGAGTGGACATTTGAGCGACTTTTTCAAGTTCACCGATAATGCTATCGATTTTTTCTTGTAAATCAGCTTCCTTCTTATCGACGTCTTTCAAACGACGATTTAAAGTTTCGTTCTTTTGTTCAAGAGTGTTTTCTTTTTGAATTAAAGCCGCATCACGACGATCGATATTTTGTTCACGAATAGTTAATTTATTTTCTAAATTAGCTACTTCTTGTTTTCTTTCATGGATCTCTTTGCTAGCTTCTTGTTTCATTTCATAGACAGCTTGTTTGCCATCTAATTGAGCATTCTTAGCAATATGCTCCGCTTTAATTTCTGCATCACGAATAATCTTCTGGGCGCTGACTTTAGCTCTATTCTTTTTAAAAGCAGGAACGAGGAAAATAATTAATCCACCGATTAATAATCCCGCTACGCCGCAGACGATAGGTAGCCATATGTTTATGGCGGAATCAAATACTAACATATAGTATTCCTTTCTATTGTCTTATAGACAAAACATAGTTCATCACTATGATTACCTAAAAATCCCTATTATTCCATTAGGTTAAGGATTCAAATGTATATTTACAGGACCAGCCTGATAATAAAGTTCTCAATGAGAGAATATATAGGTAAGTACCTTTCGAAGGGTACGTGTTTATTATATATGCAGGCGCACATTATTATCAAATTAAAAAATTAAAAGGAGAACGAGTCTCCTTCTAATTAAGCTTGAAATTGTTTGTTAAGTTCGTCATTTTGATGCTTGCTTACCCAATTATCAAAATAATCCAAACTATGTCCTTTATAATCTGTGTCATAGTCGTCTAATTGAATATTTAAGCTACCAAACATATTGAAGTTAAGAGCAAGGTTCATATTAAATGAAGCTTCAATCTTTTTCATAATTCCTTTATTAACCACCACTAATGGGTTACCTAATTCGTCAACTTCTTTTTCAGAATATTCAATGTGTTGGCCTTGAGTGACAGTTAAACCTAATGTGCCCATCTTATCATTTCCTGCTAATTCAGCAAGATTTAAGGAAAGATTATAAACACCATTTGAACAAGTATAGTTATCAATTAAATTGTCATAGTGTATTTGATGTTCTTCAGCACCACCAGCATCAGCAACCATGTCAGTAATAAAGTCGGCTAATCCTAAGATATCTTTAAGAAGAATATCAAAGATATTGTCCATAGCATAATCAACTGTACAACGACGATAATATTTGGCACTGCTGTTGCTTGCAGAGAATAAATAATATCCAGATTTCTTCGTGTCGTTACGAGAAGTATATAAGCATTCAGTTTCACTATCGTACATCAAGTAAGATGTTGGACCACTTGTTAAACCATAATTACCAACAACAACGTATTGAGAAACAAATGGAACTTCAAACTTTGCTAATACTTTAACATGGTTGTTTTCATTTAAGATTTCTAAAGTAATTGGAACAGTGACCGTTTTTAAACTAAGTTGAGAACCAAAGAATTCAGCGGTGATATTGATGTTAGCAGTTCCAGTAATTTTATAGTAATTAAATTCGGTTGTGTTAATACCAATATCAAGTAAAGTAGCAACACTGGAAATGTCTAAATAACTAGCATTATCAGGTAATAAATTTTTATAAGAATTGTAGGAAATTTCATCAAAATCATGAAGATTTGCAGACATATTGATGGTTTTTCCACCAAATTCGAATCCTGTAAGAGCGATGCTATCAACTGTGTCATTAGCGAAGTGAACCTCTAATTCAAAGTCAGTTGCTTCAAGGTTAATAATGGCACCATTAAGACCTAAAACAATTGTGTCTTCACTAACATCTAAACTATTTAAAATCTTAGTGTCAAATAAGACTCCAAAATCACCATTAATAAGTCTAGAAATTGGAAGTTCTTCGCTATTATCCATGAATGAATTAATCATAGAAACAGCGTTTGAAGCTTCACCATTCATTAATCTAGAAATTGTTCCAACAAGTGAATCCACCATATTACGATTAAAGGAAGCATAAATATGGTTATCATCACTTACTTCGGAACCATTTTTGAGTTCTCTCATATCGTATTTTAGATGGATGTCTCCATTATCGATTGCATACGCATTAATCTTATGGAGAACATTTGTCTCTTTAATGTTTAAATAGCCAGCACCTAAATCGAAGTTACGGGTTTTATCCATAAAGCTACCACTTAATGTGAATTGGAATTCACCATTTAAGAATAGATTCTTGTTCGCATCTTCATTATCTAAAACATCAATATTGAAATCGATACCAAAATTGTCTTTTTCAATAAGCTCACTGATGTCATCGATCATGCCAACCGCTGGATCTAATCTTAAATAGCTGGATTCATTGATCGAAAAATCCACATATTCACTGACGTCTAAAGATAAATTAATGAGCATGTCATCGATTCTTAATCCATTAACGGTAATAGATTTAATAGCCACGCTATCAAAATCAATTCTTAAATAAACTTTTCCTAAGGATAAATTAAAGTAACTTGTGTCAATATAGAAAGATAGATGATTGTTATTTAATTCAAATTCATCAACAAAGGTTGGAATATCATTTACTATTTTTAAAATAGTACGGAGATCCATTTCTAAAGCAAAATCACCCAAGCCTTCTAAAATAGCAGGAGCCTCTTCCATAGGGAATTTAGTGGTGATGATTTCCACTAAAGATTCAATAGATTGTTTTTCTATAGAAATACTTAAATCGTTATTTTCACTATAGAAGTTTTTATATCTAGCAAAGACAGTGTTATTGCTAAAAGCGGCTTCAATATTATGTTTTCTACCACTTTCAGAAATGGTTAAAGAACTATTTAATAAAAGATTAGATAAATTATGAGCGTCAAAATCTAGTTCACCATTAACATCGATAAAAGATTCTAGTCCAGATTCACCCTCTTTTAAAACTTCTAAATCTAAACCAACATGCGCTTGTTTTAACGTGATAATACGCATAACATCCGCTGCTAAGGTAAAAGCGGATTTGAAGTTAGTGTATTTGGGAGCATCAGGTTTATTAATTGGAGATATAATCTCTCTTTTTTCAGAACTAGTCTTAATTGTGCTTGTTGCGCTAATGCGATAACCACCAATTTCAATGCCAGGTAATTCGACACCTGACATATTGAGATTTTCATCAACATTAAATCTAATAGTGATTTCAGGAGTTAAATTAAATAAGAAATAATGTTCATCATTTTCATTAAATTCTTCAACATTATTCAAAGAATTAGTCAAAGTATCAATATCTAAATCAAAAGAAATATCGCCTTCTTGTGAATTAAGTAAAGAAGCTATGCTAGATCCAACACTTGGAATCATAAGAACACCTTCGAGTAAATCACTGGTCTTTAAGTACCAATGGGTGTCTTCGTAATCTAAAAAGATAGTGTTATCAATGTAAGCTAAGGAAAGGCTTAAATCTAAATCTTCTGTTTTAACTGAAAGATCAGCTTCTAATTTCAAATCGCTTAAATTAGAGAAATCAACATTAAGATTCTTTAAAGAAAGATCAACATCACCTAAATCATTTAGGTCTAACGCTCTAGTTGGCATTTGAGTAACTGGCTCATTATTAATCTTTTCGATTTTTAAATCGATATCTCCATATACCGCTTGAGCGGATGATAAACTGCTTAAAAATTTATCTTTTGATGTTGGAACGTAATTTGGTGTGTTAGTTTGAGAAGTGGAATTAGTTATTGCCTCATTTTCATTAAAATTTTGTTTTTGTGGAGTGCTATAGGCAGCTAAAAAACCACCACCGGCACCTAAAGCAAACACCGCTGTAAATATTCCAATTTCTAATAATATTTTCTTCCAAGTTTTCATATATATAACCCCTTTAGTAATGATAACTTTCTTCTAAAGAAGGAATTGTCTCACTACTCTCTCTATAAAATTTTTGTGTTAAAGTTCCTTTTGAATCATTCGTGCCAATAACGTAAACCACATAATGCTCATCGGTTTTTAATTCTTCAATATTTAGATCTTTATCCATTGTGAATTGTAGCTTCACATATTTGAAATCTGGATATCTATCTAATGAGGAGATGTTAACCATCTGACGGATATAACGAGATACAGATGTAACAGGATCAAGTTCCAAATTAACAACATATTTGCCATCAACTTCCGTTAGTGTTTCACTAAGCACCGTTTTAGAAGATATGTTATAAATGACAGGTCTATCGAGTGTCTTGCCCCATACCTCTTCATGACTTTCAAGATTTCTGGCTATAGAATCATCCTCAGAATAGCTAGCAGTTCCGTTATCTTTTACTTTTGAAGCGGTATAAGACTTAACTACACCGTTTTCTTGGTAGAAACGAACACCGACTTTCTTCATACCAGCGGATAATGACTCAGTAAAGAATCGATCTCCATCTCTAACATCGTGAGCAAAGATCTTTTGAGTGGCTACAGATGCGGTAACAGTACCTAAACTCACAGTATGAGTATGTTCAAGCTGTCCAAATTTAAGCCAGGATATATTAGCAAGTTCATAAGGACGATATGATTCAACGTTTTTGTCATTTTCATATTTTTCCATTAATGCCGCATAGTCATCTTCAATACCTGTATCAATCTTTCCAGCAGGAGCTACAGGTGTTTTAGGAGAAAGCGCTTTTCCTAAGACAATGCCTAAAGCTAGTCCTCCCGCAACCGCAGAAGTGACTACTATAGATGTAATGACAATCGTAGAAACCTTAATTTTCATAACTCATAAACTATACACGCGTAGAAAAAAATGTGTTCCTACTTTTTAAAATTTAAAAAGAGAGTTTATTCTCCAACTCTCCAAAAAAGAGAATAGATAAAATTTTTAGGCTTCCAATCATCAAAAAATGAGATATCATATTATATATGGACGACTTAAAAACGATAGTAGGCAAGAATTTAGCTAGTTTAAGGAAATCAAAAAAGCTAACCCAAGTTGAATTAGCAGAAAAATTCGATTATTCGGATAAAGCGGTGTCAAAATGGGAGCAAGGATCCACTATGCCGGACCTAGAAACCCTTAAACAACTATGTGATTATTATGGTGTTTCTTTGGATTATTTAACAAATCCTAATAACATCCAAAATCCACACACGGATAGGTCAAAAGAAAGAACTATAATGCTTAATCATATAGCTATTACTTTCCTTGTTGATTCGATCGTTTGGATGATAGCCACTATTATCTTTATATATCCTTTATTATTCCAAGGTAAAAAAGACGCTTATTGGGTGGTATTCGTTTGGGCGGTACCAATCTCCGCTTTATTATTACTATTTTTCAATCGACTATATTTTAATCGAAGAAAAGTAATAACCTTAATCGCACTATCTACTTTAATATGGACATTACTAACATCTGTCTTCCTTCATTTCGCGTTTTTTACAACAGAAGGAACTAACTTAGCAATGATCTATATTATTGGAATTCCACTGCAAATATCCGCTATTTTGTGGTTTATGATCAAAAAACAATAAAAAACACTTGGCTTATAAAATATCTTACCAAGTGTTATTTTTTTATTCAGTTACACCAGTTTTAATTTGGCTTAATAATTCGTTAGCGACATCTGGATTGCTCTTCAAATAATCTTTAGCGGCATCTCTACCTTGAGCAATCTTATTGCCTTGATATTCATACCAAGCACCACTCTTTTTAATGATGCCTAATTCCACTGAACGATCAAGGATTTCACCTTCTTTGGAAATGCCTTGTCCATAGATAATATCGATCTCGCATTGTTTAAATGGTGGCGCAACTTTGTTTTTAACGATTTTGATGCGGCAACTATTACCGATAATTTCACTACCATTTTTAATTGCTTCAAGTCTTCTAATATCTATTCTTATTGAAGAATAGAATTTTAAGGCTCTGCCACCTGAAGTGGTCTCAGGATTTCCATAAAGAACACCAACTTTTTCTCTTAATTGGTTAATAAATATAACTGCGCAATTCTTTAAATTTAGCACACCGGCGAGCTTTCTCATCGCCTTGCTCATTAAACGAGCTTGCAAACCGACAGAATTATCACCCATTTCACCGTCAAGTTCAGCTTGAGGCACTAAAGCGGCGACTGAGTCGACGATAATTAAGGAAATTGCACCACTATCAGCGAGCATTTCCACAATTTCTAAAGCTTGTTCACCACTATCGGGTTGAGAAAGGATTAATTCATCAATATCAACACCTAATGCTTTAGCATATTGTGGATCAATTGCGTGTTCTGCATCGACAAACGCAGCCTTTCCTCCTTGCTTTTGACATTCTGCAATAGCGTGCAAAGCTAATGTAGTTTTGCCACTTGATTCAGGACCGTAGATTTCGATAATACGGCCTTTAGGGTATCCACCCACACCAAGAGCTTCATCTAAAATTAATGAACCACTTGGAATAACATCGACGTCGACAGGTTTACGGTCACCTAATCTCATGACGCTACCTTTACCGAACATCTTTTGAATTTCTTTCAGCGTTTCTTCTAAGCTGACATTTTCTTTTTCTTTTGCCATAAAAAGTCTCCTCTACTTATTAACTACCCTCTTTTTTTAAAAAATTACGGTAGATTATCCTTTTATTACTTGTAATAACTTTTTTAACGCAAATTCCATACTTTGGTCTTGGATCTCTTTTCTAGAGCCTTCAAAGCG
>JAFRPF010000006.1 GCA_017429285.1 Bacilli bacterium
CTTTTAGCGGCTTATATTCGTATCAATGGAACATTATCTTTTCGTGATAAGAAAAGTTATTTAACTTTATCTACTGAAAATGCCAAGATTGCGCGTTTCATATATGAAACCATTAATCGTATTTATGAAGCTGACGCTCATTTTTCTTTTTCTAAAGGCACTAATTTGGCTAAAACTATTACTTATACAATCGAAGTCCAAGAAGCTAGTGAAACCATATTAGAAGATTTAGATATTTCCTTTTTAGAAGGAAAGATAAGTAAAAATATCGTAAAAAATGACGATACGATATCCGGTTATTTAGCAGGGGCATTTTTAGCGAGTGGTAGTGTCAATTCTCCACACACTAGTAACTATCATTTAGAGATCGCTGTTAATAGTGAAAACTACGCGAAGTGGTTATCGAAATTATTCGCTAAATACCATAATAGTGATATCGAACCAAAGGTTATCAAAAGAAGAGAATCATATGTTATCTATTTTAAAAAGAGCGATCAGATATCTATTTTTCTCATTATGATCGGTGCGGTCATCTCCTGTATGGAATTTGAAAATGTCCGTGTTAATCGAGATATGATTAATTCCGCGAACCGTTTAACTAATATGGATACCGCGAATATGAAAAAGACCTATGAAACAGGTTTAAGACAAGTGAAAGAAATTAAACTAATTGACGAGAGATTAGGGATTGATAATATCTCTAATACGAAGATGAGAACTTTATGCCATTTAAGACTTGATAATGAGTCATTATCTTTAAACGATTTAGCGGATTTAATGAGTGAAGAATTATACACGAATATTACTAAAAGTAATATCAATCATCTTTTTAGAAGTATTCATGAACTATATTTGAGGTTAGATAATGAACGCCAGTAAACAACTTGGAATGCGTATTAAATATTTAAGAGGGATGAGAAGGCTATCTCAAGAAGATTTGGCTTTGGAATCGGGAGTAAATAAAAATTATCTTTCTGACTTAGAAAGAGGGATGAGAAATCCCACTGTCAAAGTTCTTGAAAAGATCGCTATTGCGTTAGATATTTCCTTATCGGAATTATTTAAGGGAATCGAATCATTCTAGACATTTTTTATACAAAAAAGTCTTAGATTTTTATTGTTTTATCTATTTCTCTTGTTTTTTAATTTGCATATAGTATAAACTATATAACGCAAACAGAAGGAGGACATTATTACATGTCAGTTAAAGTTGCAATTAACGGATTCGGTCGTATTGGCCGTTTAGCGTTCAGACAAATGTTTGGAGCCAAAGGTTATGAAATCGTCGCGATTAACGATTTAACTTCTCCAAAGATGTTGGCTAATTTATTAAAATATGACACCGCTCAAGGTGGTTATGCTGGTGTTATCGGTGAAGGTTTACACACCGTCAGCAGCAAAGAACCAGTTCTCGCTGAAGATGGCAAAACCGTCTTAGAACCAGGTAGCATTACAGTCGATGGCAAAGAAATTACTATCTATGCCATGCCAAAAGCTGAAGAATTACCATGGGGCAAATTAGGCGTTGATGTCGTCTTAGAATGTACAGGTTTCTACTGCTCTAAAGAAAAATCCATGGCTCACATCAGAGCTGGTGCGAAGAAAGTTATTATTTCCGCTCCTGCAGGCAAAGACTTACCAACCATCGTCTTCGGTGTTAACGAACATACATTAACAAAAGATGATCAAGTCATTTCTGCCGCTAGCTGTACCACAAACTGCTTAGCCCCAATGGCCAAAGCTTTAAATGATTTAGCTCCAATTCAATCCGGTATCATGAGCACAATTCACGCTTATACTGGTGACCAAATGATCTTAGATGGTCCACATAGAAAAGGTGATTTAAGAAGAGCTCGTGCTGGTGCGGCTAATATCGTTCCAAATAGCACAGGTGCGGCTAAAGCTATCGGCTTAGTTATCCCAGAATTAAATGGTAAATTAATCGGTAGTGCACAACGTGTCCCAGTTCCAACTGGTTCCACAACAATTCTCACCGCTGTTGTTAAATTTAACGGTGAATTAACCCCAGAAATGATTAACGCTCATATGAAGAGTGTTGCAAACCAATCCTATGGTTATAACGAAGATCCAATCGTTTCTAGCGATGTCATCGGTATGAGATTCGGTTCCTTATTCGACGCCACACAAACAATGGTTTGTAAGATTGGTGAAGGCTTATATGAAGTTCAAGTTGTCTCTTGGTATGACAACGAAAACTCCTATACCAGCCAAATGGTCCGTACCATCAAATACTTTGCCGAAAATTGCTAAGTTTTGATATCGGGTCGCTAAATAGGTAAAAATTGGCACCTGGTTATCTGGGTGCCATTTTAAATAAAAAGGAGAATTAACTATGTTAACAGTTAAACAATTAGATGTGAAAGGTAAACGCGTTATCGTTCGTGTTGACTTCAACGTCCCTCTAAAAGGTGGAGAAATTAGAGACGATAACCGTATCGTTGCTGCTTTACCCACCATCAAAGAATTAATCGCTAAAGGGGCAAGAGTGATTTTAATGAGCCACTTAGGCAAAGTGAAACACAAAGAAGCTCCAGAAGTGGTTGAAGAACAAAAGAAAAAGAACAATATGGCCCCAGTCGCGAAAAGATTAAGCGAATTATTAGGCCAAGAAGTGGTATTTGTCCCAGTAACACGTGGCGAAGAACTTGAAAAAGCCGCTAACGCTTTAAAAGATGGCCAAGTCTTATTAATGCAAAATACCCGTTATGAAAAAGGCGAAGAAAAGAACGATCCTGAATTAGCCGCTATTTGGGCTAAACTCGGTGATGCCTTCGTCATGGATGCTTTCGGTAGTGCTCATAGAGCTCATGCTTCGACATATGGCATTCCTGAATTATTAAAGAAAGAACATAAACCAGTCGCTGTCGGTTATTTAGTGGAAAAAGAAGTCGCTAACTTAACTAGATGTGTCGATGTGAAACCAAGTGATAGACCATATGTCGCGATCTTAGGTGGTTTAAAAGTCAGCGATAAGATTAAAGTTATCGATTCCTTATTAGGAAAATGTGACAAGATCTTAATCGGTGGTGCGATGGCCTTTACATTCTTTAAAGCTTTAGGTCATTCTACTGGAACCTCTCCAGTTGAGGATGATCAATTAGAATACGCCAGAAATTGCTTTGCAAAAGCGCACGGCAAGATCGTTTTACCAGTCGATACTATCGTTGGTGATAGCTTCGATCCAGCGGAAAGAACCACAATTTCTATCTTACCTAGCGTTGATGTCCCAGAAGGATTCCAAGGTTTAGATATCGGTCCAAAGACCAGAGAATTATTCGCTAATGAGATTAGCAAAGCGAAAATGTTATTCTGGAATGGCCCAATGGGTGTCTTCGAACAAGAAGAATTCCAAAAAGGTACTTTAGCGATTTGTGAAGCCGCTAGTGAACTTAAAGATGCCTTCACCGTTTGTGGTGGTGGCGATTCTGCAGCTGCGATTAAACAATTTGGCTATGCCAAAAAATTCTCTCACGTCTCTACCGGTGGCGGTGCTTCCTTAGAGATGATTGAAAATGATGGCCATTTACCAGGCATCGATGTTTTGAAATAGTTATGAGAAGAAAATTATTATTAGGCAACTGGAAGATGAATAAAACTTCCGCGGAAGCGAAAGAGTTTGCCTTAGAAACAAGAAGTCTCGTCGAACTTGCGAGCAAAAATAATATCGATATCGGTGTGGCTCCAACCTATCTATCTTTAGCCGCTGTTAGAGAAAACGCTGATAAAAGAATGATTGTTGCGGCGCAAAACTGCCATTTTAACGATCATGGTGCTTTTACCGGAGAAATCTCCATTCCAATGCTACTAGAATTTGGTATCAATTGGGTTATTATCGGTCACTCCGAAAGAAGAGCCTATGATAATGAAACCAACTTCAAATGCCATGAAAAGATTAAAGCTTTATTAGCGAATAAAATGGTTCCAGTCTACTGTGTCGGTGAAACCTTAGAAGAATTTGAAAAAGGTTTAACTAAAGAAGTCGTTTCTAAACAAATCAAAGAAGGTTTAGAAGGCTTTAAAAAAGAAGAAGTCAAAGACTTAGTC
The DNA here is from genome assembly GCA_017429285.1 of Bacilli bacterium. GTDB lineage: Bacteria > Bacillota_I > Bacilli_A > RFN20 > CAG-826 > RUG13091. Next base: position 4,066 of record JAFRPF010000006.1, read on the forward strand.
GTCGCTTATGAACCAGTTTGGTCCATCGGTACAGGTAAAAATGCTTCCACAGAAATCGCTCAAGACGTCTGTTCTTACATCCGTTCGATTTTAAAAGAACTATTTGGTGAAGTGAGCGAAGACATCCGTATTTTATATGGTGGTAGCGTCAAACCTGAAAATATCAAAGCTTATTTATCTTGCCCTGATATCGATGGTGGCTTAGTCGGTGGAGCTTCTTTAAAGAAAGAATCTTACGAAGGTTTATTAACCAATATTCTCTAGGAAATATTTATGAGCGATAATGCAAATTATTACGGTAATTTCGAGAGTAGTAGTGCCAGCAAAAGAGGCCAAGTCGGTTTAAGTATCGCTAAAGTCTATGGCTATATGTTCCTCGGTTTATTAATCACCGCGGCTATCGCTTTAGGTTTAGGTGCTTATTTTGGAAATGTTTTATTAAAGGACGCTAGTAGTGATCTTCCTACTAGATTTCAATCGACTAATGCGATTATCTTATTAGTTTTACTAATAACATCATTTATCGGTATCATCGTCTTATCCTTTGTCGTACCAATTACAATCGCTAGAGGAAGAAGAAGCGTTTTACTTCCTTCGATCATCTACACTGTTTTGATGGGTATTATGTTATCGACCTTAGCGATGGTTATCGATTGGTCGATATTAGGGATAACATTTGGTATTACTGCCCTGATCTTCGGTTTAATGTCATTAATCGCTTTATTATCTAAAGGACGTTTAAATGGTTTAGCTATCGCGGCGATGGGCTTATTTATCGGCGCTGGTATCTTATCATTAGTCCTCTGGATCTTGATGCTAGTGGGTTTTTTCTCCGGAACATTATATTGGATCGTCTCTTTATCGGTCTTCGTCGCGGTGATGTTAATTACCATTTGGGACATGGCCAGAATTAAAGCTATCGCCCAAAACGGAGAGATGACCACAAATATATCTTTATATTGTGCTTTTATTCTCTATAACGACTTTATCTACATCTTCTTAAGGATTTTAAGAATTGTCATTCTCGTGCTTGGGAATAGAAGATAATTATATATTTATATTAAGGTATATAAGAAAAATATGAGGCTGCATGAATAGTGCAGTCTTTTATTATGAAAAAAACTTTATTATTTCCTTTACACGTATGCGCATTAGTGTATAATAGAAAACAAGCGCGTCTTGAGCGCCTCATACCACCTATAAAAAAATATTTAAAAAAAGTTTCAAAAGTAGTTGACACTAAAAACTACGTAGTGGTATGATTATCAAGCATGCTGCGAAGAGATTCGAGCTATATTACATAGTAATAGAGCATGCACTGATCTTTGAAAACTGAACAGATGTACAAACACAAAACGTCAATTATTTTTTAATACAATAACCAGATAATTATTTTGAACTAGAATAAAACTTTGAGAGTTTGATCCTGGCTCAGGATGAACGCTAGCTACAGGCTTAACACATGCAAGTCGA
>JAFRPF010000041.1 GCA_017429285.1 Bacilli bacterium
AAAATGACACCTAAAGAATTTTATGAATCAGTTAAAAACAAAAATTTCGAACTTCCCCTAGGGGAAGGCAACACAAAAGATACTACTTAATTAAATATTAATACACAATTTAATTTGTACTTGACAAAGGGAGTACTTTAAAAAGGTATCCCTGGATTTTTCGCAGAATATGTTAATCCCGATCACCCCTTTGACTATAATTCGATTTTTACATTAGTTTCTTCAATTTCTGTTTTTCTCATTTTTTACAAAATAAAAGTTAGAAATAAAACATGTCAAAAAGCGATTAAGTTTATAGCGCCACACATGTTCGCTATTTATATTTTGGATAGGGATAATATTAGAAACTTGCAATGTGATTTTGCCTTCCAAAAAATCGTTTCAAAAATCCCATCTCCTATTACACAAGTTATGATCGTTATAATTATGCTTTTTATTTTAAGAGTGCTACTAGATGTATGTCGGTCATTTTTATTTAAGTTATTTGAAAGTAGAAAGTGGTATAATAATTTTATTAAAAAATTAGATTCATTCCCTTATCGGGTGATAGATAGATTAAATTTTAAGGAGAAAACTATATGACAGTATTAGTAACAGGTGGAGCGGGTTTTATCGGCTCGAACTTTATTTATTACATGCTTAAAAAACATCCAGATTACAAAATTGTCTGTGTGGATTGTTTAACATATGCCGGAAATATGTCCACGTTAGAAGAAGCGTTAAAGAATCCTAATTTCAAATTTTATAAAGTCAATATTTGTGATCGAGATGCGGTGGATAAAGTATTTAAAGAAACTCATCCTGATATCGTTGTAAACTTTGCTGCGGAAAGTCATGTTGACCGTTCTATTGAAGATCCAGAAGTATTCTTAAGAACAAATATTTTAGGAACCGCGACGATGATGGATGCATGTCGTAAATACGGTATTAAAAGATACCATCAAGTATCTACTGATGAAGTTTATGGTGATTTGCCTTTAGATAGACCGGATTTATTCTTCACCGAAGAAACTCCAATTCATACTTCTAGTCCATATAGCAGTAGTAAAGCAGGCGCGGATCTTTTAGTTCTTGCTTATCATAGAACATTTGGCTTACCAGTCACTATTTCTCGTTGTTCGAATAACTATGGTCCATATCATTTCCCAGAAAAATTAATTCCATTAATGATCGCTAACGCTTTAAACGATAAGCCTCTTCCTGTTTATGGAAAAGGAGAAAATGTTAGAGACTGGTTATATGTTGAAGACCACTGTAAAGCTATTGATTTAATTATTCATAAAGGTCGAGTTGGCGAAGTCTATAATATCGGTGGTCATAACGAGATGAGAAATATCGATATCGTAAAATTAATTTGTAAAGAACTAGGAAAACCAGAATCTCTTATCACCTATGTTACTGATAGAAAAGGCCATGACATGAGATATGCGATTGACCCCACTAAAATACATAACGAATTAGGCTGGTTACCAGAAACCAAGTTCTCTGATGGTATTAAAAAGACCATCAAATGGTATTTAGAGAATAAAAAGTGGTGGGAAGATATCATTTCTGGTGAATATCAAAACTACTATAAAAAAATGTATAGCAATAGATAGGCATTAGTTGTAAACTAATTTGGTCAATAAGGAGACTATTAATTATGGCAATTCAAGTATTAAAGCCAAAATTCCATGTTGAGGAATGTTTGAAAGAAATTAGAGAATGTTTAGAAAAAGGTTGGACCGGAATGGGTTTTAAAACCGTCCAATTTGAAGAAGAATGGAAAAAATATACCGGACATAAATATGCTTATTATTTAAATAGCAACACTGTCGGTCTACATCTCGCTTTCAAAATCTTAAAGATGAGATATAACTGGAAAGATGGAGATGAAGTTATTACCACTCCAATTACGTTTGTATCTACCAACCTCGCAATTTTATATGAAAATTTAAAACCAGTTTTCGCTGATGTTGATGATGAATTATGTTTAGATCCAGAAGATGTCGAAAGAAAGATTACTAACAAAACTAGAGCCATTATTTTCGTCGGTTATGGCGGAAGAGTGGGACAACTTAAAAAGATTTTAGAAATCGCTAAGAAACACAATTTAAGAGTGGTTTTAGATGCCGCTCATATGTCTGGAACTAGATATGACGGCTCTTTCCCAGGAACTTGGGAGGGAGTTGATGTCGCCGTTTATTCTTACCAAGCGGTGAAGAATTTAGCAACAGGTGATTCAGGCTGTATCTGTTGGAATGATCCCGAAAGCGCTGAACTTAATAAACAACTCGCCTGGTGTGGTATTAACAAAGACACCTATGCGAGAAGCAATAAGGGTACTTATGCTTGGAAATATGATGTCGACTATGTCGGTTATAAATATAACGGCAACGCCATCATGGCTTCTATCGCTTTAACCCAATTAAAATATTTGGATCAAGAAAACGAAAGAAGAAGAGAAATTGTTAAGATGTATAACGAAGGATTTAAAAATAATTCAAAGATTAAAATCATCCCAGCGAACCATCCAGAAGAATGCTGCTACCACTTATATGAATTAGCGGTCCCAGATAGAGAAGCGCTTCTCGATTACTTAAGCCAATTTGAAATTAACTGCGGTGTTCACTATAGAGATAACACCGAATATTCAATATTTGCCTTTGGCCATGGCTCATGTCCAAAAGCTCACGAAATATCTCAACATTTAATCACCATGCCTTTACATATGTGGTTAACTGATGAAGATGTGCAATTAATCATTAAGAAAGTTAATGAATTTGTAAAATAAAAATGGAAAAGATTACTAGAGATTTATTTATTAACGAAAATAAACTATTCGAACTAGTATTTGATTGCTTTAAATCTGCGGGAATGGATGCAAATGATGCAAAAATTTCCGCAAATTTGCTAATTAAAACCGACAAATGGGGCATTCATACTCATGGTTTGAAAAATCTAGCCGGCTATATTGCTAAAGCAAAAGTTGGTGGTGTTTCCTTCACCAATAAGCCAGAAATTATCAAGGAGTTTGCTTCTATTGCTTTAGTTGATGCTCATAACACTTTCGGATTTGTTTCTGGCACATTTGGGATGAATAAGGCTATTGAGATGGCGAAAAAAACCGGTATCGGCATGGTAGTAGTGAAGAATAGCTCTCATTTTGGTGCGGGTTCTTGCTATGGCAATATTGCCGCTGAAAAAGGTTTTATCGGTATCGCCATGAGTAATGTTGATAAGAAGATGTCTATTCCTGGAACCATTGGTATGACCATGGGCCATAATCCATTTTGTTTATGTGTTCCAGCTTCAATCATTCCTTCCGTCTGTTTAGATAGTTCGTCAAGCAACACCTCTTCCTTAAGGGTTCTTGGGGCTAAGGCTAAAGGTGAAAAGATTCCTTTAGGCTGGATTACCGATAAAGATGGTTTACCCACGGATGATCCAAGCCATTATCCAGAAGAAGGGGCTTTGTTACCTTTAGGTAATTACAAAGGCTATGGTATTGCTTTTTTCATCGATGTGATGACTGGTGTTCTTGGCTCTTCCTTGAATAGTGTGTCCGATGATATTCCGTCTTGGTGTTTTGACTTAGAAAAACCAAATATGGTTTCCCATACTTTTATTGCTATTAACGGTAAACTTCTCGCTGATAACTACATCGAACAAGTGGACAAGATGATTAAAGACGCAAAGAATAACAAAAAAGCCAAGGGTGTTAGTGAAATAACGGTTCCTGGTGAAGATATGTGGAAGAGATTTAAAGACGCTAGCAAAAAGAAAGAAGTTTATTTGCCAAAAGATGTCGTAGATGAACTTATTAAGGTGATAGATTACGATAAACTCTTCGGAGAAAAATAATGAAAAAGATTTTATTTGTTAATGGTTCATATAATGAAATACCACTTATTGATGCCGCTCATAAATTAGGAATGTTTGCTATCACATCCGGAAATGATCCTCATGGAGACGGGCATCCCTTTGCGGATCAATATATTCCTGGCGATTATTCTAAATGTGACGTTATTTTAAATATTGCTAAAGAGAACAAAGTTAGCTACATATGTTCTTGTGGTAATGATTTTGGCGCCATTTCTGCATCATACGCCTGCGAAAAACTAAATTTACCAGGCCATGATACTTTTAAAGTGTGCAAATATTTTCATGAAAAAGATCAATTTAAGAAATTATGTTCTAAACTTAATTTATGCACTCCAAAATCTTATTCATTTAATAGTATAGAAGAGGCTATCAAACATTTAGAAAGTGTTGAATTCCCACAGATTGTCAAGCCCTCCGATTTAGGTGGTGGAAAAGGAATTCAAGTTGTTAATAGTTATGAAGAAGGCGTTGAAGCGATCAAAATTGCTTATAAGATGTCTAATATCAAAACTATTTTGATTGAAGATTATATCCTTGGAGAACAACACGGTTACACTTGTTTTATTAAAGATGAGAAAGTTGAATTTGTTTATTATACAGATGATTTTTCTTATTTGAATCCATATATGGTTTGGGTGGCTATCCCACATGAAAAAGGTAAGGATGAAGCATTAATTAAAAAAATATCCGCTGATGTGGAACTAATGGCGAAACATCTTCATATGGCGGATGGTTATTTAACTATTCAAATCATTGTTAAAAACGGTGTTCCTTATTATATCGAAACCATGAGAAGATGTCTTGGTAATTTACATTATAAATGTATTTCATGGGATTTAGGCATTAATGCTTATGAATTATTTGTCGCTAATGAATGTGGACTAGATTTAAATAAATATTTAAAGAAAGAATATCCTCTATTTTCCTATAGTGCTTTTATGGGTATTTATGCCGATAAAAACGGTTCTTTCACGGGATATTCAATCGATGAAAAATATAAAAAATATGTTAGAAATGAAATGTTAATTGAAAAAGTCGGTTATGAAATAACGGATTATTTAAGACAAAAATTAGGAATGATTTTCTTTACTTTTAGTAATGAAAAAGAAAGAAATGAATTTGTAAATAACATGACTAACGTTGTTAAAGTTCATGTAAAGTGAGGATTTACTATGAGTCAGATTAAATTATTAGATTGTACAGTTCGTGATGGTGGCTATCTAAACGACTGGAATTTTGGTAGAAGTGTATTAATTGAAACTGTTCAAAGATTAGCTAATGCTGGTATCGATTATATCGAAGTTGGTTTTTTAGATGATCGAAGACAGTTTGATATTAATAGAAGCATCTTTCCAAATACCGAATGTATTAAAACCATTTATTCAAAAGTGGATAAGAAAAAATCCAAATTGATGGGAATGATCGATTTTGGAACTTGTGATATTTCTAATATCGAACCCAGGGAAACATCTTTTATCGATGGAATTAGAGTTATTTTTAAAAAAGAGAAAATGGAAAGAGCGATGGCTTTTTGTAAGCAAATCAAAGAGCTTGGATATGAAGTATTTTCACAACTTGTTTCCACAACAACATATGAAGAAGAAGATTTTAAAAGAATCATCGCTTTAGCTAATGAAGTTAAACCTGCGGCTCTAAGCATTGTTGATACCTATGGATTAATGGATGAAGTGGAACTTGGAAGAATCATTGATAGACTCGATAGTGGTCTTGATGAAAAAATCATGCTTGGCTTCCACGCTCATAACAATTTCCAATTAGCTTTTTCTAATGCTTCAAGATTTTTAAATAAACATACTAACCGTATCTTTTTAGCGGATGGTACTTTGTATGGTATGGGTAAGGGTGCTGGTAACGCACCTATTGAGTTACTAGCTCATTTCGCTAATAAATATTACCAAACATCTTATGGTATCAATCAAATTTTAGAGGCGATTGATTCTAACATTTTAAAATTATTTGGTAAGAACAATTGGGGCTATTCTATGAAATTCTATTTAGCAGGCACTAATAGAGTTCACCCTAATTATTTAAGTGATTATATTTCTGCTGGATATCTATCTATATCTGAAATAAATAATATCTTAAAAGATATTAAAGAAGAACATAAACTCTATTATGATAAAAACGAGAGCAATCGAGTAATCGAAGAGCACGCTAATGAAGTCTCTAGTTTGTCAAAAGAATCTATTAATAGATTAACTAAAGAATTAAAAGATCAACCGATTTTATTAATCGGGCCTGGTGAAACTTTAGTGGGTGAAAAAAGAAAGATTAACTCTTTCATAAAGAGCCATAACCCAATTGTTATGTCCGTTAATTTCTTGCCTAGTGGCTATAAGACAAACTACATATTTGTCACTAATTCTAGAAGATTATGTTCTTTATTAAACTGTGATGTTGATAAAGATAAAAAAGTTATCGCCACATCCAATTTATCAGAAATTACTTTTAAGTTTGATTACCGCATCGACAATTTATTCTTGCAAGATAATTCTGCCGCACGTGATAGCGCTATTATTATGGCGTTAAAATTACTAAAAGAATGTTCAGTTCAATCCGTTTATCTAGCAGGATTTGATGGATATAAATCTTCATTTGAAGAAAACTTTGTTAATATTAGCAATAGTTATGGTTGGAAAGAACCATACCCTGGATTCCTCAATAGTTATATTAGAGGTGAGATTAGAAAAATCTCTAAAAAGATGAATATTGAATTTGTGACTACATCAATGTTTGAAAACGAGGATTAATATGAATTTAACCATTAATGATTTTGACATTGTTGTCTTTGATTTAGATGGCACTATTTATAATGGCGATACATTAATTACTTCCGCAGATAAAGTGGTGGATTTTTGTCGTCAGAATAAAAAGAAAATCATTTTTGGTACTAACAATTCTGGTAAAAATCGCCAGCAAATTGCCGATAAATTAAATAAAATTGGTATTTCTTGCTCACAAGAAGAGATAATTACTTCCGCTTTTTTGGCGGGTATTTATCTAAAAGAAAACCACATCAATGACATCTATGTTTTTGGTAGCGATAATTTAAAAAAAGAAGTTATCTCTAACGGAGTTAATATTACCGATGAAAAAGAAGCAAAAAATCTTCTTGTTGGTTTTAAAAAAGATTATGACTATGAAGATTTATCAAAAGCTTTTAGAGTGGCGAAAAAAGCTCATCATTTTATTGTTTGTAATAAAGATAGAACCTACCCATCAAATGACGGAACTTTATATCCCGCATTAGGTTATATCACTAGCTCCATTGAATGGTGCGCAAATCGTCAAGCTGATGTGATGATCGGCAAACCAGATCCATATATGCTTTCCTATATCGCTAAAAAATATCATGTTAGTAATGATAGAATACTTTGTGTTGGCGATACATATGAAAGCGATTATTTAACTGCTAAAGCATTTGGAAGCAAATGTGTTTTAATTAGTGATAAAGTATATAAAGAGAATAATTTATTCTCTATTAATAAAATAGCGGATTTATTAAATTTATTGAAATGAAGGTAATTATATGAAAGAAATTTTTGATTTTTTGTTAAAGAGAAATATAAAACCTCAAGATGTTTTCTATAATCCTAGTTATGAATTTCTCTATCAAGAAGAAAACAATCCTTCTTTAGAAGGATATGAAAAGGGACAAAAAACCGAACTTGGTGCTATCAATGTGATGACCGGGGTATATACCGGTCGTTCCCCAAAAGACAAATTCATTATTTATGATGAAACAAGTAAAAATACTGTCTGGTGGACATCACCTGAATATCCAAATGATAATCACCCCGCTTCTTTAAAAGCCTGGGAAGAATGTAAAAAGATTGCTACTAAAGAGTTAAACGGAAAAAAATTATACGTGGTCGATGCCTTTTCTGGCGCTAATAAAGATACAAGAATGGCAGTTCGCTTTATTATGGAAGTGGCATGGCAAGCCCATTTCGTGACCAATATGTTTATTCGACCAAGTAAAGAAGAATTAAAAAACTTTCAACCGGAGTTTACTGTTTATTGTGCTTCTAAAGCTAAAGTTGAAAACTTTAAAGAACTTGGTTTAAATAGTGAAACAGCTATTTTGTTCAATTTAACAAGTAAAGAACAAATCATTTTAAATACTTGGTATGGTGGGGAAATGAAAAAAGGCATTTTCTCCATGATGAACTATTTCTTACCACTCAAAGGTATTGCGAGTATGCATTGTTCCGCTAATACTGATATGAACGGAGAACACACAGCGGTGTTTTTCGGCCTATCAGGAACTGGAAAAACCACTTTATCCGCTGATCCAAAAAGATTACTCATCGGTGATGATGAACATGGATGGGACGATAATGGCGTTTTTAACCTCGAGGGCGGCTGTTATGCAAAAGTTATAGATTTAGATAAGGAAAGCGAACCAGACATCTATAAAGCGATAAAAAAGGACGCTTTACTCGAGAATGTGACGGTTAATGAAAATGGCAAAATTGATTTTCACGATAAATCCGTTACTGAGAACACAAGAGTTAGTTACCCTATTTACCATATCAATAATATTGTTAAGCCAATCAGTCACGGTCCTCATGCCGAAAATGTTATTTTCTTAAGTTGTGATGCTTTTGGAGTTCTTCCACCAATCAGCGTCTTAACTCCTGAACAAACGATGTATTATTTCTTAAGCGGCTATACTTCTAAAGTGGCAGGTACAGAAAGAGGTATCACTGAACCGACACCAACCTTCTCAGCTTGTTTTGGACAACCATTTTTAGAACTCCATCCTAAAAAATACGCTGAGGAATTAGTAAGACACATGAAAATTACTGGCGCTAAAGCTTATTTGGTTAATACTGGTTGGAATGGTAGTGGAAAACGTATTTCCATTAAAGACACTAGAGGAATTATTGACGCAATATTAAATGGAGATGTCACTAAAGCAGCCAAAAAGAAACTACCTATTTTTGATTTTGAAATTCCTACTTCATTACCAGGAGTGAACAGTCAAATATTAGATCCGAGAGATACTTATGAAGATATAACCATTTGGGATAACAAAGCCAAGTCTTTAGCGGAAAGATTTAACAAAAACTTTGCTAAATATGAATATGATGAATTTGGCAAAGAACTTAAGAAACATGGACCCTCATTGTGATTCATATTTATCACAAATGTAACAAAGATGTCGTAATTGACATCTTTTTTATTGAAATAAACATATTCTATTTTTATTAATCGGTTTAAAATGTTAAATATGGATGTAAAAGCTGTCTTTAACGCAACAGTATGTTTGTTAGGAGTGTTGATCCTTTCTATTCATATTGTGAATATTATTTTAAAAAAAGATCGTAGAAAGGATGAAAATGCCTTACTTCGTTTCTTTATTTTTACAGTCATTCACTTAATTACCTATGTGACATTTACGTTTATAAAAGAAGTGTATACAAGTGATGTCTTTATCATGACTTTTTACACTGTATTCTATATTTTTAATAATATAGAAGTTATTCTATTTTACATATATCTATCTAGATACATTAATTCCTCTAACAAGAATATGAAAATCATTGATATTGTTAGTTATTCCTTATTCGGATTATTCGTTATTTCCGATATTATAAATATCTTTACTCATATGTATTTCTCTTCCGTTAATGGAATATATACCAGAAGCAAATTCATGATCATTTCTCAAGGCTATCAATTCATTATTTTAGCGACCGCTTTTGTTTTAGCGGTATTTAACAAAAACCTGAATTTAAGAGAAAAGATTGCCTTTGCTTTATATTGTGTTTTACCCGCTATATCAATTATCTTACAAAATATCTTTGCCGGATATGCGATTGCTTATGCGACACTTATCGTGTCTGTGGAAATATTGTTCCTATTCTTAAATGTTGAGAAAAATATCAAATTAAGAGAGGATGAAAAACAGTTAAAAGAAGCCAATATGAAAATCATGGTGAGTCAGATTCAACCTCACTTTGTTTATAACACCCTTTCTTCTATCTCCACACTTATTACTATTGATCCTAATAAAGCTCAAAAAGCACTTGATGATTTCTCTGATTATTTAAGGATGAATTTCTCCACTTTAACAGAAACTAAATTAGTATCTTTCGAAGATGAATTAAGACACATTCAAACTTATGTTAATTTAGAAAAAATGAGATTTAATGATCGACTTAATGTCATTTATGACATAAAAGTATCTAATTTCTCCCTTCCTCCTCTTAGTGTTCAACCTTTAGTGGAAAATGCGATTAAACACGGCATTTTAAAGAAAGAAGAAGGTGGAACAGTGATCTTAAAAACATATGAAACTGATAAAGCTTTTATCGTAGAAATTATCGATGATGGTGTGGGATTTAATATCGATGAAATCGATTTTAAAAACAACAAACATATCGGTTTAAATAATGTTAAACATCGTATTACCACTATGTGTAAAGGGGATATTACATTTGAAAGTGAAATCAATAAAGGCACAAAAGTGACCGTTTCATTTTTAAAGTAGTAATATATAGTTATGACAATCCTATTAGTAGATGATGAAGAATTACAGTTATTAAGACTGGAGAATGAAGTTAAAAAAGTTGTTCCAAGTGACGCAACCATTCTTTCATTTTCTAATTCCTCAAAGTTTTTAAAAGATCATAAAGAAGATAAAATCGATATCGCCTTTTTAGATATTGAAATGCCAGGGATGAACGGTATTTCATTAGCCAAAGAATTAAAGAAAATCAATCCTTTAGTGAATATCATTTTCGTAACTGCCTATAACGATTATGCTTTAGAAGCATATAAGATTCACGCTTCTGGTTATTTATCTAAACCTGTCAGTGCGGAAAAGATTAAAAAAGAATTAGAAGCTTTAAGATATCCAGTGGAGCTTAAAGGAGAAAAGAAATTACAAATTAAATGTTTTGGTAATTTTGAAATATTTCGTAATGGCGAACCAGTGAGATTCTCCTATCAAAAATCAAAAGAAGTTTTTGCCTATTTAGTGGATAGAGAAGGCTCAGTTATTAATGTTAATGAATTAAATGCGGTTTTATGGGAGGAAGATCATAAATCATATTTAAGAAATTTAATTGCCGATATCGTAACTACCTTAAAAAATATCGATTGCAGCGATGTTTTCTTAAAAAAACACAATGGTTGTTGCATCGATGTTAATAAAGTTGATTGTGACGCCTATGAATATAAAAAAGGCAACCCCAATGCGATAAGAATGTATCGCGGTGAATATATGGCCCAATATCCTTGGCCAATCTTTAAAGACTAATATTTTTTAGTGGCACTTTTGTGACAACAAATATTATAAAATCTCCACGAATTATATTCTTGGAGGTTTTTTATAAGGAAAAACCAAAAGTCTTTAAGAGAAAGGAAGAAGCCCCTAAGCACGAAATAATTATTAAACATCAATAAATGTTATGCTTTATCACCTAAGGTGGTAAAATGGTAAAGATATGAAATACGAGATAAAAGAACAACAACTAATTATTTATTTACAAGGTGAAATTAATTCTTCCACGGCGGATAGCGTTGAAAGAGATATTGACTTACATTTACAAGGTCAAGAAATTAAATCAGTCGTTTTAGATATGACTGAGTTAGTTTATATGTCATCCGCGGGTATTAGAATCGTCATGAAACTAAAACAAAGATATGATGATTTAACGCTTAATAATGTTCCAAATGGAGTTTATGAAGTGTTACATATGGTGGGAATTACTAATTTTATTAAAACTAATAAATTAGAAAAATAAGATGAGAAAAAAACAAGTTATACCAGATATATATTTAAAGGCTTATATCGATAACGAAGCTGACGCGAACAAAAAAATGATTATCGTTAACGCGATCGGTGGAGGCGTTGCCACGATATTAGCGATTTGTTATGCGGTGCATTTTTTCACTATTCCTTCGATTATGTATCCGGTGGTTTTAGTTTTATTCCCGGTTAGTGCTTTATTATTATTTTCTCCATTATTATTTATAAAAAGTGATCGCTTAAGATTACCAAGATTTAAAAACTTCTTATTATTCTCTTTAATGACTGTTGTCGCGGCGATTAATATCTTCTTACCAAAACACGGTCTATTAGCCTGGACTTTACCAATCGTGATGGCGAGCCATTATTATAACCCTCGCTTTGCGAGAGTTATCTTCTTTTCGACAATAACTTTGATGTTAATTTGTATGTATACAGGAATGTTTCTCGGCGAATATGATCCTTTATTACTTAGCTCAGGTGTTGAAAAAGAAGCTGTTAACACACCAGAAGGGCGTCTTGAATTATTAAAAGATTTAATGGCGCAAGGTAATAATAGATACTTAAAAGTATTTACTTTATATTACATCCCTCGTGTTGCGGCGATTTCTTTAGTATTCATCATCCTAGATTCTTTAAATAGAAGAACTAATAGATTACTAAGAGAAGAAATTCTCGCTAACGGCGAACACGAAAAATCTAGAACCGAATTAAACATCGCGAAAGAAATTCAAATTAATACATTACCAAGTTCTGAAATTGATGATGGTGAAGTTCATATTGTGGGTGAACTAGACGCAGCGAAAGAAGTGGGCGGCGATTTATATGATTATCTATATATCGATGAAAATCATATCGCCATCCTAGTGGGTGATGTCTCTGGTAAAGGTGTTCCAGCGGCGATGTTTATGATGAAAGTTATCACTTCCTTTAGAGACTTTACTGTGAAAAATAAATTACCGTCAGAAATATTAAAAGATATTAATACCTCTATTATTAGAGGTAATAAAGCCGGAATGTTTGTCACTTGCTTCTTAGCGATTTTCGATAAGAGAAACGGTAAGATTATCTATTCTAATGCTGGACATAATCCTCCACTTATTGGTAATAGCTTTAACTTTCGATATTTAAAACCAAAACAAGGCTTTTTATTAGGCATGTTTGATGATCCTCCACTCGTGGATGAAGAAATCGTTTTGAAAAAAGGTGAAAGTATCACTTTATATACGGATGGCATTACTGAAGCTAGAAATAGTAATGGCGAATTCTATGGAGAAGAGAGATTATTAGAAACTTTTAATAAAAAAGAACAATTCTCCATCGATGAATTACATGAAGATTTAAAAGAAGATATCGCTAACTTTGTGAAAGATGCACCACAAAGTGATGATATCACTTTCGTGACATTAAAATATCATGATGCTTCAGTTAGAACAAATCATAAACGCTTTGATGGAACCTTAGAAGATATTAAAAATATGCTTTCTTTTATCGGTGATTTCGCTATTGAGAATGAATTTAGTGAAGAAAATAAAAATAAATTATTAATAGTGAGCGATGAAATATTATCTAATGTGGTCAAATATGGTTATCAAAATGAGGGTGGACCAATCATGATTAGGTTGTCATTTAATAAATCAATTAGTGAATTTACGATCACCGTGATCGATAAAGCTCCAGAATTTAATCAATTAGAAGTCAAAACTGATAACAATAATGAAGAATTACATATCGGTGGATATGGTCTTTCCATTGTAAAAAATATTATGGATGAATATTCATATAATTATGCGGACGAGAAAAACATTTTAACTTTAAAAAAGATCATTAAGTGATGGAGGGAATTATGAAGTTTGAATTAAATAAAGATGTGTTAACCATCTACTTAGAGGGGGAATTTAATTCTTCTAATGCGGAACAAATCGGTCAAGAAATTGACAAGATTGTTAATAAAGAAAAATTTAATAAATTAGTAATGGATCTAGCTAAGGTTAGCTATATTTCAAGTGCGGGTTTAAGAGTGTTTTTAAAACTTAAACAACGTTATGATAATTACTCCATTATTAACGCTAGTTTAGAAGTTTATGATGTCTTCCAAATGACCGGCTTCACTAACATGATGGATATTAAAAAAGCTTTAAGAAAAGTGGATGTATCTCACGCTGAAGTAATTGGAGAAGGCTTTTTCTCCACAGTCTATCGTTTGGATAAAGATACCATTGTGAAAGTTTTTAACCGCACAAGTGATGCTGATCAAATTCAAAGAGAATTACGCCTTGCTAAAGAAGCATTTGTTTTAGGTGTTCCTACGGCGATATCTTTTGATATCGTTCAAGCGGGAGATAAACTCGGCGTGATGTTTGAAATGCTCGATTGCGCTTCTTTAAAAAATGTCTTATTAGAAGATAAAAAACATTACCAAGAAAATTTAAAGAAATATGCGATGTTATTAAAGAAAATTAACACCACAGAATGTTTAAATCCGGAAATCCCTGATATTAAAAAACTTTACTTTAAGAAATTAGAAGAGATTAAGAAACATCTAGAAGATAAATATTATCAAAAAGCCAAGAAATTATTAGAATCTATCCCTGATCGAAAAACATTCGTGCATGGTGATTGTCACTTTAAAAACATCATGGTCCAAAATGGCGAATTCTTATTAATTGATATGGATACCTTATCCGTTGGTCATCCCATATTTGAATTAGCGGCGATTTACGCCCCTTATTGCGCCTTTAACGAAGATGAACCCGGTAATAGTGTGAAATTCTTCGGCATCAAAGATGAAGATGCTAAAAATCTCTATAATACCGTTCTCGATTTATATTTCGGTAAAGATATTAAAGAAGGCAAAGATAAGATTAGATTATTAAGCTACATCCATATGGTGTGGTGGAATAGAGTTAACGAACCGAATAATAATGTGAGATTAGAAGGTTGCCGTTCTCGTTTATACGAATTATTAGATAAATATAACGATTTAGATATTGGCATATAATGGCTGTGACACTTATGTGACAAGCTTTGTTATATCATTTTTTTGTTATGAATTACGTCACGATTATTAACATTATTTTTGCTATCATTTCCGCTCTACTAGGCATCTATCTTTTTCATTTTATTTTCTTTGCGATAAGTGCTACATTTCATCATCGTAAGTATCCAACTAGTGATGAGAAATGTCGATATGGAATTATCGTTAGCGCCAAAGATGAAGAGAAAGTTATCGGTCGACTTATTAATAGCATCAAGGAAACTAATTATCCTATGGATAAATTAGAGATCTTTGTGATCGCTCATAACTGCAAAGATCTAACCGCGGAAATCGCTAGATCTTTAGGTGCCAAGGTTATTATAGATAATAACGAAAATGAAAAGACTCTGGGTCTAGCTTATAAATATGCCTTTGAGCGTATAGAAAATATATCTTCCTATGATGGTTTTATCTTCTTTAACGCTGATAATGTTGTACCTAAAGATTATTTTGATAAATTAAACGATGCTTTTATCTATTATCATAAAAAAGATGTCGTCTCCTCATTACGCCATTCTTTAAATGTGGAAGATGGTTTAATACCATCTTTATATAATTATTATTTTTCAACATCATGTTTATTAGCCTTTTCGGGAAGAAATAATTTTAATGTTTCCGGTCGTATTACTGGTTGTGGATTTGTCCTTCCTTCCTCTTATTTAGTCGATGGTTGGAATTATTTAAGCATCACGGAAGATATTGAATTTAGTGCCGCAAATGTTTGTAAAGGAAGGACGATCCGTTTTTGCTATGACGCTGTCTTTTATGATGAACAACCCACTGATTTAAAAACGGTGTGGAATCAACGTATCCGTTGGGCTAAAGGACAACAGATAATTTCTAAAAAATATTTTCCGATTGTGCTTAAATCCTTATTTTCTAAAGAACATAAAAATAAAGTGTCTTTATTTGTTTCATTAACTTTTCACTCGTTTATTGTTCTAACGGTGTTCGTTTTATTTTTAGCGCAAATAATATTGCTTTTACTTTCACCGATATTTAATGTCTCTATTTATGATGCGTTTTTATATTGGGATCATTCCGCTTCTTTCTTTACCAATATGTTTTTATCTTTTAATACTGGTTATTTATTTACATTTTTTAAATCAATTGCGTTTTTCTTCCTTAATTCCTATCTAACCGCAGCTATGGTATTAATATCAGGAAGAAGTAAGAATAAAGATTTTAATAAAGGAAAAATGTTTATCTCATTTTTTATCTATCCTTTGTTTTTAGCGTTACAATTTCCGATGGAAATCATCGCTCTATTTAAAAAAGAAATTAAATGGAAAAAGATTGATCACGGTAAAAGTGTTGATTAGATGTCGGTGATATTGATCAATTTTCTAAGTAAAATAATAAAATTTATTTCCAATTATTCAAATCCAAATGGCCGCATTTGTTTTTTGCGATGTCAGCAATATATTAATTAAGAAATCTTAAATTTACGTACACGTGTTTATTGAATGACGAAATAAGTGAAGTGCAGCGAATTTAAATTGAGCATACATTTCTCAGATATATGACAAAAAACCTCACAAATGTCCGATATAATACATCGCCTATGTAAAAAAACAAAAAAGAAAATAGGGAAAAAACTGTAAAAGAAAGTAGGGGAAAATCTTTAAAAGAAAATAGGGAAAAAACTTGATATTTTAGTAAATGTAAACCAAAAACTTTACTTTAGGTATTAAAAAGTATAGTTTTGTATTGTTTTATATTGCGTGGTCAGCTTTTATATTTTAATATATAAAAAACAACTACATTGTCCATTGTTTAATTTAGATTAAAAGCTATGGTCATTGTAAATCATTAAGTATCTTGTAATTAGTGATTATTTATAGGTATTGGTGTATGAAGAAATCTATTGTTAAAAGTATCGCGCTAGGAATTGGTGGATTATTAAGTCTATCCTTTTTGTTTGGCGTAGGTTCAAATAACCAATCTATCAATAAAGAAGATAGTGACACTGCTTTATTAGCAACTAGCGTAAAAAAACAACAACTCATTAATAGAGATGGCGTTAACACAGAAGGAACACCTTTACCTACTAGTGGCACGTTATCAGCAGGAACATATTATCTAGATTCTGACTCAACTATTACTTCGATATTAAATATTACTTCTGGTGACGTTATTGTAAATCTTAACGGACACACCTTAAATGGTGGTGGCCGAGATAAAGGTACTTTTTACGTAACAGGCGGAACATTAACGGTTAATGGTAAGGATGAGACAACCGGTCAGCGTGGCCTAATAAATAATGCCGGAGGCTATTATCCAGGTAGTGGTTATAGTTATGGCGGTGCGCTTTATATTACTAAAGGTGAAGCAACATTTAACGACCTTGACATTACAAATTGTCAAGCTAACTGGGGCGGTGCCATATATATGAGTAATAGCGCCGTTACTCTTAATAATTGTAATTTGTCTGGCAATAAAGCCACTAACGGCTATGGGTATCCTTGCGCCATTGATGTTGGGGATTCTTCTACCGCCGGGACAGGACTAACCGTAAATGGTGGTGAGATGTTTTCTAATGATGCCGGTATATCTTTAGGTAATAAAGCAAAGGCCACAATAAATGGAGCTTATATTCACGACAACGAGCGTTTTGGTGTCCGTGTTGAAGATAGTGGTGCAACTTTAAATATATCTGGTGATACTATCATAAAAAACAATTCTACATCAACAACTTCGGGTGCACGTGCTAATTTACGTATAAATGGTACTAATCAAGCTAAAATTGCCATCACATCTGCTCTAGGTGATAATGCATCGATTGGTATTACCATGACCGGGACTCAAGGTATTTTTACCGCTAGTGCGGATACATCACTGAATGATTTCAGCAAATTCTTTAGTGATGATGCTAATTATGCTGTTGCTAAAAACAGTGATGGTCAACTATATCTAACAGAAGCTGTTGCCACTGTCACGAGTGGTGCAACAGTTACGGAATATGCAACTTTTAGTGATGCTGTTAGTGCATGGGGATCTGCTAGTAATGGCGCAAACTTGACATTACTAAAAGATTCGACTACTGAAAGCACAATCTCTGTTAGCGATACTAAGACATTTGATTTAAATGGATGTGGCATTAACGCTAACGGAAGTAGCATTCCGATATTCACCGTTAATGCTGGTGGTGATTTTACTCTTAACGATAGTGGTTCAACCACTCATTACTATACATTAGCTAATGTTGAATCTAATGGAGCGGCTTTTGCCACAATTTGTGATGAAGAAACTTATGAAGCTGCTGCAGCTGACGCTAGAGGAACTTTTACTGGTGGATATTTAACTGGGGCCAATCCTAGTGCACAAACTGGTATTTATCCAGGTGGTGGTATCTATATTTTAGCTAATGGTGTGGCCACAATGAATGGTGGCACTATCATTGGTAATATTGCCTCTAACTGTGCTGGTGGAGTTGGAAGTTATGGCACATTCATTATGAACGATGGGAATATTATCTATAATCGTGCAAGAAGAGGAGCCGTTCTTGCTTCTGCAGGGGAAATGACAATTAATGGTGGTCATATCTCTTATAACACTGGTAGAGGCACTCAAGATTGCGGTACCTCTGGCGCTGTAATGATTTATGGTAATTGCACCAGTTTCATTATTACTGGTGGTTATTTTACTAATAACTTTGCAAAATATGCCGGATTTGCTAGCAATATAGAAACTATCTCAATATCTGGTAATCCAGTATTTAAAGATAATATTGGTTGTGGCGCTAGTGGCACTGATACTACAGAAATTAATGCCTGGTTATGTAGAAGAAGTAATCTCAATGTCTATTTTGATATTGTTGGTGAATTAACTGAAGGTGCAGAAATAGGTGTCACTATAGAAAATACATCTACAGGTGTTATCACTAACTCAAGTGATATTTCATATAATGACGAAAGTAAATTCTTTAGTGATGCTAGTTATGCCGTTGCGAAAAACAGTGATGGTCAACTATATCTAACAAATGCTGTTGCCACTGTCACAAGTGGTGAAACGGTTACAGAATATAATAACTTTGATGACGCTCTTGCTGCATGGACTGATGAAACTACTCTTAAATTATTAAAAGATGTCACTATGAGCGATACTATTAATGTGAATAATAATGCCACTCTTGACCTCAATGGTCATGGAATTAAAGCAACCGGCACTGACTATAGTGTTCTTACTATTAATAATGGAGGAAAACTTATCATCATTGATAGTGGTGATACGACACAATATTTCACAATAACTGACCGTTATGATGGTAATGGGGCGGGATTTGCTACTGTTTGTGATAAAGCCACATATGATGCGGCTAGTGAAAACCTTAGAGGCACATTCCAAGGTGGCTATATTACTGGTGGGAATATCATAAACACCGGGTTTTATCAATCTAAAGCCGGAGCTATCACTGTTATGGAAGGTGGAGAACTTGATTTTAAAGCCGGTACTATTATTGGTAATAGCGGTGGCAGCGAATCTCCTGGTGGTGTTAGTTCATTTGGTACATTTACACTTAATGGTGGAAACATCATCTATAATCGAGGTAGAAGAGGCTCTGGAGTATTTCTTGATAAAGGCACTTTCGTAATGAATAGTGGCTCTATTGAATATAACACTGGTGTAGGTGCAACTGAATATGGTACTTCTGCCTTACACTCATATGGAAACACCAAGTCTATTTCCTTAAAAGGAGGAAGCATTTCTCATAACTATGCTAAGTATGGAGGAATTCTCACACCAATTAATATCTTTTTATCCGGAGATTTCGTTGCCGCTAATAACATTGCTTGTGGATCTTCTGGAACCGACGCAGCAAATAGAAACATCATATTATCAGAGGGCGCACTTATAAGCGGATGTATTACTGGAAATACACCTATAGGTATTAGTTTTCTTGGCTCTGATACTGGTGTATTTACTAATAATACCGATACATCTTTAAATGATCCTAGTAAGTTTGTAAGTGATAACACTAACTATGCTATTGGAGTTTATCCAGCTGATAGTACCAAAGCTGGACAATTATTCATTGGTAATAAGGTTACTGTTACTTATACTACTGAATACGGAACTGCGCCTGCTTCTGATGTAGTGGCAGACGGTTCTATTATTTATAATGAACCAACATCTCCAAGCCAGGAAGGTTATGTATTTATAGGTTGGTATAAGGATGAAGAATTTGAAAACGCCTGGGATTTTGCTACTGACACTGTCACTTCAAATACAACCTTATATGCTAAATGGTACGATGAAGCTACAGCCAATGTTATTAAACTAATCAATGATATTGGCGATCTTACATATGCAGGTGGTGTTAACGATTCATTAGATGACATTATCACTGCAAAAGCTGCATATGATGCATTAACTCCAAGCCAACAAGCAATTGTTAATAAAGAAAATAAAGATGTTTTGGATCACGACATCTTAACATATAGACATGTTGATAATGTTGCAGATTTAATTAAAGAAATTCCTGCAGCAAGTGATTCTCAAGAATATTACGGTGCAGTTGAAGCTGCTTTAGCAGCGTATAAAGCTTTAACCGATGAAGAAAAAAACATTTTAAATGCTAGTCTTGATTTCCAATACAAAAAGACACTTGATGATAATATCGCCGCTAAAGAAGTTATTGAACTTATCCAAGATATTGGAGAAGTAACTTATAACGGTGGTCAAGATGACTCTAAAGACGATATCAATGCCGCCTTAGATGCGTATAACAATTTAACTGACGATCAAAAGGCAAGCGTTAATAACGCTAATAAAGATGCTTTAGATGAGGCAAAAGAAACATATGATAATGTCGATGAAGCCGTTAATCTAATTAATTCTATCGGTGATATTAATCACGGAGGAGAAAGCGATTCAAAAGAAGCAATCGATGCTGCTAAAGACGCTTATGAGTCTTTGACACCGGAAGAAAAAGCTCTTGTCGCTTCATATAATAACTCTGAAAAAACATTAGAAGACGCTGAAGAAGTATATGATGTTTTAGTTAAAATCGATGACATCGGTGAAGGCGATGATGATGAGAAAATTAAAGAGGCTAGAGATGCTTATGACGCCTTAACTCCAGAACAAAAAGATAAAGTGAACGATGAATCTTTCCAAAAATTAATTGCTGCTGAAAATCGTTCTAGTGACGCGAAAAAGCAAGCAAATATCTTATTTATCGTTTTCTTAATTCTTTCCATTCTCTTAATTGTTAGCGGATTAATCGTTCTCTTTGTTCTTCTTAAAAGAAGAAAAGATGAAAATAATAGCAATAATAAGCAAGTAAAAGTAGCATCTATTTCTGGATTATTACCATTATTAATTTTAGTTTCATATTTTAGATCAACTAAATTTATCATCCTTTATATTTTAATAGCTGTCGGAATTCTCATTTGGTTAGCTAACCTGATTCTCTTTGTTTCTAAAAAGAGACAAAAAGAAGTGAAAGTCGAAGCTAAACCTGAAACAGTTATTTCCGCTGTATCTCAAGATAAACAAACTGAAATAATTAACGAAGATGAAGAAGAAGTGGAAACTATCACTGATGAAAAAGGCAATGTCTTCCAAATCAGGTTTATCAAATCTTTCACCGCTAAACTTATTCAATCTCCAGATGAAACTAAAAAATATTATGAAGAGCTTAAAAACGAAGTCCTTTCATATAAGAAAACAAATTCCAGAATCTCTTGGCATTATGATGCGGTTAATTCCGGAAGAAACTATGTTTTAAAATTTGTAATTAGAGGAAAAACACTTTGTGTTTATCTTCCTTTAAACGCTGATGATTATGCTAATTCAAAATACAAAGTAGAGAAAGCTGAATCTAAACGTTATGAAGATGTACCATGTCTCTATCGTATTAAAAATGATAGAAGATTAGGTTACGCGAAAGAACTTATCGAAGTGGTTGCTAATAACCTCGGTTTAGAAAAAGAGGAAGAACAACATGAAGTCTACTCTAATCTCCCATATGAACCTAATAAACCACTTGTTGCTAGAGGTTTAATTAAAGAACAAAAAATACAAGTTAATAAGCCCGCTAGTGAACCCGCTATATTAGAAACTAAAACTAATTCAGATGGAGATGAAGTGGTGGTCAGTAAAGACGCAAGTGGCAACATCTTTGAAATTAGATATATTAAGTCATTTACCGCTAAACTTATTCAGTCTCCAGATGAAACAAAGAAATATT
Organism: Bacilli bacterium; assembly: GCA_017429285.1. Lineage (GTDB taxonomy): Bacteria > Bacillota_I > Bacilli_A > RFN20 > CAG-826 > RUG13091. The sequence goes on from JAFRPF010000041.1 coordinate 21,880, forward strand.
ATGAAGAGCTTAAAAATGAGGTTCTCTCTTATAAAAAGACTAACTCTAGAGTGAGTTGGCATTATGATGCGATTAACTCTGGTAGAGAATATGTCTTAAAGTTCGCTATTAGAGGAAAAACACTTTGTGTCTATCTCCCACTTGATAGTGAGAATTTGGAAGATAAGTATAAAGTTGAAAAAGCGGAAAGTAAACGCTACGAAGATGTACCTTGCTTATATCGAATCAAGAATGATAGAAGACTAGGCTATGCAAAAGAACTTATCGCGATGGTGGTCTCTAACCTCGGCTTAGAAAAAGATGAAGAGCAACATGAAGTCTATTCAAATCTTCCATATGAAGAGAATAAACCGCTTATCGCTAGAGGTTTAATCAAAGAACTTAAAGTTAAAGTAAATAAACCTGATTATGGTCCTGTTGTCTTAGAAAGCAAAGTCAACTCTGAAGGTGATGAAGTAGTATTAACTAAAGATAGCAGTGGTAACTTATTTGAAATTAGATATATCAAATCATTTACTGCAAAACTCTCTCAAAGTGAGGCCGAAGTTAAAGATTATTACACAATTTTAAAGAATTATGTTTTCTCTTATAAAGGAATCCATTCTAGAGTAAGTTGGCACTATGATGCGATTAATATTGGTAGAGACTACATATTAAAATTTGCGATTAGAGGTAAAACATTGTGTGTCTATTTCGCCTTAGATGCTTCTAAATTAGACAATAAATATAAAGTTGAAGAGGCAAAAGGAAATAGATATATCGAAGTTCCGTGCTTATATCGTATTAAAAACGATCGTAGATGTGAGTATGCTAAAGAGCTCATTGATCTATTAATGAAAGAACATGGATTAAATCAAGGTGATATTCCTAATGAGGATTATCATATTAAAAAAGAATCCACAAAAGCGTTACTTGATAAAGGCTTAATTAAGGAAGTTAAATCTAAAATCCATGATCAAAAAGTGATCGAACATTATGAATCAATTACAGTAAGTAAAGCTGATGAAGTGATGTCTGATGAAAAAGCTGAAGCTTCTATTCAAGAAGTTATAGTAATTAAACATAAAGAAGGTAGTAAAGTAATCATCAATATTGATACCTTATCAAAGAATTATAATAATGGTGATGAAGTTACTCTTGATTCATTGATTGAAAAAGGATTAGTGCCTTCAAAAGCCGGCCACATTAAAGTTCTTGCTAGAGGAGAATTAGATAAGAAACTACATGTTGTCGCTAATGATTATTCATTACAAGCTATTAAGATGATTGTCTTAGTGGGTGGTACTGTTAAAAAGATCAAATAAAAATATAGATATGTTAATTGAAAGGAGAATATGATTATGTTCAATTTAAAAAGTAAAAGATTATCTATTTTTGAAAAGGTGTTTGGGTGTGTTTTCCTCGTGTTAACACTCACCTATTTTGTTTTACTTGCCTTTGGCAAATGGATATTCGCTACCAATAGTGTTTTCTATCGTAGTTTGAATATCTTCTCTGGAGCGAGTGACCCAAATGTCTTTATTAGGATCCTCAGCTATTCTTTCTTTATCTTTGGAAGTAGCTATATCGTAAGATTATTACTCACCTTATGCTTACCATTATTAAAGAAAACCAGAGGATTATTAACCATTTTGATTTCTGTGATTAAATATGCAGCTGTCTTAGTATGGATATTCTTTGTTTTATCTAGCTTTGGAGTTAATACCACCGTCATTTTAGCAGGTATTGGCATTCTCTCATTAATTGTTGGACTCGCTATTCAACCATTACTCGCCGATATCATCGCTGGTTTATTTATCGTTTTTGAAGATGTTTTCCATGTTGGTGATGTCATCGTTGCAGATGGCTTTAGAGGACAAGTTAAAGAAATCGGTATGAGACATACTCAACTTGTTGATGCTGGAGGCAATGTTAAAGTCATCAATAACTCCGATATCCGTTCAATGGTCAACTTAACTGACCAACTTTCTGTTGTTGCAGTGGATATGTCCATTGAATATGGCGAATCTTTGGAAAGAGTTGAAGCTATCATTGCTCAAAACATTGATAAGATTAAAGAAGCTATCCCCGCTATTGTTGAAGGTCCTTTCTATAAAGGCGTTTCCGCTTTAGCAGATTCATCAGTCAACTTAAAATTCTTTGCTAAGTGTGAGGAAGATGACAGATTCCAAGTTGAAAGAGATTTAAATAGACAATTCAAATTATTATTTGATAAGTACAATATCAATATTCCATTCCCACAAGTGGTGGTTAATCAACCAGTGAATTTTGAAGAAGCCACTGCAAAGGATAAGAAAATTGCCGAACAATTTGTTAATGAACAAAAAGTAACTTCTAGTGGAATTGAAGAAAACAATAACGACGTTAAATAAATATGGATTTTGAAAAGAACAATTTACATCTTAATAACGATTACGATAATTACAAAACTGATGAAATAAACAAGATTCAGCAAGGTAATGAAAGTTTTCATATTAATCATGAATCTTACTTTTCTAATGAAAAATTTGATGAAATAAAAGAATTAAATAATTTCTCTACTTCTACTAGTAATAAACCTTTTAAACAAGATGGAAGTAATTTAAAACAAACCCCTAATGCTTCAAGCGCGATTAGTAGTGGAAGCGCTTCCCTTAGTGCTGGGGCAGCTTCTATTGCTCTTCCTTCTGCTATAGTTGCTTTAGCAGGAGCGGTGGCGGTTATTGGAGTCTCTTCTGGATTCATTCAAACCCCACCTTCTAATCATGTCTCACTATTCATGAGCAGAAGTACTGAATTAGGGTTTGAAATTGATCGAGATAGAAATAAACCACATGTCATGTATTTGACTAATGAAGAATATTCATATTCTGAAGCTGTTGATTTCATTGATCGAGTCGTTTTTAAAGATTTAATTCCTAACACCGTTTACGATTTAAAGGTTTATGATACAAGTGTCGATCCAAATGAACTCGTATATAGAGGGAATTATTTAACCCCGGCTTATGATCAATATTCTTCTTCGATTACCAACACTACTCTAGATGGAAATACTTTAACCTTTGATGTTAATTATGAAGGAAATGGCATCGATTTCGTCACAATTATAGTCTATGGAGATAATAACGAAGTTATTTATAAATATGAAGGTTCTCCAATAGATACAATAACTTTAAACGCTGCTGGATATCAAAATGTCACTTGCTCTATTGAAATAAATGGACAGATAACTCATTTTGAGCAGTTATTTGCAAGTCAAGAAATCATTCGTGTCACTAGCGTTTCTTTAGATCAATCATCATTAGAACTTTCTACTGGTGATACTCATGAATTTGTAGCAACAGTTCTTCCTATAAACGCCACAAATAAAGAATTGATTTGGTCTAGTAGTGATGAAAGTGTTCTTACTGTTACCGATGGAGTAATTACCGCTTTAAAAGAAGGAAAGGCTACTGTCACTGTTAAATCTAAAGATGGATATAAATCATCCAGTGCGGAAATAACAGTGGTTAAAAAGCCTTCTGTTGTTCATGTTAGTAGTGTTTCATTAAATGAAACCACATTAAATATGGAGACTGGAGATCGTTATTCATTACAAGCGACAGTTTTACCAAGTAACGCTAGCGATAAATCACTCAATTGGAGTAGTAATAACGAATCAGTGGTTACTGTTAATAGTAAAGGTAAAATCACTGCTGTTAGTGCCGGACAAGCTATCATTACAGCAACTACTACTGATGGAGGTTTAACCGCTTCATGTACGGTTAATATTACTCAAAAAATAGTCCCAGCTACTGGTATAAAACTCAATTATAATGAATTAGAACTAAGTGTTGGTGGTAGTGAAAGCTTAGTTGCTACGGTCTTGCCAACTAACGCGACCAATAAAGAAGTTATTTGGTCATCCACTAATGAAGCTGTAGTCACAGTTGATGAAAATGGATTAGTGAGCGCCGTTAGCGCAGGTGATGCCATCATTGTTGTTAAATCAGTCGATGGTGGTTATCAAGATTTCTGTGTTGTAACAGTAATTTGATAGTAGTAAATTATGCTATTTAAGGTGATGCTTGGCATCGCCTTTTTTAAAGAATGAAATTAAAATAACACGTAATTCATTTACGTGTCTTGAGATTTAATTGCGCCCTTAAATGTCACAACACGGACAATAATCTTCATTAACAATAATTTGCTGTTAACAAAATAAAAAAATATGTTAAAATGTTTACAGAGGTGAGAAATATGGTAGGAAAGAAAATTAAATACTATCGCCTTAAAAAAGGCTTAACATCTGAACAATTGGCAAAAGAGGTAGGCTGTACAAAAGCAGCAATTTCACTTTATGAAAGTGAAGAAAGAGAGCCAAGCAAGGAAATCTGCAAAACTATTGCGGCTGTTTTAGGTGTGCCTTGGGTTGAATTGATATCTAGAAGTAATAATAAATTGGTTTTTGACCATATCAGCTTTAGAAAAAAACAAAAAGCATCAAAAAAAGACATTGAATTACTTAAGACGGAAATCGAAGAAAAATGTGCTAATCGCATTTCTTTGATGAATATTGTTGGGTTAATTAATTTTAAGACCTTCAAACCAAAGAAATTATCATATGATCATAGCGTTTCTGAAAACGCCAAAATTATTAGATCCCTATTAGGCCTTCCTTCTAGTGGTCCAATTTATTCCGTCACTAATATTCTCGAACATGCAGGCATTATTGTTTTATCTTTCGAGTGCACTGATGAGATAGATGGCATTAATGGATTAGTTAACGGTATTCCATATATTTTCTTTAACTCTAAAAATAGAACCATTGAAAGACAAAGATTCACAATTGTTCATGAGGCTTGTCATTTATTCTTCAATGATTCAGAAGTGAACAAAACAGAAAAAGAAATTGAAAAATATATAAACCAAGTAGCTGGAAATGTTTTGATTCCTGACGATGATATCTATTCTATTTTTGGAAAAACAAATAGAAACATCACAATCTATTTAAGAGACAATGTCGCCAAGCAATATAAGATTGCTCCTTCCTGTTTATTAAATAGGCTTTTAGAAGCTGGAGTCATTACAGAAATGTATCATAAGAATTATTTTATTTATTTAAATAGAAACTATGGTAGAAAAGCTGAAAAAACTCTTCTGGATCCTATTAAAGATTCTGAAGAACCAACTATTTTCACACAATACGTTTATTTAGCTTTATCTGAAGAACTTATATCTGCATCTAGAGCTGCTGAATTTTTACATGTGCCGCTTTATGATGTGATGCAAAACATGAGGGTAGAATAACATGAAAAAGTTTTTATATTGTGACTCATGCTTTTTAATAACATTTTACCAAGACGGATATCTTGGTTCTTTGTCACAATATAAAACCCAATTCTTTATTTCCAAAACTCAAATTGAAGGCGAATTAATCAAACCTTCCGATTTAGCAACAATGGTTAGAAAAAACATTACTGTAATCGAAGAAGACAGAGATGATATAAAAGATAAAACAAATGAATTCTCTTTATTATATGAAACTCTATCAATCTATGATTGCCTTTGCATGGCATATTCAATTTTGGATGGTTATTGCTTAATTACTGACGATAAGGCATTACAAAAGAAATGTGCAATTCATGGTATAGAAGTAAAGACATCTAAAGAAATTATAGATGAGTTTTTAAAAGGAGGTGTTGGTTATGAGAATATGAAAAAATAGTTTGATTTAAGGAGGACATATGAACAAAGAACAATCAAAAGCTAAAAAAATCGTAACCAGTGCGAATGGTCACGATTGTGGACATGCTTGAAGCATGTAGACAAATATATATTAGCATGTCCAAAACAAAGTGCCTACATCTTTTCTGTAGGAGAAAGTTGAGGTCATGTTAATGACAAATAATATTTATTTGGAACCAATTTCCGAGCAATGCGATGACATTGAAAAAGTTGGCGTTGTAGAACGTAAACCTATACTTGAACTTGAAAAACTGAAAACTGGTGACCCAGTAATAGACCATTTTAAAGCACATTATTGGTATGGTGCTGAATTCATTGGTAAATATCAATTACTCAAATTAAAAACAGTGGTAGTGAGAGACCTACCAAAAGAAGATGAAGTTATTTCCTTTTCTGAGATGCTTTCATCTAAATATCGTGATAAATTATCCAATTATTGGATAGATATGTTTAATAACGATGTTGTGATTGAAAGGTTTTGGAAGAACCCAGAAAAATATCTCCCCCTTCTAAAACAAGCCAAAGGTGTTATTGCTGCTGACTATTCAGTGATGAATGGTTTGTTATTAACTGATAACATCTATAATGTTCAAAGAAACCGTATTTCAGCTTATATGATGGAAAGAGAAAGAATTCTCACCATTCCTGTTGCTAGCTGGACAGATGAAGAATCATTTGAGTGGTGTTTTGATGGTTTACCACATCATTCTGTCATTGCGATTTCATCTAATGGATGTCTTAAAGGCGAATGCAAAACCGCTAAAGAGACATTTATAAAGGGAGTCTTTGAGTTAAATAGGAGAAAATCTCCTGTAACGATTCTTATTTGCGGCCCGCATATTAAAGAATTAGATTCTCTTACAAACATTCATTACTACAAGAGTTATTCACAAAGACTCTATGAGAGGTTACAAAACAATGGGTAGCCGTGGTAGAATGTTGGGGCAAGCTCATTGGAGCATGCCGGATCAATACGATTGCGTTGATATCAAAAATGGTGTTAAAGTTCTTAAAAGCGCTGAAAACCCAAACCATCCATCTTTGCCAGATATTTCACACACTAAGGGTACTAAATATTTATCTCTAGATAAAAATGGTAATTTCAAGCAATTAAGAATCTATGATTATTCTGGACGTCCAGTAATCGACATTGATTATGGTGTTCATACCGGTTTGAGCAAACAGCCAACTCTCCACGTACACACCTGGAAAGGTGGAAGAGACAGTGGCGTTAGACTCTTCAGCAAAAGAGACTATAAAAAATATGGCAAATATTTGAAAGGACTTATCAAGGATGAATGGATTAAGTAATGATATGCTTGAAAGCTATATGAACAGCTTAAAATATGCAGAAGTTGTTATTAAATATAAAGGACAACGCTATCATATTGAAGCAGGTACCAAAAAATATACGATTGGTGTTTTTAAAAAGAAGGAATATGAAATTGATTATTTCTTTGATATCGAAGGCGATTCATATGATGATGCTTACAATAAACTTATGAACGAACCATTATTTGGTGGCGAAGCACTTAAGGATATTCTAGACAAAATAGAATGGCTTGAATGCTAATTATAGAGCAAAATAATAAAAAAAGTTTAAACCTCGTGTCCGTCCAGATTTTTCACGGGGTTTTTATGTGTCCAGTTACAAATTGATTAAAGTTGCATTCACAAGACCAAATATAGCGAAAAATGCCAAAAAATAAGAAAAAACACGCATTTTTTCGTACGTGTCTTGACAATCAATCGTGGCGGAGGAACAGGGATTTGAACCCTGGCACCGAGTTACCAGTCTACGAGCTTTCCAAGCCCGCCCCTTCAGCCTCTTGGGTATTCCTCCGTGGATTTAAGCTGAACAATATTGGTAATGTGCTTGTTTATTATATTAAAAAGAGCTCTTTATTAAAAGAGAAAAATGGTAAAATTGTTTTGTATGCAGAAATATATCGTTAATAAAAACGAATCTGGCCAAACTTTAGAAAAATATGTGAAGAAAGTTTTAAATACTGCGCCTTTATCTTTTATTTATAAATTATTTAGAAAAAAAGATATTAAGGTAAATGGTCATTGGCAAAAAGAAAAATATCTTGTTTCTGAAAATGATGAAATTACTATATTCATTACTGATAAACAAATAGAAGATTTTAATAAAACTAACATTTACACTCCAAATAATTACATCGAACCATGGATCATTTATGAAGATAAGAATGTTTTATTTATCAATAAACCACGTGGTGTATTAGTCCAAAAAGATGATAACTATAACGAAAAACCATTAGACCAAATGGTCATTGAATATTTGATTTATAAAGGCGAATACGATCCTCAAAACGATCTAGCTTTTAAACCAGGACCAGCGCATCGAATTGATCGAAATACATCCGGCATTGTAATCTTCGGTAAAAACCATGACGCTTTATCCTATTTATTTGAACTATTTCAAAAGCATGAATTAATTGGTAAACACTATATTTGTCTAGTAGTGGGAGATATTAATAAAGAAGGTACAATTGAAGTTCCTTTAAGAAAGAATTTCGACACAAAAAAAGTAGTGGTTGCTCCACTTTCTAGTGGGGCTAAACCGGCAAAAACTGTTTATCATCCAATTGAACACTTTAACGGTTTTACATTATTAGATATCACGCTTATTACAGGTCGTACACATCAAATTAGAGTTCATATGTCTTATATAAGACATCATGTTGTGGGCGATGGTAAATATGGTGATTTTAAAATCAATAATGAAATTGAAAAGAAATACGGTTTTAAGAATCAATTTCTTCACGCTAGTGAAGTTCACTTTGGCGAACTAAAAAAGCCGTTAGATAACTTATCAAAAAGATCTTTTAAAGCGGAAATGCCTAAAGAATATACTGATTTATTGTTAAAATTAAAAGAAGAGAGGGAATGATTATGTCATTAACAGAACAAAATTACCAAAGATGGTTAAATTCTCCACTTGTTAGTGAGGAAACAAAAAAAGAATTAAAAAGCATGAATCAAAATCAAATTGATGATGCTTTCTTTAAAGATGTGGAATTTGGTACCGCTGGCATGCGTGGTGTATTAGGACCAGGCACCAATCGCTTAAATGAATTTACTGTTCGTAAAGCGACAGTGGGGTTTGCGAAATATTTATTAGAATTATTCCCTAACGCGAAAGAGATGGGTGTGGCGATTAGTCATGATAACCGTCATCTTTCTCGTGAATTCACTTTATTAAGTGCTCAAGTTTTAAATGAATTTGGTATTAAAGCTTATATTTTTAATTCTTTAAGACCAACACCTGAATTATCCTTTGCGGTGAGATATTTAAAAGCTTGTGGTGGAATTATGATTACTGCTTCTCATAATCCAAAAGAATATAACGGTTACAAAGTTTATGATGAAACAGGTTGCCAATTAGTGCCTGATAAGATTAAAAGATTATTAGAAATTATCGCCTCTCTTCCTAATGAGCTTGAAGTTACTTATAAAGTAAGTGAAAAGTTAGGAGAAACTATTTTACTAGATAATAAAGTTGATGATGAATATGTGAGATTATGTGAAGAGATCTCGATTAATAAGGAATTAGATAAATCTAATTTCAAAATTGTTTTCACCCCTAATCATGGAACAAGTTATGTTCCAGCGATGAGAATCTTTAAAGATTTAGGTTATGACATCGTTCCAGTTTTAAGCCAATGTAATCCAGATCCAGATTTCTCTGGAACATTATCTCCTAATCCAGAAGATCCAAGAAGTTATATCGAAGGATTAAAACTCGCTAAAGAAGTGGGCGCTAAATTATTAGTGATGACTGACCCAGATGGCGATAGAGTGGGCTTAGGATATTTAGCTAGTGATGGAAGTTATCAAACATTTACCGGCAATCAATCCGCTGCAATGTTATTAGACTATATCCTTTCAGAAAGAAAAAAGAGAGGTTTATTAAGCAATAACGGTGTGATGTATAACACAATTGTAACTTCCTCTTTAGGCAAAGAAATTGCGGAATCTTATGGTGTAAAAACTGAGCAATTCTTAACTGGATTTAAATTTATTGGTAATCGTATCGATTATTATGAGAAAAAAGGAAACGGTCCTCATTTCGAATTTGGTTATGAAGAAAGCTATGGTTGCTTAATCGCTCCATTTGCTCGAGATAAAGATGGCTGCCAAGCTATATTACTTTATTGCGAAATGGCCTTATATTATGACAAACTTGGTAAGCCACTTGATGTCGTATGGGATGAATTACAACAAAGATATGGCTATCATCTAGATATCGCTTATTCCATCGAATTTAAAGGTAGTAGTGGTCAACAAGCAATGGATGAATTAATGAATAAACTTCATAGCGCTCCATTAAAAGAGCTTGGTGGTGTGAAAGTAGTTCGCGTTGAAGATTATCTTAAACAAGAAGCTTTTGAATCTAGTAAGATTGAAAAGATCACTCTTCCTAAGAGTAATGTTGTGAAATTATTCTTTGAAAACGGAAATACAATTACAGTGAGACCTTCGGGTACTGAACCTAAAGTTAAATTCTATATTGGTATGAAGAGCAAATCTAAACTCGATAAGAAAGACGCTGATAAACTCTACGAAGAATTAAAGAAAGAATTAAGAATTTAAAAAAACAAAGCAAGCCGTTAAAAGCTTGCTTTTATCTTAGATATTTAATAGGCCGACAGCGTCATGTACTCTTTTAAGAGTTTCTTTAGCGATGGCTTTCGCTTTATTCGCTCCATCTTTTAAAACTTTTTCATACGATTTGTTATTCACGATTTCTTGATATCTTTGTTGGAATGGTTCGAGTTCTTTAATGACTACATCAGCCACTGCGGTTTTAAATTCTCCATATCTTTTACCAACGAAATCTTTTTCCGCTTCTTCGATGCTTTTATCGCTCATCGCCGCATAAATAGTTAACAAGTTAGAGATACCTGGTTTATTTTCTGGATCATATTTCACTTCTGAACCAGTATCGGTAACCGCGGACATAATTTTCTTTCTGACGGTTTTCATATCATCTTTTAAGAAAATATCACCTTTTGGGTCTGATTTAGACATCTTCACAGTTGGATCACTAAGCGACATGATTCTTGCACCAACTTTTCTCACTTCGTATTTTGGCATCTTTAAGACTTTGCCGTAACGATTGTTAAATCTATTAACTAAATCACGGGTGATTTCTACATGTTGAATTTGATCTTCACCCACCGGAACAATATCGGTATCGTATAAAACGATATCAGACGCCATTAACACTGGATAAGCAAATAAACCTAAGCCAATCGCGGATTCATTCATCTTCGATGACTTATCTTTAAATTGGGTCATTCTGGATAATTCACCAAAATATAAATAGTTTTGTAATATAGCATTTAATTCAGCGTGTTCAGAGACGCTTGATTGTAAGAACAAAGTCACTTTATTTGGATCAAGTCCAGCGGCTAAATAAAAACTAGCGAGGTCGATAGAATTTTGTCTTAAAGTTTCTGGCTCGATAGGTAATGTTAAAGCGTGCAAGTCAGCGATAAAGAAAATGCATTCTCCGCGCTCACTCATCTTTGCTAAATTACGTAAGACACCAATGTAGTTTCCTAGTGTTAATTGACCAGTTGGCTTAATACCAGTTAAGATTCTTTCAGACATAACTATTACCTCGTTTATACTATAGTTTAGATGTTTGAAAGATGTTTTTCAAATATTGAATATATAGATTATCAATATTTTTGCTATAATATCTCCGTTATGATTAAGATTTACACCTCTCCAAGCTGTTCAAGTTGTCGTAAAGTAAAACAATGGTTCAAGGAACAAGACATTCCCTATATTGAAAAAAATATCTTTGCGGCTACTTTAAATGAGAACGAGTTAAAAGAAATATTGATCAAAAGTGAAAACGGCACTGAAGATATTATTTCTTCTAGAAGTAAGATTGTTAAGGAAAGCGGTGTCGATCTTGATAATATGACTGTCAAAGAATTAATATCTTTTATTAGAGAAAATCCTTCGGTATTAAAAAGACCAATCATGGTTGATGATAATAAAATTCAAGTAGGTTATAACCCTGAAGATATTAGAGTTTTCATTCCTCATGCTAGAAGATTAGCGGAATGGGCTTGTGAAAACTGTCCAAATCTCGGTGATTGTGATCATAAAAAAGATGAAGAAGCTTAATTAACACTCTTCATCTTTTTTGATAACTTTACTTATCGCTCTATGACTTTTACTTTTATATTTCGGATTATATTCTAAATGATATAAATCGCAGTATTTAAGCAGTATTTGTAGGGCTTTTTGCTGAGATTCTGCTTCTATTTCGATATCGTAATCTGTAATATTACTATATTTATTTTCATCAATTACTAAAAGATAATCATCTATTTGCACTTCAATTCTATTGGTCTTTAAAGAGGCGATAGGTTTAAATTTATTAAATCGATTATTTAGTTCTTTATCTATTAATGGATGGCTTTCTAATGTTTCGTTAATTTCAACACAACTTCCATCCATATTTTTAATTTTTAAGGTTAATTCTTTTTCTTTATTATTAATAGTTCTAACCCTCAGCATTTTCTTGCTTTTATATATGAAAAAATCATCATTATCTAAATAGGTGTTTTCAATTTCTAAACTTCGATAATTTGGATAAAGGGATTTAATATCTTCAACTATTTTTTGATAGTTGCTTTTACTAATCATTACTCTTTCTTCATATTCAACATGTTTCATAATTGTGCTATGATTATACCACTTAATTAGATGATTATGAAATTTGCGATATTTTCCAAAAGTGGTCATGAAGATCTTGTTAAACAATTATCAAATAAGTTAATTGATAAGTCTTTTATTAATGATGAAAATAATCCTGATATCGTTTTCTCTATTGGAGGAGATGGAACATTTTTAAGAGCGGTCCATAAATATATCGATATATTAGATCATCTAAAATTTGTGGGAATTAATAAAGGATCACTAGGATTCTTATACGATTTCGCCATAGATGATTTCGATAATTTATTATCTGACTTAGTTAAAGGCAATTATTTAGTTAAAGAATTGCCACTTATTAAAGGTGAGATTAACGATAATAAAACTATCTACGCTTTAAACGAAATTAGAATTGAAAATCCATTCCATACTTTAACTAGTGATGTTTTTATTAATGAAGATAAGTTAGAAACATTTAGAGGTAATGGTTTAGTGGTGGCTTCTTCTTTAGGAAGTTCGGCTTATAACAAGTCTTTAGGTGGCGCTTTAATCGATAATGATTTATGCGCTCTTGAACTAACTGAAATTGCTTCAATTAATAATAATGTTTATCGTTCTTTAGGAAGCTCATTCGTGATTGAAGGCAAGAAATCTATTTCCTTTAAAGGAAATCTTAATGAATGTGTTGTCGGTTTTGATTGTTTAACTAGTAATGATAATTTAAAAGAGATAGTTATTTCTTATTCAGATAAAAAAGTAAGAGTCATTTATTCTAAAGACCATTCCTATGTAAAAAGAATTAGAAAGAGCTTTGTTTTATGTTAAAAATATTTGATGCTTTAAAAGATGATTTTAATGAATTTTTAAAAAATAATGCCTTATGGATGGCGTTAGTTTTAGTCGGTATAATTGCCGTTACATTATTTTTAATATTCTTTTTAAATAGAAGAAAGAAAAATACAAAGCCAGTCATTACAGTAGCGAGCAAAAGTGCATGGGTTGACGCTTTAGGCGGAAATGAAAATATCTTAAATAGTGAAGCTTATGGTTCTAGATTAGTTATCAAGCTAGTTGATAAAGAAAAAATGAAAAGGGATGAACTAAAATCTTTAGGGGTCACAAGCATCATTGAAATGAGCGATAAAGTAACACTTCTTTTAGAAGATAAAGCTGAGCTTGTGAAAAAGGAATTAGACAAATAAAGCTGCAATTAAGCAGCTTTTTGTTTGATTTTATTAAAATCTTCTTTGATTTCTTTTACTGGAAAGCCAACTACATTATCGATACTTCCATTAACTTCTTTGATGATTGGAAATCTTTCATTATCTTGAACACCATAGGCTCCCGCTTTATCCATTGGAGAGCCAGTAGCGACATATTTATCTATTAAATTATCATCTAATTTGTTAAAGATAACTTCACTAACAACATATCTTTCGATAAATCTATCTTCTAAAAATAAACAATAAGCAGTAATGACTTGATGCTTTTGATTAGATAATTTTCTTAATACTCTTTTCGCATCTTCCTGATCGATAGGTTTATGAATTATTTCATTATTTAATACGACGATGGTGTCCGCTGAAAGTATTAAATCGTGAGGGTGATTTTCTTTAATTTTTTCGCCTTTTCTTTTCGCGATATCTAAAACTGCTTCTAATGGAGATAAGTTATAACTTTTTTCTTCGTCAATATCCGCAGTGATAATAGAAAAATCACTAGTGATTTTGTGCATCAAATTTTGTCTTCTTGGAGAAGCACTTGCTAATATAACCATTTTTAATTCTTACTTAAGATAACTGGAATGATAATCGGGGCTCTTTTAGTGCGGCGATAAACATATAAGCCCGCTACTTCTTTAATTAATAATTTAAGTTCCGCAAAGCTGGGCTTGCTATATAATTTTTCTTTAATTTTATCTTCTAATAGTGTTTTTAATTCTTCTGAGGCTTGTTTATTTCCTTGATCGATAAAACCACGGACATAGAAACTTGGTCTAGTTAATAAAATATTTCTTTTGCTATCAATAGATACTGTAATAGCAAACATTCCATCATCCATTAAAACACGACGGTCATTGATGACAGGTTCTGCTAATGAGTTAATATCTTTACCATCGATATAGGTAACACCATGTTCAACTGGATATCCTCTTTTCACCTTTCCTTTGGAAAGAACTAAAGAATCTCCATTATCTAATATAAAGATATTTTCTTTTTTGACTCCTAAATCTTCCGCCATTTCAGCGTGTAATCTGAGCATTCTATATTCACCATGTATCGGCATAAAGAATTTTGGTTTCATGAGCTTAAGCATAAATCTTAATTCTTGTCTTGAGGCGTGACCAGAAGAATGGATATCGTTAAGAATGGAGTTAGTGATAACTTCGGCACCAGAACGTGCTAATTGATTGATAATATTATCAATCATAATTCCATTTCCTGGAATAGCACTAGAAGAGAAAACAATAGTGTCTCCAGGAATGATATGAATATCTTTATGAGAGCCGTTAGCAATGCGGCTTAAAGCGGCCATAGATTCACCTTGACTACCTGTACATAAGATTAATATTTCATTATTTGGGAATCTTTTCACATCTTCGGTTTCAATAATAGAATTATCAGGAACATGGATATAGCCAAAGCTTCTTGATATATCAACAGCCTTTTCCATGCTTCTACCGATGATCGCGATTTTACGGTTATGGCTAACCGCACTTTCTAATACTTGTTGAATACGTGATATGTTGCTAGCGAATGTAGAAACGATTAATCTTCCGTTCGCGTTTTTAATAATTTCATCGATCGAATCATAAACATTCTTTTCACTAGGTGTATAGCCTTCTTGTTCCGCGTTAGTGGATTCACTTAATAATAGATCAACGCCTTCTTTTCCGATTTCCGCCATACGGGTAAGTTCAATATCTTTTCCAATAGGTGTTAAATCGATTTTAAAGTCACCAGAAGAGACAATTCTCCCTTCGGGAGTATCAACAACTATACCAAAGGAATCTGGAATTGAGTGAGTAACTCTAAAGAATGAAACAGTAAATAAATCGACTTTGACTTTTGTATCGCTATCATATTCTTTGATAGTGGCGTGATCCGCCATACGATATTCTTCTAATCTATTTTTAATTAAAGCAGCGGCTAATCTAGGGGCATATATAACAGGGACATGGATATTTTGTAAAAGGAAAGGAATACCACCGATATGGTCTTCGTGGCCGTGTGTAATAAATAGTGCTTTGATCTTGTTACGATTATTTTTTAAATGCGTAAAATCAGGCACGATATAATTGATTCCTGGGAATTCAATACCCGGGAACTTGACGCCCGCATCAATGATGATAATTGATTTATCATTTTCAATGCAGTACATGTTTTTGCCTACTTCACCTAAACCACCTAAGGCATAAATTGAAACAGGCATAGAAATTGATTTTTCCATGTATTTCCCCCTAATTATTACATTATAAATATGTAATTTCTCGTTAATTTATTATAACACATGTAAACCTATCGACAATCATTTTTATAAAAAATAAAACCCGGTAGAGATAAATTAGATTATCTCTTCTCCGGGAATTCTTTGATTTGGTGCTTCTTTATTGATGCGATCATAATAGAATTTACCATCTAAATGATCATATTCATGTTGTAAGACGACAGCGTCATAACCGGTGGCGGATATGATGATATCTTTGTTTTGTAAGGCATCATACGCTTTTAGCTTTATTTTGTAGTAGCGGTGAACCAAACCTTCATGTGGTTTAGGAACAGATAAACACCCTTCACCGGCTTCTAAAGCGCATTTTTTGACGCTTGTTTCTAATATTTGAGGATTAACTAATTGATATTGAACTATTTCTTTGTCGTTTTGATAATAGATGACAAACATTCTTTTTAATAAACCAATTTGGATTGCCGCCATACCGACACCTGGTTGGATGTTATGTCTTTTCGCATATTCTTCATCTTGGCTTAGTTTCAGATGTTCAAGCATCATATCTAATGTATCTTTATCTTCTTTTGATAAAGGCATATCGACTGGAAGGCTTCTCTTCCTCATGATGGGATTGCTATCTTTAATAATTTTTAGTTTCATACGCAGTAATATTATCATAATAAAGAAAATAAATAATTATTTTGTTATAATAATTCAACATGAGAAAAGAGATTTATAAACTTACTTTAGAGCTTAAAGAACTAATTGATAATGATCCTCGTTTATCAAAATTAAATTCTTTAGAAAAAAGAATGAATGATGATGAACAGGTCATGTCTTTAGCTTATAAAAAAGATATGGCAGCGGTTAGATATAGCGATACTTTAAATCATTTTTCTAGTGATAGTAAAGAAGTTAAAGAAGCTTTAAAAGAATTACATTTAGCCAAGAAGAATCTTGATGAAAATCCTTTAGTGAGAGAATATTTAAATGCTTATAAAGAAGTGAGAAATTTATATCAAGATATAAACAACATATTATTTTCCGATTTAAACGCGGAATTATGTCCAAAGGAGAAATAATGATGCGTATCGTTAGTGGAAAATATAAAAGAAGATTAATTACTTATCCGGATGATGCAAGTCATATTAGACCCACTAAGGATAGAATTAGAGAAGCTATCTTTTCGGCGATAGGTGATTTAACTGGTTTTAAAGGACTGGATTTATATTCTGGATCGGGTGCGATGGGGATTGAAGCTCTTTCTCGTGGCTGCGATTATATGACATTCGTCGATAAGAATAAAATCGCTATTGAAACCACTAAAAAGAATTTAAAATCTTTAAATATTAATAACGCAAAAGTCCTATATATGGATGATATGCTAGCGATTAAAAGATTTATCGATAATAAAGAAATGTTTGATATTGTTTTTCTCGATCCTCCTTATAAAGAAGGAAAATATGAACAATTATTATCTTTATTTATAGAAAATGAATTATTAACGGAAAATGCTATAATCGTTATGGAAAGCGATAGAGATATCGTTTATAAAGAAGAACGATTTAAGAAAGTTAGAACATATAAATACGGCGAAATCAAAGTCGTAATAATGTGGAGGTAGTTATGGCAGTTGGTATATATCCCGGAAGTTTTGATCCCATTACTAATGGTCATCTTGATGTACTTAATAGAGCGTTAGATATCTTTGATAAAGTCATTGTTTTAATCGCTGTTAACCCAAAGAAAACTTCTCGTTTCTCAGTGGAAGAAAGAAAAGAAATGATTAAAGAAGCGGTCAATAATCCTCGAGTGGAAGTTGATAGTTATGATGGTCTAACAGTTGAATACGCTAAGAGACACCATTCTAAACATCTAATTCGTGGTTTACGAGCGGTCAATGACTTCGAATACGAATTACAACTTGTGGCCGCTAATAACTATTTAGCACCTGAAGTTGATACCGTCTTTTTGATGAGTAAATCCGATAACATCTTTATCAATTCATCCACTGTTATTGAAATGCATGAAAGAGGAATTGATGTATCAGGACTTGTTCCTCAAAGTGTTTTAAAAAGATTAAAAAAGTAAGCGAGAATTTCTAGCTTTTATTTTATAAAAGAAAACCGCTTTCGCGGTCATCTTATTTTCTATAAGCCTTGGAGAAGACGTTTTCAGCACTTTCAACGTTTGTCCAAGAATTTAATAATGTTCTGGCTTTAGCAACGCCATCGCTACCATTTGTGCCTTCGAAGCTGAATAAGACTTCTCTAACACCATGTGGGCTTGTCCAGTCTGGAGCTTTATCGGTTAAATCGATTAAGAAGGTAGTAGGAGTGGAGATTTGTTCACGATCAGTAAGATTTTCTAAGTTTGTGACATAGGAAGAATCGTTGCTGTTATCTTTATATGGGTGATCCACATATTCGCCTGACATATAGGAGATGGTTTCTTCAAACATCGCAGCGACTTCTCTTCTTTCGTAAACATCTTCGAATAAGTTGTCACCATCTTTATTTGTGCTATCGACATAGATAGTGTGGAGTTTGAATGTTTCATCGCTAACTTCAGAGAAGCTATCTTTGCCCCATTTTTGTTCTAAGGTTTGGAAACCTTCATAACGTTCTTCACAAGAAGAACAATCTTCTTGGACTAATGTTAAGAAGAATTTGTCACCGTATTTTTTCTTATATTCAGGATTAACTGTATTTGTTTTGCTATATTCTTCTAAATAATCGAAGATACCATCAACGTCACTTTTCGCATCTTCGGCGTTTTTGAGGCTAACTTTTTTGCTGGAATAATATTTTTGAGCAGCGGTATCACCAGTGTTGAACCAGGATTTGACCCATTTTGTTAAATATGGAATGGAGAAAATAATCGCAAAGATACCACCAACAATTAATAATGGTTGGACCCATGCTGTGTCTTTAATCCAACGACCGATACGGGCGAAGAATCTTCCAATAGCTCTTAATATTATCATGACGAATGCCTCCTATATATGTATATAGCGTGATAATAGTATCACTTCAAATATGTAATTTCAACGAACTATTTTGTATTTTACACGCGTACAAGAGTTATGTCCACCAAGAAAAAATCATTTTCTTCTTTCTGTCAGTTGTTTTTTATTTGCTAAGTAGATACAATAACAAGCGAATTAATATGAAAAAGAGCGAGAAAATCAGAAAGAAAATAAATGATTATTTATTTGATCATCGTACATTAAGAATTGGCCTTGATCATCTCAATGCTTTCTTCCATGCCTCTATCGCGGCATTAATATTCGCGTTCGGATTCGCGGCATTTATTTCGCCTGTTGATGAATCAAGCATGCACATTGCAACAGGTGGTGTGTCAGGCGTTTCCCAGACAATCGCTCTCATACTTAAGGCCTTAAATGCGCCTGAATGGCTAACAGGTAACAATGTAATATCCATTGCTTATTTTGTTGTTAACATTCCTATTATTACTTTCGCTTTCTTTAAAATTGGTAAAAGATTTGCTTTATATACTTTAGTGAATGTAGGTTTATCTTCCGCTTTCTTATTCTTGTTCTCTAATAATGGATTTGCTTCCACAATTGCGGCCAGTCCATTTATTAAAGATCACGTTTTAGTGAGAGTCCTATTTGGTTCTTTAACTGTTGGTATTTCTAGTGCATTTGCTTATCTAGGAGATGTTTCTTGTGGCGGTATCGATGTTTTTAGTTATTATTTCGCTTTAAGAAAATCTACATCTATTGGTAAATACGGAATTTTAATTAATGGCATTATTATTACCACTTATTCATTTATTTCAGTTATAACTGACAAATCACATTGGGAAGTTGGATTTGTCGTGTTCTTCTTCTCCTTATTATATTTATTTGTCACAAATACAGTCGTAGACGCGATTAATTTAAGAAATAAGAAGATGCAAGTAGAGATTATTACTAATAGCGAATATCTCGCTCCTGTATTAATCGCTAATTTCCCACACGGTGCTACTATCGTAAAAGGCGAAGGAGCTTATAGCCATACTAGCAAGTTAATTGTCTACATGGTTGTTTCATCTTCGCAGGTTAAAAGTGTTATCGCCTTAGCTAAGAGAGTTGATCCTCACGCATTTATATCAGTAACTGCTTTAGTGCAGGTATACGGAAACTTCTTTATTAAACCAGTTGAATAAAAAATCCCAAATCGTTAGAAATGGGATTTATTTTTTGTCTTGGCGGAGAAGATGGGGTTCGAACCCATGCGAGACTTGCATCTCCTAGCAGTTTTCGAAACTGCCCCCTTGAGCCGCTTGGGTACTTCTCCGGCGGCGATAATTATAACACAAATATCCTTTAATTCGGAATTAGTTACTAATTTATCAAATTAATTTTGACTTTTTATAGTCAAATTTAAACTATTTAATTATAATAATTCAGTATGAAGTGGTGGAATTTCCAAGATACTAATTTCTTAATATTCTTCATAATCATTATTATGATTATTATTTTGTTAGCGGCGGTTATTATCACTTCCGCTATCATTAATCATTCTTTAAGTGAATATAACAAAAAGATTGAACAGGAAAGTATTTCCACAAGAATATTTGCTATTGATGTTAAGAATAATAAAGTTACTTTCTTCAATAGAAGTGATATGAAAAATAAAAGAGAAATGGAGCTTTCTTCTTTCTATTTCCATTTCCATCAAAATGATACCGAAAAAGTTCAGCAATGGATTTATTCTATTGTCACTAACCCTAAAGGATGTGACCAATATCTAGAAGCCGATGTTTTAGTGAATCGTGGTCGTGCGACATATTTTTCATTATTAAAATTAATAAAATATGATCCAAAAGTGGGAATTATTCATATTGAAAGTCATATTTTAAAATACATTACCCCCACAAACTTCTCCTCAAAGAACAAAGGTGCTTTAACTGGTGTTGTGAAAAGAAGTGTGATTAAAGGTATTATTGATAAGAACAAATCCTTAAGAGGATTTACATTTGCAATTCGTTTCTTCTATATCCGTCAAAAAGCTTTAAGCAATGAGAAGATTGAAAGATATATGATGATGACTTTAAAAAATGAAGTTTATCCATATGCAAATAGAAAACATGAACCAAGACAAATCATCGATGATACCGGTAATGAAATATTATTATTTGATTTACATATTCAATCTCGTATCGATGCTGTTCAATTAGCAGCTTCTATTTCTCACTCTTTAAAGAAATGTATTGGTGTTAATGGTTATTCTGATTCTGTTGACTTTGCGATTGGTGTTGTGGAAAACGCTCAGTTCTATCAAGACTTTGATTCCATTGTTCAAAAAGCCCAAGAAGCTTGTATTACCGCTCAACAAAATGACCAAGAGATTTTCGTCTATCAAAAATCACGTGGACCAATGGCTCAAGAATTATCTAAGTTTAATGATGAGATTGATAAATTGTTAGATAATAACAACCTACGTTATCTATTTAGAACAATTGTTGATTCTTCTAGAACTGGGTCAGCATTTGGTTATTTTGAATATGTTAGAGCCTATGATTCTCCATTCTCAAACTTTGCAGAAATGAGCAAATACGCCGCAAGAGTCGGTCGAAATAGAGAATTATTCGCTAATATCGCGCGCACTGTTATTCCAAAGTTTGCTAGCGAAAGGCCGAATCAAACCTGCCGTTTATTCCTTTCTGTTTCGATGATGGATATCGATCATATGGCGGAAATCTTACCACAAATTCCAGCCTCTAAAGAGATTAGATTAGTCCTTGTTTTTGATGAGCAAGAAGTTAATGAAAATTCTTCACAACTTGAACTACTTAATAATTCACTAACTAAGTTTAGGAAACTTGGATATGAAATCGCTTTATTATTACAAGATAAAAACTTATTACTTGATCCATCTGTTTACACAAACTTTGATTATTTCGTAGCTGGTGCCGCGATGATGGGTGAAATTAAGAAAGATAATCGTGTTAGGTTGTCAATCCACACTTTAATTGAATCCTTGCTTAAATATAATCAACCGATTATTGCTACCGACTTAGAAGGTTGGCAAGCCGTTGAATTAATTATTAAGAGTGGTATTTCGATTGTTTCTAGTGAAGTAATTAGTCCATCTAATGATATGTTACTTCCTGTAGAAAAGAAAAAGATTACAAGATTACATACTATGTATGAAAACTTCCGATAGGAGATTTATATAATGGAAAATAAACAAATTAAAAACCAAGCTATCACCAGACAAGAAGATGATTTTGCTCAGTGGTATACTGATGTGTGCCGTAAAGCGGAATTAATGGATTATTCATCCGTTAAAGGCTTTATTATCTATCGTCCTTATGGTTATGCAATTTGGGAAGAAATTCAAAATTATTTGAACAAAAGATTTAAAGAAACTGGTCACCAAAATGTTTATATGCCAACAGTCATTCCTACTTCTTTATTACAAAAAGAAAAGGATCATGTTGAAGGGTTTGCTCCTGAATGCTTAGTGGCTAATATCGGTGGTGGGCAAAAGATTGATGACCCACTTATTATTAGACCAACTAGTGAAACATTATTCTGTGAACACTACGCGAAAATTATTTCTTCATATCGTGATTTGCCAAAATTATATAACCAATGGTGTTCTGTTGTGAGATGGGAAAAGACTACCCGTCCATTCTTAAGAGGCGCTGAATTCTTATGGCAAGAAGGCCATACGATGCATGAAAGTGAAGAAGAAGCGAGAACCGAAACCTTAAAGATGCTTGAAATCTATGATGATTTAGGTAGAGATATTTTAGCCATTCCTTTTACAAAAGGAAGAAAGACCGAGAAAGAAAAATTTGCGGGTGCTTTAGAAACTTATTCTATTGAAGCTTTAATGCCAGATGGAAAAGCTTTACAAAGTGGCACTACCCATTATTTTGGTCAAGGTTTTGCTAAAGCTTTTGGAATTCAGTTCCAAGGTAGAGATGGAAAACTTAATAATCCATATCAAACCTCCTGGGGTGTTTCTACAAGATTATTAGGCGCCATTATTATGGTTCATGGTGATGATAACGGTTTAGTGTTACCTCCATATGTTGCTCCTATTCAAGCGGTTGTGATTCCTGTGGCTCAACAAAAACCAGGCGTCATCCCTGCCGCTAGAGAATTAGAAAAAGTTCTCAAAGAAGCCGGTGTTAGAGTTTATTTAGATGAAAGTGATAAAACTCCGGGCTGGAAATATTCTGAATATGAGATGAAAGGTGTTCCAGTGAGAGTGGAAATTGGTCCAAGAGATATTGAAAACGGTGTCGTCACTTTAGCGAAACGTAACACTGGTGAAAAGATTACTGTTAAGAAAGAAGAAGTCGCGGAGAAAGTCGTGGAACTTATGGATATTATCCATAAAGAAATGTATGAAAAAGCTCACCGCTATTTACTTGATCATGTCACTGAAGTTCGCTCACTACCTGAAATGGAAAAAGCCCTTAATAAAGGCGGCTATTCAAAGATGATGTGGTGTGGAGAACAAGCTTGTGAAGATAAGGTAAAAGAATTATATCAAGCTACTGCTAGATGCATGCCATTTAACCAGATGCCGTTTGATGAAACATGTCCTATCTGTGGCAAAAAAGCGAAGAAAGTTGTTCTTTTTGCAAAAGCATATTAAAAATTTATTAATTTTAATCGTTCATTATGTTAATATAGTGAACGTTCACTGGAGTAGTACCCAAGTTGGTGAAGGGGCTTCCCTGCTAAGGAAGTAGATCGGGTAACTGGTGCGAGAGTTCGAGTCTCTCCTACTCCGCCATTAAAAAAGAATCCCTTGTTTTTGAGAACAAGGGTTTTTTCTTTTTTTTAATTATTTGCTCACACTTACGGAACTATAAACTTGCGTTTTTCCGTATGAATAAGCGTTATTAAATGTTAGGCTTTCACCATCAATTTTTATCGTATGTGAACCTTGAGAATGAAGTGATAAGGAATAAGAAGAAATACCTGATCCTTTTGTTAATCCTTTGGCTCCTAGTGATCCTAAAACGATCAATGTTCCTCCTGATATGGAACAGGTTCCATCGGTATCTAAGGCCGCCATATTTGTGTTATTAGGTCCACGAGCGATAACGATTCCACCTTTTTGAGTATATGTACCATTACTATCAATACCATCAACATCATCACTATTAGGGACTGTGACATCTAAATAACCGCCGTTAATAGTGATAGCAGTTGAGGCGTTCACGCCATCGTTTGTGCCGGAGACAATAGCTTTGCCACCGTTCATAACGATTTGATTTCCTTCTATAGCTTCGTGAGATTCAGCAACATTGATAGTTCCATCATTAATAGTGAGAGTACCATCCGCATGAATAGCGTCATCACTAGCTTTTAGATTCAATGTTCCACCGTTGATGTTTATATGACCATTTGTGGTTAAACCGGTAATGTTATCTGTATTGGTATGAAGTCCATCATCGTAGGTATATGAGAATATATTTCCAGCAGAAATATCGATAGTATCATTAGCTTTAATCGCTTTTGCGGATTCATCAGCTTTTTCAGCAGAGGAACCTCCGCCCCAGCCACCATCATCGAAACCACCTCCGCCTCCAGGGCCACCTCCTCCGGGAGGAGCATATTTAATTGAGGAAGAACTATTAAGTGTATAAGAGGAATAAATATTTGTATAAATATCTATAACTGGAGTATAAGTATTACCTTCTGTGTCAGTGCCTTGAGAAATGTAACAGCCCCAGGCCGCATCAATACCATCTCCATAAGAATTAATAGTGGTGGTTCCACCGGTAATATAAATATTTCCGTGTTGAGCGCCACTACTTCCTTGATCGTAATTATGAGTGACAATGCCGTTATTGCCAGCGACAATACCTAAGGTTGGATTTTCTTCGATAGTGACTTTGTCATTACCTCTTATACCATTGTTCATGGCCTTAATTAACATTGTGACATTTTTGACTGTGACATTATCCTTACCATGGATACCGCTATTTTTATTACTGATGATCGATAAAGTACCTGTGCCTTTAACCTTGATATCACCATTTTCAGAATAAATAGCGCCTCTAGGTTCAGTATCGCTTTGCGAATAATCGGTGTCGCGATAATCGTAAATATAGTTATTTGTTCCTTTGTTTGCTTTTAAGTCAAAATCAGCGCAATCTTGGATAACTATTGGGGATTTGCTGCTATTTGCGATTGAAACACCTTCTAAATCCAGTTCAACTTCTGCCTCAGCGGCATTAATTAAAATTTGTCCTGAAGATAGTTTTCCAGAAGCCGTATATGTTCCTGCAGCACTGATGGTATAAACGCCATCTACTGGACTAATAGAAACTGATGATTCGTTTTGCAATATGAAATCTCCAGTGATCGTATCATCTGGAATTTCGACAGCGGTAGTATTGCCACTAACATCACTAGTGGAAGTAGTAGTTTTAGTGCCACTACAACCGGTAAGAGATAAAAGGGCAAATAAACTAAATACTAATAATTTCTTTTTCATAATTACCCCCCTTTTTACTTAGTCTATTAGATAAGTAAATTTTATATGATAAAAATAAGTCTATGGAATATAGAAATTTATTTTTTTTGATTATTTCTTAATTTTTCCGTGTTTATTTACTAAATAAATGGAATAATTTATGCATGAAACGTCCTAATCGAGAAGAGATTAAAAACAATTTAAGATGTTTTAAGAAAAGTAGATAAAATGATTGATTTTAAAAAGAAAGATAAAAAATATTTAATCTTAACTATATTAGTTACCGCTTTAGCGATAGCTTTTAATATTTTTATTGTTGTTCAAGCCTCTTTAAATGGAAGTATGTCCACAAGTTCTTCTGGTATTGCAGTGAATTTCTTTAAGAGTATTATCAACGCTTTTCATAAAGACGCGATTAACGAATCAAACATTGATACATTTAGACATGTGATAAGAAAACTTATTGGTCATTTTTCTTTCTTTATGATTAGTGGTTTATTATCTTCTTTAGCCATCCATCTTTCGTCAGTTTATTTAAATAAATATAAATATTGGTACGGAATTGTTTTCTCATTATGCTTTGGTCTATTTTTAGCGGGATTAACAGAATTAATACAAAGTTTTATCCCCTCTAGAAGTGGACAAATAAGCGATGTTTTAATTGATTTTTCCGGTTATATATTAGGAACCGGAATCATCGTTTTGATCGTTTTCTTAGTTATTAGACATCATAAAAAGAAAGTGCAATAATTGCATTTTTTCTTTTATATTATCCTTATTTATATATAATATATGCTAGAGGTGCTTTTTATGACACTTAAAGAAATACGCAAAAACTGCAAATTAACTCAACTCGGTGCGAGTGATGTTGTTGGGATGCCTTTAAGAACTTATGTGATGTATGAAAATGAGGAAGAAAAGGTTGACCAAATTAAATTAGAAGGTATTAAAGATCGTTTATTAGAATACGCGAGCAAAGATACGACTATCCTTAAAGATAAAGTTTTATTAATTACCGGTGGTACTGGTAGTTTTGGTCACGCTGTTGTTGATAGATTTTTAAATACTGATATTAAAGAAATAAGAATTCTTTCTCGTGATGAAAAGAAACAAGATGATATGAGAAAGGATTATAACAATTCAAAACTCAAGTTCTATATTGGTGATGTGAGAAATCTCGATTCAATTATTGATGCTTTTAAAGGTGTTGATTATGTCTTCTCTGCCGCCGCACTTAAACAAGTTCCATCATGTGAATTCTATCCGATGGAAGCGGTGCGGACCAATGTAATTGGTAGTGATAATGTTATTACCGCTTGTGTGAGAAATCATGTTAAAAAAGCCATCTTCTTATCTACAGATAAAGCTGCTTATCCAATTAACGCGATGGGTATTTCTAAAGCCTTAATGGAAAAGAATGTCATTGCGAGAAGTCGACAACTTTTACCTGGAGATACGATTTTATGTTTAACTCGTTATGGTAATGTTATGGCCTCTAGAGGTAGTGTTATTCCTTTATTCTTAAATCAAATTCATGAAGGAAAACCAATTACTATCACAAATCCTGATATGACTAGATTTATGATGACTTTAGATGATGCGGTTGATCTAGTTTTATATGCCTTTGAACACGGTGAACAAGGTGACTTATTTGTTCAAAAAGCTCCAGCGGCCACAATTGATACTTTAGCTAAAGCTATTATCGAATTAACTAATAGTAAAACTGGTGTAAGTTATATCGGTACTAGACACGGTGAAAAATTATATGAAACTTTAATTACTCAAGAAGAGATGATTAAAGCTATTGATTTAGGTAATTTCTTCTGTGTTAAAGCGGATAATCGTGACTTAAATTATGATAAATATTTCTCTAAAGGAAATAAGAAATTAAACTTAGGTGAAAGTTATACATCTCATAATACCGGTCGATTAAATGTTGAAGAGATGAAAGCTTTATTAAAGAAACTGGAATTATTTGGTGGAGAGGTCAGACAACATGAATAAAAAGAAAATTAAAGTTGTAACTATTATTGGAACTCGTCCAGAAATTATTAGATTATCAGAAGTCATCAAAGCTTTAGATAAAGATGAAGAAATAGAACATATTTTAATCCACACCGGACAAAATTATGACTATGAATTAAATCAAGTCTTCTTTGAAGAATTAGAATTAAGAGCCCCTGATTATTATTTAAATTGCGCGGGAAAACACTTAGGAGAAACGATCGGTAACGCCATTAGTAAATCATATGAATTATTAAAAGAACTAAATCCGGATTGTGTCCTTATTCTAGGTGATACAAATTCGGCATTATGTGCGATCAGTGCGAAAAGACTTAAACTTCCTATTTTCCATATGGAAGCCGGAAATAGATGTGGTGACTGGAACGTCCCAGAAACTATCAATCGTAAAATTGTTGATCACATTAGTGATATTAATCTTCCTTATACCGAACATGCTTATATGAACTTAATGAAAGAAGGAATTGATAAAGAATTCACTTTCATTACTGGTTCACCAATGCTTGAAGTATTAAACGCGAATAATGAGAAAATTGAAAAAAGTGATGTCTTAAATCAACTCGGCTTAGAAAAAGGTAAATATATTGTGGTCTCTTCTCATAGAGAAGAAAACATTGATATCAAAAAGAATTTTGATCAATTATTACCTTCTATAAATGAGATTGCGGAAAAATATCAAATGCCCGTTATTTTCTCCACTCATCCAAGAACTAGAAAAAGACTAGAAGCTAACAATTTTAAAATGCATCCATTAGTGAGAAACTTAAAACCTTTAGGTTTCTTAGAATATGTGAAATTGCAAGAAAACGCTTTTATTGTTTTAAGTGATTCTGGAACTTTAACTGAAGAAAGTGCGATGAGACATTTCCCAGCGGTGTTAATTAGAACATCTACTGAAAGACCAGAAGGTGTGGAAGCAGGATCAATTATTGTCTCTGGAATTGATAAAAAAGGCATCATGCTTGCCATTGAAACAGAACTAATGAGATATAAATTTGCAAAAACTCCAGAGAATTATGATGTTAGTGATGTTTCTTCTAGAGTAGTAAATCATATAAAGAGTAAAATCGACTTAGTAAATAGAGAAATTTGGAAGAAATAATATGAATATATTAGTGACTGGTGCTAGTGGCTTTATTGGCAAACATGTTTGTTTGAAATTACAAAGAAATGATTTCAATGTTTTTAAATATGATGTCGATAATAGCATTGATGAATTAAAGTCCTTCATTAAAGAAGCCGATTTCATCATTCATTTAGCCGGGATTAATCGTCCTTTAAAAGTCGAAGAATTCTATGATGGAAACACTAATTTCACTAAATTATTAGTGGATTTAATAAAAGAATCAGGTAGAAATATACCACTAATCATGTCTTCTTCTATTCAAGCGGAACTTGATAATGATTATGGCAAAAGTAAAAAAATGGGAGAAGATTATTTATTGTCTTCAAACTTACCAGTTTACATCTATCGCTTATATAACGTTTTCGGAAAGTGGTGTAGACCAAATTATAATTCCGCTTGCGCGACTTTCTGTTATAACATCGCTCACGATGAAGAAATTTATATTAGAGACAGGGAATATGTCGTGAAATTCAACTATGTTGAAGATATTGTTGATGAATTCATAAGTGTTATAAATAGCAAAAATCATAAAGGAAGTAAAGACATCTTGTATGTTAAACCTATCTATGAATGTTCTTTAGGTAAGCTCGCGGATTTGCTTTATTATTTCAAAGGCGAAATAGAATCGATTAGACACTTGCCAATCCTTCATAATGAATTTGAATTTAAGTTATTTAAAACTTTCTGCGATTATTTATCAGAACAAGAATATGGATTCAATTTCGCTTGCGATAATCGTGGCAGCTTTGAAGAATTATATAAGTCGAAGAAGTGGGGTCAGATAAGTGATAATGTCGCTTATCCAGGAATCACTAAAGGTGGTCATTATCATACTTATAAAAAAGAAATCTTTTATACCGTTATTGGTAAATCAGAAATTATTCAAAGAAATATAAAAGATAATGATATCATCAAAGATGTCGTGGACGGAAATGATCCGAAATTAGTGGATATCATCCCTTATTACACACATCAAATTACTAATATTGGTGATGTTAACACGCACACAATTATGTGGATTAGTGAAATATATAATCCAGTAACGCATGATACATATCGTGAAGAAGTGGTGAAATAACCACTTTTTCTCTTTTTAAAAAGAGATTTTTCCCATATCATAATTGTTGAGGAGTTTAATTATTATGAAACAATTAATCGTTTATTTCTCTCGTGTTGGAGAAAATTCTGTCAACGGACAAATCGAAGTTATTGAAAAAGGCTACACTGAAATTCTCGCTGAAAAGATTCAAAAAATAACCGGCGCTGAAATGTGGAAATTAGAGCCTGAAGAACCTTATCCATTTAATTATCAAGAATGCGTTAAAAGAGCGAATTCTGAAGGATGGGTCAAATATTTTAATAAAATTGAATCTTTAGATGAATATGATGTTATCTTTTTAGGATTCCCAAACTGGTATAGAAGTTATCCAAGAATTGTCGCTACCTTTATTAAAGACCATAACTTCTTTGGTAAGGTGATCGTTCCATTCTGTACGAATGAAGAAGGAGCGATGGGTTTTGCAGAAAGCGAACTTAAATCATCTGCGAAAGGCGCGATTGTTAAAACTGGTTTTGCTTGCCGTGGATATGACGCTGAAAAAAGCGATGAAGCTTTAAAGGCTTGGTTAGGCAAGGTTTTATAATATGAAGAAACTTACAAACGAATTATATTATGTCGGCGTGAATGACCATCAAGTCGACTTATTTGAAGGTCAATATGTCGTTCCTAATGGAATGGCTTATAATTCCTATGTCATCAAAGATGAATTAATTGCTGTTATGGATACAGTGGACGTTCATTTCTTCGATGAATGGATGAAAAACATTAAAGAAGTATTAGGGGAACAAAAACCACATTACTTAGTGGTTCAACATATGGAACCTGATCACTCCGCGAATATTATGAGATTCTTAAGTGTTTATCCAGACACATTTGTGATTGGAAATGCAAAGACATTTAAGATGATGGAGCAATTCTTCCACGAAGAAGTAAAACATAAATTAGTGGTTAATGATATGGATACATTAAATTTAGGCAAACATACATTAACATTTATCTTTGCACCTATGGTGCACTGGCCAGAAGTTATGGTGACTTATGATAGTCATGATAAGACTTTATTCTCTGCGGATGGATTTGGTAAATTCGGAGCTTTGGATGTTATAGAAGATTGGGCTTGTGAAGCGAGAAGATATTATATCGGTATCGTTGGTAAATACGGCATGCAAGTTCAAGCTTTACTAAAGAAAGCGGCAACATTAGATATTCAAAGAATATGCCCATTACATGGTCCTATCTTAGATAAAGATTTAGGATATTATTTAAATCTCTATGATATTTGGTCTTCTTATAGAAGTGAAACTGATGGTGTCGCTATTTTCTATACATCAGTCTATGGTCACACTAAAGAAGCAGCGGAACTTTTAGCTAGGAAAATAGAAGAAAAAGGCTGCCCAAAGATTGCGTTAAATGATTTAGCGAGAAGTGATTTAGCGGAATGTGTTGAAGATGCTTTTAGATATTCTAAGATTGTTTTAGCGACAACCACTTATAACGCTTCTATCTTCCCGTTCATGAATAATTTCATTGAACATTTAGTGGAAAGAAATTTCCAAAATAAAGTCATCGGTATTATTGAAAACGGCACTTGGTTCCCACAAGCGGCGAAAGTGATGAAAGAAAAATTATCAGGATGTAAGAATTTAAATATTCTTTCTCCAGTAGTTACTATCAATTCTTCTTTAGAAGAAAAATCTTTAGAACAACTTGAAAAACTCGCCAATTCATTAACGGAAGAATATCAAGCTAGAAAAGAGATTATAGAAGAAAAAGAAGTATCATTTGATAAGACAGCTTTATTTAAAATTGAATACGGCTTATATGTTGTCACTTCTAATGATGGCAAAAAAGATAACGGTTTGGTAGTTAACACAGTTACACAGTTAACTGACACTCCATTTAGAGTAGCGGTCAATGTTAACAAGGCCAACTATTCTCATGATGTTATTAAGAAAACTAAAAAACTCAATGTTAATATCTTAAGCCAAGACACAACCTTTGATGTGATTAAGAAATATGGTTTTGTTTCTGGCAGAGATGTTAATAAATTTGAAGGTGAAGAAGTCACTAGAAGTAATAACGGCTTAGTGATTTTACCAGATCATGTTAATGCTTTCTTATCTTTAGAAGTGGAAGAATATGTCGATTTAGGAACTCATGGCATGTTTATCTGCTTGGTGAAAGAAGCCAAGAAACTAAACAACAATCCAACACTTACCTATAATTACTATCAAAGTAATGTCAAACCAAAACCAGAAGAGAAGAAAAAAGGTTATGTTTGCAAAGTTTGTGGTTATGTCTATGAAGGTGATGAACTTCCAGAAGATTTTATCTGCCCACTTTGTAAACACGGCGCTTCCGATTTTGAAAAAATCGAATAACCATGCAAATCCCATCTAAAATAGGTCAATTTAAAAGATATATATCTTCTCCTAGTAGCATGAAATACGGCTACTATTATGAGAGTGTTTTCACTTTACCCTTCTCTAAAGAGAATAAAAGAAAGGTTAGAGTGTGGCTACCTGAAGATTATGAATTTAATAACCCCGATAAAAGATATCCAGTCATCTATATGAGTGATGGACAAAATCTAGTTGATAGATATTTATCTGCTTATGGTGAATGGGAACTCGATAAAACCGTTCATAAATTGATGAAAGAAGGTTTATCAGGCGTTATTACAGTGGGTATAGATTGTCCAAAGACTCCTTTAGAAAGAACAAAAGAATTATGTCCACCTTATAAACCGAGAAATATGGTTTTTAAAAATGAAGGTGGTAAGTTTGTTTCTTATGCAGATAAATATGTGGACTTTTTCGCTAACGAACTAAAACCAATTATTGATGATCTATTCTTTACAATTAGTGATAAAGAACACACCGCTGTTGGTGGATCATCGATGGGTGGAATCATGGCTTTTTATGCTTATATTTATCGTCCAGACATTTTCGGATTTTCCTTATCTTTCTCCCCAGCTTTCTTCTTTTATAGCAAGAATCGTTGGAAGGAAATAATGGATGAATACGATATAAATGTCGATAAAAACGGAAAATTATTCCTATATGTTGGTGGAAAAGAATTTGAAAAGATCTTCTTAGCGCCTACTTATAATACCTATACATACCTCTTAAAAAGAGGATTTACTAACGAGCAATTATCTATGATAATTGACACTAGTGAGATTCATCATGAAGCAGCCTGGGCTAAATACCTTAATGAGGGACTAAGATTTTGGCTAAAAAATCTATAAAAAAATTTTAATCAATAAAGGGATATGCGAAGCATATCTTTTTTTATCATTCCTCTTGACAATATTTTAAAAAGGTCTAATATAAAGGTCTCAAATATAAGTGCCCCGTCCTTGGCAAGACGTTAAAAGGCTATTAGGAGGTACTTATATATGAAATACTATACATTAGAAACAATTAATAACGGCCACGCCGCTACAATATCAAAACAATTCCATACCAGAGATGAAGCGATTAACTATGCGTTCGCTTACTTTGAACATAAATATTTAAACGAAAATATCGCTTTAACTGATGAATTTGAAATTGGTGATAACAAGCATAACGTTGAATATGTTTTAGACTATAAGAATAGATTTAGAATTAATCGTGTTCAATTAGCTTAACATTTCCTTGAAATGATAATATAGATTTTATTATTCTATTATTGTTATGTATCAGAAGAAATTTTTTATTGGTAGCAATGATGTAGATCAGTTTTTAGATTTAAAATTACCGGTCTTTTTCCGTATGATGCAAGATGTTGCTACGGAACATGCAGAAGTTTTAAATATTGGAAAAAGTGAAACTATCGATAAAGGTTTATATTGGGTTATTACTCGTATTGAACTTGAAATATTAAAGATGCCAAAATATCTTTCCACAGTGGTCTTAAAGACTTACCCTGGTGAAGATAAGAAATTTATCTTTCCAAGATATTTTCAAATGGAAGATGAAAAAGGTAATGTTTTAATTAAAGCTAGTTCAACATGGATGGTCATTAATAGAGAAAAACATAATGTATGTTTAAAACCATTTGAAGGTAAAACCTTGCCAGAAGAACATATAGACGGTGAACTTGAATTACCACATAAAGTAGTAACTGATGAAGTCACTTTAGTGGAAGAAAGAAAAGTGAGATATGGCGATATCGATCTAAACGGTCATCTTAATAACACTAAATATATCGATTATATTGTCGACACTCACGATAGTGATTTTTATAAAACTCATCAGATCTCCCATTTTTTGATCAATTATGAAAAAGAATTAAAAGATAACAATGTTTTATCCCTTTATTCTAATCATAAAAATCCTGAATATATAAAAGGAGAAGTGGAAGGTACTTCTTTTGAAGCTAATATCACTTATAAAACTAGATAATGAAAAGAATAGCGATCGTTGGTGGTGGTATTTCTGGTTGCTTCGCCGCAATTAGGATTAAAGAAAAACATAATGACTATATAGTTGATATCTTTGAGCATAACGATAAACTCTTAAAAAAGATTTACGCTACTGGAAATGGAAAATGTAATTTCGCTAATTCAGAAGCTATTAATAACCAATATAACGATAAATTCGCTAACGAGATTGTTTCTTCATTTAATTATGAAGAGATTATTAAATACTTTAAATCCATTGGTGTGGAATCAAAAAACATCAATAGTTTAATTTATCCATATAGCGAGTCCGCGGAAACTGTTGCTTATTTTTTAAATAAGAGAATTAAAGAATTAAACATCAATATTCACCTATCAATAGAAGTAAAAGATTATCAAAACGGCCAATTATTGACCGATAGAGGAACTTTTAAATACGATTCATTAATTATTTCAGTGGGCGGAAAATCGTCTCCTAAACTCGGTAGTAACGGTGTTTTCTGGGATGTTTTATTAAAACATGGTTATGAAATTAAAAAAGAATCACCATCTTTATGCCCGATTAAAACAAAAGAAAATACCCATCTTGTGGATGGCTTAAGACACAAAGTGGATGTTTGTTTATATCAAGGTAAAAAGCTCATTCATGAAGAGTCTGGAGAATTATTGTTTAAAAAAGATGGTTTAAGTGGCATGGTCATATTTAATATGAGTCATTACATAAACTGTTTAGATAATAAAAAAGATGTCACTTTACATATTGATTTTGCTAAAGGTAAGTCAGGAGATTATGAGTCTTTATTAAATCCAAAATTAGCCAAATATCTTTTAGATAATAAATTAGATATTCATAACACCATTTTTACTTTTAAAGATTTCTACGGCTTTGATAATAGTCAAGTAACTAGTGGAGGAGTTATTTTATCTAACTTAAATAAAGATCTTTCCAGCAAGAAAGAAAATAATATTTATTTTATTGGTGAAGTTATTAATATCGACGCGATCTGCGGTGGCTATAACATCATGTGGGCTTTTTCTAGCGCTGAAAAAGTCGCGGAAAGTATTTAAAAAGCACCGAAGTGCTTTCTATTTTAAGATAATTTTGTGGAAGATTTTCTTCCCTTTTTTAATTTTGACGCCTTCTTTTAGGCTTTCTTTAGTTAAAACTAAATAGACATCATTTACCTTTTCGTTATTAACGGAGACGCCACCTTGTTCGATGAGTCTTCTACCTTCACCTTTACTAGTAATTAATTTCGCGATAACCATCGCATCTAATAAAGCGATACCTTCACTAGAAACATTTTCTAATTCAGTTGTTGGCATATTGGAATCATCGCCTTGTCCAGAGAATAAGGCTTTAGCGGCCGCTTCCGCTTTATCGGCTTCTTCTTTACCGTGGACTAATTCAGTTAATTCATGAGCAAGAATCATCTTCTTTTCATTGATACGTTCGTTTGGCCAAGATTCCATTTCTTTTATTGTTTCTAATGGAATAAAGGTTAGCATCTTTAAACACTTCATAACATCAGCATCTTCGATATTTCTCCAATATTGGTAGAAATCAAATGGAGATGTTTTATTTGGATCTAGCCAAACCGCTCCAGAAGCGGTCTTGCCCATTTTCTTACCTTCACTATTTAATAATAGTGTGATGGTCATTGCGTAGGCATCTTTACCAGTTTTCTTTCTAATTAATTCTGTACCGGCAAGCATATTTGACCATTGGTCATCTCCACCGAATTGCATATTGCAGTGATAGTGTTCATGTAAATAATAGAAGTCATAAGCTTGCATGATCATGTAGTTAAATTCTAAGAAAGATAAGCCTCTTTCCATTCTTTGCTTATAACATTCCGCTGCTAGCATATGATTAACAGAGAAACATGCTCCGACATCTCTTAATAATTCAATATAATTAAGTCCTCTAAGCCAATCAGCGTTATTAATTAACATCGCTTTTCCATTAGAGAAATCGATAAATCTCGACATTTGCTTTTTAAAGCATTCAATATTGTGATCGATATCTTGAATAGTTAAAACTTTTCTTAGATCACTTCTTCCAGAAGGATCACCAATCATGCCAGTTCCTCCGCCTAAAAGGGCGATAGGTTTATTACCGGCTTGTTGTAATCTTTTCATAAGAACAAGGGTCATAAAATGACCGACATGTAATGAGTCAGCGGTAGGATCAAAGCCAATATAAAATGTTGCCTTACCGTTATTAATAAGGTCTCTTATTTCATTTTCATCAGTAACTTGAGCGAGCAATCCTCTCTCTTTTAATTCTTCATATATACCCATAAAGAAACTCCTTTAATGTAATGGTTCTAATAATTTGATTTTGACTAGTCCGTCAGAGGAACGATCTTCTCCAACGATATTAAAGTCTAGATTATTAGCAGCGAAAGCGGCATCAACATCGCCACTTTGGCCAGCATTTTGTAATTCAGTTTTTACTTGTGTTTTTGAATATTCAATAATTTGATTGAAATCCAAAGTGATAGTGTAATCATCTTTATTGGCTTTTAAGGATGGATCACTACCCGATCCGTTTAAAGCATCATCGATAATAGCGAAGAAATCATCTTTTAAGTTTTCAGCACCGATACTACCAAATTTTATTTGATCAACATTAAACACCATACAATTTGTGGCTTCATTTTCTTCATCTAATGTTGTGTCAAATGTTAAGGATGTATGGAAACCATTAACATTAATTTTACAGACCATTTCCGCAATCATATCTCCAGTTCTAGGACCAGAAATAGGGGTGTAGAGGTTGATATAGAAATTATCGATAGTTATAAAATTAATTTTATATTTGCCGTCTTCACCTAATCTATGTAATAAAGTGGTGTGACCAACGATATTTCTACCAGCGGCGTAATTATTGACATCTTCTTCACTTAAATAGCAAACATCTAAAGCATGGTCATGAACTAAAGCATGAGTGTCGACAGTTGTTTTCATTTTCTCCACTAATTGAGTAGCGGTTTCACTTAAGTTAAAACCTTTATATTCGCTGTTTTCATCGATGTCCACTATAGTGAAATCTAAATCATTAATATATTCTTTTTGCTCTTCATCTAAGGTTTGGTAACCGTTAAATAAGAATTTAAAAGCGGTTTTTAGATTATGGTCGTTAGGTTCTAAATCACCTTCATTGACCATAGTGGTTAATTTATCTTTGACTTTACTAACCACATCCGATGGTTGAATCTTAAGGTGTGCTTCATCATCGGTAACCAAATCATTAGTTTCTAGTAAAGACAAATCAACATTGCCTTCAATAAATGTCGGTTTGTTAATATCAAATTTAATCATTTCTTGAGTTAACATCGTATCCATGATGTTGAAATATAAATTATCCGCGTTATTACCTGTTAAGGAAGTAAGATCTTTCATGATATCGGATTTATCATAGATAAGAAGCATTTTTTCACTGTCAAATCTTAAAGATAATCCAGCGGATTTAATAAAGGATGTTACCATTTCTCCATTAACAATTCTTTTTAATAAGCCAGACATTGGGCCATTTAGACCACTGACTTGACCTAAAGTGATATCGTTAATCTTAAAATTGAAGGAAGATTTATCTTCACTTTCTTCCATTTCGGTAAATACTTTCACCCTTGTTTTTAAAACAGTTAAGTCTAAATCGACATAAAAGTTATATCGATTTTCGTTTACATATAAATATGCTTTTTTAATGACTGGATTTTTACCAGCTTTTTCCATACCAAAATGTAAAACGTTATCCATATCTGCTTCGGTGGCTTCGATATGGATGTTATTATCTTTTTCAGCATTATCTAAAGAATCCACCATAATGCGATTACCGATATTTTGTAAGGTAACGTTTGGTTTCAAATCAATGTTTTTGGTATTTGGATCGTAGATAAAAATATAGATAAGGGCAATTGGCAAAATAATAACAAGTAAAAGAGAAATGATGAGAACGATTGGCCATTTCTTCATTTTTTTCTTTGGTTTTTTAAGAACTGCGACTTCCATATAATTTCTAAAATTATTGTATCACTTAAATAATTCTTTTTGTCCTAAATTTATTAAGACAAACATCTTTTTAAAGAATGAGTTTAAGATTTTTCTAGAATTAATTATAATAATTAAAGTATGAGAACATTATTAAGAAATGCCCGATTATTAAAAATGGTGGATGATAATATTATCTTCACCAACATAGTTATTGAAGATGATCGTATCAAATATATAGGCGACGATTATCTTAAATATGGACCTTTTGATATAACCCATAACTGCAAAGGTAATGTCATAATGCCAGGATTCAAAAACGCTCACACTCATAGTGCGATGTCTTTTTTAAGAAGCAAAGCGGATGATCTTCCATTACATGAATGGCTATTCGATGTTGTTTTTCCTCGCGAAGCAAAATTTAAAAAAGATGATGTTTATTGGATGGATAAGATCTCTTTTTTAGAATATCTTACCTCTGGTATCACCGCTTGTTTTGACCAATATTATTCACCGGTTGAATCCGCTCGAGCTGCGGAAGAAATGGGTATGAGAATTGTGTTATTAGGAACATATAATACTCAATTTAATTCTGTTCAGAAATTAGTTGATTTTTACCATTCTTTGAATGATAAAGATTCGTTAGTTAGTTATTGTTTAGGCATTCACTCTGAATACACATTGGCGGATGGCGAATTAGAAAAAGTAGTGGAAGCTTGTCACATTTTAAAAGCTCCATTTTATACACACATTGCTGAAACTAGCAAAGAAGTTAAAGAATGCTATGAAAATAGAGGTATGTCACCAGTCGCTTATCTAGATAAGATGGGTGCATTCGATTATGGTGGTGGCGGATATCATTGTTGTCACTTTAGTGATGAAGATATTGAAATATTTAAAAAACACAATTGCTTTATTGTGACCTGTCCAGGTAGTAATTCTAAATTAGCCAGTGGTATCGCTCCGATTAGAAAATATTTTGATAAAGGATTAAATATCGCTATCGGCACTGATGGACCTGCTAGTAACAACTGTTTAGATATGTTTAAAGAGATGACTTTATTATTCTCTTTACAAAATCTCACATTAAAGAATTCTTCTTCATTTACCGCATTTGAGATTTTAAAAATGGCGACAGTGAACGGCGCTAAAGCGATGGGATTAAAGGATTCAGATGTTTTAGAAGTTAACAAAAAAGCCGACTTAATTGAAATTGATTTATCTAGACCTAATATGCAACCTATTAATAATATTATTAATAATATTGTTTATAGTGGTTCAAAAGAAAACATCAAAATGACAATGATTAACGGTAAGATTTTATATATGAATGGCAAATTCTACACAAAAGAAAAGCCGAATAAGATTTATCGTAAAGTTTCTCAAATCAGTAAACATATAGAAAAGGAACTATAATAATAGCGTTATGGCGATAGTAAAAGGTTACTGCACAAACTGTAATAAAAACGATGAAGTTCGTCGTATTTTTGACGTTAACCCTGATGTTAGATTTTGCTATTGCCCACACTGTGGTAAAAAATATCGTCCTAGATTTGCTATCGCTAATTATCAAAAAGTCATCACCAAATACGTTCGTAAAGCTACTTTTTATTTAAAGAATGCTGGTGAACCTCAACTAGCGTATGCGTTATACGCTTATGTTTTGGAATTAGAACCTACCAATTTAGATGCAAAAATTGGTCGTTTATTATCCCTTGCTTATCTATCCACTGTGAGAAGAGAAAGATTTACTGAAGTTTTAGAGTTATTAGAATTAACTCCTGAATTATTTAGAACCCATGCTTTTAAAGATCGTTATTTAATTTTCTTATTAGCGTTAGAAAGATGTACGGTTAATTATCTAATTCATCTTAAAAAAGCTTTAACTTTAAAGAATTGTTTCTTTGATACTGAATGCATAAAACTCTATTACAACCATATTAAAGCCATGATTTCTCTTAAAAGATTTATTGCTTCAGAATTCTCATTATTAGATGCTGAAGATCGTGCGAAAGAGGTTAATGAATCAATTAAAGAATTTGAAAAGGAATATAAAGTCACAACCATCACATGTGATGGTCAAGAACATTATTTTGCTAACTTTGGAAGAAGTGGCGATCCTTTAATTACTAATGGTCGATATAATAGCGCTTATAAATTAGACAAATATCGTTTATCGACATTAGACGCGAGAAATAAAAAACTAAGATTAATTAAAGAGAATATCTTCACTTTAAGATATCATCATATGTTTAAAGTGTTTTCTACATCCTTTGTCTATATGGCTCTATTTGGTGTTGTCGCCATCGCTTCCTTTATTACTTATTTCTCTGTGAGACAATATCAAAATAGCATCGTTTTCTTAGTGCTTGGAATATTAGCTAGCGTTGGTATTTTGACCTTCTTAGCCTTACGTTTAATTTTTGGTCAAATGTTAAAAAAACCGCGCATTTAGGCGGCTTTTCCGTTGATTTTCAAATAAGTTAATAATTTTTTAAGAGCTTTTCCGCGGTGAGAAGCTTTATTTTTTTCTTCTTCACTGGCTTCTGCAAATGTTTTACCTAATTCATCAGAGATAAAGACTGGATCATAACCGAAACCGCCTTCGCCATATTTCTCTAAAGCAATAACTCCAGGAGCAATGCCTTCGAATAATAATGGTTTCTCTTCAACGTTTAATAAGACGATGTTACAAACAAATCTCGCTTTACGATTTTCCTTATCTTTTAATAGATGAAGAATGTATTTAATAGCGGAATCATGACCCCCACATTCTGTAGCAAATCTCGCGCTATGAAGGCCTGGTTTATTATCCATGGCTTCAATTTCTAATCCTGAGTCATCAGCTATGATAGGTAGGGTAGTTAATTTTTGAACTGCTCTCGCTTTAATTAAAGCATTACCGCAATATGTATCTGCGTTTTCTTCTACCTCTTCGGGCTTAAGACCTAAATCAGATAGTCCATAGACAACAATCTTATGTGAAGATAATATCTCTCTTACTTCTTTTAACTTATGAGCGTTATTAGTCGCTAAAACAATTTCGTAATTCATATTAACAACTATATTTTATATTTCGATTTTCTTAAAGAAAAAAAGTTAAAATTGAAAGATTATCTTAAATAATACATGTATGTATTAAAATAAATTATGTTTAATATAGAAAGACTATGTGGTTTGAGATCTACATAGAAAAAAAGCACATGTGCGGAAAGCGCACATATGGGTTCGTTAAGTGTTCAACGTTATACGACTAAGTTATATAACTTGGATATGATTATTTCTGTTGGTTGTCGTGTTAAATCCAAATGAAATAGAAATAATAGTAAATTTAATAACATTTTTAGAGAAAGCGAGTTAGACAAAAATACTTCTATGCAAAAAATGCATAAAAGTTAAAATGAAGGCAATCCAAATTATAGGCCACCTGTCTATTACAACTTGGATGTAATAATTTCTGTTGGCTATCGAGTAAGGTCAAAAAGAGGCATTCTTTTTAGAAAATGGGCCAACAAAGTATTAAAAGATTACTTAATCCAAGTCTATGCAGTTAATCAATAAAAGAAACAGACCTTATTGGTCTGTTTTTTGCTGTCTGGAGCAGGTGACGGGAATCGAACCCGCATAACTAGCTTGGAAGGCTAGTGTTCTACCACTGAACTACACCTGCAGTTAGCGCTACATATTATATAATAGCGGTAACTAATAATTCAAATTATTATTTCAAGAAACTTAATAATTGTGGTTTCGGCATATAACCTAAAGCGCTTTTAACCGCCTTACCGTTTTCAAATAAGATTAAGGTTGGGATAGATTGAACATTGAATCTAGCGGCAATCTCACCAGCTTCATCAACGTCCACTTTAACGATTAATAAATCTCCCACTTCTTGCTTTTTATCAATATCTTCGATTACTGGTGAAAGCATTTTGCATGGTCCACACCAAGTAGCAAAGAAGTCTACTAAGACTTTTCCAGAAGCAATTTTTTCATTGAATTCATTTAAATTATCAACATGTACAATCATAATTTATCTCCTTATATTAAGAATCCGATTCCATATATCACTAATAAGTGAACGGGGTAGTATAGATAGCTACCATATTGGAACCATTTAGCATTATAACCGCGCTGGCCATTATATAGCAAAACAAATGCTCCAGCTATTATTGCAAAGTTTTGATAGTCGGTATGCCAATAGACATATTGGGTTGGCAGAAGCATCGCAATGATAAAGAAAAGACCAGTCGCAATAAATACCACACCTAAGTTAATAATATTCAAAGAATATCTTTCGATGATTGAACCTTTTAAAGTTTCAAATGGGATACCGGATTTATTGCTGTGTGATTTTAAGAATAAATCGGATAATAGACCACCCACATAAAATAAGATAATCATACCCACTGAATAGAAATGATATTGCATTCTTAAAAAGAAAGGGAACCAATGAATAATCATGGTAGTGGAGAATTCTGTAGAAGTTACTATAAAAGAAGCGATTGAGATTCCAAAAGGAAGTAGGGCTAATAACTTAAAATACCATTCTTTTCTTCTTAATAAATAAACTGCTAATGCACCTAATAATAAATCAATAAAAATATTGCCCTGATCTCTTATCGAGAAACCATTAAAAATAGGTAAATATTCAATTAATATCATACCCACAGATATAACAGTGGCCATGATTCCTAATCTTAAGAAATATTTGCCAGGATTTTTAGTATGGATAATTCCTTCATAAATCATGAAGCAAAATAAAGGTAAAGCAATTCTTCCTATTAGTCTAAAAACTATCGCTAGAGTATAATTTCCTCCTACATTTTGCATTAGCATTGCCCCGACATGATCAAAAGTCATGGTAACTAGAGCAATTACCTTGATCCAAAAAGATGATAATAACGCAATTCCTTTTTTCTCTTTCATAATTATTTAACAAGATTAGATATTACAGTCATTAGTATAGAAAATAGGTTATTAAATTGGTGAGCTACAATTGAAGATGCTAAACCAAATTTCTCATACCATAAGCAAAATAAGAACCCTACTACAATATAGGTTGGTAAATTGACTAATTCGATGATGTAACCAGTAGCGGTTCCCGCAAAGAAATCAAAATGAATTAAGCCGAAAATTATAGAGGTTACTATATAAGCAACAGGTTTATTAATTCTTCTTAAAAATGTATATAATCCTAACCTATATGTTAATTCTTCAACTGCTGGTCCAATTAAACCAATGACGAATATCGAAATAATTGGAAAAGCGGTGATAACACTGTCAACTGTCTGTTGGTTTGTATTCTCAGGTGTAGGATATATCGCTTGTGTGATTAGATTAAGTAGGATATTAGCCGCTAAGATAGCCGCGCCTCCTGCTAAACCGAGAAGATAGGGCTTTGCTCTATCAAAGAACCTTCTAAATTTTGGGAAGTCTTTCCATATAAGAGCAAGCATACCAATAAAGACAATCACGTATCTTGCTGTATTTACAAAAGTGGTGTATCCAGCTTCAGAAAAAGTGCCTTCTGGCATGAGGATAGCAAAAATCTCGACGATAAAGCCGACGACGTTAAGACCCACTAATCCAATAACAAATAATAAAATTTGTTTATAGATAGGTAACCACAATAAATTAGATGGGATCTTGTATTGTTCAAAATTTTCATCTCTTTTACCGCATGTGGGACAAGTAGGCTCAACTACGTCATATCTACTTCCACATTCTGGACAATTTTTCTTTTCGAATAACATTTTTGTTTCTTTCTTATAGAAAAGACTATACACTAATTAAGGAACATTTTGTAGTAATAACTTATGTTATTCTTCACATTTTTATGGAAATTAGTCAAAGATATCAATGTTTAACGGAAGTCATGAAATCGAAGTTTATTGCGATTTTATTTCCGATTGATGAACCTGAAAATTTCAAAAAAGAATTGAACAAGATAAGCAAAGAACATTCCAAGGCTCGACATATTGTTTATGCTTATCGCATTGATAACAAAACTAAATCATGCGATGATCGTGAACCAAAAGGAACGGCAGGAAGACCTCTTTTAGAGTTATTACTCAAGAAAGATTTAAATAAAGTTGCTTTAGTGGTCGTTAGATATTTCGGTGGAACTTTATTAGGCGCGGGTAGATTATTACGCACCTATGTACAATCCGGAGTTAACGTCTTAAAAGTAGCAGGCATTGAATAAGGAGAAATATATGGCAGATTGTAATCATGATTGCAGTTCTTGCGGCGAAGAAAATTGTTCGAGCAGAATTGAAAAAGCAAAATTAAATGATAGAAGCAAAATCAAAAAGATTATTGGCGTTTTATCAGGCAAAGGTGGCGTTGGTAAATCATATATCACCTCTCTTTTAGCGGTCTATTTAAATAGACAAGGCTATAAAGTTGGTATTTTAGACGCTGACATTACTGGACCTTCTATTCCTAAGGCTTTTGGGATTAAAGAAAAAGCCTATGGTGAAGATGGATTAATCTATCCACTTGTTTCTAATGGTGGAATTAAAATA
Source organism: Bacilli bacterium (assembly GCA_017429285.1). GTDB lineage: Bacteria > Bacillota_I > Bacilli_A > RFN20 > CAG-826 > RUG13091. The sequence continues at coordinate 66,314 of JAFRPF010000041.1, forward strand.
ATGTCTGCAAATCTTCTTCTAGAAGATGAATCCGACCCAATCGTTTGGAGGGGACCGTTATTAGGTGGATTAATTAAACAGTTCTATGAAGAGGTTTTGTGGGAAGAGTTAGATTATTTATTAATCGATATGCCTCCAGGAACTGGAGATGTGGCCTTAACTGTTTTCCAACAATTACCTGTTGATGATTTAATTATTGTTACTTCACCTCAAGATTTAGTTTCTTTGATTGTCACTAAAGCAATCAAGATGGCCAATATGATGAATATTAAAGTCTTAGGTGTTATTGAAAATATGTCATATCTAGTTTGCCCTGATTGTGGTAAACATATTTCCTTATTTGGTGAATCTCATTTAGAGAAATTCTCCAAAGAGATGAAATTTGATATTTTAGCGAAATTACCTTTGGTAAGTTTAAATACTTCTTTAGTTGATAAAGGTTTAGTGGAACAAATCACCTTAGATGAGATTAAACCCGCTATTGAAGCGATTATAAAGGAGAATTGAGATGACTGAACTTGATAGAAGAAGAGAAAATTTATTTTCCTTAATGGCTGATAATAGTGTAGCCGTTATCTTTTCTGGTGTTAGCAAAGTTGCTACAGAAGATGAATTATATCCATTCGTGGTTAATAATTCGTTTTATTATTTAACAAATATTAGTCAAGAACACAGCGCTTTAATCATGGTTAAAGCTTTAGGTGTGAGAAAATGTTATTTATTCGTCGATGAATATAATGAGCTTAAAGAAAAATGGACTGGTAGAAGATTAACATTTGAAGAAGCTGAACAATTAAGTGGCTTACAAAATGTTTATAGCAGTGACAACTTCGATAACATGCTTAACCTTTCTTTAACAAGAGAAAATAACCAATATGGTTATATCGAAACTTTATATTTAGATTTAACTCCAGAACACAAAATTGGTGATAGCCAATCCACGATTAACTTTATGGAAGAGATGGAATCTAAATATGAAGGACTACATGTTTTAGACGTCAAACCTTTAATCACTTCTTTAAGAATGGTGAAAAGCCAATATGAAATTGAACAACTTAAAGATGCGATTGCCGCGACTAATTTAGGTATTAATAAATTAATTCTTTCCTTAAAACCAGGAATTATGGAATATGAATTAGCGGATATCTTCGAATTCTTTGGAAGAAGCCATAATCGTTCCTCTTTAGCTTTCCCTACTATTGTCGCGGCAGGAAAAAATGGAACTTGCTTACATTACCCAACCCAGACATCTGCTGTGAAGGCTGGGGACTTAGTCTTATTCGATCTTGGTTATAAGAGCAATGGTTATTGCGCTGATATTTCTAGAACCTTCCCAGTTGATGGTGTATTTACTGGTAAAGCAAAACTTATTTACGAAGCGGTTTTGAATTGTAATAAAGCGGTTATTGAATATGCTCATGCTGGGTTAACCATCGCTGATTTGCAGGCTTTTGCTAAAGAATTTTTGAAAAATGAATGCGTCAGACTTTCCTTATTAAAGAAGGAAGACGATATTCAAAAAGTTTATTATCACAATGTCAGCCACCATTTAGGTTTAGATACACATGACGCTTCTAATAGAGAGAAGCCTCTTGAAGAAGGTAATGTCATCACTGTTGAGCCAGGTCTATATTTTGCGGATTTAGGCATCGGTGTTCGTATTGAAGATGACGTCTTGATTCACGAAAAAACATGTGAAGTATTATCAATTGGTATACCAAAAGAAATCGCGGATATTGAAAAATTATTCCGCACTAAGGGGAACTAAAGAATGAAGAAATATATTCTTTCCGTTGATCAAGGTACAACTTCTACTAGAGCTATTCTTTTTGACCATGAAGGCCATATTTGTTCTAAGGCTCAAAGAGAAGTGGAATGTTTATTTCCAAAACCAGGATGGGTGGAAGCTAATGCTTTAGCCATCTGGGTTAGTGTTATCGATGTCGTAAACGAAGTTTTGGTTCAAGAAAACGTCACTATGAATAGTGTGGATTCTATCGGCATCACTAATCAAAGAGAAACAACGATTATTTGGGATAAGAATACTGGTCTACCAGTATATAACGCGATTGTTTGGCAATCTAGACAATCCGCTGATATATGCGATAAATACGAAAAAGATAAAGAGTTTATCCATGAAAAAACAGGCTTATTGATTAATCCTTATTTCTCCGCCAGTAAGATTCGTTTTATTTTAGATCATATTCCAAATGGCCAAGAAAGAGCGGAAAAAGGAGAACTATTATTTGGCACAGTGGACAGTTGGATTATTTATAAGATGACTAATGGTTTAGTGCATGCCACAGATGTTTCAAATGCTTCCAGAACAATGTTATATAACATTAACACTAATGAATGGGATGATGAATTATTAAAATTATTCAACGTTCCAAAATGTATGTTACCTGAAGTTTTACCATCTTCATATTGTTATGGGACTGCTTCTTTCTTCTCAAGTCAAGTCAGTATATGTGGCGTGGCTGGTGACCAACAAGCCGCTTTATTCGGTCAAACATGTTTTGAAGTTGGTGAAAGCAAGAATACTTATGGCACAGGTTGCTTCATGTTATTAAATACAGGAGATAAACCAGTCCTTTCTAAGAAAGGTTTATTAACTACAGTCGCTTGGAAGATTAATGATAAAGTCACTTATGCTTTAGAAGGTTCGGTCTTCGTTGGTGGTGCGGTTGTCCAGTGGTTAAGAGATCAAATGCGCATGCTACATGAAGCTAGTGAAAGTGAAAAAATGGCTTTAGAAGTTAAAGACACTAATGGCATGTATTTTGTTCCCGCTTTCGTCGGTTTAGGTACTCCTTACTGGGATGATGACGCTAGAGGTTCAGCCTTCGGTATGACTAGAGGTACAACTAGAAATCACTTTGTTAGAGCATGTTTAGAAGCTATTGCTTATCAGTGTAAAGATGTCTTTGAAGTGATGAAAGATGAAACCAAAGTTGTTTTAAAAAATCTAAAAGTTGATGGTGGTGCCACTCATAATAAATTCTTAATGCAATTCCAAAGTGATATCTTGCATACCGAAATCAAATTACCACAGTGTTTAGAAACTACCGCTTTAGGGGTGGCTTATCTCGCGGGTCTTGCCAGTGGCTATTATAAAGATTTGGAAGAAATTAAATCCATTCACTGCTATCAAGCTATCTATAAACCAGAAATGAACGAAAAAGAAGTCGAAGAAAAATATGCTGGTTGGAAGAAAGCTATCGAAGCTACTAGACAGTTCTAAGATATATAAAAAATATTAAATAAAACAAATAGGTACAATGTACCTATTTGATTTTTTATACTCCTCAATACTATAATATTACTATATGAAATTATTGATAATCGCCCCATTTGCCATGCATAAAAATCTTCTTTCATTTTATCGAAAAGAAGACTCCTTTAATGATGTCAAAATAGTTTCTAAAGAATCGTTAATTGGAGATTATTTAGGTAGATGTAAAGAGGGTGTAATCAACCATTTAATGAATAAATTCAATTATTCCTACGATAATGCGAAAAGAATAATTCCTTTTATTCCTTATATAAACGAGACCATTAATGATTTATATGAAATAAAAATAGATTTAATTAATAATAATTTAATTACTAAAAATGATTATTTAAAGCAGTTCTTTTTAGATAAAAAGATCATTATTTACGGTTATTCTAAAAAAGACCAAGAACTGAGTAACTTAATAAAAGCTTTCTCTTTAGAAGTGGAATATAGATTTAATGAAGTCCATAAATTAGCACTTCCCCTAATTAATTATGAAACCTCTATTGATGAAATCTTTTATACATTAAATAAGATTGCTTCTTTAATTGATGAAGGCGTTTCCATAAACGATATTTATATATACTGTCCAAATAAAGATTATGAATTTTATTTTGAAAAATTCTCTGATGATTTTGGCTTTAAAGTGGAATTTGATGATTCCTATCCATTATTTAATTCTTCCTTAGGAACCGCATTTCTTTCTTTATATAAAGAAAATAAGGATATTATTTTATCTTTAGAGACAACAAAAAATGATTGTAAAGATGAAAAATTATATAAACAATTTGAAGAAATAATTAATAAATATAGTGATCCTAATTTAGATTTTGAAAAACAATTAGATTTATTTAAAGGTGTTTTAAAAGATCATCGATTTAAAAATCAAAAATTTAAAAACGCGATTAAATTAATTACTAAACCAATATTTATTAAAAACGCTCATATATTTGTGATGTGTTTTGCTCAAGGTTATTTCCCGAATACGATTAAAGATAATACACTTTTAAATGACGAAATTAAAAAGAATATTGGAAAGAATACATCTTTAGAAGAATCAGAAATCATAAATGATCAACTACTAGATTTTCTTTGTAGCGACAATCATTTCTATTTCTCTTACGCGAATAGAAATATGAAGGAACGTTTCTATGTTTCTTCTTATGAAAGCGATTTAGGTTTAAATAAAACTAATCCTGTTTTCCCGGAGATCCTCTATTCCAAAGATATGAGGGACTTATATTATTTAAGAGCTCTCGATTTAAAGAAATATTTCTTAGAAACCACTCCTTATTATTATGGTTTAAGTAAAATAGCGGATATTGAATACGATAATTACGATAATTCCTTTAGTGGTG
>JAFRPF010000042.1 GCA_017429285.1 Bacilli bacterium
AGCGAATCTAGATATGGTCATTTAAAAGAATATAAATCAGACATTAACAAACACTATGATGGAACGACTAATGATTTCATTAAAAACAATTTTAATGAGTTGATGCTGTATTTCCTGGAAAAGAATTACAATGATTTCGAAGAAACGAATATTATGGAACATCCTGGATTAATCGTTAAATCAATCAATTCTTTAAATGATAGAATTAATTGCAAAAATGCTGAAGAATCATATGTTATCTATAGATATTTTTCTACTGTAGTATATGTGGCAATCGCATATGCCAATGGTCTAACAAGAGAAATTGATAACTATGAGAATGTATATTCGTTTTTTAAAGGAAAATAAAGAAAGGAGGGAATTTACATGCCAAAATATCCAAATAGGATTGTGACGAACAGAAAGTCACCATCAAATGAAGCTGATTTAATTAATGCTTACAAAGAATTAAATCCTAGAGCTTGTCGAAAAGACAATCTTGACATTGCCGCCGTTAGAGCAAAAGACGGAACGCCGGGACATGCTCTATTGAGCCAAAACATTAACAGAAGCAAGGATAGAGATAACCACGTTGGTCAAAACTTTATCCCAGACAAAGAACTCAAAAAACAAATTAAAAAATAAAACGGAGAGTAATATGAGTTCATTCTAATTAAGCAAGTTGCATTATTGTGGCTTGCTTTTTTATTATGAGTACCGGGATTATTATAATCGGTTAATAATCTTCTTATTTATCGCATCCATTATTATTTCATATTTATACTGTATGGATTTGTATAGTAGGACCAGTTTTTTGCTCTAAAGGCATGTTTCAATGTGTTATAATAAAACAAAAGTGATTGCGAATGATTAAAAAAATTCAGTTTGATAGTAGTAAACTGGGAAAATTATTATTAGATTTTACAAAACCAAATGGTGACCCATATGAAGTTATTGTTTTGGCTGGTGAAAACGGTTGTGGCAAAACATCTATTCTAGAAGCTATATCTTCTTTATTCCAAAGATTTCAATTGGGAGAGATTGATAACATAACTTATTCGATCAATGGCCATACGGTATATTTGGTTAATAAAAAATATAATAGAATAGAACACTTTTCTATTGATGATTCAATGCAAAAAAGTCCAATTGCTTTAAATCTAACAAACGATATTAAGGCTCCATACAATATTTGTACAAAGAGTTTTGCGTATTCTAAAGCAAGATCCGGTTTTCAACTGATGGACATCAACACAATTTCGGCCAAAGATGTGGATGACGAAAAGAAAGATTTTGATGGAGATGACTATACTGATATAAAGCAACTGCTTATTGATATCGACTCTATCGATGATAAGAATTATAAAAAGTTTAGCCAATCAAACCCTAATTTATTAGCCTCTAAAATTCAAGAAGAATTCGATAAAGTTAGTAGAATGTCCAGATTTAAAAATGCATTTAATTCATTTTTTGAGAGTCTTAAATTTGATGGAGTTGGTGAACCTATTAACAACAGTTTTCCGATTATTTTTAAAAAGAACAATAAAGCGATTGATATTAATGATTTAAGCACAGGTGAGAAACAAATTGTTTTACGTGGTGGCAGATTACTTAAAAATGCTGGCAATATGGATGACGGCATTGTTTTGATTGACGAGCCAGAATTATCACTTCATCCGCAATGGCAAAGAAAAATACTAGATTATTATTGCGATTTATTTAAAAAGAATAGTGGACTAACCGCACAAATTATTATGGCAACTCATAGTGAGTATGTTGTTGAATCTGCTTTAAAAAAGAGCAACTGTTTAGTCATAATTTTAAAAGATAATAAAGGAACTATTGAATCGGAAAACATAATAGCGCCAGATATTTTGGGAACCATCACTTCGTCAGAAATCAACTATAAAGCTTTTAATGTATATTCAATTGATTATCATAATGCGCTTTATTCTGTTTATCAGCACCAAGTTGGTACCGAATCATCTATATTGGAAACTGATAACAAAATTTTTGAGTCTTGTTTTTTTGATAGTAATGTTCATCTAAAAGTTGATACATACGGAAACAGAACATATCGTACCCTGCCAACCTATATTAGAAACGCAATCGATCATCCCAACAACAATAGGACATATAGTTATAGTGAACTAATTGATTCGACAGAATTGCTTAGAAAACTGTGTAATCAATAATTGAATTATTGCATAATTTGTGGCTCGTGTTTCAATGGCTTTGGTACACGGGTCTTTTTGGCTTCTAAAACTCGCTATGTATTCATAAATTGGAGACAATATAATTTCCTTAAATTAAAAGAGATTTTGTATATCGAAAATATCTATATTCCATTATTGTGGTTAATCTACTATTGGCAATACATAAAGAATAATATTTCTATAGTGCCAATTTGGCACTTTTCTTTTATAATGAAGATATGAATTTAAAAGAAGTAAGAATATCTAAGAAATTAAATCAGACAGAGGCATCTAATATATGTGGTGTTTCTATAAGAACATATAAAAGATTAGAGAATGATTATAAATATCTTAATAGTGGTAAGTATTTAGATTGTGTTAATAAATTAAATCAATATGAATCTAATAAGAACATTAATGATATATGTAAGATCATTATCGTTGGTGCGGGATATGTTGGTTATTCTTTAGCCACTGTATTAAAAGATAATAATGAAATAATCTTAGTGGATTCTAATGTTGATAGAGTTAATAAATTAAATAAAGAATCTAATATAAAAGCCATATTACCTAATAATGATATTTATTTAGATAAAGATATAGATTTCATATTTATATGTGTACCCACAAATTATGATGAAAATAGTGGATTACTAGATACATCTATTGTTAAAGAAGTTATTAATAATATTAGATGTGTTAACAATAAAGTAATAATAGTTATTAAATCCACTTGTAACATCGGATTTACATCATCATTAAAAGATAACAATATTATTTATTGTCCAGAGTTTTTAAGAGAGAAAACAGCGGTAGAAGATATGAGAAGACCATCTCGTATTATTATTGGCTGTAACAATATGAAAAATAATAAGATTAAGAAACTAAATAATTTATTACTATCATCAGTTTATAATCATCCTCATAGCTTAATAATGACTAGTAAAGAAGCGGAAGCAGTAAAACTATTTTCTAATGCTTATTTAGCCATGAGAGTGGCTTATTTCAATGAATTAGATAGCTTCGCTAATGATAATGATATAAATACAAATAATGTCATTAATGGAGTGTCTTTAGATCCAAGAATTGGAGATTATTATAATAAACCATCAATTGGTTATTCTGGTAAATGTCTACCGAAAGATACATTAGCCTTATCCCATTTAACTAATAGTGATTTAATCTCATCAATTCATCTTTCTAATGAAAAAAGAAAGAAAAGATTTAAATAATAAATACTTGTAATAAATTAATAAAAGTGTTTTAGTATTAAAACAGACTATGAAAAACAAAAATATTCTTTATATATCAATTACGATGCTTATATATCTTATAATCATCTCTTTCCCAACATACTTGTTCACTAATGATTTATATGTGATTCAAGGAGTGGAACTTGGTATAAGAAGTGCTTTCTTAGTGTTTGTGATTTTATTTTCTATATTTACTAAGATTGCTAAAAGCTATACAGGTAAAACTAGATTCTCTAATCTATTCTTATTATTACCATTATTTTTTGTGGCCTTTACTAATCTATTTTATTTAGGTGTGGTATCAAATTCTTCTTTTACTAATCCATTTGATACTATCTTCAATAATGATGGTAATAATACATTAGAGATATTAAGATTTTTAACTATTATCGTCACAGTATTAGAAGAAGAAATATTATTTAGATATATCATCCAAAGAAATCTCACTATTGGACATAAGATATTCCGTATCTTAACTACCGCGGCAATATTCGCCGGATGTCATTTCTTTACTATGCTATATGATGGTAGAGGCGTCATCGCTCCTATTGAATTAATTGAAGTCGCTTTATTCTTCGGCGTGGGTATTATCTTAGGCTTCTTATATGAATACACAAATAATATCTTTATACCTATTACCTTTAATTTAATTTATTCAATATCTAATAAAATGTTATTTAAGGTTTCCTTAAGTGATATACCCACGAAATATTTTATAACTGTCTCGATAATCGCTGCTTCCGCTGCATTATATTTAGTGATCTTTTATTTCTTTATGCTAAAGAGAGAAAAAAGATAATAAGTAATATATAATATATTAGTAAGGACATTTTATTATTATGGCTATCAATAAAAGATTTTTTAAATCGCTACCAATTATTTCTTTAATGGGTATCTCTCTTTCTTTATGTTTAGTTTCTTCATTAAGAAATAATAACGTTAATAAAGCTAACGCAGCGATTAACATTAATGATTATTCCAAATGTGATGAAGCATTTAACAATAAAACCGCTCAAGATTTATTAAATGAATTAAGAACCATTACTTCACCAGGACAAGCTGGTTCTTATAACCAGTTATGGAACACCTATAAAACTGCTTATGTGAAGAATAATAAAATATTTGATTATTATTCCAGCTCCTCTAGTTTTTCTCCTGGAGGAAATCAATGTGGATCCTATTCTGGTGAAGGCAGCTGTTATAATAGAGAACACTCCATTCCCCAATCTTGGTGGGGTGGTGGCACGGGCACAGGAACTCAAGGTGCCGATCCATTTATCGTTGTTCCTACCGATGGCTATGTGAATAACAAAAGAGGCAATCATCCGATGGGTGTTGTTGCTAGTGCAACATATACCTCTAATGGTGGTTTCTCTAAACTCGGTTCTAGTGCTTCTACATATGGCTTTTCTGGTACAGTATTTGAACCAAATGATTCTGTAAAAGGCGATTTTGCAAGAATCCATTTCTATGCCATTGCTAAATACGCTAATTCCTATTCTTGGACATCAGGTGGTAGTTCCACTTTTAGTGGTAGCGCTTCTAAGCACTTCGGTTTAACTGAATACGCTATTAAACTATTCTCCGCTTGGTCTTCTTTAGATCCAGTGGATGAATGGGAAGCTAGTGTTAATAATAAACTCGCTAATATCCAAGGTAATAGAAACCCATTTATCGATCATCCTAATTACGCTGATAAATTATGGGGAGATGTAGAAGGATATACCCAATACGGTGATAAACCTGCTCCAACTCCTGGAGGAGATTCTTCCTCTTCTACCAGTCAACCAGGTGGTGGAAGCGGAGAAAAAGAATATGAATATGTTCTTACCCCATGGGGATTAGGATTAATTATCGGAGGCTCAGTTCTCGCTTTAGCGATTATTGTAACAGTAGTAGTTATCATCGTTATTAGAAAGAAAAAGAAAGCTAAATAAAATATATGAATAAGAAATTATTATATAGTTTACCTTTATTAATTCTATTAATAGGATGTACACCTAAAAAGAATAAAGAATCTAATAACACTGATTCTAATCAAGAAACAACGTCCACTAGTGAATCTAGTGGTAACACAAAAACATTTACATTCTTAGGCTCTAATACTAGAGAGGGTATGACTGCAGCCTCCGCTGTTGAAGGTAGTGGTTCAGGTAAAAAAGGTGATATTGCCTTAGAAAGTATGTTTGATGGCTTTATATCTTCATATACCGCGGAAACAATATTCTTCCAACCAGTTGGAGACACTAATGATACATCATTAACATTTGGTAGCGCTAAACACACTGGTTCTATGACCTTTAATTTTGCTAAACAAGTCACATCTATTAAAGTTAATGTCAGAAACTTCATGAAATATAATGAACAAACTAGTGAAATGAATATCGATAAGATTGCTAAATTTAATGTTGGTGATAATTCGATTAATTTAACACTAGCGGATCCAAGCTTTGTTCCTTCTATCGAAGAAGAATTTAGTTTTGTTACTCCAATAACTTCCATTACGATGACTAATTATAATAATGAAGGCACTTCTGGTAGAGTGGCCCTTAACGCATTAACAATCACTTATTTATAATTGAAATATAAAAATTTAAAGGATTTTATCCTTTATTTTTTTAAATTCCACTATTAGTTGAGTGAATCAACGAACTAGTTATAAACTCTACGAATAATAATTAATAAACTAAAACCGTAAAGAAAAAGGACGGTAAAAATTATGAAAGAAACATTTGGTCAAAGATTAGCGAGATTAAGAAAAGAGAAAGGATATACACAAGAAGATATTGCTTCTCGTATTACCATCTCCCCACAAGCGGTATCGAAATGGGAAAATGATTTATCTTCTCCTGATATCTTAGTCTTATCTTCTCTTGCGGATATATTGGATACATCCGTGGATGTCTTATTAGGTAGAGAAGAAGAATCTAATAATATAAATATTAATAATAAGGATAATAATAAAGAAGAAGGTATCCATCTTAAAGATGATGAAGGTAATGAAGTTCATATCGCTAGTGATGGACATATCCATCTTAAAGATGAAAAAGGTCACACTATTAATAAGACTTTATCAAAGAGTGAAAAGGTATCATGGATTGTTAGTACAACCATCTTTGGTTTAGCAATAATCGGCTATATCCTCATGGGATTATTATGGAAGGATAATAATATCGGTTGGAAAGTTGGCTGGGTCTTATTCTTATTAGGACCGGTCGTTGGTTCAGCTTGTTCCATGGTTATCAAAAGAAAGATTACTCATTTTGCTTATCCTCTCTTAATAGTGATGGTTTATTGTAGCTTAGGTATATTAGGTCAACACTATGGATTTAAAGGTTGGGAAGTATATTGGTTCTTATTCTTAACTATCCCCGCTTATTACATCATCGGTGGAGTGATTGATAAATACGTTTTTAAGAGCGAAGAAGACGACGGAGACTAAAACTTAATAATGGCCAGTTATGTCAATAAAAATAGGACAAATTGGCCGGTTTTAAAAATATTAACTGGCCAATAGGGGAATGAAAAAGGAGAACTTATCGTTCTCCATTTTCTTTATTCTAATTCGAAGGCCCCAGTATATAACTGGTAATAAACACCTTTCTTTTTAATTAATTCCTCATGATTACCTCTTTCGATGATGTTTCCGTGGTCTAAGACCATAATGACATCACAGTTTTGAATCGTGGATAATCGATGAGCGATTAAGAATACGGTTCTACCTTCCATTAATTTATACATACCATCTTGGACTAATTTTTCTGTTCTAGTATCGATAGAAGAAGTAGCTTCATCTAAGATCATAACAGGAGCGTTAGCCACTGCGGCACGAGCGATAGATAATAATTGTCTTTGACCTTGACTTAAATTAGAACCATCACCTTTTAGCATGGTGTTAAATCCTTCTGGTAAACGAGTGATAAAATCATATGCATTAGCGATCTTCGCGGCTTCATAGACTTCTTCGTCAGTCGCGTCAAGTCGGCCATATCTAATATTTTCCATCACCGTTCCGGTAAATAGATTAGTTTCTTGTAAAACAATGCCTAATGAACGACGTAAGTCATCTTTTTTAATCTTATTAATATTTATGCCATCGTATCTGATTTTGCCGTCTGCGATGTCATAAAATCTATTTAATAGATTAGTGATCGTGGTCTTACCCGCACCTGTCGCGCCCACGAAAGCAATCTTTTGTCCAGGATGGGCGTAAATAGAGATATTGTGTAAGACTGTTTTATTTCTCGTATAACCAAAATCAACTCCCGTTAATAAGATGTCACCTTTTAGTTCAGTATAGGTGATAGAGCCATCCGCACTATGAGGATGTTTCCAAGCATAATATGGAGTTTTATGGTTAGTTTCTATTAATTCGCCGTTAATAATCTTTTCCATATTCACTAATGTGACATATCCTTCATCTTTCTCTTGTTGTTCATCAAGTAAATCGAAACAACGAGAAGCACCGGCCATACCCATGACGATAAAGGTGACTTGTTGTGAGAAGTTATTAACATTATTAGAGAACATTCTTGATAACATTAAGAAACTCACAATAATACCATAGAATGTTTCTTTTTCTACATTTGCGTATTCAAATAAAGTTAAATTCTTAAAGTCTGGAATAACTAATATTAGTACACCCATAATCGCGGTTAAAACATACATGAAGTTACCGATATTACCGTTTATTGGCATCATCGTATTACCAGCGATATTCGCGGTCGTGGAATGTTTTCTAAGTAATTCATTCTTCTTATCAAATTCTTCTAAGGATTTATCTTCATGAGAGAAGACTTTGATAACTTTTAAACCTTGGATTGTTTCTTCGATATCTCCTTCCACAACAGCGACTTGTTTTTGCTGTTTGATGAAATATTTGCTCGCGGTTCCACCCACAAACATGGTGTTAAGTAACATTAAGAAAGCACAGAAGATAACCACAAGTGTCATCCAGATAGAATTCATCATCATGACGATGAAGGAGAAGATGATCGCTAAACCCGCACTTAAAGTGGTTGGTAAAGCTTGAGAGATAAATTGTCTAATCGTATCGATATCATTTGTGTAGATGGACATGATGCTACCATGAGCATGAGTGTCAAAATATTTGATTGGTAAATCTTGCATATGGTTAAACATCGCTTTTCTAAATTCGTTCATGAATTTTTGAGTGACAATCGCCATCGTACGGTTCCAGAACCAGGACGCAAAGACACCGATAAAATAGATAACCCCAAGCATGATTAATAATAATGAAACATTACTATGAATCACAAAGCCCATCGCTTTGGCTTCATATCTAGCGGTGATATCCATTGGATTACCACCGGTAATAATAGCTTTAGTTAAAATCGTGGTGATAAAGTTCATAAATAAAGATGAACAAAGGTTTGCAAAAATGTTAAAAACAATGCAAATCGCCGATACAATTACTTGAACTTTGAATCTTTTAAATAATTCTTTAAATAATCTTTTGAGCGTGCCTTTTTTAGCTCTCGCTCTTTCTTTAATTCTCACTGGAGGCATTATTTATCACCTCCTGTTCTATTTTGTGTGTAATAGATTTCTTGATAAATATGGTTATTCTTTAATAATTCATCATGCGTGCCGATAGCGTTAATATGACCATCTTCCATGATGATAATTTGATCCGCACTTTCAATGGAGGATATTCTTTGCGCAATCACAATCTTGGTGGTTTCTTTCAAATCTTCTTTTAAACCTTTTCTAATCAAACGATCAGTTTTGGTATCAACCGCAGAAGTGGAGTCATCTAAGATTAAAATCTTTGGTTTCTTTAAAAGTGCTCTAGCGATACATAATCTTTGTTTTTGTCCACCCGAAACGTTAGAGCCACCTTGTTCGATACGAGTTTGATATTTATTCGGTAAGGCTAATATAAACTCTTCCGCTTGAGCGATTTGTGAGGCTCTATGGATTTCTTCTTCGCTAGCGTTAATATCACCCCATCTTAAATTTTCTTCAATCGTTCCGGAGAATAGGAAGTTCTTTTGTAAAACCACTGCGACATTATCTCTTAATGTTTCTAAATCATATTCTTTAACATTATGATGAGAAACGATCACTTCACCTTCACTAACGTCATATAAACGAGATATTAAGTTTACCAAAGAAGTTTTACCACTTCCTGTGGAACCTAAAATGCCGATAAATTGACCAGATTTAATATTAATATTGATATTTTCTAAAGTATTTTTTTCCGCGGTTTGTTTATATTTAAAATTAACTTTGTTAAAGATTATACTCCCATCCTCTAATTCATATATTGGATGATCAATATTTTTAATTGTTGGTTCTTCTTCCAGAACTTCACCGATTCTTCTAATCGCCTCTAATGATAAAACTAACATGACCATAATCATGGAGATGAACATCAGTGACATCAAGATTTGAATGCCATATGTTAATAATGATGACATTTGGCCGATGGTTAATTTTCCACCCCAATTAATCTCCTGTTTCGTCACATCATAAGAAGCACTTTTAGCGATAATTGAGGAACCGATACCGATAATTAAGATATTAGATAAGTGGATCGATGTATTCATCACTGGGTTATTTAAAGCCACAATCTTTTCACCATGTATAAATTCTCCAGTCATGCCGTCACTGGCGGTGTTAAATTTATTCTTTTCATAATCTTCACGAACATAAGCTTTAACCACTCGCATCGCGGAGACATTTTCTTGGACAGATTCGTTTAATTTATCGTATTTCTTAAATACTTTTCTAAAGACTTTCATCGCAAATCTAATGATTAAGAATAAGAAGAAACCGATCACTGGAATTAATATCACAAAGATCCAAGCCATAGCTCCACCGGCGATAAAAGCCATCACCGCGGAGAAGATCATCATTAAAGGAGCTCTAACAACGGCTCTTATCATCATCTGGAAAGCCATTTGCACATTTTGAATATCAGTGGTCATTCTCGTCACTAAACTAGAACCAGAGAATTTATCGATGTTAGAGAAGGAGAAGGATTCTAACTTCTTATATAAATCACTTCTTAAATTCGAGGCTAAACCGACGGATGCGCGGGAAGCAAATACTCCCCCTAAAATACCACAGACTAATGAGACAATGGCCATCGATATTAATACCAAAATAATATTTAATAAAGAGACATGGAAATTAGCCCCAAAGTTAGGATTTTCATATAGATAATAAGTTGTGATATCTTCAAAAGAAGTCACTTTTTCGATCGTATCCACAAAGATGGACATCACAAAAGGTAAGGCACACTCTAACGCACTTTCGATAATCATAAAGATAGGAGTAATGATCGCGTCTTTTTTATATTGACGTAATGATTTAAGAATTAATTTAATTTTATTAATCATAATTTCTCTCCTTTCCTAGATTATCAATCATCGTTAATAACATGTTTTGCAAATTTATTCGATCTTCTTTTTTGATGTTATGAAGTATCATTTCTATCACATCTTCTTTATTCTTTTTTAGATGGATAATAATATCTTTTCCTTTTTGTGATGGCTCTAATATCGCATAAGGTGGAACTTTTTTAACGATAATAATTTCTTTTTTCTCCATCCTTTTTACTAAACCACTGACCGTGGATTTAGAAAGGTGGAATTCTTGTTCGATATCGTTTTGATGAACTTCCTTATTTTCAATAACACTTTTTCGATTCACGAAGAATAAAATTCTTCCTTGTTGACAAGTGAGTCCATATTCCGATAAACGTCTATCAAAATCTTGATCGATTAATTTCGATAAATGTTTTACTAAATATATATAGTCATCTTTTCTTGTTTTATTAATCATTGCCCAATAATGATATAGTTCGCATACGAACTTGTCAATTCTTATTTATTTAAATAAAGATTTGATACATAATACTTCCATGAAAACTAAATTATTTTTTCCTCTATTCATCTCGATATTTGCTTTAAGCGCTTGTACGGTAAAGATTAATACAAGTGATTTTCCCACTAGTGAAAACATCGTCGCTGAAATATCGTTAAATGAATCATCAATTAGTTTAGATATTAATGAAACAATAACCTTAGTGGCGCAAGTTAAAAGTGAAATGAAGAATCTTCCCTCTTTAAGCTGGGTAAGTGATGATCATAAAATTGCCTCGGTTAATTCTAGTGGTGAAGTGACTGGTGTTGGTCCTGGTAAAACAGTCCTGACTGTTAGTTTAAAAGACACTGATATTAAAGCGAGTTGTGAAGTGGAAGTCAGTAATGAAATTAAAGGATCAGTATTAGAAGTTAGTGATACAGATGTTAATTATTATTCTTTAAATCCGACGAGTAATGTTAATAACAAAGGTGAACAAAAAGTTTTAGTTATTCCTTTATATTTTAGCGATGACACCGATAAAGCAACGGAAGAGAACCGTTTATTTATTGAAAAATCATTCTTCGGCAGTAATGAAGAATGTGGTTGGAGAAGTTTTAAAGGTTATTATGAAGAAGCCAGTTTTAATCAACTCCACTATAGTGGGGTAGTGGCTGATTCATGGTATGCCGCTCCATTTACTAAGCAAGAAGCAAAAGATGATTCTAATGTCACTCAATCACTAGTTCATTCATCATTTGAATGGTTTATTGAAAAATATCCAGAAGTGGATTTAAGTGAATATGACACCAATAACGATGGAACTATTGATAGTTATTATTTAATTTATGCTTCTGATTTTGAATATAACACTAATTTATGGGGTTATAGATGGTCTTATTTTGGTGGTGAACAGTTCACCAACTATAAGATTTCTGCTTTCTCTTGG
This sequence comes from Bacilli bacterium, assembly GCA_017429285.1. Taxonomy (GTDB): domain Bacteria; phylum Bacillota_I; class Bacilli_A; order RFN20; family CAG-826; genus RUG13091. Next base: position 12,210 of record JAFRPF010000042.1, read on the forward strand.
TTTTCGATTCAATTTTTACAAAATACAGGTGATTATGGTGGAGTTCCAAGTGATGGATCTAACACGAGAATCATTATTCATGAACATGGTCACATGTTAGGCTTACCAGATTATTACGATACTTCTTATGAAGGTAATGGTGTCGATTATACTGGCTCCTTCGATATGCAAGCTTTTAACGCTTTTGACTGGAATTCTGTTTCCAAATTTTTAGTGGGTTGGAATAAACCTTACTATGTAAATGAAGATAAATTAGCGGAAAAGAAAGAAGAAACAATTACATTAAGACCCTCCACAACCTCGGGTGATTGTTTAATTATTCCGACAGGTAATTATAATGGCACTCCATTTGATGAATATTTAATGATTGAATTAATTAATCCCGAACTTGGTAATAACAATTACGATTATCACTATAGTACTTATCAAGGCATCCAAGACTGTGGTTATGGGGTAAAGATTTATCATGTTAATTCTTCCTATTTATCTTATAGAGCATCTGAAACTCTCTTTAATAAATATGAATTCTATGAAGTGGATGATTTTTCTTCTTTAGGGGATGATGATTATATATTTGAGGCCACAGATAACGCTTATGTTAATAGTGATAATCATAACTACTATTTGAAATGGTATAAAGAGAATCAAGGTAGCTATTTCACTAATGTGAATTCGATGATTGAAAAATATCAAAACACTCATTTCTTACATCTATTACAAAAAGGAAATGTTAATACATTCTCCGATCCTGAAGTTGACGATATCTATCATTGTTGGAACGAAGATGATTTATGGAGAAGTGGCGATACTTTCTCTATTGGTGATCATGAAGGCTATACTAATTATGGTCCTAATTTCTTTAACGGAAATACATTTACTGATGGAACATCATTAAATTATGGATTACGTTTTGATGAAGTGACTCCGGAAAAGGCCGTTATTACATTAACTTATTTCGATTAATAACCTAAAGGTTGTTATATAAAAAAAGAGGTATTTTTATGAAAAGATTTGCAGAATTTATTAAGCCCTTTGTTTCTATTATTTTAGGGGCTTTATTATTCCTTTATTTCTTAAACTGGCTTTCTTTAAAAGAAGGAGCATTAGCGATTGGTATTATCGCAACCGTTTTAGCGGTCTATTATTTAACCGTTGGTATCTTAGGAGTTTTATTAGGTGAAAAGATGCCTAATAAATTAAGAAAAGGATTTGATATCGCTAGTATCGTTTCTTTCCCGATCTTCATGTTTACTTATTTCCTGATTATGGTGATTGCTAACGCAAAAGCGATGGGTCCAACGGGTTGGGTTATTGCCATATTAAGTATGGTGGTATCTATTTCTTTAGGATGTATCTATCTAGTTTCTAAATTAGTAAATAATAAATTATTAACTAGATTCTCCTATTTATTCGCGGCGGTATTTACTTTAGTCTTATTAGTGGATATCGTCTTTGACCAACTCGGAAATCCAATTGTTCTTGGTAATATCGATATTATTCGTGTAGCGATATATGTGACATATACCTACATGTTATTTATCTCTTTAAAAAATAATAGCGGTGAAGAAAAGGTCAGCGAATAATTTATTTTGATTTAATGAAGGAAATTGGGCTTAACGATAAGCCCTTTTCTTTACAAAGAAAGATAAATAGTTACAATATATGTACGATGAAAAAGAACAAATTATTATTTTTAGGATTAATGGTCACATCTTTGTTATTAACAAGTTGTAATAGTAACCAGCAATACGAGATAGCAACGTTAGATAAACAAGATATTAACTATACATATCGTGAGTATTTTGATCATAACGTCTATGATTTAGATTCCACACCCACAACAGGTAATCCGAAACTTTTAGTGGTTCCTATTTGGTTTACTGATTCTTCCACTTATTTAAATGAAGTAGAAAAAGTGAAAGTGAAACAAGATATTGAAAAAGCTTATTTTGGCACTAATGAAGAAACAGGTTGGAGAAGTGTTAAGACTTATTATGAAGAAGAAAGTAGCAATCTATTAACTTTAAGTGGTGTCGTCACTAATTGGTACACTGATACCCATCCTTCCTCTTATTACTACACTGATATTAATAAAACTGCTGCTTTATTAACTACTGTAGTTAATTGGTATAAAACATTAACTGGTGATGATATGAAATCATTTGATAGCGATCATAACGGTTATTTAGATGGTGTCATGCTCATCTATGGTTCACCTGATTATCGAGCGATGAATAATAAAAATCGTAGCAATATGTGGGCGTATTGTTATTGGTTACAACAAAATAATCGAAACGTTAATAACCCTAACCCGAACCAATTCTTCTGGGCTAGTTATGATTTCATGTACGGTAGTGGTGGTCCAGGTGAATATCATTCCGGTAACACTAACTACGCAAGTATAGATACTCATACATTTATCCATGAAATGGGTCATTGTTTCGGTTTAGAAGATTATTACGATTATAGTGATCAATTTAATCCTGCCGGTGGATTCTCTATGCAAGACTTTAACGTCGGAGGTCATGATCCTTATTCCGTGATGGCTTATGGTTGGGCAAAACCATATGTTCCCACTGAAAACTGCACGATTAAAATTAAAGAATTCCAATCTAGTAGAGAAATTGTATTACTAGGTAATAACTTTGCTAATTCAGTCTTTGATGAATATCTATTATTAGAATTATATTCTCCAACTGGGCTTAACCAATTTGATAGTGAACATTCTTATGGTAGTAGCTATCCTATAGGTCCAAGATACACCGGTATTAGGTTATGGCATGTCGACGCGAGATTATTGTATTTAAGAAACGGTGATGAAACTTATTCGTCACAAAGAATATCTAACATCATTGAAAGTGATAAATGGTATACACATCTCTGCTCTAATACCTACTATGACGCTAGCGATCCAGATAGTAAGAATTATATTTCGCCATTAGGTAAGAAATATGCGGATTATAATATCTTACAATTAATTAGAAATAGTGTTTTATCCGATTATGAAGATACCGGCAGTTTAAATGAAATTGATCTCTTCTATAAAGGTGATTCATTCAATATCTCAAGATATCACCGTCAATTCGTTAATGATTATAAACTCAATAATGGGACGTCATTAGGTTGGACATTTACCGTTAATGACATCTCTAATGGTGAAGCCACGATCACATTTAAAAAATCTTAATTATTAATAAATTAATAAGGAACTTCGGTTCCTTTTTATTAATAAAATATAAATAGCAAAACACTCTTTGCGCGTGTATAATGTTCTCTTGCGATACACGCATGTAAGGGGTAAACAAATGATACGTAAAAAGAAAATCTTTATCGCTAGTAGTATTATTGCTTTTGGTATGATTGCTTCCACAACCGCGGCAGTCTTATTATCAAAGAATGGAAATCCATTATCGAGATTAGAGGCTGATGAATATACAGTCGTCTTTAATAACGCTAACGGTGGTTCTTCATTTAGCTCAAGCTATGTTAATAGCGATCAAACCAATAATTCCGCGAAAACAACATCCGGCTATACATTAGCGGTGGATTATAAAAACGGTAAAAAATCAAATAATAATTATATTGATTTACAAGGTACTTCTGGTGGTGCTGGTTATATTTATAACACAACAGATATTACTGGTATTAAATCTATTACAGTTAAATTTAGTGGTTCCCCTTTCCCTTTACGTATCAGATTCAACCTCATTCCCTGAAACAGGCGAATCTATAAATAACAATCAAGAATATACATATGAAGGTGGAGACACCCACTTCAAACTCTTAAATAGTGGTAGTGATTCCGCAATTATTGAACAAATTACAGTTAAATATTCCTGCACTCCATTAGCCAGATACTATGAAAAAGTAACTTCTGGAACAGTAGAGAACGGTCAATATTTAATCGTTTATGAAGCAGGAAGCAAAGCTTTCAATGGTGGTTTAACCACATTAGACGCAGTAAGTAATACTATTCCTGTAACAATTAATAGCAATAAAATTGAAAAAACTGCGACAACCGCAGCGGCAGAGTTCACTATAAGTGGAACTTCGATTCAATCTAAATCTGGATATTATATTGGAAGAACTTCTGACTCTAATGGTATGAACACTTCCGAATCTGATGATTATACCAATCAAATAACAGTTAGTGATGGCGAAGCTGATATTGTTTCCAGCAACGCGTATTTAAGATATAACGCGAATGCTTCTGATAATAGATTCCGTTATTATAGGTCTTCATCTTACACAAATCAACAGCCTATTGCCTTATATAAATTAGGTGGAAGTGGAGGTGGAGGAGATGATCCAACCCCAACTCCAACCACAGAAACCTACGAAGTGACAATTAATATGTCTAATACTGGTTTACCAACTTCTGCTGGTACATCAACAGTTGCACAATCATGGATTTTGAGTGATGAAAAAACCACAATTTCTGCAACATGGGGAGCTGGAGCTTATAATCTCACAGAATACACTGAATTTCGTATGAATAGAGATTCATATCTTAAGTCAAATTGTAACGTTGTTGTTAAATCTATGTATATAGATTTCTACAGCAAAAATCCATTAACTTATGTGACTGTTACTGCAGGAGGAAATGCCGTGACAGGAACTTCCTCAAGCAAAACCGGTAAAGGAAATGCTTATGATTTCAATATCAATTCATCCGATTGGGAAATTAATGCTTCTAATGGCTTTGTCGTATTTTATTCGATAACGATTTATTGTGAAATTGAAACAGGCCCAGTTGCAGTCACTGGTGTTTCGCTTAACACCAATTCTTTAGAATTATATGAATCTGCTTCCCAAACTTTAGTAGCGACAGTTTCACCATCTAACGCCACAAATAAAAATGTTACATGGACAAGTAGTAATGAAAGTGTTGCCACAGTTGATAGCTCTGGTAAAGTGTCTGCGTTAAGTGCAGGTACAACCACAATTACAGTTACAACCGAAGATGGTAGTAAAACTGCTTCATGTCTAGTGACTGTTAAAGCATCAGTTAAAGTTACTGGTGTGACATTAAATAAATCTAGTACAACCTTAACTAGAACACATACTGAAACATTAACCGCGACTGTTTTACCAGAAAATGCTTCTAATAAAGCAGTGACATGGTCAAGTAATAATGAAACAGTAGCTTCTGTTAGCTCTACTGGTGTTATTACCGCTAATGCGGTAGGTACTGCAGCAATTACTGTTACTACTCAAGATGGTAATAAGACAGCGACATGCAATGTCACTGTTAATCCAATTCCAGTATCTTCAGTTACTTTAGATAAAGAATCATTAGATTTAAAGGTTACTCAATCTAGTGAATTAACCGCGACAATCACTCCTGATAACGCTGATAGTCAAACTGTCACTTGGAGTGTTGACAAAAATATTGTCACTTTAAGTAGCACAACCGGTAAAACAATTACCGTTACTGGTGCTACCGCAAGTGAAGAAAGCGCGATTATTACCGCCACCTGTGGTGGTCAATCCGCTACATGTACAGTCACAGTTAGTGAATCATCTACACCAGTAGCTGGTAGTGAATTTGAATTAGTTTCTAGTACTTCTGATCTAAATAGTGGAGATTATGTCATCCTTGGCTGTTATGCAAAACAAGCCGTGGCGGGTGCATTTAATATTTCTAAGTATTACTTAGAAAGTGTTAGCGCCACAATTGCTAATGATAAAGTTACATTGGCCGAAGGAATGGAAGTTTTTGAAGTAGAAATTAGTGGATCTAATTATAATTTCAAAGCTATTGCTTTAGATGAATATTATTTAGGCTATTCAGGCCAAAACTTAACACAGAGCAAGTCTGACTTTAGTGTTAGTATTTCGTCCGGCACATTGACTATGTCTGGCGAATCTATTCCAATGAGATATAACAATAGTTCCCCAAGGTTTAGACTCTATACAAGTAGTACCAATATGTCTGAAGTTCAATTTTATAAATTGTCCGGTAAAGTTACTGGTGTTAGCTTAAATGCTTCTGATATTGGTTTAAATAATGGAAATACCTATCAATTAACCGCGACAGTATCACCTGCTGGTGCGTTAAATAAAAATGTTACATGGGCAAGTAGTAATGAAAGTGTTGCCACAGTTAATGCTGAAGGTTTAGTGACCGCTAATAGCACAGCAGCAAGCGGTTCAACCGCTACAATTACAGTTACGACTGCTGATGGTGGTAAAACCGCAACATGTAAGATTACTGTGATGTCTGGTAGCACAATTGTGCCTACAAGCATTACATTAAATAAAACATCTGGTTCGATTGCGGTGGGAGAAACAGTTTCTTTACAAGCAAATCTCAAACCAGAAAACGTTACAGACAAGTCTGTCACTTGGACTAGTAATAAAACAAGTGTGGCTACAGTTAGTTCTAGTGGTGTTGTGACCGGTGCTGGTGAAGGTAGTGCAACCATTACTGCGAAAACAGTTAATAATTTAACTGCGACATTTACTGTTACTGTTACCACTGTTCACATTGATGAATGGACAATCATGATTTATATGTGTGGTTCTGACTTAGAAAGTGGAAATGGTTTTGCCACTAGTGACATAACTGAGATCCTTGATACAGTTAATCAAGGTAAGGCTGACTATAACGAAGATGTAAACATCATCTTTGAGACCGGCGGAAGTAGTGCTTGGAAAAAATATAATATTTCTACTACTAAATTAGAAAGATACCATGTACAAAATGGCACTAGCATTGTCAGAGAAGATTCTCTCACATATTCAGCTATGGGTAAACAAAGTACTTTTGAATCATTCTTACAATGGGGATTAAATAGTTATCCCGCTAAAAAGACTGGTGTTATCTTATGGAATCACGGTGGTGGTATGCAAGGTGTTTGCCATGACGAAAAATCTAGTGAAGATGATAGTGTCTTACTTAATAATGAAGTTAGATCAGCATTCGCTAACAAGATTGGTTCTAATAAATTAGAATTTGTTGGTTATGATGCTTGCTTAATGCAAGTCCAAGATATCGCTGAAACCAATAGTGACTATTTCAACTATATGGTTGCCGCTCAAGAATCTGAAGCCGGTGAAGGCTGGGCTTATTCTGACTGGGTTGACAATCTCTATAATGGTGACGATACGGAAACCATTCTTAGTGAAATTACAAGATCATTTGTGGAATCATATGAACAAAAATATGGTAAAACTTATGACAATGACCAAACATTATCCGCGTTAGACTTAACAAAGATGAGTGATTATAAGACTGCGATTGAAAATATCGCCGCGGATGTTGGAAATGCCATTAACTCCTATAACGGAAGTTCTGGCAAGACAAAATTCCAATTATACGCCAAACACAATATTAAGGGATTTGGAACAAGTATCTATGACAGTGCCGGAGATTTAGAATATTATGAAGGTGTTTCAACTAATCCAAGTGCTTATAATTATTACGAAAACTATGGTATAGAATACGATGAAAGTACTGGATTATATACTGCTTTTGGTTCCGACTATTTTGGTAGCTTTGATGCTTATGATTTCTTGACTACAGTTTCATCGCTCAAAACTCTTTCATCCACAAAATTAAAAGCGGTGAAAGATGCAATTGATAAATTAGTTATCTCCAATGTAATCGGAGATGAAGCTGGTAATTGCTGTGGTATTTGTGTTTTCTTCAACACTCATAGTTATGCTGATAAGTCGACTTGTTATGCGAACGATCAGACTAGATTCACCAATTGGAGAAGTATGGTCAATACTTACGCGGCCTAATAAGCCACTCAAATAGGGGCTATATGCCCCTTTTACAATAAATATGATTAAATTATCGTTTCTTCTATTTATCAGCGGGATTTTATCCTTTAATGGGATAAATGCTTTTACTAACGAAAAAGAAGAGAAATGTTTAGAGATGGCTTATCCCGCTGCGGCATCACCTTACACTGAACCGCATTATATAACTGGAATTTCTACCTCTAAAGGTACATATAC
>JAFRPF010000007.1 GCA_017429285.1 Bacilli bacterium
CTCTAATCTTTTGTTTTTAAGTTTTTGGCCAATTTCAAATTTGCTTTCCATAGCAAAAGTATACAAGAAAGCAAAGTTAATGTCTATTATATTAAACGTTATCTTTTATTTTCGATATAGTCCTACTATAGTTTCCACGTGCATTGAAACATCGTGCGGGTTGCCTTTTTCAATAGCGAAACAATGAATTACAGGTATTTTTATAGCAAAAGGAACATGTCTAGAGTTCCTGATAACATAGTCTAGTCTTTATATCGCATGTAATTGCAATAATTATCCCTCAATAGTGTTTCTAAATCTAAACATGCCATCTAACATTTGATTAACAAAATATATTCCTAGATAAGCGGTGAAAAAAGTACATATTTTTAATATGTACTTTATATATCGAGGCTACTCTGGGAATATATCAAATATACCCCCGAAACTTAAGATGGATGTAACTTTTAGCTAAATTTGTTCTATTTTGCGTAGTTCTCTTCTTAAGAACACTTTTTCTTCAACAAGAGATACGATCCAATGAACCACATTACCAACACCAAACATGATGATAATCATATCCATGCTCATAGTGACTACTTTTGTCTGATAAAGAATGAACCAAATGCCGTAATAAACGATGTTACATATTAGAGAATTAATCGCATTGTATTTAGTTTTGCCCATACCAACGAATATCGCATCTGGGATTTGAGAGAATGCATAAGCTACATAGAAGCCTAGATTCTTCACCACTATCTCAAAGATGACTTCTGGATTATCAAGTTTTTCAACTGATCCAAAGAACCATTGGTATGTTGGTATTAAAGCAAACCAAACAATAAGAGTAAAAGTAACAATTGAATAATAATTCAGCTGCTTTAGTTTATATCCATTTTCTCCTGCGTCTTTTCTAATGATTTCCACTAGGCATGTAACAGGGATTAATAACCATCCCCAAATAAAGTTATTGCAAACCCAATAATTACCAGATTCACTGACCGCGTTAACCATTCTAACAATCATTAAAGCATAGATGATGTTGTCTAAGAATTGTTGCCCTCCTGCAAATAAACCGATTCTTCCCCAATCCTTAAGATAAGTAACGTCTTCTTTGCCATATTTTCCTGGCCTTAGATATTTACCATAGATTAAGAAGATAACTCCTATTGCGCCCATAATCGTATTAGCGATGATGTTACCGACTGCGATACCATCAACACCCATCGATGGAACAAGTAAGAAATCAGAGATTGCCGCTAAAGCTAATTTGGAAATTAAAAATGCATACATGTATCTAGATTTATCGATAACAATAAAGACTACAGATACATAGCTGAAAACGATACCAATCATAAACGCCACTGTTTCTAAGGATAAATATCGATATGCCGCTGCGACGTCAATCTCATTAGGATTCATATAAGAAACTAGATGAATGCCATAAAAGAATGTTCCAATTGAGAATAGAGCATATAAACCTATTACTATAATTCCTAGTTTAAATACTATCTTGTTAAAACTTTCTGTCTTTTTAGCTTTGCTAAGCACTGAATACATTGGAACGATTAGGAAGGCACAGATAGTTTCATCAATAAGATCAAACCATTCCATCTGGCCAACAATGTCTAATGAACCAGCACTTGTTTTAGTGGTTATTAATCCAGTAACCACAGTTTGATAAATTGCAGGCACTAATGCAAGCAAGCATAGAGCCAAGTACATTTTCCAGTCGAACGTTTTGAAGTCGTTCCACCACTTTTTTAGTTTTTCTTTCATGAAAAAACCTCCTTATCATGTTGAGAAATTCATAACACCAGTCATGGCCGAACCAACAATAACGAGGAGAAACATTAAAGTTAAATTCGTCTGTTATAATTTCTTAACAAATTTATTTTAGCATGCCAATTAGTTTTATAAAAAATAAAAAGACCTCATCAAAATAGTGAAAAGTTTTTTATTTAGATTCCAAGTCAATATTAACGTATTTCTTTAGCAAGATATGAGTGACAATCAAAATGATAACAGGTGCATATGAAGCAAAGCATAAAGCCATACTCGCAATTGCACATCCGCTTAATCCAGTAACTTTATCAGAATAAGGAACAGCACTATTGTACATGCTTGCAATTAAGCTTCCTGATATTGCGTATAGAATAATTGGAAGAATTAAATAAAAGATACTGAATTTTTCTTTCTTGGTTAATCCTAAAATCAATAAAACATAAACTGTGGTGAATATTTGAATAAGATAACCAGCAAAACCGACACCCATTCCTCCTACTTCAAAGAAGTGAATGCTAAAGTCAAGTTGCTCCATGAAAATCATAATGAAGACCGTTAAAGAAATACCGCATAAAGCAAACCTTAAGAAGAGTGAAATATAATTCCACACTTTAATTTTCTTTTTAACAGACTCTGGAAGATTCTTCTTGTCTTTTGTTGCTTTTTCTTCGCTAGCAACATTAGATTCTTCAACAAACTTGTTGCTATGCAAACAAAGAATCAAAAGGCCACCAATAAACGACACAAAAATCATTGTTACTATTCCCCAACCAATAAGAGGAGATTTGGAACGCGCTATTTTTAATCTGTGGATTGTAGTTACTCCAAGAGGAATAGTTATTGCAAACATCAAAAGTCCAAATAACGCAAACGGAGATTGAGTAGGATTGTTTAAGAAGAACTGCCCTGTAAACATTAAAGGAGTGAAGATTATTCCTATGATGATCCAAACTTTAATAAGTCTATAAGTACCTCTATCTAGAATCTTGGGTTTGGTTATAGATTCTTTCATTGGTTCTTGAATAACAGTTTCTGACTTTGCCTCTATGTCTTTTGTGAGCCAATCCATTGAAACTTCAAAGACATTACTTATTTCCACTAACTTATCAAGTTCAGGAGTGGATGCACCACTTTCCCATTTTTGAACAGCTTGTCGAGAGACATTCAAAAGATTAGCCAAGTCTTCCTGGCTCATTCCTTTTTTCTTTCTGTTTAATTGAATCTTCTCACCTAATGTCATATTTAAAGTTTAGAATCAACTTTGATATCTCACAACCAACTGATGATTTGCAATTTGACAACCATTGGTTGCATTTGTTGGCTTTCAGTAATTATAACATTAATGAGTGACTCATTATAATCAAAGAGAAACTATAAGATGTCTCTTAGCATTTTTTCTATGCAGCGTTTCTTTTCTGCATTATCTGGATGAACATAAAGATTCATCGTAGTTGTAATGTTGGAGTGGCCAAGAATAACACTTACTGTTTTAACGCTATTTTTCGACTCGATGCATCTAGTAGCAAAACTATGTCTTAAACCATGAAATTTAAGATAAGGGATGTTTAGCTGTTTCAAGACTTTTTTATAGTAGTTTCTATAAGTTCTTGGCTCTATAGGTTTCTCATCATTACTAAGAACATAAAAATCGTTATTTACCACTTTCATCAAAGGTTTAATTATTTTTAATAATTCTGCAGATAAAGGAATATCACGATTAGATTCTTTTGTCTTTGGTTCGTTCACCACTATTTTCGTATATTTGACTTCCTCATCGACAATATAAATTCTTTGAACTGTATGGCGAACTTTTACAACATTATCTTCCATATCAAAGCTATTCCATTTAAGAGCGCATAATTCCCCAATTCTAAGGCCAGTACACAAACAAATAACAATTCCTAGGTTTTTAAATGAAAAATTCTCCTTCAAGTATTCAAAAAGCTTCTTTTGATTGTCTTTAGACATTATTTCTAGCTCTTTTTTAGAGGATGATGCAGGAAATAATACATCAATCTGATTAAGTGGCATCATTTTGTGTTTTGATCCGAACTTTTGAATCATCTTAATGACAACAATGATGTCTTTTATTGTCTTTTCACTAAGACCTTCCGCCAATGATTGAAGCACAAATTGTTGAACATCTGCTTCAATAAATTCTTCTTTTGTTCCAAAGAAAGGAACTATGTGATTTGTTAAGAGCAAACAGTAGGCAGAATAAGTTGACTCTTTAACAAATTGCTTTTTGTTGTCTTTCCATAAGACAGCAATATCTTTAATGACCATAAATATTTATCCTCCTTATATAGTCTCCATATTCTAAAAGCAGAGGAAAAATATAAGAAAACTTCATTCTTTAATGTTCCTAATTTGGGAAGTTACTCATATGTCAAATTGGGAGATATTTCTGAAGTAATAACAAAAGGGACAACCGCTAAAAAGTTTTTGAATGACGGAGTGGCTTTTATAAAAATAGAATCAATAAATAGTAGAACCACATTAGGAAACAAATTGTCATATATATCCGAAGAAGAACATAAAACATATTTAAAAAGAAGTATTTTAAAAGAAGGGGATATTTTATTCTCTATTGCTGGTGCGCTCGGTATAGTGCATATAGTTCAAAAAGAAGAATTGCCAGCGAATACGAATCAAGCCTTAAGCATCATCAGGCTGAAGCAAAAAGAAAAGATAGAATATGTATCATGGTTTTTGGAAACACCATCAATCAAAAAAATGATATTAGAATTAAAGTCTATTGGTGCACAGCCAAACCTCTCGTTAGAGCAAATAAGCAACATCAAAATACCTATGTTGTCTAGTAATAAATTAGAACATATAGTTGTTGAATTATTAAACACAATTGAAAAAAGAATTGAAACTCAAAACAAAATCATTGAAGAATTACAATCTTTAAGAAAAGCAATTTATTACGAACAAATTAAAGGGGCCAAAAAAGAGGAAATGATGATTTCTGATATTTGTGATATCGGGAGAGGGAGAGTGATTAGCCAACAAGAAATTGCAAAACAAAACAATCCTATATATCCAGTTTTTTCTTCCCAAACGCTTAATAATGGAATCATGGGTTATCTAGATAATTATGATTTTGATGGAGAATATATCACTTGGACTACAGATGGGGCAAATGCAGGAACCATTTTTTATCATAATGGTAAATTTAATTGCACTAACGTTTGTGGAACACTTAAAACAAACAGTGAAAAAGTAATACCATATTATTTGTTTTTAGCCTTATCACACGAAGCAAAAAGATATGTATCTACCAACCTTGGGAATCCCAAATTAATGAACGGAACAATGGCAAAAATAAAAATAAAAGTTCCTTCAATTGTTGTTCAGAAAACCGTTGTAAATGGCTCAATGATATTGGATCGTTTGATAGATATCGAAACAAAAATATTAAATGCTTTGAGTAGCCAAAAATCATACTTTTTAGCAAATCTTTTTATATAAACAAATTAGACAAAAAATAGGATTTTTGTTTTTTGAACAAATCAATTTTTCTTATTTCGATTGACAGCTTTTCAGATATTTTATCTAGTGCAGATACGATTTTTTCTTGAGTTGTTTTGTCTGGTTTTTTGATTGCCATTTTTGCAATTGTGTTTAATCTAATATACGGCGTATTCCCTGTATTTTTTTCTGCATTGATTTTTTGCTTCAAAAAAACTTCCAAATAGTACTTTAAATATGTTGGACTAATACCTTTGAAATCATATAAAACATATGTCCTTTGATATGCATTAAATTTTCCTGAGTATTGATGAACATATCCAACGTTGGCTCCGTTTCCAGAAATAAGAATTGCTTCACAATCAAATGAATAATTATCTATAAAGGAGTATTCTTCTGCGCAAGTATAAAATCTATATTTCCCATTCGGATTTCCAGCATTGGCATCAAGTTTTCCTGTGGTAATGCTACACAATTTCTCAATAATGATGTTTTCGCATTTCAATGCTTTGAATATTAAATCGCTAATTGCCGCTTTTAAGGTTTTTAGTTCTTCAATGATTTTGTTTTGAGTTTCAATTCTTTTTTCAATTGTGTTTAATAATTCAACAACTATATGTTCTAATTTATTACTAGACAACATAGGTATTTTGATGTTGCTTATTTGCTCTAACGAGAGGTTTGGCTGTGC
>JAFRPF010000043.1 GCA_017429285.1 Bacilli bacterium
ATAGCTCCACGAGAAGCGTCTTCTTACTGGTTCTTGTTCTTCAGGCATAAAATTACCTCCTAAAACGTAATTGTAAATATTATAAAGATTAATTACTTTATTTCAAAGTAAAACACTCTTTAACGTAAAAATTTGAACTTTCGTCTGGTTTAAAATCTTTTTGATAACGAGGAATATAAATAATTTTTCCTTCTTTATTGACAATGACTGGCCAACGATAACGAAGATATTTCGGCATCTTCCAATCAATATATAAACGTCGAACCTTACTAAAATAATTTTTAATTTGATAAATATCGTTTTTTTCCGCTGTTCTAATTGTTAAAGGGTAATCAGAATTTTGAATGTTTCTATTACTAGCATCGCCTTTTAAATTCGCATAGAAGAACTCATTATCAATTTCTAAAGGCTTTTCAATTACTAATCTGTACCTGTTTTTGTTTGGTTTTGGGACGATATAAAGTTTTCCATAGCATTTTTCGATAAATAAGTTCTTTTTGGATGACTCTAAGAAAACTTTATTATCTGAAACTTTTAAACTTTCCTTGATTTGTTTACAAGTTTTGTAGGTTATTTGATTTGATTCATCAATTTGTTTAGCTTTTAAATTGGTATAATAAGCAAATTCAGTGTCGGAAAGCTCTTTTAAAGAACCAACAGAGTTATCAATATTACTAACTCTCATTAATGTCTCATGTAAACTTGTGTTTTCATGTTCAATAATATCCAAAATTTCTTTTCTTTCTTCATCATTAAGTTTTGAAACAACATCTAAACGAATGATATTTCTTTCGTAAATAGGAAGAAGATTAGTTTTATCGATTGCATAAGGAATGCTATGACTATCACAATAAGAGATAATTTCTCTCTTTGAATAATTCAAAATTGGGCGGATAACATTTACGCCTTTAATCTGGCAATTTTCGTTAATTCCATAATAAATAACGAGGTTTTTGCGCTTTTTTTGGAGTAAATATGTCTCAATTAGATCATCTTGGTTGTGTGCTACTAAAACAGCATCATAAGAATTTGAATCATATAATTTCTTAAAAAATGAATAACGTATTTCACGGCATTTAGCTTCAACATTTTTATCTATTTTTAGTTTGTTGTTTTTAATAAATAATTTGATGTTATGTTCCTTACAAAATATAGAAAGAGAACACTCCTCATTATCTGATTCATCTCGTAAATGATAGTTAACATGAGCCACATCAAAACTAAATCCTTCATCAAGTAATTTTTGAAATAAAAACATTGAATCTGGACCGTAAGAACAAGCTAATAAATATCTTTTATCTTTATTTAAATTAAGCATGGTTATCCTTAATCTCTTCAGCGGTAGGAATCAATCTATTTCCTTGCTTTATATAGGTTATTTTTACAATGATAGTTTTAATGCCGAGTTTCAAAGTTAAAATATCGCCATCACTCACTTCAGATGATGGTTTAGAAACCTTCCCGTTAATCGAAATTTTACCTTCATCGCATAAATCTTTAGCGATCGTTCTTCTTTTAATGAGTCTACTTTGTTTTAAAACTAAATCTAATCTCATACAACCTCTTTAACTACATTCTGTTTTTGAATATTTACAAGGCTTCTTAATATATCTTGTAAATCTTCAATCCAGAATTTCCTCTTCTTCATAATAATTTTGAATTTATTTTGTGAATAATTCACTTTTATAAAATTCAAATACGGAATAAGAGTTTCAAATAATATATTACCTATTCCTTTTATATTAATAAAATCATTTCCTAATATAATTTCGATATTATTCAAAACTTCTTTTAATTCTTCGACTTTACCATCTCTTACTAATAAATCGACAGTTCTTTTCGCAAATAATCGTTCCACTTCATCTGGAATCTTTCCATATATATCTTGAATCTTGATCTTTAAAGTAGCCAAATCTTCTATAGAAGGGGCCATTAATATCTCTTGATAAAGTTCAATCTTATCGCTGTCACCCGCATAATTATTTGGAATATAAGCATCTAAGCTTAAAGAAGGATTAGCTTCCACTTGTTCTTCACTAACACCAGTCATCTTTTCTTTAACGGCTTCATTTAATAGTTTGATATACATATCTAAGCCAATAGAATCGATAAAACCAGCCTGTTCAGGACCTAGAATATCACCCGCTCCACGAATCATTAAATCACGCTGTGCTATTTTATAGCCACTTCCTAATTCCGTAAATTCTTGAAGCGCTTTTAGTCTTTTCTGAGCCTTTTCTGTTAAAACTTTAAATGGACTATACATTAAATAGGCATAAGCAATGCGATCACTTCTCCCAACACGACCTTTGATTTGATAAAGCTGAGATAAACCATAATGATCACTATCTTCCACGATTATCATATTTGCATTAGGAATATCGATACCGTTTTCAACAATCGAAGTACACACTAATACTTTAACTTCACCATTATAGAACTTAATCATGACATCTTCGATGTCGTCTCTATTCATTTGTCCATGAGCCACTCCAATAGAAACATCAGGAAGCATCTTCTGTAATTTCGCTGCTCTTAAATATAAAGTAGAGACATTATTATGTAAGAAGAATACTTGTCCGTTTCTTCCGAGTTCTCTTTCTATTAACTCTTTAACCACATCCATATCGAATGGAGTGACATAAGTTTGAATCGGCATCCTATCTTTCGGTGGAGTATTAATAATCGACATACTACGAACACCTAATAAAGATATTTGTAATGTTCTTGGAATTGGAGTCGCGGATAATGTTAAAACATCGATATTTGTTTTTAGTTCTTTGATTCTTTCTTTTTGTTCCACACCAAAGCGTTGCTCTTCATCAATAATCAATAATCCTAAATCTTTAAATTGAATATCTTTTGATAATAAACGGTGCGTTCCAATCACTAAATGAGCCTTGCCTTCTTTGACTTCATTAATAAACTTTTTCTGCTCTTTTTCGCTAATTAAGCGGGAAAATGCAGCGATTTTAATATCAAAACCGCTAAATCTCTGTAATGCTAACTCGTAGTGTTGTCTTGCTAATAAAGTAGTTGGGCAAAGTATTGCAACTTGCTTACCGGAGTTAATAGCTTTAAAGGCCGCTCTAAAAGCAACTTCCGTTTTTCCAAACCCAACATCGCCACATAATAAACGATCCATCGGATGAGGAGATTCCATATCCTTTTTGATATCATTTAATGCCGATAATTGATCTCTAGTTAATTCATATTCAAATGACTCTTCAAATTCTTTTTGGAATTCATCATCTTTTTGAAAAGAATATCCAATGGCCTTATTTCTTTCTAAATATAAATTCATTAATCGATTTGCTAAATCATTTACTTTTTCTTTAATCTTCTTCTTAGTGTTTTCCCAATCTTTGCTATGGAGTCTAGATAAACGAGGAGAAGCTCCTTCTTTACCCATATACTTCCTGACTAATTGGAATTGAGATAATGGAACATATAGTAGTTCTCCACCATGATAAG
>JAFRPF010000044.1 GCA_017429285.1 Bacilli bacterium
AAAGAGTGTTTTACTTTGAAATAAAGTAATTAATCTTTATAATATTTACAATTACGTTTTAGGAGGTAATTTTATGCCTGAAGAACAAGAACCAGTAAGAAGACGCTTCTCGTGGAGCTATCTATTCTCATTTTTATTAGTTGCCGGTATTTTGGTAACAATCCTTGTTTTATTATTTGGAAGAAACACCACAACAACCTTATCACAAGATCAATTTGTAGCGGCTCTTGCTAATAATCGCATTACTGAAATTACTGAAACTCCTAAAGAAAATACTATCGTAGCCTTAGAAGGTACATACTCTCCTGCTAATGCTACTAAACCAACTAAAAAGAAATTTAAAGTTAATTTCTCTTATTATTCATATTATCAAGAAGATAAAGTGTGGACATATGTTAGTGATCTTGATAAATCCGCTAAATATTATTTAGTGGATAATACTAAAGTCGAAGGTACTTTAGATTTAACCAAACACACAACCCTACAATCATATATCTTTGATAAAGCTACAACTGCGGCTACAAGTGAAAATCCAAACTTTGTTTTGCATAGTGCTCATGACCCATATGTGACAACATGGTGGGATCAATGGGGACCAACTATCATCATGTTAGCTGGTAGCTTAATTATTGTTTTAATCTTATTTAGCAGATTATCTTCTTCCGTTAACGGAAGTAACAATAGAGCTTTAGAATTTAACCGCTCTAGAGCTAAGAGAATGACTAATTCCAAAGTTCATTTTGATGATGTTGCAGGTGCGGATGAAGAAAAGACAGAAATGGCAGAATTAGTTTCTTATTTAAAAGAACCTAAGAAATACGCTAAATTTGGTGCTAAATTACCAAAAGGTGTCTTATTGGTGGGCCCTCCAGGATGTGGCAAAACTTTATTAGCTAAAGCTGTTGCTGGTGAAGCTGGTGTTCCATTCTATTACATTTCTGGTTCCGACTTTGTCGAAATGTTTGTCGGTGTTGGTGCTGGACGTGTTAGAGATATGTTCAAAACCGCTAAAGAAAATGCCCCATGTTTAGTATTCATCGATGAAATCGATGCTGTTGGTAGACAAAGAGGTGCTGGTTTAGGTGGTGGAAATGATGAACGCGAACAAACACTTAACCAATTATTAGTGGAAATGGATGGTTTCAGTGATAATTCTGGAATTATTGTTATCGCTGCGACAAACCGTGATGATGTCTTAGATCCAGCCCTTTTAAGAGCGGGCCGTTTCGATAGAAAGATTACAGTTTCCTTACCTGATAAAGCGGGTAGAGAAGCAATCTTCAAAGTACACGCTAGAAATAAAAAAGTTGATCCAGAAGTTGACTACGCTCAATTAGCGAAGAGAACAGTTGGATTCTCTGGTGCTGATATTGAAAATATCATGAATGAAGCTGCTATTTTAGCGGTGCGTAGAAACAAAGAAATTATTACCCTTGATGAAATTGATGAAGCCATCGATCGTCGTGTCGCAGGACCTGCGAAATCCTCTAGAGGATTAAATCCACACGAAAGAGATGTTGTGGCTCACCACGAAGCTGGTCACGCTATCATCGGTTTGAAATGTCCACATAGTGATAAAGTCCAAAAGATTACTATTATTCCACGTGGTAATACTGGCGGTCATGTCAGAATGACTCCTGAAGATGATAGATTCATTTTAACTAAGAAAGAATTAGAAGCTCGTATTATCGGTTACTTAGGTGGCCGTTCTGCTGAAGAAGTATTCTTTGATGATATTTCTACTGGTGCTTCTAATGATATTGAAGTCGCTACCCAAATCGCTAGAATGATGGTTTGTGAATTAGGTATGTCTCCATTAGGTCCTATCCAATATGAAAGAGACACTGGAAGTGTCTTCTTAGGAAGAGACTATACAAATTCACAAAAGAATTTCTCCACTGAAACTGCGACAAAGATTGATGCTGAAATCCGTAATATTATTGAACACGCTCATAAGGAAGCGCTTCGTTATATTACTGAAAATAAAGAAGATGTTGATTTGATTGCTAAGACTTTAATCGAGCACGAACAAATCACCGCTGAAGAAATTGATTACTTATTAAAACATCGTCATTTAAAACGTGATGAAAAGAAAGTTGAAACTAAAGTGGAAGAAAAAGAAGCTACAAGCGAACAACCAGTAGTCAATGAAAAACCTGAATCGAAAGAAGATAAAGGAGAATAATTGAGAGGTTCGCCTCTCTTTTTTCTATGTGGAAATTAGGAAATTTCGAAATCGATAGTCGTGTAGTCCTTGCTCCAATGGCGGGTTATACCTTTAAAAGCTATAGAGAATTTATGGCTCCTTTTGGTGCGGGTGTCACTGTAACAGAGATGGTTTCTGATATGGGACTAATCTATGGAAACAAAGAAACAAAGGAATATATCGACTTTGAAAAAAGAGATTTTTTAACAGGTGTTCAATTATTCGGCCATGACCCTGAAACTATCAAAAAAGCCGCAGAAATCGCTTTAAATCTCAATAATTACATTGATTTTTTTGATGTTAATATGGGTTGTCCTGTTCCAAAAGTGACAGAAACCGGAGCAGGTTCTTCCCTTATGAAAAACCCAAGATTATGTGGTGACATTATTCGAGCAATTAAATCGGTTATTGATAAACCTGTCACTGCAAAAATAAGACTAGGTTGGGATAATAATTCCATTAATTTTTTAGAAGTTATTGACGAATTAACTAAAGCGGGTGTCGACATGATTGCGATTCACGCTAGAACGAAAAAAGAACTTTATTTAGGAACTCCTCATTTTGAATTATTAAAGGACTTAAGAAGCAAAATGAAAGTTCCACTAGTGGTCTCAGGTAACATTTTTACTTTAGATGATGCTTTAAGTGCAATTGAAATAACTGGTGCTGATGCTGTTATGGTGGCTAGAGGTGCAGTTGGTAACCCTTATTTGTTAAAACAAATAGATAATTACTTTAAAACTGGAGAAAGATTGTCTGACCCTTCTTTAAAAGAACAACTTGAGTGGTGTAAAACTCTTGGTGAAGAAGTAGCAAAAGATAAAGGT
>JAFRPF010000016.1 GCA_017429285.1 Bacilli bacterium
TATTTTGTATGCATACGCTATACAAATGAACGTGTGTATTGCGAATAAAAATAAAAAACATCTATAATATTTTTGTTATAAAGTTTCGGAGGAAACGATTTTATGAGAATAAGAAATTCTTTAGCAATTCTTTGTTCGACCGTTTTTTGCTGCTCTTTAGTTTTAACTGGATGTAATAAATCTGGTGGAAAGAGTACAAGTGGTAGCATTCCGGAAGGATATTACGAGGTGACATTTGAAACTCGTGGTGGTACAGAAATCGCCCCACAAGTTGTCAAAAGTGGTGAGAAAGCCACTAAACCGGCGAATGATCCAACCAATGCTGGCTCCACATTTACAGGTTGGTATAAAGACTTTGATGCAGTAACATTATTTGATTTTGAAGATCCAATTACCGCTCCGACAACCATTTATGCTGGTTGGGACTTAGATTGGAATTCATTCTATGGTGGTCAAGGCACCAGCGAAGGTGGCGGTGGAGGCGGTGGAAGTTATACTTACACCATAACTGACTTACCAAGCTGGATTAAAACCGATGGTTGTATTTTATTCGCTTGGACATGGGCTCCAGGTGATACAGGTACCTGGCATTCTACGACATATGTTGGCTCAACAGCGACATTTAGTGTTGATGTAGAATTAACCGGTTTCAATTTAGCAAGATGTATTGGAACAACTGTCACACCTAACTGGGAAATTCATGATCCAGATTATACAACACCAGGTCGTGTATTTAACCAAACCAGTGATTTCACCTGTTCTTCAGGAAGTTATTCTTACAGTGCTCCTGATTCAAAATGGGTTGAATACCATTAATAGGAGGAATGAAATATGAAAACTAATAAATTATTTCCAATTTTCTTATTTGTGTTATCTCCTATGGTGATTACCTCCTGCTCCAAAAAAGGAGCGTCAGGTTCTATCTCTGGAGAAGTCGTCGATGAAAACGCTATTTACACCGCGACATTAAATCCATGTAATGGAGATGAACAATATCAAAAAGACCATGTCTTAAAAGGTAAACATGGTACATTTGCTAACTTACCAAGACAAGGTAATGGTATTACCCCAACTAAAGATGGATATAACTTCGCAGGTTGGTCCACACAATATGATAAAAACTCTGGTATGGGTGCTAAAGACCATAGATTAAGTGATAATGTCGTGGCTTTTGATAATCAAAATATCGTTTTATACGCTATTTATAATAAAACTGGTATTGATAGTGCGACTGCTGAAGCAGAACTTGCGAAATGGAAAGAGATGTCTCAACCAAACCATTTGTACTATCATTACTTCCGTTTTGATAAAACACAAGAATGCTATGATGACTGGGATGTTTGGGCTTGGCCATATGCTCCTACCGCCGGTGAAGGTACTAAATTCGACTGGGTTGGTAGAACTCAAAATCCTGAACATAAAGAACAACAAGCCAGTGGTCACGCTACAATCGATCAATACGCTGGTGCTTATATTGATATCGATTTAAATGGTGCTTATACTGGTGGATGGGATAATGATAACAAAGTTATCACTAACGTTCCTGTTAACTTTAGTGACTGCACAAAGATCGGTTTACAAATCGTTCAAACATCAACTAGAACTGGGACAGGTAAATTCTGGACCAATGATGGTAGTAACTTATATATCAACTTAGCGGATTACGCGGTTGATTGTAATGGTGGTAAAGCTTATCACATATTCGTTGTTCAAGATAACGTTCAATCACCATCTCCTCTTCCAACTGGTGAAAAAGATCCATTTGAAGGAGATACTGGTACGAATACTACCTATCGTAATGGTAAATACGATAATATCAACTGGTCCAAGAGAACCGATATGGTAAAAACATCTAAAGACTTCTCGGAATTAGGTGTTGGTTATCAAATCATGGTTTCATCCTTCGCTGATAGCGATGGTGATGGATTTGGTGATATCTATGGTATTACTCAAAAATTAGATTATTTACAAAATTTAGGCGTTAAAGCCGTCTGGTTAACCCCAATTCAATTATCAGATTCTTATCATGGTTATGATATTACTGATTATGAAAAGGTCGACCCAAAATTTGGTTCCGCGACATCCCCAGCTGGACAAGCTAATGGCGGTAATGTTGATAGTGATACCGCTTTAGCGGATTATAAAGAATTAATTGCGGAAGCCCATAAACGTGGCATGAAGATTGTTATGGACTTAGTCCTTAACCATACTTCTACCTCCAATGCTTGGTTTGTAAAATCCGCAAACCTAGACGAACACTTCCGTGGCTATTATCAATGGGGCAATCATGAAACCCAATCATCAGTTATTAATCAAAACAATAACTGGTATCCATATGGTAGCCATCCATATTCTTACTACGCTAAATTCGGTTCATCTATGCCAGAACTTAACTTCTCCTATATGATGACTAGAAAAGCAGTTGAAGAAATGTCTGTTTACTGGGCGAGAGATATCGGTGTTGATGGCTTCAGATTAGACGCTATCAAACATATCTTCATGACAAACGAAGTTTCTAGTACCTCTGGTGATACCGTCATCAAAGATATTTCTGCCTCAGGTGATTATTCTAGTGACTTATCTAAAAACTTACAATTCTTTAGAGAATTAAAGACCATTGTCACTACATGCGCTCATAAGGATGTCTTCTTCGTTGGTGAAAACTTCGATGGTCACGCTTATCAAGTTTCTCCGTATTATGAATCATTCGATTCCTTATTTGATTTCTATACTTACTTCAATTTAACTAGTGGCGCAGCTACCGGTAGAACAGGTAGCACATCTGCTTTTGGTACTGTTCAAGGATTCTTAGGCAATACCTCAACATTTAACGCTAGCAGCGAAGCTAGTATTATTGATAGCGCTAATGTCTTCCAAAAAGCTAATGGTAAACAATGGAACTTCCCAGCGGTTTATGGAGTTTATAATGCTTATCGTCAAGATACATCCTTACCAGGTGTCTTCACCTCTAACCACGATATCGCTCGTGTCGTTAATAGAATTGCAGGCACCGGGACTCCAGAAGGATTACAAGCACAAGGTAACTTAACCACTAGTAATTATG
Organism: Bacilli bacterium; assembly: GCA_017429285.1. GTDB lineage: Bacteria > Bacillota_I > Bacilli_A > RFN20 > CAG-826 > RUG13091. The sequence goes on from JAFRPF010000016.1 coordinate 3,065, forward strand.
CCGGTTTTGAAAAATCTGCGAACTGTGTCAAAATTGCTGAACTTATGTTCCCTGGATTAACTTGGATCTATTATGGTGATGAAATCGGTATGACCGGTAACATCGATGGTGATCCAACCAAAGCTTCAGAAATCCCATATGCTGACTTATCTTATCGTCAACCGATGAAATGGGTCGCTAATGGCGCTAAAGGTGATGGTAGTGGTACAACTGATTATTACGTCACTGGTTCATCTATGAAAGTTGAACAAGATGAAGTTAATAAGAGTAATGTTGTTAAACCAGCTTTAGAACAGATGAATGACGCGAATAGTGATTATTCATTAATGAAGAAATTCGCTACATTAAAGTCTGGTAACGACGAAGTCGGTAAAGCCTTAAGAGTTGGCTCTATGAGTGCGATTAACTGCACAAGTGGTAGTTTAGCCGCTAACGTCTTATCATTTGAAAGAAAGAGTGGTTCTACAACTGTTAAGGTAATTGTTAATCTTAATATTAATCAAGCCTTCTCACCAAATGATAATAACAATAGATACTATGGTATCACTGGTACAGTCTTAGCATCCTATAATGGTGCTTCAACAACAAGCTTACCTCCACTCTCTGCTGTAGTGGTTAAGGCTTAATCATTATTATTTATAAATAATAGGATATACGCTCACACATTGTGTGGGCGTTTTATTTATAAAAATTTTTATCTACTTTTTTGATTGTTATATATAATTAATATAAAGAATTGTTTTTATTGAAAGGACAATTAGCGATGAAAAAGAAATTATTTTTGCTTTTACCAGCATTAGGTTTGCTTTTTGGCATGTCTGCATGTGATAACGGACCTATGGGTAAAACTAGTGGCAACACAAGTCGAACTTCTCACACTTCAAGCTCAACTAGTAATTCATCTGGTAATACTGGTAGTAGTTCTGAAGAAGGAGGATCAAGTTCTCAAGCAGGTGGTAGCTCTGAAGAAGGAGGAGGTTCCTCTCAAGAAGGTGGTTCTTCTGAAGAAAAAGTAGTAACGCCATTTACCTTTAAAATTGGCGAAGGTGATGAGATTAACTTTGGCGTTAATCCCGATGAAGAGACTCCACAAGGTTATAAGGCACAATATACTGTTCCTTTTGGTGCAGTAACTGCCGGACAACAGATTAGATTCTTCTATAACAGCGATGAAATTACAGTTCACGCTGGTGTAAATGAAGCTAGTAACAATGTTTCCTATAACTTAAGTACCAAAGAAATGAGAGTAGTAATGGCGGCTCAAGAGCCAACATGCTATTTCAAGATTGGTAATGACGATGGATATTCTGTTTGGTTAACAGGTAACACATCCGGTGAAGGTGGTGGAGACTTTGATCCTACACCTGTAACCACAGGTTTTGGCTTATCCGTTAACGGAGTGGATGTTCCAGGCACTAAAACCGAAGAACAATCTGAAGGTAGAGATCAATATCTTGTCGCTGGTTTAGAATTAAAAACCAACGATGTTGTTAAAGTTAGAAATTTAGAAAATGAAGATGCTTGGGCTCCTGAAGTGGAAGAAGCATCATTCGGTGGCGATGTTTCATCATATTTAACCGTCACTGAAAGTCAATATACAGTTAAACAAGACTGTAAAGTCGACGTTTATATCAAGATTAAAGGTGAATCCGCCTCTAATGATGCAGTTTATTTCGGATTAGCTGAAGCAGAAAAAGAATTCTCTTACCAAATCGGCACTGGTAGTAAAGTCACCTTTGGTGAAGAAGAAAAAGACGATGAGCCTCCAACCGGTTATAAAGCTCAATATACATTATCAGTTGGTAATGTTACTAAAGATACACTAATCAACTTCTTTGATGGTGAAAACGCACTTGAAGTTCACGCTGGTGTAGATCAAGTTGATAATAACGTTTCCTATAATTTAGATACTAAAGAATTAAAAGTGGTTATGGACGCTAACGAAGTAACTTGTTACTTTAAGATAGGTAATGATAATGGCTATTCCATTTGGTTAACAGGTAACACATCCGGTGAAGGTGGTGGAGACTTTGATCCAACACCAGTCACTACTGGATTTGGCTTATCCGTTAACGGAGTGGATGTTCCAGGCACTAAAACCGAAGAACAATCTGAAGGCAGAGATCAATATTTTATCGATGACTTAGAATTAAAAACTGGCGATGTCATCAAAGTTAGAAATTTAGAAAATGAAGATGCTTGGGCTCCAGATGTGGAAGATGCTTCATTTAATAATAATGTTGCATCATATTTAACAATCACCACTGATCAATACACTGTTAAACAGGATTGTACAGTTGATGTTTATATCAAGATTAAAGGTGAATCCGCCTCTAATGATGCAGTTTACTTTGGTTTACCAAAAGTATATTCATATCAAATCAATACTGGCACGCCAGTTGTCATTCCAGAAAGCGCGAAGAGTGATTTAGTGGATGATAAAGACGTAAAATATGGCGTCCAATATAAGATTGGTGATGATGATTTGCAGCTCAAGAAAGGCGATATCATCAAATTCTACGAAAACGATACACCATTCTATCCACATGCTTGGGGAGAAGGAAATAATGGTGTCTATGATGAAACCACACAATTAATCAGTGTTCATAATGATGTAAATACTGGTACCATTTATTTAAAATGGTATGACGATAACCCAGGTAACCCAGATGTTTGGGTGACAGGTTATGTCGCTAATACCACAACAATCTATTGCAAGATGGAATATGACTGGTGGACTGTTGATGGCGCCGCTGTTGGTATTTATTATTGGGGAGAAGGTTCAACTCCAGTAGCATGGCCAGGAGTAAGAATGAATCCTGTGACTGGACATCCAAATGTTTGGTCATTTGAACTTGATATTGAATTATATCCAAGTGTTATATTCACTCGCGTTAATGGTAGTGGTGATGTTTCAGATTGGGGTGCTAAAACTGAGGATTTAGTTATTCCTACAGATGGTAAAAATCTATTTACTATTACAACTAGCACTGCTATTTGGGGTGACCCAGGATGCAGTGGAGAATGGTCAGTATTTAATGCATAATTATTTATAATTAAGGAGATAATAAATTATGAAAAAACTTTTATTAACATTAGGAGCAACTGCTTTAATCTTAGGATTAGGTGCTTGTAACAATTCCAAAAAAGCTAAATCTGAAGATAAGAGTGTTCCTGAAGCAACTTCTAAAACCGCAAGTTCAGATGATGTAGTTTCTGAAGCTGGTGGTAGTGGAGGCGGCGGAGAAGAAGGTAAAATCTACTGCAAGATGGAATATGACTGGTGGACCACAGATGGCGCTGCTATCGCTTTATATTGCTGGGGTGCTGGCGATCCCAAAGTGGCTTGGCCAGGTGAAAGAATGACACCAGTTGAAGGCCAAGATCATATGTGGTCAATTGACTATGACGCCGCAACCTATCCAAACTTAATCTTTGTGAGAGTGAATGGTAGTGGTGATATTTCAGATTGGGGTGCTAAAACCAAAGATCTTACCGCACCTACTGACGGAAGTAATCTTTATACAATTACTAACAGTACTGCCAGTTGGGGTGACCCTGGCTGTGATGGTGTATGGTCAACATTCTAAATTATTAATTAAAACTATTTACGAGAGTCGATTTATTCGGCTCTTTTATTATGATGTCATCAATATTTTTTGTAATATTTAAATAATCCTTTATAATCTAAATAAATATTGGGACGGAGAAGATATATGAAAAATAGAATAATCTACTTATTACCATCATTAGGAATCTTATTCGCTACAATAGCGTGTAGTAATGGTTCTAAAAAGAATAAAAGTAATTCTTATAACTCCGATATTTCATATACCACTAGTATCGATGGTACAAGTATAGCTATTTCTAGTGAAACTGAAACTTCTATCGGCGCTAGCAGCGATGAAAATAGTAGTCAAACTTCTTCCAATTCTTCCCAAGGTCAAAGCTCTGATAATTCTAGTGGCGGAGCCTCTTCTAATAACTCTTCCATTGGAGCCTCTTCTAACAATTCTTCAAGTGACTATTCATTTAATCAGAGTTCTCCAGGTGGCTATTCTGACCATAGTTCAGGCTACTCTTCTGGATATTTCTCCTCTCCTGGAGGATATTCTGATTTTAGTTCCGGTGGATATTATGCATCACAATTCTCCTATCGATATGGTGAATATGATGAGACACCATTCTATGAAGAAACATGTGTCACTTTATTAAATGAATATAGTCAACGTGTTGGTATTAGATACCATGTAGCGCTTGATCATGTTGATAAAGACACTCCATTATCTTTCTATGTTTATGGAGGAGAAATAAATGATGTTATTATTCCAAATAATGGTAATAACATCGTTAATGATCAAGGCATTATTAAAGTAATTAATAACGCTTCTAATAGTGTTCTATTCTTCACCATATTTGATGATAATCCCTATCAACCATATGTTTTCTTAGAAGCATATAACAAATAAATAAGTACAATAAGAGGAACTAATGTTCCTTTTTTTGTCGAATTAGTCATATTTATCTATATATTTGGTGTTGTTAAAATAACATACATTATCTATAATTAAAGTATATTAATAGGCGCATTCGTAACGAAGCGCTCAAAGGAGTTAGATATGAAAGCAAAACATGTTTTCTTAACTATGGGACTTTCTTTAGTTATGGGTTTAGGTGTGGCCGCTGGCATGTCCGCTAATAGAGAAGTGAAGGCTGCTAACGCTGCTGGTACATCTCGTTTGTATTTTGATGTTACTTCAACTACTTGGTGGAATAACGCCGGCGCATTAACTTATGCTTATTGTCATGATGGTGCCACAAGTCCATCTTGGCCTGGTGTTCCAATGACAAAGGTTGCTGGAGAGACATATAAATATTATGTTGATATCGACTCTGCATTCACTAAAGTTATCTTTTGCAGAGTGGATCCAAACGATCTTACAAATGTATGGAATAGGACATCAAAAGATGGCGGAATATCAATCAATCTTCCATCCGATTATACAAGTAAAAATCAATGGAATTTAACGGCTGATGGTACCAATTATGATGATGGCAATTATTGTGGTAACTGGTCATTATATACTCCTCCTACAACAAAAAAAGTCGCAGTTTATGTAAATGGCGACAAAAGAGGGGATGAAGATGTAGCCATTGGTGGTTTACCAGAAGATCCTGAATACTATGGTGTCAACTTTGATGGTAAGTGGTATACCGATGCTGCAATGGAAACAGAATGTACAGCTGTAACAGCAAGTACAACTGAATTATATTGTGCAACCACAACAGCTGCTGATGTGACATTTACATTAGATACAACAAGAGCTACTGATAAGTTTGCAGACACATATTTGTATACATGGTTTGAAGGACATGATCCTAAAACTGCATGGCCAGGTGATAAATTCACAACAAGCACGTTTACTGTTAAAGCAGGATCAAAATTTATTATTAATGCTGGCCAAGATAAAGAACAAACCGTAAACATTGATGCTAGCGCAGCCGCTAATGATAAATTGTTCATTTTAAGTTCTACTGATGAATCAGGACACTATGAAACAGAATGGGCTTCTGGTCTTCCTGTTTACAAAGTTAGAAGAAACAATAGTGAACAATATGAATATACATTCACACTTGATGAAGATGATTTACCTTCAGGTGTTAAACATCAATATTCTGCGATAGTTCCTAATGCCTACCGTGCTAATGAATTAGTGTTCTATAAAGATGGAACAAAAATGACAGCCGATATTGGTGTTGATGTTAGTGACACCAATAATATTGTTGGTAACGTTACTGATGGATTTAAAATCTATCATGGTAATAACTCCATGAAGATCTACTTAAAAGAATATGATGATGGATGTTCATTATGGGGCGAAGGATATGCAGAAAATGAATTCTACATTCCCGGACTTACTGATTCTCCAAGCAAATACATCGTGTTAGATAATGATTTTGAGCCTTATGGAGATTATATTAAACAATATAAATCTATCGCTTTAAGTATTGCCGTTAAAGGCGAAGCACAAGATAAGTATCATGTTATGGATAATGGTGCAAGTACAATGCAACAATTAACTGCTGAAACTGCTGGTCAAAACAATGCTTATATGACATCTGGTTCTTATTTCAATGTTCATAATGCTTGTAACACTGAAGTTTATATCAAGATGAAAACTGACTTATCATTAGTCATTTATATCGGTGGATATGTTGAACAACACGTGATGACTATTGGCGGTCAAGAAATTGTTATGGAACCATATGAAGGTGGTCAATATCGCGCTACTGGTGTTACATTACATGCTGGTGATACCTTAACATCATATGAAATTGATGGCGTTGAAAAAGTTAGCGAAGTTAGTGCTAAAGTAGTGGGTAACAACAACTTAGGTGCCGACAAAAAAGTCATCGTTGATGCAACTGCTGATATTTACTATAACGTTGCTAATAAGACATTACATGTTTCTGGATTACCAACTGGTGGCTATCACATCATTAAAAATGGCACAACCTTAATTACCATGACTCATGGTGAAGAAGCTTACGGTTATGACCAATATTATTCTGATTTATTAACATTTGCTGTTAATGACACGATTAAGTTTGTTGACACTAATGGTGAAGAAGGCGTAAAAGCAGCAACAGTCTTCTCTATTAGTAAAATTGATGAAGCTGATCCACAAGGAAAACAAGATTGCTTCACATATGAGGAAACTAATCAAGTTATTAAATGTGTGACCGCTACATCAGCAACAGTCTATTTAAAGATTAATTCTACCTTAGGCGACAAAGTTTACTTTGGACCAGTTCCAAAATATGTCCAAGACGCTTACGACTTCGCTAATGCGTTTAATACCGCAATTGAAGCAGTTTGTACTGATGTTGAAGATGCTGAAACAGCTGCAGAAATAGAGGCTGCTAGACAAGATTTAGAAGATGCCTGGGGAGATAAAGCTATTGAATTTGAAGACTTATCTGAACAAGCACAAGGTTATTTAAAGGGTGAATCTGCTCAATCAGTCGCAGAATTACGTTCCTTCTTCGAAAAATACGATAGAGTCTATACATATAGAAAAATTAGATTCTCATGGAATTTATCAAACTTCTTAGAAAGAAACTTCTCCAATAGTGCTTATATTAATCCAATTATGATTAATAAAGCTAATAGTGTAGTGATGGTGTCAATCATTGTTAGTATGGTGACATTATTCGTTAGCGCTGGTGTGGTCTTATTCCTCTTCAAGAAGAAAAAACATAATTAATTAAATAATCATATCGTTGATTATTAGATTAGGGTTCATATTGACGAACCCTTTTCTTTATAAACAATATTTATTAATATAAAATTATGAAATTAATTGTCGATTATATCTCCTCTAATGAATATCCAGATAAGTTTACTATTTCTGACTTATTAAGATATAAAGATGTTGAACCAGTACCCTGGTTAATTGTTTCTGTTAACGAAACATTTTATAAAAGAGAAAGATTTGATGAAATCTATCTAAATGATGGAGATAGAGTGGATTTAATCTATGTTCGTGGTGGTGGATAATAATGGATAAATTAACTAACGAACAATTAGAAAAATATCATCGTCATATCTTATTAGATAACATCAAAGAAGAAGGACAAATTAAATTATTAAATTCTTCTATTTTAGTCGTGGGTGCAGGGGGACTTGGATCCACAGTTTTAACATTATTAACCACAACTGGAATTGGTCGTATTGGTATTATTGATAATGATATTGTTTCTTTATCTAATCTACCGAGACAATTAATCTATGATTATAAAGATTTAAATAAGTTAAAAGTTAAGGCGATTAAAGCCAAATTAAGAAAGAAAAATCCTGATGTTAAATTTAAGCTTTATCCATATAGATTAAATAAAGATAATTTATCTACATTTAAAAAATATGATTTAATCATCGATTGTTCAGATAATTTTGAGACTAAATTTTTAATTGATAAAGCTTGCGAAAAATTTAAAAAACCATATGTTAGCGCAGGGGTCAGCGGCTATCAAGGACAGGTTTATACTTATATCCCTAAATTATCTAAACCATTTTCATCTTTATTTAATGAGATACCAGAGGACACTACGAAAGAATATGTCGATAATGGTGGAGTTTTTCCTAGCGCCGTCACCTTATTAGCGTCTATAGAAACTAGTGAGGCTATTAAGTATTTATTAGGCAATGAACCGTTATCAATTAATGAATTATTTGTTATCGATTTGCTCAATTTACACTGCAAAAAAATAAAAATATAAGATTATCTAATATAATAAATCAAAAAATACATTCTAAGAATGTATAATATAAATGTTGACAAATAGTTTACCTATAAGGTATTATTTTTCCATATATTATGAAAAGTTTGAAGCTCATCTTAGGACTCGCTTTAGGCACCACCGGTTTAGGTAGTACTATTGCCTTTGGTGTGGCTAATAACGTAGTTCAACAAAATAGTGTCGCTCCTGCTGAAGCTGCTGGAAGTATTCCTTCTGGAGTTTATGTTGATATCAGTGCATGTCAATGGGCAGCATGGGGAGCAACTCTAGATAATATCAAGGCTTATTACTGGGGTGGTAGCAGTTCACCAACATGGCCAGGAACCAAAGTATCACAAATTTCTGTTAATGGTACTACATATGGCTATATTGCATTACCTAGCGATGCTAAAAATATTGCTTTTAATGCTTGGGATGGAAAAGATAACGGATATGATGCTGATAAAAATAAAACAGTTGATCTCACAATCCCAACTGATGGCACTTGTTTATTCAAAATTACTACATATAATACAAACAGTAAACAAAATGGTAGTTGGGCTAATTTAGAACAACGCTATACTGGAACTACAACACCTTCTGCCAAAACAGGCAGATTATTTACAAACAATGATCAAGCCCATACAGATTGGAAAGATGGTGTTAACCTAGCGGTTAGAGCATGGGGTGGTAGCGCTTCTAAGGCTAATAACATTATAAATAGTTTTGTTTCGGCTTCGACTTATATGGTTACTTGGGTTGATGGCGGAGCTGAAGATGGCAAATGGTATGCATATGCTGATGTTCCGACAGACATTACTGGATTCCAATTCGTTAGAATGTCGGGATCAACAGCTACGGCAGATGTTTGGTCATATTCTGACGCCTTTGAACTTTCTTCTGATTCGTTCAGTACCGTTTATTTCTTAAAAGCTACAAGTACAGATTATTGCCCTGTTGAAAGAAATAAAGCTAATAGTGTAGGTCCTGGATTAGCAACAAATTTATTTGCCGCTTACGACACATGCTCCAGCAGTTCATATAATGGTTATGGTGCTTATAACAGCTTGAACACTAATTTTTTTGCTCAACTTACAGCCGAGGCTAATTCAACTCAATGTACGTCTTTAAATGGTGCTGCTAATTACACTGTTGCTCAACACGTAGCCGGAATGGCTCGTCGTCCAGCAAGTTTACTAGGATCAAATATTATTAACGGCTTAGATAAGGCAGCAAATCCAATTCTATTAACGACTGTTATTGGTATTTCTGGCATTTCGATAATTGGTATATTCTTCTTCGTTAAGAAAAGAAAACAACAATAATAGATGAATAGAGATGATTAAGTTCATCTCTTTTTTATTAATAAAAAGATATCCATTAGGATACCTTAATATCATATGTAGTGTTGTTTTGTTTTATTTTAGATATCTTTTTAGATAAATAATTAGAGAAGGTAATATTGCTATTTCCGGAACTATGGTCATAACCCGCTCCATTTTTATTACATCCATATGTGGATGAATAAGAAGTGACGTAACTATTAAATGATTCAGTGGATATAGTTTTATTATTTAATAATTGTTCTATCGTTGTTTGATATAAATTACGATATTCTTCAATTCTTTCGATATTCTTATGCGATGTATTAGAACATATTGTTCTCCAGAAAATATTGCTTTCTTGCCAATTACCACTTAATTGCATCTTTGTGCTTTCCGCGGAGAAATTAGTCATATCTTCTTGTTTACCTAATGTTCCCATTCCAAAGCATCTATCAAAGTCATAAGGGATGTAATAAGCCCTGTGAGAAGTAGAAGAGAAGTAAAGATAATAATTATTCATATTATTTCTAAAATCATCTGGATTGCCGGCGATAAAGGCGATAGCTTCTTCTTTAACAAAGTTAGTTACATCAAAATATTGTTCTAATTTATTTTTATAAGTAGATGCTGGTGTCGAATTCTCATTAAATACTTGGATGAGATTTAATAGATCGCTGTGATTTGATTTCTTTTTATTAGTTTTTAAATCATAAGATGGATGATAATTATTCGCGTTATTTTCAACGCCTATTTGATTACCCACAGTATAATTAGAGGAAAAATTCGCAGGTGCGCTTGTATATGTACACTTATATAAATCTCCTGAGGCTTCTTCTTTGGTGAAATGTCTTTTGATAAATATTTCATCGATACATTCTAATATTTCATAAGTAGTGGAAATACTTGTGTCATTATTAATACCTAATGAAATAACACCTAATGTATCGTGCTGCGCTAATAGATTATTATCTCTAAATGTTTTTAAAGTATAAGCTTGTTTTAATTTCGTTTCATCACCGTTTCTATTCCATTTAAGATCAATCTTTTCCATCCCAAATAGGGTGCGGTTTTTTCTTTCTTTTCTTTTAGAAGCATCATCCCAAGTCTTTTTAAATGGCGTTAACGCGGGAATATTAGTGTATTCTTCATCATCAAATGTTTGTTTAAAAGATAATTTGAAGTGAGATAAAGAATTTAAAGTGAAATGGTTATTATCTAAGAAATGTCCTCTAGACAAATTACCTTTCACTCTGATACCAACTTCTTCAAATTCATAGACTCTACCATTTAATGTTAATTTAACATTACAAGGAACGTAATAATCGTGATATGTCGAATCATTATGATCAGTTTGATAATCATTCATGAATTTTGCGGCATCTAAAGACATCTTTATTTCTAAATTAACTAAAGAGGTCGGATTAAATAATTCTAAATATTCTTCACTATCAATAATTTCTGGATCTCCTTCGATTGGATCGCTAGGAGTGATAGAAGAATCTTGATGAGAGGTATTGTTACTAGTGGTATTAGTTTTTACTGTACAACTCACCAAAGTGATTAATAATAAAGGAGAAAGAAATAAATATTTTTTCATATATTCATCATAATAAATTATTAATTAATATGCTAATATAATTAAGTGAAATATCAGATTATATTTGTCGATATAGACTGGACAATCTTAGATCATCACAAAGGTGATTTTGATTATGATTCAATCAATAAATTAATAGAACTTCAAAAAGAAGGTCTTTTAGTGTTTTTAAATACCGCGAGACCATATGATTCTATCTACCATACTGGTTTATTAAAACTATTTCATCCAGATGGTATTATCTCTACGAATGGTGGAGTAGGTTTTATCAAAGATAAATTATTATATGAAAATATCATTCCTGAAGATATTGTAAAATCGATTGAAAAGACGGCGAATAAACACCATTTAGTGTTGGAATTATCTAAAAATAAAGAAAGACATTTCACTAATAAAAGAAATAAGTATGTTGATAATTACTTTTCTATTTTTAAAGAAGTAATTCCGTCTATTAAAAAATATGATAACAAAGGCATTAATTCGATATTATTATTTGCCCCGGTTAAATATGATGAAATATTAAAAAAAGAATTACCGAAAGATATCTCTTTATTAAGGTTTGATAGCCATGGTGTAGATCTTGGTTATTATAAAAATAATAAAGGATATGGTGTGGAACAAGTTTTAAATTATTATCATATCGATAAAAATAAAGCCATCGCCGTGGGTGATTCATATGATGATATCGCGATGTTTAAAAAAGTGGGATTATCAATCTGTATGGGTAATGGAACAGATGAGGCTAAAAAAGAAGCGGATATCACCGCTCCTAATATCGGTATAAGTGGATTAAAAATTGTCTTAGAAGAGATATTTGAAAAATAAAAGCAAAGAATATATTTGTTAAATAAATATTTAAAGTGTTAGAATTTAAGAAAGAACATATTAGGAAGTCAAATTATTATGAAAGATAATGTTGGCGTTTTGCTTCCAGTTGCCTCTTTGCCTGGCAATCATGGTATCGGAGATTTTGGTCCGAGCGCTTTTCGTTTTTTACGTTTTTTAAAAAGAAATAATTATAAATATTGGCAAGTCCTACCTCTTAATCCGGTTGGACCTGGTAATTCTCCATATATGTCAACTTGTTCAGAAGCTATTGAACCAAGATATATATGTTTAGATTTATTAGTCAAAGAAGGACTACTGAAAAGAGTTAAAAAATTTAAACCAAAAACAAACTTCATCAAATATCACGAAGTGGAATTATTTAAAGAAAAATATCTATATCAAGCTTATCGAAATTTCTTAAAAACTCCGATGAGAGGATATAAAAAATTTAAAAAGGATAATCCATGGTTAGTTCCTTTTGCGACCTTTATTACCTTTAGAAGACATCGTAATTATCAGCAGTGGAATTATTGGCCTAAAGAATTAGTCCATTATTTTGATAACCACAAATCTTATCCAGAAGAATATAAAGATGAATGCGAATTTCAAATCTTTATGCAATTTATGGCTTATAAGCAGTGGAATAAGGTGTGGAGATACGCCAAAAAATTAGGAATAGTCATCATCGCCGATTGCCCATTCTATGTCGGTATCGATTCCACAGATTGCTGGTTAAATAAAGAACAATTCTTGATGGATGAAAATTATCATCCAACTTTAGTGAGTGGTTGTCCTCCCGATGCTTTCTCTGATGATGGCCAACTTTGGGGCACACCAATCTACGACTTTAAAAAGATGAAAGAAGATCATTATAAATTCTTAGTCCATAGAATTGGCTATCTCGCTAATACATGTGATTTATTAAGACTAGATCATTTTAGAGCTTGGGACACATATTGTGTCATCCCTGCTGAAGACACTAACGCTAGACGTGGTGTGTGGTGGGAAGGTCCAAGATATGAATTCTTCGATGAATTATATAAACAATATCCCAATATCCATTTAATCGCTGAAGACTTAGGTGATTTATTCCAAGGTGTTCACGATTTAAGAGATCATTATCGTTTACCTGGTATGTATATCGTGGAATTTACCATATTCGACTTAAAAGCGAATAGTAAACCAACTCAGATTGTTTATCCTGGTACCCATGATAACCAAACCTTATATGGTTGGTATAAATCGTTAACTCCAGAAAATATTAAATTCTTAAATGAAAGATTTAATTATCCAAAAGATTTATATGAAACTATTTTCCAATATATTTGGAACTTACCTTCCTTAATGACTATTTATCAACTTCAAGATTTAATGAAGCTTGATGATAGAGGTCGTATCAATTGGCCAGGAACAGTAGGGGAGCCAAACTGGTGCTTTAAGTTAAGAGATTTCTCATTTATGAGAAAGATTAAATATCATAACAACTAGGAGGATAGAGTATGAAGAAGAAACAAATAATACTCGGTTCAGTGATGTTAGGCGCGCTTACCTTAGGCGCGATTGCTCCTAATATCTTCAAAAAAAGCCAAAAGGAGATGATTGGAGAAGATAACGCTCTTTATGGTGATCGTTTAGAAGTCGATTACAATAATCCAGATGTTGTTTTCCCAAAAGAAGCGGGTGAAGCGACGGTTAAAGCCGCAAGCGTCAGCATCCGTTATCATGATCCAGCTTACGATAGTGATACCTCTGTTTACACTGATCGTGAATTCTGGATTTGGTGTAATGGTGCTAATGGTGTGGCTCATGAAGCTAGTATTAAAACCGATTCCGATGGTTTCCATTATATTGAAACATCATTCGATTTTACCGGTGATTATTCCGCTTTCTATGGAAAGAAGAGTATCTTCTTCATCGTTAAATATAAAAAAGGGACCACTAAAGGTGGTGGCGATGGTTGGCAAAATAAATCTTTAAATATCGAAGTTGAATATAAAGATGAATTCGTGCCAAATAAAGATGGCCATGTCGATATTTGGGGCATACCTAGTGAAGGTAGCGATGTCGAAGTTTACGGCACAAAAGAAGGTACAACCACTGATCGATTCTTAAAAGCTAGTTTTGATAAAGACTGGAAGTCTATCTCCGTTAAAACCACTTCCGCGAAAGGTGTGCAGTTCAAATTATATGCATTAACATCAAATTATATGAATAACTCCATATCGGCGAATTTAGATGATTATCTAATCGCTTATGGTACCGCTACAAAAGCTAATTTCAAAATTATGCTTAAACAAGTGGTGAGAGTAAATGTTCAATATTTATTAACAGGTGTCTTCCCAGATTATCCACAATACACCAAGAAAAAATATGTGGCTGCGGATGCATTCTATGAAACACCTAGATTTAAACAATATTATGAATATAACGGTAACGATTTAGGTTGCACTTATAACGATGATAAATCCACAACATTTAAAGTCTGGGCTCCAGCTTCTGCTAATGTCAGGGTTTATCTATATAACAGTGGTTCTGAACTCAAATATAAGAGATGGGATGAAAGTGCGACTGATTCACCTGCTGGTGGCTATAATATGGCCTTTAGACCAGGTGGTGTTTGGGAATTAACCATTAAAAATAAAGACTTAAAAGGTATGTATTACCGTTATTTTGTCGCTAATTCATTAGGACAACAAGAAACGATGGACCCATACGCTAAAGCTTGTGGTGTTAACGGTGAACGAGCCATGATCGTCGATTGGAAAGAAACTAATCCTGATGGATGGGACAGCGTCCCCGCTGTTTGGGATGGAGTGGATGGATATGATATTAGTAATCCAAACGATTTATCGATCTATGAAACTCATATTAGAGATTTAACAATGGATTCTTCTTGGACTGGTAGTTCCGTAAGAGGTACTTATAGTGCCTTCTCAGAAAAAGGCACTAGATATAGTGACGGCACTACGGAAGTGACAACCGGCTATGATCACATCGAAGAATTTGGTGTGAAAGCCATCCAATTAATCCCAGTATTTGATAATGATAATATGGAAGGTACTGGTAATATCTACGAAGGAGATGTTGATACTGGTAAACCAGAAAGAACCTATAACTGGGGCTATAATCCTCTTAACTATAACTGTGTTGATGGTTCTTACGCGACTGATCCATATAACGGTATCTCTCGTATTAAAGAATATAAATCATTAATTAAGGCATATAGTGAAAACGCTAACCATACCAGAATCATTATGGACGTTGTCTATAATCACGTTTCTAGTATCGCTCAACACTGTTTCACAAAATTAATGCCAAAATATTATTTCCGTTATGATGCTTCTGGTTCACCATACGATGGTAGTGGTTGTGGTAACGAAGTGAAATCTGAAGCCCCAATGATGAGTAAATATATCGTTGATTCATTATGCTGGTGGGCCAAAGAATATAAAGTCAAAGGTTTCCGTTTTGACCTTATGGGCTTAGTGGATTGGCAAACAATCAAAAAAGCCGCTCAAGAATTATATAAGATTGATAAAGATATTTATCTTTATGGTGAAGGTTGGGCCTCATTTGGTGGCTGCCATTTAGATCCAAGTCTATATCCAGATAACTGGGGTGCTGATACATGGCATGTTTATAACAAATTATATAAACAAGGCGAAATGTGCTATGTCGGTTGCTTTAATGATAAAGCCAGAAATGAAATGGCTGGTGAAACCGGCAATATCAACGATTGGGGATTTGTTTTACAAGGTTCCTCTGATGTTGGTAGGAAATCAATTTCATTAGCAGATATGTTAGTGGGATATCATACAGGAAGTGAATATGATGATGACAATAGAATGGGTGCTAACCCAAATCAGATGGTAGCGTATTCATCATGTCACGATGATTTCTCAACTTATGATCATATTTGGTATTTATTACGTGAAGTTTTAAAAGGCTCTGATAGAAGACAAATGACCGATGTCGCTGCCGCAGTTGCATCGGTGGAATCTACAATCATGATGACAAATGGTGTCGCCTTTATTCAAGGTGGACAAGAAATCTTCTTATCTAAACAAGTAACCCAAGCAGATATTGAAGAATATGGTGACGAAGTTTTAGAACGTTGTGCGACAGTGGAAGGCGTCAAAGTCTCTTCTAACTCTTATAAGTTAAGAGATGAAACTAATTCCATTAAATGGGATCGTAAAATCGCTATTACAGATTTAGATAACGGAACTAAAGTTCCTGTTAATCAATTCTATCAAGGAATTAAAAAAGCCTGTAACGAAAGAAATAAGATGGCTAAATACGATTATGATTATTTACAAGCTCATAATCCATTTGGAACTAGCGCTGATGGTTTAAAGGTTTTGATTCGTGGCGAAGGTAGTAACAAAGTTCAAATCAATAACGGTAATTATACATTTATTACCGCCGGTAATACTGGTGACGGTTGTGCTGATGGCTTTGTCTCTTATCAATATGAAGCCAGCGCTACTAGAGTCTTTACTTCTAATTCAGGTACAGATGGCCAAGGTAAAGGCTATAATGTTGCCACAGGTGGTATTAATATGTGGTGGTATACCTCAGTATTATTTAAAAGATAAAGGAGAATAATTATATGAAAAAGTTATTATTAGTTTCTTTATTAGCGTTAACCGCTCCTATAATCGCGGGTTGTAGTAAAAAAGGTAATAGTGAAGAAGATGATGGTTTAATTACTGTTAATTTCTACCTCGATTATAACTGCATCACTTCTGGGGAAGTTTATCACACATATAAGATTGAAAATTATTCAAAATTAACCGCACCAACCGCACCAAAAAATAGTGATTTCACAGAATTCCCAGCGGAATTTAAAGGTTGGTCAAACCGCGAACTTGTTTATAACACCGGTTATTTATGGGACTTTGAAAATGACATTATGGTGGTCCCAGAAGGTTATAAAACCTTCAATATGTTTGGCATCTGGTTTGCCAAAGAATAAAAATCATAATTCTATTCAGTAAAAAATTATTGATTATAGAAAAAATGATAATTAATATGATTATGTAGTAATTTTTTTAGGAGGATATTTTAATGAAAAAATTATTAACTTTAGCTATGGGCGCCTTATTAGCATGCGGAATGTCAGCTTGTGGCACCAATTATGATAAGACCGTCAAAGCTTATGATGATGGTATTACCGCTAACGTCGTCGGTGGTTTCGATACTGCTGAATGGGTTGAACAAGTCGGTAAAAAAGTCATGAAAGCCGCCAGTGTTGCTGATGTGGCAAAAGTTGACAAGAAAGTCGCTGACAAATTAGCGAAGAAAACAAACCTCAAAGCTTTATATGTCTATGAAGGTCTTGAAGTTAAAGATGATGTTGCAGATTGGGGAACCAATCCTAAAGCCTTAGTTAACGGTGAAGTTAAAACATTTAAACCTTCACACGCTGTTAAGGTCGTTAGATATGATTCTAGCAAAGATGAAAGACAATTCGTCTCTGACCCACACACCGCTCACGCTGAAGCTTTAACCGATAACTTCTTCGTCCCAGTTTGGCAAGAAGAATTAGATGAACACGGATTCTCTTGGGCTGATAACACAGTTATTACCAGCGAAGCCGGCACTTATAGCATCATCTTTGCCGAATATTCAACTGCTTCTACAAAAGAAGCCGCTCAATTCGGTTTAGGCGCTGTTAAAACCGCATAATAATTAATATTATTTAATTGATATTAGGAGCAATTAATTTGCTCCTTTTATTTTTTATAGCAATAATGCTATATTATTTATATAAATAAGGATTTATATATATGAAGAAACAATCAACTTTATTATTTTCTGTTATTGCTTTATTTTCTTCTTCATTACTCATCGGATGTAATAATAAATCATCTTTTAGTGTGACTTGGAAAAACTATGATGGAACGATTTTGGAAAAAGATGTGGATGTCAAAAAAGGCAGTGTTCCTACTTACGATAGCAAAACTCCTTTCAGATTAGATGACGCCTCTAATTATTATGTTTTCAGCGGTTGGAACCCAGAAGTTAAAGAGATTAAAAAGAACATGGTTTATACCGCGAAATATGATTCCTTCCCATTAACTAATGTCGAAGAGACTCCTGATGGCTATGTTGATGTTACTCCTAGTAACACTGATGACGGTAATATCTTTCATGCTTTCTGCTGGAAGTTTAAAGATATTGAAGAAAAATTAGAAGATATTAAAAATGCTGGTTTTAAGTCAGTGCAAATCTCTCCTGTTCAAGAACCAAAAAGTGGTGGTAGTGAATGGTGGGCTTTTTATCAACCATTAAGTTTTTCCATAGCTAACCATTCTTCTTTAGGTAGTAAAGCTGAATTAACTAGCATGTGTACGAAAGCGGAAACATTAGGTATTTCTATTATCGCTGATATCGTTTTTAACCATATGGCCAATATTAGTGATGATGATAAAGAAAGTGATGGTACACCAAAGGTGTTTCCTGGTGTTAGTGAATATGAACCATATATTTATGAGCATCGTAACGATGCTAATGATCCAACCTTCCATCATAATCCTAATGCGACAGGTTCAGGGGCTATTACTCAAACTTATCCTTATGGAGGTTTACCAGATTTAAATACCGCAAATGAATATGTCCAAGAAAGATCTTTAGATTTATTAAAAGAATGTATTGATGTTGGTATCGATGGTTTTAGATTTGATGCCGCTAAACATATTGAAACACCAGATGATCCAGATTATGCTTCTAACTTCTGGCCTCATGTCTTAAATCCTGCCAAAGAGTATTATCATACTTTAACTAATAAAGACTTATTCTTATATGGTGAAATTTTAGGTAATGTCGATGGTGGTAGAAGTATTGATATCTACACTAAATTAATGAAAGTATTAGAAGATTCCTATGGAACTGCTTTAAGAAGTAATATCAATGGCTATGCCAAAGCCGCATTAGCGAATTATGGTAAAAAGGCCGAACCAAATAATCTTATTACCTTAATGGAAACCCATGATACTTTTGAACATGAAAAGTCTCATATCGATGATCTTAAAACGATGAGAGGTTATGCCATTGCGGCCACTAGACAAAGCACCAAAGGATTATTCTTCGCTCGTACTGATGATGCCGCCACAGTTGGTAAAATCGGTAGTTATGAATATGAAAGTAATATCTTAGGAGCGATTAATCGCTTTAGAAACAGATTTGATGATGGAGAAGAATACCGTTATGCGGAAGATTCTTTATATGTTAATCAAAGAGTAAATGGGGACTCTAAAGGCGCGATTATCGTCGATTTAAATAATAACGGTAAAGTGGTCGTTAAATTAGATAAACTCGCTACAGGTGTCTATTATGACCAAATAACTGGACAGTCTTATACGGTTAGAAACGGCCATCTTATCTTAGATATTCCGGCAAGTGGAATTGTGATCTTAACAATGTCTAAAAATGAAGAAAGACCATATATCGATATTGACTTTAGAGATGATGTCTTTGTTGGCAACAAAGAAGTAACAGTTAAAACTAATGGTAATGGTTCTTATCGTATCAATGGTGGAACTGTTACTAATTTCACCTCTAAAGAACAAAAGATCACATTAGGTGATGTTGTTGATGCTGATAATAAAATCGAACTAGAAATCACTATCCAAAAAGGTCCGTTTACTCTTAAACGAATCTATCATTATCAAAAAGCTCAATTAATTCCTGGTAAATTTAATATATTAAACGTCAATCCATCTTATTTTACAAATAACGAACTTTATCTATGGAGTTGGGATAATGTTAACCCAGGTCATTGGAGTAAAGATTTTACTACTCAAGATGGAATAGTATTAGTAGATGCAGCGGGTTTAGCTGGCTTCATCTTAGCGGTTTTCCCAAAAGATTATGTCATTAGCGATGTTAATAACTGGGATTTCCATGTTCTAAGACAAACCGCGGATATTAAAGGTAGTATCTTAGCCCAAGGCTATTACGATGCTTCAGATTTATAAAATATGAAAAATGGTAGAATTAGAACTTATCCAATTAAATCTTTAACGATATTTTTATCGATTGCTTTTGTTGTTTCTGTTGGAATGATAGTGTTATTCTCTTTACCTTTTATGGCTAAGGAGCAGTGGATTATCCGTATTTTGATTTGGGTATTTTGTTCTATCTTTGCTCTAGCCTCCGGAATCGTCTTATTTAATCAATTATTCTATTATGTGGAAGTAAAAGAAGATGTCTTTATCAAACATGAATTTTTGATTAAAAAGAAAGTAAAATTTCAAAATATTCAAAGAATAAAGAATGTCGACGGATTCTATGAAATATACGTTAATAACCGTCGATTTGCCTCTTTTACGGCGAATACTTTTGAAGCTCAACAAATGATTGTTTATATGGAGAAAAACAAAGTAAAAATTGATTGGTAAAAATTGTTATACATTTTTATATAAAAAAGGGTAAAATAATTAATGTATAAACACTTACATAGCTAAAATTACATAGGAGATTTTTTATGGCTAATTTAAAATTGAGTCACATTTACAAGGTCTACGAAAATGGTCACAAAGCTGTCAATGATTTTAACATTGATATCGCTGACAAAGAATTTATCGTTTTCGTCGGTCCATCTGGCTGTGGTAAATCCACAACACTAAGAATGATCGCTGGCTTAGAGACAATTACCTCAGGTGATTTATTTATCGGAGAAACTCTCGCTAACGATTTAGAACCAAAGGATAGAGATATCGCGATGGTCTTCCAAAGCTACGCCTTATATCCACACATGACTGTTTATGACAACATGGCCTTCGGTTTAAGAAATAGACATATGCCAGAAGCAGAAATTAGAGAAAAAGTTCTTGAAGCTGCGAAGATGCTTGATATTGAAATGTATCTTGATAGAAAACCAAAAGCGATGTCCGGTGGTCAAAGACAACGTGTCGCCTTAGGTAGAGCGTTAGTGAGAGATCCAAAAGTCTTCTTACTCGATGAACCATTATCTAACTTAGATGCTAAACTCCGTGCTCAAATGAGAACAGAGATTACTAAATTACATAAGAAATTAGGTACCACATTTATCTATGTTACCCATGACCAAGTCGAAGCTATGACCATGGGTACAAGAATTGTTGTTATGAAACTCGGTTATGTCCAACAAATCGATACTCCTATGAATTTATATAACAAACCATACAACAAATTCGTCGCTGGATTTATCGGTACTCCACAGATGAACTTCTTTAATGTCAAATTATTAAGAAAAGGTGCGAAAGTGGAAATTTCTTATCCAGATGGTAGTAAGAGTGAAGTTGATTACGAAGTTGTTTCTAAGATTCATAACTCCTACCTAAATGGTGAAAAAGAAGTCATTTTAGGTATCCGTCCAGAACATATTGATATCTCCGAAAAGAAAACAAACTTAATGGCCACAGTGACCGCTGTTGAACATTTAGGTAACGAATGTATCGTTTATGGTGTTCTTGGCAAAGCCAGTGATGAATTCACGATGAAAGATGAAGGTAAAAACATCATCATCAAGACACTTGAAGGTACAAAAGTGGAAGTTGGAGATGAAATCTATCTCTCCATCCATGAAGATAAATTGCATTTATTCGATAAGGAAAGTGAAGTTACCTTATTACACGCTATCCCACCATATACTTTAGTGGAAGGTGAAGTTAAAGGCGATGATTTATCCTTATTCGGTAGCAAAGTGAAATTACCAGCAGCGATGAAAGAAGCGATCGGTAGCGCTTCTAAAGTTGAATTTGAAGTTCCTCCATCTGCGGTTGTTCCTGGAAAAGATTATTCCTTGAAGGTCAAAAAGATTGAAGATGTTGATGGTCAAAAACTTGCTTATTTAGTAAACGGCGATCGTTATCTCTTCGCTTTAGTGGATAACAAAGTGAAAGAAGGAGAAAACTATTCCTTCTCCTTAAGAAATGACAAAGTCGTGGTCTTAGTCGATGGCAAAGTCGTCTTAGAACCGATCGGTGAACAAGAATTTGTAGTTGGTAATTTCTTAAAGAAAGATGTCGGTAGAAACAAAGTTGAATTCTACTACGAAGTGGAAGGCGATCAAATTCCTGCCCCACTTGAAAATGGTTATAAGATTAACGCTGTTGAAGGTAATAACTGCTATAAGAAAGCTTATCGTTATGTTTTCGATAGAAAGAGTATTACTTTAGGTGAACAAGGCTTAGCCGCTCATGTGGAAAAAGTATTAGATTACGGTAATCAAAAATATGCTTCATTAAAACTTGGCGAGCAAAACTTATTAGTGGAAGTTCCAAATGACTTCGCTAAAGAAGAAGTAAAAGTTTGGCTTAACGGCGAAGCTTTCGAAGTCTGGCAACAGGAAATTGATTTCCGTATCTGCTAATTAATTAATAAATTAACCACCATTTTATGGTGGTTTTTTCGATAATAAATAGGTATTTTATGTCTTCTAAAGATGAAATTTTAAACGAAGATAAAAATCGTGATTATCAGATGTCTCCTCTTCCTAAAGAAGAGCCAACTCAAGAAGTAGTTTATAACAAAAAAGCTTCAATCATGAATCGTATTGCGGGTGGACTTATCGACCTCGGTTTACTTTTCATGTCCATATTTGGTTTATCACGTTTATTTTTAGCCACCCCAATGACGGCTCCTTTACGTACCTATGAAAATAAAATTAATACGATAATAGATGATTATAAATTGACCCCTTTAGTGGAAGGCAGTGTAGAAACCTATAGTTACAAAATGTATGAAACAGACGAACAATATTCGAAAAACGCTAAAGGCAAAATCATATATTATGAAGAAGATATTAATCTTCATTATGTCGTAGTGGATAACACAAACATTTCTAAAGAAGTATCAAATGCTACAAGCAAAGCTTTAAATGCTGATAAGAATTATAAAAATCTGAAATTTGATTATGACCTTATTAGTTATGGTTATATGATGATCGCTGGTTTTATTGCTGAAAGTGTTTTCTTACTTGTTGTTCCTTTAGTCAATAAAAGAAGAGCCACAATCGGTAAATTAGCCGCGAATACCGCTTTAGTGGATTCGAAATATTATGTACCAGCAAGATGGTATCAAGTAGTGGGTAGATTTGCCTGGCAATTTTTAATTGAAAGCGCATTAGTCTATCTATTTATCTCATCGATGATTTTACATCTATTAATAGTTCCTGCTGTTTTATTTATCATTACCTTATTTGACCGTAAAAAAGGTCGGACATTGCATGACTTTATTTCACGTACGATGGTCATCGAATATAAGTCTATGAAATCACTTGGAGAACAATAATTTATATGAAATATAAGACTAATTGTGATTTTATATTGTTTTACAAAAGTAAAAAATCTATAATTTTATTGAACCTTCCTTATGGAAAAGAGATAGGAGATAATTTATGAAGAAGAAATCTTTACTATTGACTTCGGCTACTTTGCTTTTAGCTTTGGGTTCTTTATCTGCTTGTGCAACAACTAAAAAGTCAGTTGTGGTATGGGTTGGTAGTGAATCAGTTGAATATTATCGTGAAAAAGCAAGCGAATTTAAAAAAGCCAATCCAGACTTCGGATTAAAAATCAGTATTGTTGGCGCGGACGCTGGTAGTGCTGGTGGTCAAATGGTTAGTGATAACACCGCTTGTGGTGATATCGTGACCATCGCTTCCGATAACATTGGTAAATTATCACAATTAAGTTACATCGCTCCAATCATTGATGAAGAAACAATTAAACAAGTAGAAGATGATAATCCTGCTAGTTTCGTCAAAGCGATGGAAAACATCTTAGGCAACGATGAAAAATATCATTACACTTTTGGTGTTCCTTATATTTCTCAAGCTCTTTTCCTATATTACGATACTCGTTATGTGACTGACGAAGAAGCCAAAACATTTGAAGGCTTAGAGCAAGCCGCGGCGAGATATGATTCTGAACATAATGTAAAAGGCACAAAATCATATACTGTGACTGGCTCTGATGGATTTAACTTCTCATTCTCTATTCTTGCGGGAAGAATGGAAGATAATAAATTCTCTTCCTCATTAAGATTATATGAAGGCAGCAAAGCTAGAGATTGTTATGCTCAAGACAACGATCAAGTGGCGGTTATCAAATGGATGCAAAGAAGCGTCAAAGCCACAAACGGTGGATTATTAGAAAGTGACTCCCCATGGGCCACAAATATTGAAAATCACAAAGCATTATCCGTCATCGGTGGTGCTTGGCATTATAAATCATTTAAAGATGCTGTTACTGAAAATGGTGAAACACATATGGGTTGTATGCCAATCCCAACCTTCACCTTAACAGCAGAAGATGTTGAAGATATTAACGATGTCGTTTATCCAAACGATCCAGATTTACCAGAAGACTTAAGAGGAGTGACTGATGAAGCTCCTGAAGCTGGTACAGTTTTCGCTGGTGGTAGCTTCGTCGACTGTAAAGTCTTCGTTATCAATATGGCCACAATGGATGGCGATGTTGATAAGTATTATCAATTATGTAAATTATTAAGATATTTCTCTTCTAAAGATATTCAAAAAGGCTCATTTATTGAAGCGCTTAACGTTCCAGCATTCGATAATTCCCAAGCCTTTATCGAAGAAGTGAAAGATGAAGTCGATAACACCGCTTATTTAATGGCTAAAGCACAAACTGGTATGAATAGCCACGGTATTCCACAACCATTTACTACCGGTGCTTTAAATGCGGCTTATTACTCTAAAGGTGGTCCAGGTTATTACCTTAACGCCATCACCAATAAAGGTGGTGCTGGTGCAGAAGTTGATGGACCAAAAGGCATTAGAGAAATCTTATGGAGAATGGAATATCTCTGGAAGAACTCTAAAGCGGCTACTGAAACTATCTATCCTGGTACATATCCAGCAGCGACAACATTAAGCAATTAATTAAAATTATTCAATAAATTGAATGTAAAAGAGAAAGGAGGAAATATATGGCTGATTTAGTAGTTAATGAAAGACAAAATGAAGGCAATATCTTTAAGAGATTCGGTCGTGGTTTTGTAAGATTCTTTACCAAGAGCATTCCACATTTCTTCACCAAATCATTACCAGGATTCTTTGTGAACCTATATAGAAGAATCAAAAACTTCTTCATCGATTTCGGTAAAAGATTTAAAGATGGCTCTATCGGTACCAAACTATCACACTTCATTATGGGTAGTGGTTCTATATACCATGGACAATACATCAAAGGTTTTATCTTCTTTGCTATTCAAGTCTTATTCATTCTTTACATGGTCCTATGTCCAGCGATTATCGGTCCTAATGGAGTTAAAGTTCCAACAGGTTGGAAATCGTTAGCGAATTTAGCCCTTCAAGGTCATGAATCCCAATTCATCCCAGCGAGCACCGGTGGTGCTTGGACACCAGAAGGTACCTTCATTCCTGCTAGTAACTCATTCTTGATGTTACTACTTGGCTTAGTGACAATCGCTATTATTATTCTTTACATCATCGTTTGGTTGAGTAACATCAAAAGTTCCTATGCGGCGGATACCGCGATTAAGGAAGGTCGTAAACCTTCAACATTTGTTGAAGATTTAAAAGCATTATTAGATGAACGTTTCCACATCTTAATGCTCACACCAACCTGCTTAGCAGCTTTAGTGTTTACTTTATTACCAACAATCTTGATGATCTGTCTAGCCTTTACAACTTATAACGACTTAGACATGCAATCCGCTCACACCGTTTTATTCCACTGGAATGGATTCACGAACTTTGCGTCCATCTTCTCCCTTGGTAAAGCGACTAGCTTAGGTATTGAAATTAGCGCCAGATTCTTCCCTGTTCTCGGATGGACATTCATCTGGGCGATCTTCGCGACATTCACCTGCTATTTCGGCGGTATCTTATTAGCCGTTTTAATCAATAAAAAAGGCCTTAAATTTAAAAAGGTTTTCCGTACAATCTTTATCTTAACGATTGCTATTCCTCAGTTTATTTCCTTATTAACCATGAGAAACTTACTCATGAGTAATGGTCCAATTAACTCTATGTTAATGAACTTACATTGGATTAAAGAGCCAATTGGCTTCTTAGGACAAAAGAGTACAGATAATCCATATTTAGCAAAAGTGATGGTTATTATCATCAATATGTGGCTTGGTATTCCATATACGATGCTCATGACTTCTGGTATTTTAATGAACATTCCTGCTGATTTATATGAAGCAGCCAGAGTGGATGGTACTTCTCGTCCAAAGATGTTCTTTAAGATCACCTTACCTTATGTCATCTTTATTACCACTCCATATTTGATTTCATCATTTATTGGTAACATTAACTCATTTAACACCATCTTCTTATTAACAGGTGGTGGACCAACTGTCACAAGTGCAGACGGTGTCAACTACGTTGCTGGTCAAACCGACTTACTTGTTACATGGTTATATAAATTAACGATTGACCAAGGCGATTATAATACCGGTGCGGTTATTGGTATCTTTACCTTCATCATCACCGCGACTATCACCTTGATTACATATCGTCGAAGTAAAGCTTATAACGAGGAGGACACATTCCAATAATATGGCAAACGCAGTTGTTATGGATTCTTCTAAACAGAAGAAGTTCCGCTCCCAAAAAGGTGCGGAGAGAACCTCGTTAATTCTTACTTACGTTGTTCTAGGTATTCTTGCAGTAATTTGGATTATTCCAATCCTATGGATTGTATTAAGTGCGTTCCGTGGCTATTCCACAGGTGGTAACGTCTCCTCCGACTACTTCCCAAAAAGCTTCGGTATCTCTAACTTTATCAATCTATTCACCGGTACATGGCTCGGTGTCGACTATTATTTCTTAAGATGGTTCTTAAACACTCTTATCGTCGCCGTCATCGACTGTATCGTCTCCACATTATTAGTCTTATCAGTTGCTTACTGTATGTCTAAATTAAGATTCAAAATGCGTAAAGCATTTATGAATATCACCATGATTCTCGGTTTATTCCCTGGATTTATGTCGATGATCGCTATTTATTATTTATTAAAAGCCATCGGCTTATCTGGTCAAACTGATGAAAATGCATGGCTTAACCTTGTCGGTTTAGTTCTCGCTTATTCCGCTGGTGCAGGCTTAGGCTTCCAAGTCGCCAAAGGCTTCTTCGATGTTATTCCTACTTCCTTAGTGGAAAGCGCGAAACTCGATGGCTGCACCAATGTGAAGATCTTCTTAAAGATTATTCTTCCATTATCAAAACCAATTATTATCTATACCGCATTAATGTCATTTACCGGACCATGGATGGACTTCATCTTTGCGAAGGTTATTATCGGTGTTGGTAATCCACAGATGTGGACCGTCTCCGTCGGTTTATATTCCATGATGTATGGTAACCAATACGACCCATCAATGTTTACAACATTCGCTGCTGGTTGTGTGATCGTTGCTATTCCAATTGTCGGCTTATTCATGGCCCTTCAAAAATACTATGTTGAAGGTGTTACCGCCGGTGCTGTTAAAGGTTAAAAACCAAATTCTAAAATTAAGAAAGTCGCTAGAAAATCTAGTGACTTTTTATTTATCTTCATATACGCGTGTGTTAAGATTAATATAGCAAATTTTGGATTTGCTTTAGGAGGAGAAATTATGGCCTACGGTTTAACTTATGACTTCTTGATGGGGCAATGTCTTGATGCCCACAATTATTTTGGTGCACATTTTGTCAATCAAAATGGTGTGGATGGGGTTGTTTTTAGATTATACGCTCCATGCGCTAATGATGTATCTGTCATCGGTGAATGGAATGGTTGGGATGTCACCTCTCATAAAATGAATAAAATTGATGATGCGGGTATTTGGGAAATTTTTATTCCTGGACTGAGCAATTATCAATCATATAAATTTCACTTTCTAAATGCGAAAGGTAAATATGTTGATAAAATCGATCCATTTGCTTTTTATAGCGAAATGAGACCAGGAACATGTTCGAAATTATTCGATAATCGTAATTTTGCTTGGCATGATGATCCTTGGATGAAATCAAGAACCAGAAACTTTGATAAACCAATGTCTATTTATGAAATGCATTTAGGTAGCTGGTATGGTAAAGCGGAAGATGGTCATACCTTATCTTATGAAGAAATCGCTGATAAATTAATTCCTTATATTCTTGGTATGGGTTATACCCATGTCGAATTTATGCCGCTAGTCCAATATCCATTTGATGGTAGCTGGGGCTATCAAGGAACAGGTTTCTTCTCTATCGATTCTAGATATGGAAATCCTTTCCAATTAATGTCGTTAGTGGATAGATTACATCAAGCCGGAATTGGGGCGATTATCGATTTCGCTCCTGTTCACTTCGCCACTGATAAATGGGCTTTAGCGGAATATGATGGCACAAAGATGTTTGAATATTCTAATAGATGGAGATTATCTCCTTGGGGTTCTTTACAATTCGATTTAGGTAAAGATCCAGTGAGAAGCTTTTTGATGAGTGCGATGAATTATTTCGTCGATTATTTTCATTTCGATGGTATTAGAGTCGACGCCGTTAGTAATATCATCTACTATAATGGTGATTCCTCCATCGGATTAAACGAAGGAGCGGTGGAATTTATTAAAAGACTTAACGCTAAGATGCATATCGCTCATGATTCTGTGATGATGATTGCCGAAGATAGTACCGCTTTTGCGGGTACCACAAAACCAACGGAACAAGGTGGTTTAGGATTTGATTATAAATGGGATTTAGGTTGGATGAACGATACCTTAAAATATTACGCTTTAGATCCAATTTATAAGAAATATGATCATCATAAATTAACATTCTCGATGGCTTATTTCTATAGTGATAATTTTATGCTTCCATTGTCTCACGACGAAGTCGTCCATGGAAAAGGGACGATTATTAATAAGATGTGGGGCGATTATGATCAAAAATTTGCCTTATTAAGAAATTTATATACATATCAATATGGTCATCCAGGTAAAAAACTGAATTTTATGGGTAATGAACTTGGAACATTTGATGAATGGAATGAATCACGTGGTTTGCAGTGGAATTTAAAATCATTCCCCAAACACGATTCATTATCTAGAATGATGCATGATTTAAATGAAATCTATAAACATCATAAAGCCATGTATTATCAAGAACATAATCCAGAAAGATTTAGATGGTTAATGGTGGATAATAAAGATCAATCCGTCTTCGCTTTCCAAAGAAAAGTCGATGATGATGTTTTAGTCTTTGTTTATAACATGACGACGAATTATTACGATTATATTAATATCCCAGTGTTAGAAGAAGGAGAATACGAAGAAATCTTTAACACTGATAAAGATATTTATAGTGGTTGGGGTCAATATAATGGTTTACCAATTAAAAGTGAACCAGGTTCCTTTGAAGGATTACCCGCTCATATCACGATTAAATTAGCCTGTTTAGGCGCTTGCATCTTTAAGTTAAAAAAAGATGCCCCAAAAAAGAAAATAGCAACTAAAAAGAAATAGGAGTTTATTTATATATGTTTGAAAACAAAACTGCGTTTAAAAAAGCTTTCCAAGAACGCATGATGGAAAGATATGGTGTGTCCGTGAAGGATAGCCACGTATCTGAAAGATACGCCATATTAGGAGAAATGGTTAGAGACTACGCTAACGTGGACTGGGGTCATACGAGAAGTACTTCGATTAAGCATGACCAAAAGACCGTTATTTATTTCTCTATGGAATTCTTAATTGGCCGTTTATTAACCAATAACATGCAAAACATGGGTATTTATGAAATCGCCAAAGAAGGGTTAAAAGATTTAGGTATTAATATCCATGAATTAGAAGAAGAAGAATCCGATGCCGGTTTAGGTAATGGTGGTTTAGGCCGTTTAGCGGCTTGCTTCTTAGATTCTATCGCCTCATTAGGTTATTTAGGTCATGGTAACTGTATCAGATACCAATATGGTTTCTTCCGTCAAAGAATTATCGATGGAAAACAAAAAGAATTCCCAGATCAATGGTTAAGTAATGGTAACGTTTGGGAAATTAGGAGACCAAAATATGAAGTGGAAGTCAAATTCTATGGCAATCCAGAAACATATTTAAAACCAGATGGAAGTTATGCGATTAGAACCGCGAACGCTTTAATTGTCCGTGCCGTTCCTTATGATGTTCCAGTCGTTGGATATAAAAATCATGTCACTAATTCATTAAGACTTTGGAATGCTGAGCCAACCGCTCACCATTTGCCAAAAGATATTTCCTTCGAAGAATATTTACATACCTTAGAAGAATTGTGTCATGGTTTATATCCAGATGATTCTACCGAACATGGTCGTATCTTAAGACTTAGACAACAATATTTCTTAGTCTCCTCTGGTATTCAATGTACATTAAAGAGCTATTTTAGACATCATAATACCTTAAAAGGTATTCATAATCATTATGTCTTCCAACTTAACGATACTCATCCAATCTTAGCCATCCCAGAAATGATGAGAGTGATGATGGATGAATATGATATGGGTTGGGATGAAGCCTGGGAAGAAGTGAGACAATGTATGGCTTACACTAACCACACCGTCATGGTGGAAGCTTTAGAAAAATGGCCAGTCAATTATGTCCAAAACTTAATTCCTCGTTGTTTCATGATCATCGAAGAAATCAATCGTCGTTTCAATATCGAGATGACCGCCAAAGGTGTTAGTGATGGTGAAAGATATGCGATGAATATTATTAAAGACGGTCAAATTCATATGACTAACTTAGCCATTTATACCGCTTTCTCCGTCAACGGCGTCGCCGCTTTACATACTGAAATCTTAAAAGCGATGACCTTTAAGGAATTCTATAAATATATGCCTGAAAAATTTAATAATAAGACGAACGGTGTTACCCATCGTAGATGGTTATTAAATTCTAACCCTGAATTAGCCAAATTAATCACTTCAAAAATTGGCGATTCTTGGATCACGGATATGTCTAAGATCAAACAATTTGAAAAATTCGCTGATGATAAAGAAGTCTTAAAATCTTTAGGTAAGATTAAATTAGACAATAAGAAAGCTCTTGCTAAATACATCAAAGAGAACCTCGATATCGATGTCGATGTGAATTCCATCTTCGATGTTCAAATTAAGCGTCTACACGCCTATAAACGTCAATTACTTAACATTTTCCATATTATCTATCTCTATCAGAGAATGAAAAGTGATCCAAGTTTTAGAATTTATCCACACACATATATCTTTGGTGCGAAAGCCGCTCCAAGCTATGTTTATGCCAAAAAGATTATCGAATTAATTATCGCTGTCGCGAATGTGATTAATAACGATGATGAAATTAATAAATACTTAAAAGTCGTCTTTATTGAAAATTATGGTGTCTCTTTAGCGGAATTAATTATTCCGGCTGCCGATGTTAGTGAACAAATTTCTACCGCTGGTAAAGAAGCAAGCGGAACTTCAAATATGAAGTTAATGATGAATGGGGCCGTTACTTTAGGGACGATGGATGGTGCCAATATTGAAATCGCCGAATGTGCTGGTGAAGAAAACGAAGTCATTTTCGGTTTAAGAAACGAAGAAGTCGAAGAACTTAATCGTAACGGCACTTATAATCCATGGGACATCTATAATAACGATTACCGTGTGAAAAACGTTTTAGATTCTTTATTCTCTGGTGAATGGACAAATTATAAACCAGATAGATTTAGATTAATCTTTGATGAAATCATGAATAACCGTGATACTTATTTTATCCTTAAGGATTTTGATAGCTATGTGAAAGCTCAAGAAAAAGTTAGTGAGCTATATCAAAATAAATTAGGATGGCAAAGAATGTGTTTGATGAATATCGCTAATAGCGGTAAATTCACCAGCGATAGAACCATCAAAGAATATGCGACTGAAATTTGGAAATTAGAAAGTGTTAAATAATTATGGGCAAAATTATTCTTGATGAACTCTTTTTAGCGCAAAAAGAATTAGACGCAACCATTGCCAAAAATCATAACATTAGTTATGAAACAACTAGACATAGACGTATTATGGCCTGTTTAGTGGAAATTGGTGAGCTCGCTAATGCGACTAGATGTTTTAAATATTGGTCCAATAAGGGAAAAGAAAGTGATGATATCGTTTTAGATGAATATGCGGATGGTTTGCATTTCTTACTTTCTTTAGGAATCGATATTAAAACGAGCAAAAAATCCTATAACATCACCAAACATCAAGATAATTTAACCGATCAATTTTTAGAAATTTATCATCGTTTAGATGAATTTAGAAAAAAACAGGATGATAAAACCTATATTAGAGCCTTTCAATCATTTTTAAATCTATTACCTTTATTAGGCTATAGATGGGCTAGTTTAAGAAAAGCCTATTTTAAAAAACTAGGTGTTAATTATAATAGACAAGAAAATAATTATTAATGATTATGAAAAAAGTAATAGCCGCCTTACAGATGACTAACGATGCCGTTATTAATTTCTTAAAGAAATATTGGTTATGGCTTTCTTTAGCTACTATTTTTGCTTTAGCAATAGTGGCGAGAATTCCTTTATATAGTAAAACTACAGGTGACTATAATTCTTTTTTAGTCAATTGGTATAACGATTGTTACACAAATAGTAAAGAATTCTTAGCGAAAGGTGATGTCGATTATACCCCGACATATCTATATTCTTTTGTGGTGATGACATGGTTTAAAATTAAGCCATTTACCAATTCATTCTTATATACTTTAAAAACGATCAGTGTGGTCTTTGATTTTGGAACTGCTTTTTTAATCTTTTATATGGTGAAATTCATCTTTAAAAAGAACGATGTTTTAACATTAATCTCGACCACATTGGCCTTATTCTTACCACAAATATTATTAAATAGTGCCTTCTGGGGACAGTGTGATTCCATTTATACATTCTTTATCGTTTTATCTTTATTCTTTATATTTATAAAGAAAGAGATGCTTTCCGCGATAAGTTTTGGGATTAGTTTTGCTTTGAAATTACAAAGTGTCTTCTTCTTACCAGTCTTAGTTTTATTATGGCTAAATAAAAAATATAAATTCTGGTATTTATTATTAATTCCGTTAACTTACATCGTTTTAATGATTCCCGCGATGATATGTGGGAGAAGCTTTATAAGCTGTCTAACCGTCTATTTCACTCAAGCGGAAGAATATACTTATTTATCTATGGCAGCGCCTAATATCTATTCATTTATGTATAAAACATTAACCACAAATGATAGTGTCGCTAGCCATTTAGTGCCTGCTGCCACAGTCTTTGGGTTAGTTTTGATATTAGTGGTTTGCGTGATTATTTTTGCGACACAAAAAGATTATTCTTTTGAAAACATCATTAAGATTAGTTTCTTTATCACATTATTTGCTCCCTATGTTTTACCAAAGATGCATGATCGATATTTCTATATCGCTGAAGTTTTAGCGATTTTATATATCGTTATTAATCCGAAGAAATGGTATATCTCCTTATTAGCAGTCGGAGGAACATTCCAAGGCTATAATTTATATCTTTTCAATACTTATTATTTAGGTAATAGAGACTTCAATATGATTATTGGCGCGACTTTAATTATGGCGGCATTAATCCTATTAGGTTATGACCTCTTTAAAAAGAAAAACGAACCTCAATTAGAGGTTGCTCAAGAAAATTAAAAATGATAGCAATAGCTATCAATTTTTATAGCAAGGTATCTATCTCATTTTCGGAGATCACTTTGATGCCTTTTTTTCTTAATAATTCAGCGGTCACTCCTTGACCTTTAATTAATTTCTTAGAGAAGGAACCATCATATATTTGATTTACTCCACAGGATGGAGAATTCTCTTTTAAGATGGCGATTTTAATCCCGAGATATAAACAGATATTTAAGGCGAGATCCGCACCTTTAGCGAAGCTTTTGGTAACGTCTTTGCCATTATCCATTTTGACTCTATCTTTCATTCTTTCGCTGGGATTTCTAGGAACAGATAAACCGCCTTCAACTTCCGGGCAGAAGGGAACTAATTCATATTTCTCTAATAAAGCCTCTACCTTATCAGAAAGGTGATTTTTACCGTTATAGGTGACATTATCACCGATAAGACACGCTGAGATTAAAATCTTTTCCATAAACCGTAAATATTCTATATTTCAGGCGCTAAGTAATCAAGTTATAATATTCCCATGCTGAATCCAAAAGAGTTTATTTATATACATAACGGGAAAGAATATAAAGTAATTCTTACTAGAAAAAGAATTAGAAGCATTCGTTATTACTATAAGAATGGAGAGTTTAGAGTGAGCGCTCCATTATTATTTGTCACCCAAAATCAAATTAAAGAAGGTTTAGATAGATACGCTGATAAGCTCTTAAAAGCGGACGTTAAAACATCAGCTTTTGGAAATGATTTTATCTATTTGTTAGGTATAAAAGTTAGCATCCATGAGAGTGGAGAAATTAAATTTTCTAATAATGATGTCATTAAATATAAATCCCGTGAAGATTTAGAAAAGAAATTAAAGAAATGGTTTTTAGAAATTATTAAAAATCGTAATGCCTATTATGAACATATGATGGGAGTAAAGCATCCATACAAGGTACACGTTAAAAAGATGAGCACCAGATATGGATCGAATTCTTTAAGCACACACTCCCTATCTTATTCAACGATTTTAATGCATTATAGTTATGATGTAATCGATAGTGTTATTATTCATGAACTCGCTCATCATTTTCAAAGAAACCATTCTAAAAAGTTTTATGATGTAGTTTATAAATATTGTCCGAATTATCGCATTTTACATAATCGTTTAAAAAGAGGTGAATTTCATGCTTAAAGTCATTACAAGTAAAGATAATAACAAGATCAAACATGCTTCTTCTTTAAAGGAAAGAAAATATCGTGAAGAATATCAAGAATTCCTAATAGAGGGGTATAAAATGCTCGAAATGGCTGCAGAAGCGGGCTGTATTAAAGAAATTTTTACCTTAAAAGAAATCGAAGGAATCAAACAAGAGATACCTCAATATCTAGTGGATCCTTCTTTAATTAAAAAGATTAGTAATAGCGTCTCTCCAGAAGGAGTGGTCGCGATTTGCAATATGGTTCATCGTAAGAGCAAAAAGATGAATAAAGTAGTGTATTTAGATAAGGTCAATGATCCCGGAAATGTCGGTACGATTATGCGTACCGCTTACGCCTTTAATTATGACGCCATCATATTCTCCAAAGGTAGTTGTGACCCATATAACGAAAAAGCTATTTCTGGTTCAAGAGGTTCTATTTTCTTTTTACCAATTCTTCATGGCGATTTAGAGGAATTTAAAGAAGATAAAGATGTTATTGTTTCCGCTTTAAATGAGAAAGCGGTTGATATTAAAGAAGTAAAATTACCAAAATCTTTTATCTTAGTTGTGGGCAATGAAGCTAATGGCGTGAGCCAAGAGATAATAAAACAAGCCACAATTACGACCAAGATTTCTATTGATAATATTGATTCATTAAATGTCGCAGTGGCGGCAGGTATACTTATGGATCATCTCCGTTAATTTAATAATTTTTACGATAAATATTCCCGTTATAAAAGGAATATGTATTTTTCATATTTAAAAATATGCCTCGTATGATATAATCGATATACGTGTGAATTTGATATAGGAGTGTGCTTATGAAAAATGAGAAATTAAAATCTATTGTCTCAGAAGCCTTAGAGGGCATTAAAAAAGCTTTAAAACTCGACGAGATAAATGAACTTAGAAATCGTTTTTTAGGTAAGAAAAGTGAGCTTTCTTCTTTAGGTGGTTTAATTGCTACTTTACCAGTGGAAGAAAAGAAAACTTTCGGTATTGAAATGAACGAAGCTAAACAGTTAATCAGTCAAGCTTTTGAAGAAAAACTCAATGCTTTAAAACAAAAAGCCTTAGAAGAAAAATTAAAGAAAGAAACCATCGATATTTCTTTACCAAGTAGAGAAGTATCTTTAGGAGCGAGAAATCCATTTTATATCGTTCAAGATGAGATGAAAGAAATCTTTATCGGTATGGGTTTTGATGTCGCTGATGGACCAGAAATTGAAACTGATTTATATAATTTTGAATTATTAAATATTCCAAAAGATCACCCTGCTAGAGATATGCAGGATACTTTCTATATCGATGAGAACACTTTATTAAGAACACACACCTCACCTGTTCAAGCGCGTACGATGGAGAAGATGAACGGTAAACCGATTAGAATTATCTGTCCTGGTAAAACTTATAGAAGAGATGATGATGATGCGACACATTCACATCAATTCGCTCAAATCGAAGGTTTGGTAATTGATAAAGATATTAATATCGGTCATTTAAAAGCCACATTAGAATTATTTGCCAAAAAGATGTTTGGTGAAAAAAGAGAAATTAGATTAAGAAGTTCTTATTTCCCATTTACTGAACCATCTGTGGAAGTTGATATTACCTGCGCTAACTGCGGTGGTAAAGGCTGCAATATGTGCAAAGGTACAGGCTATATTGAAATCTTAGGTGGTGGTATGGTTCACCCTAACGTCTTAAAAATGAACGGGTATGATCCAGAAGTTTATAGTGGCTTTGCTTTCGGTATCGGT
This sequence comes from Bacilli bacterium, assembly GCA_017429285.1. Taxonomy (GTDB): domain Bacteria; phylum Bacillota_I; class Bacilli_A; order RFN20; family CAG-826; genus RUG13091. Next base: position 39,664 of record JAFRPF010000016.1, read on the forward strand.
ATCGAAAGAGTGGCTATCTTAAGATATGGCATCGATGATATCCGTAAATTCTATAACAACGATGTAAGATTCTTACATCAATTCAAAAAGAAAGATTAAAGGAGGCTAAAATCATGTTAGTAAGTTTAAAAAATGTTAAACAATTTGTCGATTTAACTGGCTTAAGTGCTGAACAGATCGCTAACGGATTAACTTTCGCTGGTGTGGAAGTTGAAGAAATTAAACGTTTAGCCTCTGGCACTAATTTAGTGATTGGTGAAATTAAAACTTGTGAAAAACATCCTGATAGTGATCACCTTCATATTTTAAATGTCGATTTAGGTGAGAAATATGGAGTGGAACAAATCGTCTGTGGCGCGCCTAACGCGAAAGTAGGATTAAAAGTTATCGTCGCTAGAGTAGGCGCTAAACTTCCTGGTGGAGAAATTAAAGCGGGTGTGATCCGTGGTGTTTCTTCTAATGGTATGTGTTGTTCCTTATTAGAACTTGGCGTTGAAGAAAAATATTTAACTGATTATCAAAAAGCCGGTATTGAAGAACTAGATAAAGACGCTCCTATAGGAGAAGAAGATGTTTTAGGTTATTTAGGACTTGATGATGAAGTATTAAATCTAAAGGTTTTAGCCAATCGTCCCGACTTATTATCTTTATATAATGTCGCTAGAGAAATCGGCGCGATCTTTAATCGTAAAGTAAAAATTCCTAATCATGAAGAAATAGTGACTTTTAACACTAAATTAAAGGTTTCTTCTAAAACTGAAAAATGCAGTCAATTCTCCGGTAAAGAAGTCAGAAACATCAAAATCAAAGAATCTCCAAAATGGATGAAAGATTATTTGATGGCGATGGGTGTGAGAAGCATCAATAATATCGTTGATATTGGTAACTACGTTATGCTCCTTACAGGTCAGCCATTACATATGTATGACGCTGATAAATTAGCCTCTGCTGAATTAACAGCCAGAAGTGATTATGAAGGACCATTCGTGGCCTTAGATGAAAAGACTTATGAAATAAGAAAAGGCGATATTGTTATCGCTAATAAAGATAAACCGATGTGTTTAGGTGGAGTCATGGGCTCATTAGAATGCGCGGTTGATGAAAATACCAAAAATATTTATATCGAAGCGGCTTCTTTTGATGGAGCGACAATTAGAAGAACATCTTCCAGGCTCGGTTTAGTTAGTGAATCTTCTTCACGTTTCGTGAAGGGCACAAATCACTTTCAAAGTGAATATGTCCTTAATTTCGCTAGCGAATTAATTAAAGATTTGTGCGAAGCAAAAGAATTCTCTGATATCGTCACTTATCAAGAAGAAAAATATGAAGAAAAAGTCGTGAGAACTTCTTGTACACGTATCAATGGTAGATTAGGTACTGAATTCACCAGTAAAGAAATTAAAGAAGTTTTAGAAAGACTTAACTTTAAAGTGATGATGAATAAAGATGAATTTGTTATCAAAGTTCCTGATTATCGTTTAGATGTCACTTGTGATGCGGATATCAGTGAAGAAGTCATCCGTTTATTAGGCTTTCAACATGTGAAATCTGTCTTACCAAGATTAGACACTAAATTAGGTTCATTAACCCAAGAACAAAATAGATTAAAAAATATCCGTTTCTATTTATTAGATAAAGGATTAGATGAATGCGTTACCTATTCTTTAATCAGCAAAAAAGAAGAGAATTCATTTAATTTATTAAATGATGAAGAACATTATCGTATCTTAAATCCTTTAACTGATGAAAGAGAAGTATTTAGAACTCATATCTTACACTCTTTATTAAAAGTGGCTACTTATAACGTTGCTAGACAAAATAAGAATTTAGCCCTATTTGAAACTGGACATATGATTTCTAAAGCTAGTAATTCCACACATTTAGCCATCGTTTTAGTTGGTAAAGAATTAAGAAGAGGCAACATGGAAAGTATCGACTTTGATTTCTACCATATGAAAGGCTTAGTGGAAGGTATCTTTGATTGTTTAGGTATTGAAGCCTCTCGTTATAGATTTGAAAGAAATACCACGCATCTTGATGAATTACATCCAGGTAAATCCGCGGATATTATCTTCCAAAATAAAGTCATCGGTAAATTTGGTGAATTACATCCAAATAAAATCGAAGAATTTGATCTTGGTAAATTAAGCGCTGTCGCTTTAGAAATGAATCTAGATTCATTATTAGATGCTAAAGTCAGCACCATTAAGATGAGTCCAATTTCTAAATTCCCAAGTGTTACTCGTGACCTTGCCTTAGTGGTTGATAAAGAAGTGGCAGCCAAAGATTTAATTAAAGTTATTAAGGTGACTGGACGCGGTTTAGTCTCTAATGCCGAAGTCTTTGATGTTTATGAAGGTGAACATATTTTAAGTAGCAAAAAGAGTATTGCGATTAGCGTCACTTATTCTAGTGATGACCATACCTTAAGCGATAAAGAAATTATCGATATGGAAAATCGCATTAAATTTGAACTCACCAAACAATATAAAGCGGAACTTAGAGGATAATAATGAAAATTAATCGCGCTTTATTATCTTTTGGAAATAGCAAAACTTTCACCGAAAGTATCGATTTTTCATCATTAACTTTTGATGGTTCTCATATTAGAAAAATTGAAAGTTGCGAAGCTACAGTTATCGCTACAGATTATGATGATATACTTCGTATCGAAGTGAAGATTGATGCCAAAGTCATCGGTATTTGTGCTTATACATTAGAAGATGTAGAACTTAGTATTAAAGCCGAAGATGAATTAACATTTTCTGATGATGAAAATGATCAAGATAGCTATTATGAAAAATCAAATATCATTGATTTAGATGAATATATTCTTGGCATCTTACTCGCTAATGTACCAGTGAGAATTATCAAAAAAGGCGCAAAACTCCCCCAAAATGGTAAAAATTACCGAGTGATGAGTGAAGACGAATACGAAAAAGAAAAAGAGAAAAAGCACGATCCAAGATTTGATATTTTGGACACTGTCGAATTTGATGAAGATTAAATAAAATAACACTCTGTGTTAAATTAACTAATAGGACGGGAAATATATTAAACCGTCCTTTTCTTTTAATTTTCTTTTATAAAAAACACTTGCGAATATCGCGTTAAAAAACTTATAATTTTGTTACCAAGTGGAAGAAAGTGGGAGAAAGTGGAAGATATGTTTTTTGGAAGCTATGTTCATAATCTCGATAATAAAGGCCGCTTAGTCATTCCTAGCAAGATGAGAGAAGAATTAGGTTATAAAGCCTACATCTTGAAAGGTTTCGATGGCGCTCTTTCCATTTATAAAGAATCGGAATTCACTAGATTAGTCGAAGAAATTAAATCCCTTCCCTTTCATAAACGAAACTCTCGTGCTTATTTAAGAGTTCAACTCGCTTCCGTTTGTGAACTTGATATCGATAAACAAGGTAGAGCCCTTTTGCCAACATCTTTATTAGCCAAATATAAGATTGGCAAAGAAGTCATTGTGATAGGAGCTTTAGACCACATCGAAGTGTGGAATGTCAAAGATTATCAAGAATATGAATCTAACGCTGATAAATCATTCGAAGATATCGCCGAAGATTTAAATGATAAAGAAGACTAATATGGGGAAACATATTCCTGTATTGTTAAAAGAAACCATTGAAGGTTTAAATATTAAACCTGATGGCATATATCTCGATCTTACTATCGGTAGAGGTGGACATTCTGGAGAAATCTTAAAAAGATTAACAAGTGGTCATCTATATGGAGTAGATCAAGACCAAGAGGCGATAAACGAAAGTGAAAAATATCTAAAAACTATCTCTAGTAACTTCACTCTCGTTCATTCCAATTTCTCCTATATCGATGAGATATTAAAGAATCTAAACATCAAATACGTCGATGGCGTACTAATGGACCTCGGCGTCTCCTCTCCTCAATTCGATGAAGGATATAGAGGCTTCTCTTATAGAGAAGATGCTCCATTAGACATGCGTATGGATCAAAGAAATGATCTCACCGCATATAAAATTGTCAACACCTATACTCTTGATGAGATATTTAAAATCATTCGAGATTATGGTGAAGATAAATTCGCTTATTCGATCGCTAAAAACATCGTTAAATATCGCGAAAATAAACCGATAGAAACAACCTTCGAATTAGTGGAGATTATTAAAAGAAGTAAACCGGAAAAGGAATTACGTAAAGTCGGACATCCTGCTAAGCAGGTATTCCAGGCATTAAGAATCGCTGTTAATGACGAACTTAACGTCTTAACTAATACATTAGATAAAGTCTTAAAACATTTAAGACCAGGTGGTGGAAGACTAGCGGTCATCACCTTCCATTCCTTAGAAGATAGAATTACCAAAAATTGCTTCAAAGAAGCATCTATCGAAGAAGGAAACCGATATGACTTCCCAATTAAAGGGGAAGAAAAAGAATATCGACTTATTAATCGTAAACCGATTATCGCTAGTGAAGATGAAATAAAGGAAAACCACCGTTCAGTAAGTGCAAAGCTAAGAATTATTGAAAGAAAATAGTGAAAGGAGGAAGCGGCATGGTCATGAAAGACAAGTTGGTCAAAACCAACCACAAAGGCATCTACTATATTTTTAAAAGAAGCTCCATTGTTTTATTTGCTTTAGCTTCCTTAACTTTTGCCATTGCTGTTCCAACCTACATTGTTGCTAATTCAAAAGCGAAAAAGACCAATGTTTTAGCGGAAGAAAAATCTTCTGAAGTGGTGGAAAATGATTCTAATGAGGAGGAAAACGAATATGTTAGCTACAATGGTTAAAAAATATAATGCGATCTTCTCTTTATGGTTAGCAGTGGTTATCGCTATAGTTTATATCTTCGGTAGTGAATTAGAGAATAATTTACTTCTTGGAATCATCTATTCACTTATTTCTATCTTATTTATTAGCAATATCATTGCCTTAGTAAGTGGTGTAAGAGAGAAGAAAAATAGAGCTATTAAAACCACACAAAATTATCGAAATTATTAGTCGGAAAAAATAGTATCAAAATAGTAGCAAATTAGTAGATTATATCGAAATTGCTACTTTTTTATTAACAATTATTGTTAATTCTTGTATCATGTTTTAAAAGTTATTAAAATAAGGTGAATTTGGTAGAAAAAATGGAAAAAACAGTCGCCGCAATTGAATTTGGTAGTAAAAAATTAAAACTTGTTGTCGGGTATGAACTCGATGGACAAGTTTATGTTTTATATGCTTTAACTAAACCTTATGGGCATATCGTTGATGCTGGAACAATTATCGATCAACAAAAATTGATTCAATCTATTAATGATGTGAAGTTCTTTTCTGATCCTGCAGCAAAGCTGAAGGTTTCCATTTCTGAAGCTTTATTATCCTTACCTCCATTTGGATTAGAAGTTTTTGAAACCACACAAGTAACAACAGTTATATCTGATGAAGCTAAGATTGGTAATTTAGATATTAGAAACTTATATGCCTTAATTAAAAATGGGGCCTTACCTTTAAACAATCAACTTATCGACGTTGCTCCAGAAAGATTTATTCTTGATCAAGGTCGTTCTTTCTTAAGACCTCCTTTAGGAGAAACTTCTTCTACTTTAACCATTCAAGCGAAGATTCATACATTACCAAAACGTATCAATGGTGAATATGAAGCGGTTATGGCGGGTGCTAATTTAAATATTAAACGTTCAGTGGTTGCTCCATTTGCGGCGGCAGAATTATTAAGTAGCTATGAAGATTTACCTAGTGATTATCTACTTGTAGATATCGGATCTAATATAACCACCGTATCTTTAATTGGAGATAAACAGTTATATGCTTCTAGATTCTTTGAATGGGGTGGAGATTCTATCACTGAAAGAATTATCGAAACATTTAATATTAATGAAAATGATGCTGAAAAATATAAGATCATGTACGGCATTGATAAGCGTGAAATGAATTTCAAAGCTCCTATCTGCACTACAGATGATGGTGAAGGACATGAAATTAAACACTACGCTGATGAATTAAATTCTATTATTAAAACGGAATTAGATATCTTCTTAAAACAATATAATGCTGTCTTAGAAGATTTATTAAAACCATATGATAAAACTACTAGATCATTACCGATGGTATTAATCGGTGGAGGTAGTAGACTTAACGGATTGGTGGAATATATTGAACCAAAGGTTCAAAGTGAAAAGGTTATCCCGGTGTTACCAAGAACATTAGGAGCCAGAAACCCCACATTCACCAACTGTTTAGGAATGATATTAGCCCATTATAAATATCCAAATGTCTATGATGAAACTCATCCACGTGTTGGATCATTAACTAGAGAAGAAAATAAATAAAGGAGGTAGCGAACATGGAAAATTATGATTTAGATAATTTTGAACCCGCAGCAAAAATTGTGGTCATCGGTGTTGGTGGCGCAGGTAATAATGCGGTCAATCGTATGATTGATGAAGACATTCAAAATGTTGATTTTTATGTCGCTAATACCGACAAACAAGCCTTATCTACTAGCAAAGCTAGAAATAGAATTATTTTAGGTGAAGAGATTACTGGTGGTTTAGGTGCAGGGGGAGAACCAGAAATTGGTGAAAAAGCCGCTGAAGCAAGCGCTGATACCATTAAAGAAATCGTGAAAGATGCTAACATGGTCTTCGTCGCTGCTGGTATGGGTGGAGGTACTGGTACAGGTGCTGCCCCAGTCATCGCCAAAATTGCTAAAGATGCTGGCGCCTTAGTTGTTGCTATCGTTACTCGTCCATTTACTTTTGAAGGTAAAAAGAGAGTGGTTAATTCCATTGATGGCTTAAATAAATTAAGAGCGAATGTCGATAGTATTATCGTAGTTAGTAACGATAAGTTACTAATGACTTCCGGTAACGCTCCTATCTCTCAAGCTTTTAACGAATCAGATAATGTTTTAGCTCAGTCTGTTAAAACAGTTGTTAATCTAATCTTATTACCTGCTGTTATTAACTTAGACTTCGCGGATGTGAAAGCGACTTTAGCTAACGCTGGTGTTTCCTTGATCGGATTTGGTATGGGAAGCGGACCAAATAGAGCTAAAGATGCCGCTAACGCTGCTTTATCTTCCCCATTATTAGAAGCCTCTATTACTGGAGCTAGAAGAGCGATTGTTTCTGTCACTTGTGGTCCAAATGTGAGCTTATTTGATGCCCAGGATACTGTTAACCTTCTTATTGATGCAAGCGGTCATGATATTGATGTCAAATTCGGTGTAGCGATTAACGATCAACTTACCGATGAAATTATTGTCAGCGTTATCGCTAGCGACTTTGAAGAAGAAACTGATTTCTCTCAACCCTCAATTCTTAACGCTCCGGCTAGAGAACATGAAGAATTCTTTAAGAGCGCTCAGGTCGAAGAAAAAGCTCCTAAAGAGGAAGAAAAAAAGGAAGAATCAATCTCTGATGATTCCATCTTACCAAGTTTCTTAAAAGACTAATTAATTAATAAAATAATTAGAGTGGCGTAAGTCACTCTTTTTTTATTTTCCCATTTATGCGAAAATAAATGCATATATGGGCAACTAAGCCTATTGATTATTATCAAGGGGTAACACTTCTATGGATTATAAAGATAGTTTATTGATGTTAAAGACTGACTTCGAGATGCGTGGTAACCTCGCTATCAAAGAACCAGTTTTAGTGAAAAAATGGCAAGAAGAGAATTTATACGAAGAAATGAATCTCAATCGTAAAGATGCCAAAGAATTCGTTTTACATGATGGTCCTCCCTACGCTAACGGCGATATGCACTGTGGTCATATGTTAAATCGTGTCTTAAAAGATTTCGTTATTCGTTATAAAAATATGCAAGGATTTAAAACTCCATTTGTTTTTGGTTGGGATACGCATGGTTTACCAATTGAAAACCAAGTGACTAAATCCGGTGTTAATCGTAAAACTACCCCAATATCGGAATTCCGTAAGAAATGTGAAGAATATGCTTATAAACAAGTCGAAAAGCAAAAAGAACAGATTAGAAGACTTGGTTTAGTGGGTGATTTTGATCATCCCTATTTAACACTTCAAAAAGAATTTGAAGCCAAGCAAATTGAAGTCTTCGCTAAGATGGCTTTAAGAGGTTTAATTTATAAAGGATTAAAGCCTGTTTATTGGTCACCAAGTAGTGAGTCCGCTTTAGCGGAAGCTGAAATTGAATATAAGGATGTCACAAGCCACTCCATCTATGTAGCTTTCCCAGTTAAAGATGGAAAAGGTGTGGTTGATAACGATGCTAGTTTGATCATTTGGACCACAACTCCTTGGACATTACCAGCTAATTTAGCGATTTCCGCTCACCCAGACTTTGTCTATGGTTTATATCAAACCAGCCGTGGTAAATTTGTCTTCTTAAAAGAATTTGAAGAGAAATTAAGTGAAGAATTATCTTTAGGTGAAGTGAAATTATTAAAGACATTTAAAGGCAGCGATTTAGAATTTGTGGTTTGTAAACATCCATTTTATGATCGTGATTCTTTAGTGATTGTGGGCACTCACGTCACAAATGATGCTGGTACTGGTTTAGTTCATACCGCTCCTGGACATGGTGTGGAAGACTATCAAGTTTGTTTAAAATATCCAGGAAGAGGACTTGAACCATATTGTCCAGTTGATGAACATGGTTACATGATGCCTGGTACTGGTGAAGGTATTGAAGGCTTATTCTATGAAAAAGCAAATGATGCCGTATTAGAGATCATCACTAATAATGGTACATTATTAAAACACGAAACATTCGTTCACTCCTATCCACATGACTGGAGAACAGGTAAACCATTAATCTTTAGAGCCACCAATCAATGGTTCTGTTCAATTGAACCAATTAGAGAAGAAACTTTAAAGATTATTCATGACACTAAATGGTTCCCATCTTGGGGTGAAACCAGAATGGTTAATATGATTAAAGATCGCGCTGACTGGTGTATTTCTAGACAACGTGCTTGGGGTGTCCCAATTCCTATTTTCTACGCGGAAGATGGAACTCCAATTATTGAAAAAGAAGTTTTTGATCATGTTGCGAAATTATTTAGAGAACATGGTAGTAATATTTGGTATGAAAAAGAAGCTAAAGAATTATTACCAAGTGGATATAAAAATGAACATTCACCTAATGGTGAATTCACTAAAGAAAACGACATTATGGATGTCTGGTTTGATTCTGGCTCATCCTGGTCTGGTGTCTTACAAAATAGAGGTATTAAATATCCAAGCGATTTATATTTAGAAGGTAGTGACCAATATCGTGGTTGGTTTAACTCTTCATTATTACTTTCTGTTGCTACCGAAGGTAAAGCCCCTTATAAAGCTGTAGTGAGTCATGGTTGGGTTTTAGATGAACATGGAGAACAGATGCATAAATCTAAAGGTAATGGTATCGATCCTACTAGCATCGCTAATGTTTATGGTGCTGATATCTTAAGACTTTGGGTGGCAAGTGTAGATTATCAACAAGATGTTCGTATCGGTAATAATTTAATTAAACAAGTCGCTGAGCAATATCGTAAGATTAGAAACACTTTAAAATTTATCTCTTGGAACTTAGCGGATTTTGATATTAAAGAAAGCGCGACAAGTTTTGAAAAGATCGATTTAATCATCCTAAATAAACTAGATGAATTATCTAATAGTGTTATCGAATTCTTTGATCGATATGATTTCTCATCAGCGATTAATCAAATTATGACATTTATGTCATCTGATCTTTCCAGTTTCTATTTAGATATCAATAAAGATATCTTATACTGCAATGAGAAAAATTCTATTAGAAGAAAACAAGTCCAAACCGCTTTATATAGAATCGCGGAAACATTATTAAGATTATTAAATCCAATTCTTCCATTTACCATGGATGAATTTAACAATAATTTACCTGGTAAAAGAAGTAAAAACGTTCAATTCCTCGATTATCCAAAATATAAGGATTTAGGCGATAAGGCTATTAAATTAGATGAAGAATATGAATTAATCAAAGCTCTTAGAGGAGATGTCTTAAAACGCCTCGAAGAAGCGAGAAGTCAAAAGATTATCGGTAGTGGACAAGAAGCTAAAGTCTTATTATCTATAGTCGAAGATAAAGAAAAATATAATAACTTATTTAAAGATTTATCTTTAAAACAATTAGCTAATCTCTTCGTTGTTAGTGAAGTTGTTATTAAAGATGATTTATCTAGCGAACCATTAACTGTTTCTAAAGTGGAAGTCATCCATCATGAAGGACATTTCTGTTCTAGATGCTGGAATTATGAAGATGACGCGATAAAGCAAGTTGATGGTACATATTTATGTAAACGTTGTCAGGAGGTCATTAGTAAACATTATGGATCTTAAAAACATTTGGCCAAAAGTATTAAAAGGATTGAAGTGGTTCTTCTTTTCCTATATCTGGTTATTCATCCTCTTTTTAGTGGTGGATATACTCACTAAACAAGCGGTGGTGAATTATTTTAGAAGCCATGATAACCCTATTGTTTTAATTGGTAGTGCCTCAAAACCATTTTTACAAATCTCCTATTCTATTAACACAAATGCGGCGTTTGGATTTGGTATGGAAAACCCGGTGGCAAATCGTGTTTTATACTGTGTAATCGCCTTTATTGGTTTTGGTTTAATATTAGGTTTTTATATTTGGAAAAATAAAAAGATCAATAGCTTAGTCAAAGCATGTTTAATGCTCATGTGTGTCGGCGCGGTTGGTAATTTAATCGATCGTTTGTTCTATTCCACAGATTTCTTACATTATCCATATAACGGTGTTGTCGACTGGATTGACTTCATCGGTATCTGGCCTTTTATCTTTAATATCGCAGATAGCTGTGTGGTTATTGGTGTACTTATCTTAATCGTCTATTTAATCGTTGATGAGGTTAAAGAGATGAAGAGAAAAAGAAGCCTAGAAATTCAAGAAACTAACGGCAAAGTTCTTTCTAAAGAAGAACAATCTAGACTTGAAAAAGCTCAAACAAAAGAAGCCTCAAAAGAAGAAGAACAAGTTAAAGAATAATGGAAAAATACAAAGTATTAGATGTTTATAAAAACATGCGACTAGATAAATATTTAGTCGCTATTTTTCCATCTAAATCTCGTAATTATATTTCTAAAATTATCGAAGAAGGTAATTGCTTAGTAAATAATAATCCCGCTAAAGCTAGTTTAAAGCTTAAAGTAGGTGATGAAGTAAGTGTGGAATTTCCGATAGAAAAACCACTAGATGTGACTTCAGAAGATATTCCTTTAAATATCATTTATGAAGATGAAGATATCTTAATTATTGATAAGCCTCAAGGGATGGTGGTACATCCATCTTTAGGTCATCATGAACACACTTTAGTAAACGCCATTCTTCATCATTGTTCTGATTTAAGTGGCATTAATGGAGTGATTAGACCAGGCATTGTTCATCGTATCGATAAAGACACTTCTGGACTAATATGCGTGGCAAAAAATGATAAAGCTCATAACTACTTAGCAGAGCAACTTAAAGACCACAGCATGTCTCGTACTTATATAGCTTTAGTAAGAGGCGTTATTAAAGAAAATCACGGCACGATTAATATGCCGATTGGTCGAGATGAAAGAAATCGTCAAAAGATGGCGGTCACTCGTAAAAATGCTAAAGAAGCGATCACTAACTTTAATGTTATTAAAAGATATAGCGATAACACACTTATTGAATGTCATTTAGTAACTGGAAGAACGCATCAGATTAGAGTCCATTTATCTTATATCGGCTATCCCGTTGAAGGAGATCCATTATATGGAGGAAGACATTACGATAAACTCTATAGTGGTGGACAGCTTCTTACCGCGGTGAAATTAAAATTAATTCATCCAAGGACAAAAAAAGAGATGGAATTTGAAACTAAACTTCCATCTTATTTCCAAGAAATATTAGATAATCTTATTTAGAAACGACTTCGTTATAATTAGCGAAGTTTTTCTTGACGATTTTATTTAATTCTTCTTCGCCGTATTTAGCTAAGAATTCTTTAGCGAATACGGTAACTTTTTTACTAGCCCCAAAGGGAAATGTCATATGATATTTTTCTTCGAGTTTTTTCATCTCTAATAGATAGGAATATCGAGCGATAACACTCGCTAAAGCGACACACGGGAAATAGGATTCGCCTTTTGTTTTAAAGATAATATCTTTAACTATTTCTTCATTCGTATCATTTAGATATTTATAGTAGGTATTAGGAGAGACAAATTGATCCACAAATATATTTAAAACATCTTCATATTGTTTATGCATATTATTTAAAGCTCTATTATGCATTTTGGCTTTCATAGAATTAAGGTTTTCACCCTTTAAATACATCTCGTTATATTTTTCATTAGGTAATGTTAATTTCGAGAATTTAAATTCTTTTACTAAAGTAGGACCAACCTCTAAGATCTTTTCATCTTTCATCTTTTTAGAATCATGAATACCTAATTCAATTAATCTTTTGATGTCCTTTTTGCTAACAAAAGCAGCGACGACAATCATCGGGCCTAAGAAATCTCCCACACCAACCTCATCACTTCCGATTTGATCATCAAAAAATATCCAGCCTTCTTTAACTTCTTCTTTCTTTTCATTAAGCTCCACATTTGGATCCCAAACACGGGCTTCTTCTAAAGCTTTTTCCCCGAAAAATGTCACTTTCTTTCTTTCTTTCTTGGTTAAAAAAGCGGTGATAATAACATCATTATGTTCCGCTTGGAAATCGATATATTCACCCATATTATTAACAATAGACGATTGATAATAATCTCTCATCACTTCAATAAGCGTGGCATCAACAGTAATAGTGACATTTTCTTTCATAGGGTCATTTTAACATATATTAAGCTTTCTAATCAAAGATTAGTAAAAATAATACCTATATGCTATTATTATTTCATGCAAGATATTTATCAAACCTTTGAATTCAATAAAATTCAAAATTCATTACTTGAATACGCGAAGACTGAATTAGGAAAAGAAAAAATCAATTCTTTAAGGATGTTTTCAACTATTAAAGAAGTCAAAGACTCTTTATTAGATTTAGAAGAGATTATTTCTATACTCACTCGTTTTGGGGTGATGCCGATAAATACTAGTGCGAATGCTTTATATTTAATTAATTTAGCGAAGAAAACCGCTTTATTAACTCCTCGAGATCTAAATCTCATCGCTGATGATGTTTTAACTAGTAAAGCGATATTAAATTTCTTTAGTAAAATCAATGTTAATTATCCGCGTATCAAAGATAAGATATCGACTTTTTATGATTTAACTTCTTTAGAAAAAGAAATTCATCGAGTTATAACTTCTTCACTAACTATTTCTGATAAAGCCACTCCGAGATTAAAAGAGATTAGAGATAAGATGAGAAGATTAGAATCTTCTTTACAGCAAAAAGTAACTTCTTTAGCTTTTACTTATTCTAAATATTTAAACGATGATAATGCGACGATTAGAGATGGCCATTTTGTTTTACCTGTTAAAACATCTGAAAAGAGCAAAGTAATGGGCATCATATATGATGTTTCAGATTCGGGAGCGACGACATTTATCGAACCGATGGAAATTGTCCAAATCAATAATGAGCTCACCTCTTTAAAAGTGGAAGAGAATGAAGAGATTAGAAAAATATTAAAAGAATTAACCGCTTTAGTTTTAATTCAAGAAAAAGAGATTATTCATAATAATTACATCATTTCCGAATTAGATTTTTTAAACGCTAAAGCTAGTTACGCTAGCGAGATTAATGGTGTCATTTCAACTATTAGTGATAAGCAAGAAATAGAACTTGTTGATGCCAGACATCCGCTTATTGATCCTCAGAAAGTAGTGGCTAATTCATATCATTTAGATGAAGATCAAAGAATCGTCATTATATCTGGTCCTAACGCTGGTGGTAAGACTGTTAGTTTAAAAACAGTAGGCCTATTAGTGTTAATGAATCAATGTGGGTTAGCGGTTCCTGCTTCAAAATCTCGATTAGGCTATTTTAAAAATATCTTTATTGATATCGGTGATAACCAATCATTAAGCGATAATCTATCTACTTTCTCCGCGCATATGAACCAATTAGGAGAAATCACTCAAAAGATTGGTGGAAAAGACTTACTTCTTATCGATGAATTAGGTACAGGTACCGATCCAAAAGAAGGTGAACCATTAGCCTTATCAATAGTTAAATTTTTAGAAAATAAATATTGTTTAGCGTTAATTTCATCTCATTTCTCCGCGTTAAAAGAATATGCTTTTTTAAGTAAACACATCGATAATTCCTCCATGATTTTTGATGAGGATAAATTATCCCCAACCTATAAATTTAGACAAGGTACTCCTGGTATGAGTTATGCTTTAGATGTCGCTAATAGATACGGGATTTGCGAGGAAATCGTTAATGATGCCAGGGAATTTATCAAAAATAACAACAATAATAGCACTAACGAGTTGCTCTCTATTTTGCAAAAGAAATTAGATGCCGCTAGTAAGCTTGAAGATAATTTAACGAAAAAAGAACAACAACTTAATAATTTAGAAAAGAAACTAGAAAATGATGAAAAACTTCTTAAGGCAAGAAGAGATAATTTATTAAAGGAAGTGTCAGAAGAAAAAAATCAAATTATTGAAAACGCCAAAGAAGAAGTTGATGAGATTTTAGCTAATTTAAGAAAAGACGGAATTAAATTACATGAAGCCAGTTCATTAAAAAAACAACTTGATGATTTATTAGAACATGAAGAGATGATTTCTTATAATGAAGAAATAACGATAAATGACTATGTCGAAATACCTTCATTAGGCATTACCGGTAGGGTAAATAGAATAAACGGTAAAAAAGCTCGCGTGGTGAATAATAACGGCTTATCTTTTGATGTTGATATTGATAAACTTCATAAGGTTGAACCGCCTCAAAAAGCAAAGAAAAAAGAGAAAGTAGTTAGCTCTATTGATGCAAGTATCGCCAGTGATATTAGTTTAGAACTTAACATTATTGGATTACATGTTGAAGAAGCCAGTTATCAGCTCGTCAAATATATTGATAATTGTCGAATTAAACATTTTAAACAAGTCAGAATTATTCATGGATTTGGTTCTGGCGCTTTAAGAAAGATGGTCCGCGAATATTTAGATAAGCAAAAAGATTTATCATATCGCCCTGGAGATGGTTCTGAAGGTGGCGGTGGCGCAACGGTGGTAATTTTCAAATGACCGAGAAGATTAAAACATTAATCGCTAATTTAAAGCACTTACCAGGTGTTTATTTGATGCATGATAAAGATGATAATATCATCTATGTTGGTAAGGCCAAGGATTTATATAAAAGAGTGAGCCAATATTTCTTAAGACCACAAGCGGGTAAGGTTTTTAAGATGGTCACTAATGTCGATTATTTTGAAACGATTATTACTGCTAATGAAAAAGAAGCTCTCGTTTTAGAGATGAATTTAATTCAAAAATACTATCCTCGTTATAACATTCTTTTAAAAGATGGTAGTCATTATCCTTATATTGCCTTAAAGAAAAAAGGCGATCCGATATTAATGATTAAAAGAAATAATAAGGATAAGAATTTTGATTATTTTGGACCTTATCCTAATTCCGGAGCGGCTTATCAAACTATATCCTTATTAAATAAAATATTTCCTATAAGGAAATGTCAAACATTACCTTCCTCAACTTGTCTATATTATCATTTAGGCCAATGCTTAGGACCTTGTATCAATAAAATTGAAGACAAAGTTTTTGATGATATTAGGGAAGATATTAAATCCTTCATGAAAGGCAATAACCAAAAACAAAAATCTGAAATTAAAGAAAAGATGCTTTTAGCAAGCGATAATTTAGAATTTGAACAGGCCGCGGAATATAAAAAAGTATTAGATGCGATTGAACATATCAATATTCAACAAAATGTGGAGAATAATGATAAGAAAGATCGTGACATATTTGCTTTCTCTTCACGTAATGGTTATCTCTCTTTAGCGGTTCTTTCTTATAGAAAAGGATTATTACTTGGTAAACAAGTCTTTATCGTTGAAGAATTTGGTGATAACGAAGAGCAGGTCGCCGATTTAATATTACAGTTCTATCAAAAATACCCCACACCTAGTGAAGTGGTTATTAATAATAAAATCGTTTTAGATTTCTTATCTGATCTATTAGATAGTAACGTTATATTTGTAACTAAAGGCAAAGTTCATGAATTAATCATTAACGCTAAAGAAAATGCCGATAATGCTTTAGATGAATATTTCTTATCAGCAAGATTAGACGCTAATAAATTAGAAATGTTAGAAACTCTTGGTAATTTACTCGATATACCGACTCCATTACATATTGAATTATTTGATAATTCCCATATTCAAGGAGCTTTCCCTGTGGGAGCAATGGTGGCTTTTGTTAATGGCGAACCCGCAAAAAAATTATATCGTCGTTTCTTAATTAATCATGAAGAAGCAAGAGATGATTTAGCGAGTATGAAAGAAGTCATTTATCGTCATTATAAAAGACTAGTGGAAGAAGAGAAGAAACTACCTGATTTATTATTAGTCGATGGTGGACTAAATCAAATTAACGCCGCGGCGATCGCTTTATTAGAAGCGGGGGCTAATGTCCCATTATTTGGTTTATATAAAAATGATAGACATCAAACTTCTGGTTTAATCGATGGAAGTGGCAAAACATATGAGATCGATGATAAATCATTATTTTTTATGCTGACACGTATGCAAGATGAAGTTCATCGCTTTGCGATAAGCTTCCATAAAGAGAAAAGAAATAAAGCGATGCGCGCGTCAATTTTAGATGATATTGAAGGATTAGGAGAAAAAAGAAAAGAAATGCTTTACCGCGCTTATAAAGATCTCGATTCTTTAAAAAATGCTTCTGTTGAAGAGTTTAGCCAAATCCTCCCAAAAGAAGTCGCTGAAGCTTTATATAATAAGCTCCACAATTAATCCTTGAAATAAATACTTAAATTCATTAAGATAATTATCGCTACATGCCCTCGTAGCTCAGTTGGATAGAGCAACTGCCTTCTAAGCCGTAGGTCAGGCGTTCGAGTCGCCTCGAGGGTACCATTATGAGAGATTGGAGATTAATAGTAATATTGGTCTCCTTTTTTCTTATTTTTAAGCGTTTTTAGATACTTTTTCGACTAAAAAAAGCAGTTCGAACTGTCGGACTGCTTATTCTGATAATTTTCATAAAAAAGGGTAGTAGTAGATTCGGAGAACGTTTCAAATCTTTTCAAGGGTAGTTCATTTGTTTATAAAAATTCCGAACTTAACTGTGTAGTGTTGGGCTCTGACTTTTATCTGATGAGAACCAACTAGTATCTTTTTTAAATCTAAAAGATTTAGATTAGTTACATTTTCGTTTCCAATAATGAATGTTAGGTCTAATCTGTTTTTAACAATCATCCTTTTAAATAGAATTCTGAATGATTCCTCGATGTTATCTTCGTTGATTTTATCTAATGAGTCGAAGATTTGTTTAATTACTATTTCAGCGTCATTTGAAGTCAAAAGTTCATTCTCTGTTTTCTGTTTTGCCACAAATAAATCATTTAACTCATTTTCTATCTCGTTTTTAAGGGCGTTAAACGAATCTCCTATCTTGTTTTCGATTGCTTTATATTTGGCTCTTAAATTGTCTATTTTGCCATTTAGAATACATACTTTTTCCTGTAAAGCTTCTTTATTACCAACGTAGGTGTTCCTTGATCTAAAGTTTAAAGTCAGACAACTCGAGTATAAAGAAAGGAAAGATAAGATTTATCTAGATTCTCAAGTTGAACAAAAGCGCGCATTAGACATCGCTAAAGAAGGTGTCAAACTTGGTTCAGTTAGTGAAGCTGAATTTAAGAAGATGCAACGTTCTGTCCAATATACCGAGGCAGAAATAGCAAAGCTAAATAAAGAACTTAAGGAAACTGATAGCAAAATATCGGCCTTAGGAAATATCAATGTCGATAAGTTATCTAGCATTGGTAGTGCTTTTACTAAATACATAACCGCTCCAGTTATTGGAGCTGTTTCTGCGTTAGGGGCTTTAGCGATTAAAACCACTGAAACAGTAAACTCCATGTCCGATACGGCAAAGATGCTAGGGGTAGGACTAGAGTCACTTCAAAAGTGGGAATATGCCGCTAAACAACTAGGTAGTGAAACTGAATACCTAGATAAAGCATTTCAAAAGGTAAATAACTTATTAGGTCAAATTGCTAATGGAGACGACGTCTCAGAACAATTAGGAAAAATTGGCCTAACAATTGATGATTTAGCGGGTTTAGATGCTGAACAAGCATTCATGAAAATCCGTAGTGCTATTTCTTCTGTTGGCGATGCTGCAACCAGAACTGCTTTAGCAAATCAATTCTTCGGCGATAAATTAGGCACTCAACTTGCTCCTGTATTAAGCGCATATATGGCCTGGATCTTAGAAGCTAATTGGAAAGCTGTAGAAGTTGAGATTGTTAAAGACGGTAGGGAATTCGTTATTATCAGAAGCAAAGGATCAACTGGTGGTTTTCGTATTAGGAAGAATAGAGTATTTGCTACTAAAGAAGAAGCTGAAAAATCAAGGCGAGATGTCACCCTAAGTAGTGGTCATCACGGACCATTCGGACATTAATCTTATTTCATAGAAATAATTTGACTCTCTTTTAATAGAGAGTTTTTATTATTTACGGAAAGGAACATCACTAATAAGTCTATGAAAATGCCGCCAAGATATTATTTAAAGGATTTAAGAGTAAAACTTCGCAAAACGCAAAGACAAATCGCTGCCAGAATGGGGATTGAAAATTTTGTTTATTGCAACATTGAAAACGGTAAAAGAGGAAGTCTTATGAACGCCAAAAAGCTATATGCCTTTGCTAAGGCCTTAGAGATTCCTCTTGATGAACTATGTAAGTGGGAAATTGAATACTTGAATCTTATTGAAAAAGTCAAAGGCGAATCATAAATGAATTATTATCTAGAAGAAAAACGAATCGAAAGCAACCTATGTTCCTTTCCGCCTATTCAATAAAAGCTGATATTCACAGATAATATTTTATCTGATATAATAAAAAAGCTGATAACTCAGCAGTTAGTGTAATGTCGTTACGATAGTACTATTAATGTCGTTACGATTGGTCGTGTTTACTAGTAACGTCGTTACATTGAGACAGATTATTTACAATCCTTGAGATAAAATCAAGGATTTTTTTGATATTTTGGACATGTGTGTATAATATAATGGCGTAATAATGGCGTAATAAATATTGATATTTGGCGTAATAAAGTATATAATATAATTGAGGTAGAAAATATGAAATATTTTGAAACAGAAAAAGTCGAATTAAAAGAAAAATTAAACGATCAGCTAGCTAAAGAAATCGAATCATTTTTAAATACGGATGGTGGTGTTATTTATATTGGCGTTACAGATGATGGCCAAATTGTTGGCGTAGACCAACTCGATACAACATTACGCAAAATATCCGATATTATTTCTGATCAAATCGAACCAAACGCTATCGAGTGTGTTAAACCAGAAGTGGTGTTTGAGGATTTTAAAGTTCTAATCAAAATTAATATCACGAAAGGTTTTGCATCATTGTATTGTGTAAAAAAGTATGGTTTTTCTGCTAATGGGTGTCATGTTAGAGTGGGAACAACATGCAAATCAATGACTTTAGATATGATTAAAGAAAGATTCGAAAAAGGAATTGTTAATTATGATTTGATGATTAAGACGCCTTCATACTATGGTGACATTTCTTTTTCAAAGTTAAAAATGTTGTTTTTAGAAAGCGGCTATCATATTGAAGAAGATACTTTCGAAAAAAACCTTAAATTAAGAACTTTGGACGGCGATTACAATTATTTGGCTGAGCTTTTATCTGACTCAAACATGATTTCTCTAATTTTTTCAAAATTTAAAGGATTGACAAAAGCCACATACTCGGAAAGAACAGATTACGGCAATCAATGCTTTGTATTGGCGTATGAAAAGATGAAAGGTAGATTGGAGATAGAGAATATTTGCAAAACAATTACTAGTGTAAGGCCAAGAAAAGACATTTACTTGTATGATTTCGACGCTGTAAACGAAGCGCTAATTAATGCTATTATTCATAATGATTATAGAGTCACAAGCCCATTGGTTTCTTTCTTTGATGATAGATTGGAAATTATATCTCATGGTGGTTTACCTACCGGATTAAGCAAGGAAGAATTTTTTAAAGGAATAAGCAAGCCTAGAAACGAACAATTATCTGAAATCTTCAAAAGATTAGGAATTGTGGAACAAACTGGACATGGCATCCCAACTATTATAAAAAAATATGGTAGAGAAGCGTTTGATATTAAAGAAAATTACATTAATGTAATTATTCCGTTTAATAAAGAAGTATTAGCAAATCATGGCGCAATAAGTGGCGCAATAAGTGGCGTAGATAATGGCTTAAATGAAAACGAAAATGCAATATTAAATGCTATCAAAGCAAATCCTGGTGCTTCAGCAAAAGATTTATCTATTTCTTTAAATATTCCATTTAGAAGTGTGCAAAGATATTTTTCGAATCTAAAGGAAAAAGGAATAATTGAAAGAGTTGGTTCTAATAAAACCGGATATTGGAGGTTATTGAGCGATTATGGAAATTAGATATTTCAAAATCAGAGCAGATTTCAAATACGCTGCGAAGGGAAGATTTTATCGCACGTTTTTAGTGAGAGAAGATATTAATCTTGGTGAGCTAGGAGAATTAATTGTCGATATCTTTGGTGGCACATTAGAGCATTTTTTCTTATATAGATTAAAAGATAAATCCCTTCTTCCTTCATCGTGGGTAGATGAATGGAATTATATGGGCAACAGGATTAATGAAACATTTAAAGATAAAACAATTAAAGACCTATCTGAACACTTTGTTTTCGAATACGACACTGGTGATGGCTGGGATTTTGATTGCAAAATATATAAAACCATCGTGATAAAAGAATTTGAAGATGATGAAGATATTCCAACTGGTTTTGTGCTGGATGCAAAAGGCATGGGCATTTGGGAAGATAATATAAGATCCTTATATGCTTATTTAGAAGGTGAGATAGATAAAGACTTCGACGGAGAAGATGAAGATAGAGGAATATATAAACCTTGGAATTTTGATATTAAGAAATATTCAGAATTTGATGATCCGGTTGATATCGAAGAATTAAACGATAAAGCAATGTATTTTTGCCCAATATCGGAAGAAGAGAGATACTAACTATAGGGTTGTAGTAGACTCAAATTATTTTTTTCTCAATATAAACGCTGTACATAAGATAAGTTATTTGAAACGCAGTTTAAATTGATCTAACTCTACACATAGTGTAATGTCATTTCACTGATACTATTAATGTCATTTCACTCGTAGCAATTTACTATTAACGTCATTACATTAAGACATAGATTTTAAGATAGTTAATATTTATATTAACTATTTTTTAATTTTGAAGCTCTTAATCAAGTATTCAAAACATTTTGTATTTAACTTTCTAATTTATTGAAAGTTCGTATATATTATTGTATAATATCTTTACTAAAAGGTAATTAGAACATGAAAAATAAAATCGCAATCGTGGAATCATTAATATTCACTTATCAATCGAAAGAAAATACCATTGCTTCTGTAATTGAAGACAATAATATTTGGCTTACACAAAAATCTATAGCGGATTTGTTCGAATGTGAACCCAATAATATCAGTTATCACATTAATCAGATTTATTCATCTAATGAATTAGATGATAGATCAACTCATCAAATTTTTAGATTAGTTCAAAATGAAGGGAATAGGAAAATAGAAAGGTCATTAAATTTTTATTCATTAGAAGCAATTATTGCTGTTGGATTTAGGGTGAATTCTTCTAAAGCAACTGAGTTCCGTAATTGGGCGATAAACATTTTAAAGAAATATACAATTAAAGGATATGCTCTTGATAACGTTAGACTAGCTAATGGCGCTTATTTAACAAAAGATTATTACGATGAACTTCTTGAAGAAATTAGATTAATTCGCTTAAGTGAGCGCAGACTTTATCAAAAAGTAACAGATTTATTTGCAACAGCAATTGATTATGATTCTAAAGCGGAGCAAACCTTAATGTTTTTTAAAACTGTACAGAATAAATTGCACTATGCGGTTTCAGGCAACACTGCTCCAGAAATTATTTATAATAGAGCTGACTCTAATAAAGAAAATATGGGTTTGAAAACATGGAATAATGCCCCAAATGGTAGAATCCATAGAAGTGATGTGGTTGTTGCAAAAAACTATCTTGAAAAAGACGAATTAACTTCACTATCTAGACTCGTTGAAATGTATCTTGATTTTGGTGAAGAAATGGCTTCTAGGAATATCCCTTTAACTATGAACGATTACATAAAGAGGCTGGATTTATTGCTTCAATTTAACGGTCGTGAAGTTTTGGACAATCCTGGTAAAGTTTCAAGAGAGGTGGCCGAAAAATTTGCTTTAAGTGAATTTGAAAAATATCGAATTATCCAAGAAAGGCAAATTACATCTGACTACGATCTATATATTGAAAACGCTTCTATAGAAGAGATACCGAATATAAAGAAGAAATAATGATGTAATTCATTATGTTTATATCTGTTTTCTACTGTTAAATATTTTGATGAAATTTTGTTAAACGCTCTAAATTATTAACTCCGTTACACCAAGACATTGATTTAATTCCTTATTGTTAAATAGGGTTTTTCTTTTGCTCAAGTAAAATAATGTTATGTTTCTTGGGTTAATGGCTAAACCTAAGTAGGTGGGAGCAGGCATTCATATATTTACAAGTTTTATGATATAATAAAAATAGAAAATTCTTCGAGGCAATCTATGAAAAAGACTCTTCCTATCATATTATTATCTTTAGCACTTGCTTTAACTGGATGTGTATCAACCGGTGAAGAAAGTCGATCACATAGTAGTGAGAATGAATCAACTTCGGTTGAACCACTATATAAGGATTTTGAAAACGTCTTTTTTGATAGCAAAACTTTAATTTATGATGGTGAATCTCATATCTTAGATGAAGTTAGAGGAGCACCAGAAGGAACTCAAATAACATATACAGGAAGAGAAACTCATATTGACGTTGGCACATATACCGCGAGCGCACTTTTAACTAAAGAAGGATATAACAACAAAACATTAACAGCGACTTTAACTATTAATAAAGCCTCTTTTGAAAATATCACTTTTAGTGATGGAACTTTTGAATATGATGGTCAAACTCATTCAATTTATGTCAGTGGCGCGCCTTCTTTTGCTGCTGTTACTTATTCAAATAACGGAAAAACTAATGTAGGCACTTATACAGTTACTGCAACAATAAAAGCCACTAATTATGAGACGATGACTAAGACTGCGACATTACGTATCTTAGGCAAACAAATAACTGGTGTTACTTTTGAAGATAAAGAATTCCAATATGATGGAAATTCTCATTCTTTGGCGATCTCTGGTGAACTGCCAAGTGGAGTGTCTGTTACTTATTCAAATAATGAAAAAACTAATTCCGGTTCTTATACAGTGACCGCAAAACTCTCTGGGACAGGATACGAATCGCTTACACTAACAGCAACATTAACTATTACGCCAATTGAATTGACTAAATCCGGTTATTTTTATAGCAGAGTCTATATTTATGATGGTCAAAATCATAGCGTTTATGTTGATAGTGCGCCTTCAGGAGTTACCATTACTTATAAATGCTTAAATGCTAGTGGAACAAACACATTTAAAAATGCCGGTGTTTATGAAGTTGAAGCAACAGTTAAATCTGACATTAATCATCTAAGTAAGAAATACGCAACTTTAACTATTACAACCCCAGCTACTACAAGTATTGATTCATCCAAAACACCTCTTACTATTGATGAGAATTTAAAATGGGATCAACTTCATGATGCTTTAGAAAATGGCAACTTTACCATGAAAAGCTTTACAGGAAGCTATGATGTTATACATGTTGATGATGACGCTCCAAGTAATTTACTTGATGATACTTTTGAAGGCCACACAAGCGGTTATATATTTGCTTCTGATGGAAAAGAAGCCTTCCAGCATTCTTATTCATTGAATAGTTCAGATCCGACAAATTATTATGATTATTATAAAGAAAACGATAATGACATTATTCATCTTGAATTTGATGATGACTATAATCAAGGAAGTGCAGTTAAATTTCCAAAACAAGCATTTAAAGAAACAGTTACATATTCTTTCGCATCAAACGCTTTTGCTTCTTTAACTAAAGGAGAAAACGGAGAATTCTTAGCTGGAATTGATAATGATGATTATTATAAAAATGTGGGAACTCCATATATCGATAATGGTGTCTTCACTGTTTTAATGGAACACTCTAGAGAAATTAGTACTGGATATAGATATTTCTATGAAATAGTCAAATTCTATAATATTGGTAACACTATAGTTGATGTCCCATCCAATTATTTACCATCTAAAGATTATATTGATGCAAAAATGGGAATTGATAAGTTCTATCTTGGTGGAGTTAAATACGGCACTGAAATGTTTGGCACTGCTACTAACTATAAATACTATTATACGGCTCAGTTATATGTGGATTATCATCGCGCTATCTTCTTAAAACCGGGCACATATACCGTATTAGCAAGAATCTACGATAGAATTGTCGAGGCCATTATCTATACAAATTCTAGCGATGCTTATAATAACAATCAATCCGGTTACAACTTCAGATTATATGTTGATAGTAACGGTGATTATCAAGGCGAATACTCTGGCTATGAATCATTAGCAAGGTTCACCATCAGTAGTTTTATAAGTAATGGTGGAACCGTTGAATATTATGATCAGTGGCATGATTGATTCTATACAAAGTGTAATGTCTTTTAACCCATAGCTATTTAATATTAACGTCATTACATTAAGACAGATAAATATTACAGTTCTGATACAATCGGAGCTGTTTTTTGTTTATAAAAAATTTCATTTAACAGTAGAACAAATATTAAAAATATGGTAGAATATAGTTGATAAAAGGAGAATCGTTTTATGAATAAAATAACTGTTAAAAATATTGATATTAATGTTACTGGTATTGGAGATGATGACTATGTTTGTCTAACCGATCTAGCCAGGCTGTTGAATAAAGACGATCCAAGATATCCAATACAAAACTGGATGAGATTGAAAGACACTATAGAGTTTATAGGTTTTTGGGAATTATTAAATAATGAGAATTTTAACCGCGTCGAATTCGATGCGTTTAAGAATGAAGCAGGCAGAAATTCGTTTGTTATGACACCTTTTAAATGGATTAGATGTACAAATGCCATTGGATTCAAATCCAAATCTGGTAAATATGGTGGTGGTACTTTTGCTCACCGCGACATTGCATTGGAGTTTGCTTCTTGGATTTCGGCTGAAGTCAAACTTTATATTATTAAAGAGTTTCAAAGATTAAAAGTTCAGGAATCAGAGCAGCTTGAATGGCACGGAAAGAGATTGTTAACAAAGCTTAATTATTTAATTCAAACAGACGCCGTTAAAGAGTTTTTGGTTCCCGTAGAATTGTCTAACGAACAAAAAAATTATATCTATGCGAATGAAGCAGATCTTTTGAATGTTGCTTTGTTCGGTAAATCTGCCAAAGAGTGGAGAGAAACAAATTCAAATAAAGAAGGAAATATTAGGGATTACGCAAACACAATTGAATTAGCAATTCTAAGCAATCTTGAGTTCTTAAATGCTCAGTTAATTGGAAATGCGATTTCTCAAAAAGAAAGACTAATTATTCTTAACACAGAAGCAAATAGAGAAAAAGAATTATTCAATAAGAATAATGAGAAGCCTATTAAGAGAATAAAACAGAAATGAGGGGAGGAACAAATTCATATGAATAAAAGACTAGAGGAAAGAAGAATGGTGTATGGCAATAAACTTATTAAAAATGTAGATGAGTTTATAATTAATTTGATTTCGAATGCCGAAAAACAAATATTAGTAACAGATTCAGGAATAGACAACTTTTTAATTAAATATTTAAGTTTCGCAAAAGAGGATGTCCAAGTATATATAGTTGCTTCTTTTGCCCGTTATGAAGAAGTAAAGCTTGAACATTATATTAAACTTGGTATAAAGGCAAATTACCTAATTGATGATAATGTAAAAGATAATATCTTAATTATTGATCAAAAAAAGACTTACAATATTGGTATAGCTAACAACACTGGAGAAGAAATACTTGTTCTTCACAAGTTTAATGATTCATTTATAGGTGATATTATTTTAAACAGATATGGATTTGCTAAAAAACGCAAAAAAAGTTAAACATTTGAATAGGAGTTTCGATGGTTTACAAAGTATTAGGTGATAGAATTAAAAAGATCCGTCTAGAAAACAATATGACTCAGCAAGAATTTGCAGAGGCCTTAGGATATACCCATAAATCAATGATCAATAAGATTGAAACAGGATTAACCGAAATGTCTTTTGATAAAGTAATAGCGTTAATCCTTACATTTAATGTAAACGCTGCCGAATTCTTGGATTTAAGTGATGCTGAGACCAATAAACTAATGGATATGGCGCATGACGCTGATAAACCAGATTGGCGAAAGATATATCCGCTTAAATCAAGAGATGAAAGCGTCATTTATATAAAACCAACATTAATTGCATCGACTAGACATATCGAAGTCGGTAAATATTCATATTATGATGGTCAAAACTTTGCTAGTAGAGTAACTCATCACTATGACTTTTTAGGCGATAAGCTCATCATTGGTAAGTTTTGCCAAATTGGTCATAATGTAGAATTTGTGATGAATGGGGCTAATCATCAAATGAATAGTGCTTCCACTTATCCTTTTTATATTTTTAAAGGTTGGGAACAAGAACCACCAAAAAAAGAAGATCTTCCTTATAAAGGAGACACGGTAGTGGGAAACGATGTTTGGATTGGTCAAAACGTTACCTTCTTACCAGGAGTTCATGTCGGAGATGGATGCATTATTGGCGCTAACTCTGTCGTAGGTTCTGATATTCCTCCTTATTCAGTGGTTGTTGGTAATCCTGCTAGAGTCATAAGAAAAAGATTCGATGATGAAATGATTGAATTATTAGAAAAACTCGAATGGTGGAATAAATCCGAAAAACAAATACAAAAACTCATTTCTTTTCTTTCTAATAGCGATATTAATTATGTTAAAGAAGAAATCAAACGTATCATCAATGGGAATAAATAAATTTAAGGTGTCATATACTATATAGAGTTAATATTCGCTCTTAATATTGGTATCATTAGATATACAGCAAGACACTAAGAAAAGCGTGACATTCTGGTAAAACAGGATGTCTTTTTCTTTATGATATATATACATGTACTTTTTTTCATTTTTGTTTAAAATAAAATTAAAGGAAGAAAACATATGAAATTTAACAAATTATTTTTAATTGGATTAGCACCAATTTTCTTATTGTCCGCATGTGGAAGTAAAGCACCATCATCAAGTAGCGGCACTTCTATAGGCGATACTTCTGAAGACTCTAACAGTAGTAAACTTTCTACCGCATTTAAAAATATGGGCGAAGAGATTGCTTATGTTGCTGCATCAAAAACACCAACCAAATCTATGGTTGATATGGCCGAAGTCGATAAAAAGATGCAACTTGGCACTCCAAGCGGTCTCGTTTATGTTGTTGGAAAACTATACGAAAACGAAGGTTTTGATTGTTCTAATAAAGTTGTGGAATTTCGTGAAGTCTATGACCAAGTATATGAACCGAATACTGTAATGGTTGAAGATATTACATTATCTCTTTTGATTGATGCAGACATAGCAAACAATAAAGCTAAGCTTTATGTTCGTGAAATTATTGATGGTACCCAAGAAAGTATGCATATGTATATTGACTCGTATATGTTCTTAGAATTTGATTATAATTTTACAACCAATGATCTTGGCGATTTCAAAGCGTGGTATACCGCTGATAGCTCCTATGATGGTGGTGAACCAAGCACTGGAATAAATTACGCTGTAAGACAAGGTGAAGAACTAAAAAGATTAGATACAAACACACAAGATGAAGAATATAATACAGTCGTGAATCAAATTGAAACATTTGTCACATTCTTTAACTCTAAAGCTGAAACCAAAACAGTGGCGGATGCTACTACCGCAAGAAAATATGGTGAATGCTTTATTGCAGGTCTAAATTATATTAATGAAATAACTAAAGTATTTAGTTCTATTGATTTTCATAATAAATAAGGCTCTTTGAACTAAGATGTACCCCAAATCCCGACAAAGGAGGAGGGGTTTTTCATTATCAAAAGAAAACATAAAGCAAAATAACTTAAATTTATTTATTTTTATTCCATCATTTGATTTTGATATAGAATTAGTTATATGAAAAAAATACTAATAGCTTTATTAGCTAGTATTGCGGTTTTCTTTTCTATAGTCATTCCTCTTGGAAGTTTATCAATGAAAAAAACAGATGAATTTCGTGTGGCGATGGTCACCGACTTTTCTGATGTTAACGATGCCTCTTTTAACCAAGCCTGTTATGAAGGCGCAAAGGAGTGGGGCAATAAAAATGGCATAACTTTTAATTACTATAAACCGACAGGTATCTCTTTAGCGGAACGCGTTAAAGCCATGACTTTAGCTATTGATCGTGGATATGATGTCATATTATGTCCTGGCTTTGCATTAGGTGAAGCGATTGCTCAAATGGCACCTAAACATCCCAATGTGAAATTTATTGGTTTAGATATTAGCGAATCTGATTTTCCAGAAGGTTTTACCTTAACTGATAATATCGCTGTTTATAACTACCATGAAGAAATCGCTGGTTATTTAGCTGGTTATGGAGCGGTTAAAGAAGGATTTACCCATCTAGGTTATCTAGGTGGTATGGCTGCCTCTCAAGTCATCAGATTTGGTTATGGTTATATCCAAGGTATTGATGAGGCTGCACAAGAACTGAAAAGAAATGTCGAAATTCAATATGCTTATGGTGGGCAATTCTTCGGTGATAGTGAAATCTTTAAATCTATCGACGGATGGTATAAAACTGATCATACCGAAATAGTATTTGCTTGTGGTGGAAGTATCTATACTTCTGTGGCATTAGCAGCCAAAGAAAATAACGGTTATATGATCGGTGTTGATAGCGATCAATCCCCACTTATTGACCGTGATTATAAAACTGGCATTTGTCTTACCAGTGCGATGAAAGGAATTAAACAAACCGTTATCGCAAAATTAGAAGATTATTATAATAATAATGTTTGGGAAAAAGGCGTTAATTATTTAGGTTTGGTATCTAGTGAAGACCCCACTTTAAATTATGTGCAATTACCATTAGACACGTGGAGAATGAAAAACTTCACAGTTGAAGATTATAAAATCTTAATTGATCAAATTATCAAAAAAGAAAAAACTATCTCAGATAGCGTCACTGATTTCCCACCTACTAGTGAATATACGAAATTAAATAATCGAGGTTCAATCAAATAATATGGAAGAAATATATGCGATTGAAATGCTCGGTATCAGCAAAAGATTTGGGAACATTTTAGCTAATGACCATATCGATATAAGACTTAAAAAGGGTCATATTTTAGCGTTGTGTGGCGAAAATGGTGCGGGTAAATCAACGATTATGTCGATCCTCTTCGGTTTATATGAACCAGATGAAGGTGTGATTAAAAAAGAAGGGGAAGTTGTTAAAATTAATAATCCTAACGATGCCACCAAATTAAATATTGGTATGGTTCATCAGCACTTCAAATTAGTGGACACTTTTACCGTTTTACAAAATATTATTTTAGGCGAGGAAACATTAAGGGAATATACTAATAATTTAAATATATTTAAAAAATCATTTAATTTCCTTAATAAACACCTCTTTAAATTGATCGATTATAAAAAGGCGAGAAGTGAGATTATAGAAATTATTAATAAATATGATCTACATGTCGATTTAGATAAAAAGATCAAAGATATCTCTGTTGAGATGCAACAGAAAGTGGAAATTATTAAGATGCTATATCGCCATAACGACATCTTAATCTTTGATGAGCCCACCGCGGTACTTACGGAACAGGAGATTCAAGATTTTCTAAAAATCCTGAAGAATCTTAAAAAAGAAGGTAAATCCATTATCTTTATCTCCCATAAATTAAACGAAGTCTTTTCCGTTAGTGATGAAATCACCGTTATTAGGAAAGGTAAATATATCGATACCTTACTAACTAAAGACACATCGAAAGAAGAAATATCCGCTTTAATGGTGGGCAGAAAAGTTGATCTAAATAGTAAAAAACACCAAAAAAGTATTGGTGAAGAAGTATTAAGAGTGGAACATTTAACTATTATTGATCCAATTAGTAAAAAGAAGGTTGTTAACGATGTTTCCTTTAATGTGAGAAAAGGAGAAATTGTCACTTTAGCGGGGATTGACGGTAATGGACAACAAGAAGTGATATATGGTATTACTGGAATTAAGAAAACTAGTGGTGGTTTAATCCTTCTTAACGGTAAAGATATCTCTAAGTTCTCTATTAGAGAAAGAATGAAATCAGGTATTTCTCATATCCCTGAAGATAGACATAAATATGGTTTAGTTTTAGATTATACGATCTATGAAAATAGTATTCTTGATCGTTATTATGAAAAACCTTTTTCTAAATATTTCTTCTTACACGATAAAGAAATCAAAAAATACACAGATCATTTAATTAATAAATATGATATTCGTTCTTCTAATGAAGGTAACACAATTACTAGAAGCATGTCTGGTGGTAATCAACAAAAGATTATAGTTGGTCGAGAAATAGAAAGAGAGCAGGATTTATTAATCGCTGTTCAACCCACTAGAGGTTTAGATATTGGAGCTATAGAAGGCATCCATCATTTGATACTAGAACAAAGAGATAAAGATAAAGCCATTTTATTAGTTTCTTTAGAACTCGATCAAGTTTTAACTTTATCTGATCGTATCCTCGTGATGTATGAAGGGGAAATAGTGGGTGAATTTAAGCCTCTTCATGTTAATCGCGAAACTCTTGGCTTATATATGTCAGGCGCGAAAAAAGCCATAGTTAATGCGATAAAGGAGGGTAATGATGAATAAAATAAAATCATTCTTCACTTCCTTTATTAAAAAAGACGCCACAAAAACGGTGGTAACCTCTCTCTGGTGCGCTTTATTAGGTTTGATATTAGGATTTATTATCCTCTTAATTATTAACGCTAGAGATGCCGCTTTTGGGATGACTTCCGTACTTGGTAATTATTTAATATTCTCCTCTCATAGTGATCGGCTTAATTATTTTGGTCAAGCTTTAGCTAAAACTGCGCCATTAATTGCGATGAGTTTATCGATATTAGTGTGCTATAAAGCGGGATTATTTAATTTAGGTGGCTCTGGCCAATATTCTATCGCTGTTATTATCATCACCTTATTAGGTGTCGGGGCTAATATGCCGTGGTGGTTTGTTTTAATTATCGCCATGATCGGCGCGGCTATCTGGTCGATGATATCTGGCGCTTTAAAAGCCTTCTTTAATGTGAACGAAGTGATATCCGGTATTATGCTAAACTGGATCGCTTTATATTTAACTAACGGTATCTTATCTAGTAACACCTCTATATGGGACTCTGCACATTCAGAATCATATCGAATCAGTAGTGGTTCTAATTCCTTTATCCCATCTATCGGTTTAGAGCATGTTTTTGCCGGTAATCAAATTGTCGGACTAGGGATGATTTTAATATTAGTCGTAGTCGCTATTATCTATATCTTATTTAAAAAGAGTACTGTGGGATATGAACTTAAAGCGACAGGATTTAATCCTGATGCGGCGAAATACGCTGGTATTAACTATGTTAAAAATGTTCTTATTGCCACAGCGATTTCCGGTGCTTTAGCTGGTTTAGCTGCGGTCTTAAATTTACAAAACGGCTTTACTTCTTGGCGATTATCTAGTGTTACTCCAGAAATTGGTTTCCAAGGTATCTCCGCCGCCTTCTTAGGAGGCTTACATCCAATTGGCATCATCTTCTCATCTTATTTCATCATCCATATTAGTGAAGGCGGATCGATGATTACTGATTTAGGCTTTGCTCCAGAAGTAGCATCAATTATGACTTCAGTCATCATCTATCTCTCTGGTTTTACGGCCTTTATGAAAGAGATGATTCGTAAAAACGAAATCAAGGATGAACTTAATAGATTAAATAGAGAAAAGGAGAAGAAATCATGATTATTACATTATCGATATTATCTTTCCTTTTAGCTTATGTTTCTGTTTTAACGATTACCGCGTTAGGAGGTATGTTCTCCGAAAAAAGCGGTACCGTGGCTTTATCATTAGAAGGTTCGATGACTATTGGTGCCTTTTCTAGTGGTGTAGCGATGTATTTATTACCGACTTATTTACCAGATGGATTATGCGCGATTATCGTGATATTAGTAGCAATAATTAGTAGTGGACTTTATTCCCTCTTATTAGCCTTAGCTTGTATCACTTTTAAAGCTAATCAAACACTAATTGGTACAGCATTAAATATCTTAAGTACCGCTTTAGCGGTAGTTATTATTAAACAGATAACGATAACCGAAGCTTTACCAGTGGGTAATTCTAGGTTAAGTTTCAATCGCTTCTATGAGATATTTAATTTCAATTTATTCGGTTTACAAGGGGTCAGATTTAACTGGCTAATCTTTATCGTTTTAGCCTTAATACCAATTATCTATGTTGTCATTTATAAAACAAAGTTTGGTTTAAGATTATCAAGTTGTGGTGAAAATCCTTCTAGCGCCGATTCTTTAGGAATCAATGTTAATAAGACTAGATATATCGGTGTCATATTATCTGGATTATTTGCTGGCTTCGGTGGCTTATTATTAATTAGCATGAACGCAGAATGGGAATTTGCAAATGGGGCGAGTGGATTTGGTTTCCTCGCTTTAGCGGTTTTAATCTTCGGTCAATGGAAACCTCTATATATCTTCCTAGGAGCCTTTATCTTCTCCTTATTTAAGACCTTATCAGTGGTTTATCCATCTATCGACTTCTTAGCGAATTTAGGTATCTCTTCCTATTTCTATTTAGCTTTGCCTTATGTCGTCTGTTTAATTGTTTTAGTTTTTACTAGTAAAAAGAATGTGGGACCAAAAGCACTAGGTGTTCCGTATGATAAAGGCAAACGATAAGTTTTATATCTCATGTTATTTATAAAAAACATAGAGCATTAATGCCACCTTTAATCTTGAGAACTATAAATATAATAGGTAATATAAAATTAGACATCCGTTAAACAAGTTAGTTTAACTACATAACAATAATATTTTCATTAAAGTAGTAGGGGGTTTATATGAAAAAGAATTTATACGCATTATTATTAGCTTCTCTATTAGCTTTTTCTCTGCCTAGCTGCGCGAAGAAAGATAATAAGGGATCTAGTAATAGTGGTTCAGAAACATCTAGTTCTGAACATGTCCATCAATATGATGAACATGGTGTTTGCCCGGAAGATGGAGCTTATGAAGGAATTAGTAAAAAAGCCACGGAAGAAGATCCTATCGTTTTAAATAATCTAGTGGCTGGTAAAGAATACTTTGTAAGAGCGGAAATTGAAAAAGGCAAAACCAACATGTTTCACTTTCAAGGTGATTTAAAACCAGACTCTGATAAATGCCGGTTTTGGGAAAGAGTGGGTAACTCATGGAACGATATCAGTCAGCATATGTCTTATGACTTTTCCAGCGAAAGTGACGGATATATGTATGTTCGTTATGTATCCACTGAAGATGCTAATGAAGTCAAATTGTGGACTTCATTACATGAACATACAGTGACTAGTTCCGTATATGGATTCTGTGAAGAATGTTATGAATATGCTGGCCAAACATTTAAATTAGGTGAGCAAATCGCTATTGATCCTTTAGAACCTAATAAAACTTATTTCATGAGATTTACGGGTTTAGATAAACAAGGTCGATATAAACTAAATATCGAAAGAGGATTTAAAGACGCTAATGAGAAATTATTTACCTGGGGTGCGAATGGTCGTAGCGGCTTTGAAGAAGTAGATTTAATTAATAATGACGCTCCATTAGGATTTGATAGTCTCTATATTAGTTATAGTGTTTACTTTGAAGATAATAGTGTGACTATATCCTTAGCTAATTTAGAAGTTGACGCCGTTGGTTATCGTCTGAGCGATGGAGAATATTTAGGTGAAGAATTAACTAATGATGCCTTATTAACGTTAAAGACTGTTGAACAAGGTAAAAGCTATTATCGTATCGAAGTCTCTCCCGGAGATTTATATACCTTCACAATGGGCGCAGAATTAGCTAATCGTAGCTTTGATGATGAAATTCAATTCTATACGAGAAAAGAAGGCGTAAACACTAACATCAAACAATTAATAGATGTGGCCTTTATTATGCCAGAAGCTCCTGATGGATATTTATATATTTCCATTGATATTGATGAAGATTATACCGCTCCATATTTTGGCTTAAAAGATATGAACTCTAATATGGGCATTACCGATGATGGCTTTTTCGTCGGTTATAGTTTAAAGCCAGGTTCACACTATCTTCCAGCCATGAGAGAAGGACAAATGTTTTTCTATAAATTTGATGTTTATTTAGATCATACATATAGGCTTAATAACATATCTGATTTCTCAATAGATGATTTCCATTTCTATGGCCATAATAAAAATTCCGAACAATATGATTCAATCAGTTATAGCGATGGTATTTCTATTGAAAGCAGTAGTCCTTATGACTATGTCATATTAAAACTTATACCAACTAAAGAATGTGACGGCTCTTTTGGTTTTACCATTAGTCATGGTGGACATTTAAATAGTGTTAATGTTTGTACTTACGATCATATCTTTGTAGGAAGCACATTAAGAAATGGTAGTTCCCTTTGGTTTAGTCTTAGTTTAGGTGATAAAGATTTCTATCGTTTCAAAGTCGAAGAAGGTAAAGAATATACATTTACACCAAATTTAACCGATAATAATGCAATTACTTATTATTCTTGTGTCGACACTAATTATGTCCCATTCTCCTGGGATGGAAGTAAGAGAACATTATCATCAGAAGATGGTTATGTCTATATTATTGTTTACGCTGAAACTCAAGCGATAAGTGGCACCATAAAGTTAGAAGTTAGCGATATACAGTAACACAAAATTAAGAAAACTCTTAGTTAACTGAAAGGTACCCCAAATCCTAGACATTAGGAAAGGGGTATTTTTTCTTTGGAATTATTGCATCACACAAGCATTAATGCCACTAAAGCAATTGGCAACAATTTCAATTAAATCCTAAAGACAATTTTAGATAAGTTAATCATATTTGGTTATGCTTCATTTTGAAATAATGCTCTTTTCAATTAGAAAAAAATAAAGTAAACAAACAACCTGATAGTGGTTTTTTCAAATATTTTTTATTTACAAAGTAAATAAAGTTAGCACTCTAAGGGGTTGAGTGCTTGATTCTTCTTCTTCTTCTTCTTCTTACAATAGTCGCATAGAGCGACTCCCCATTAGGGGGAGAACCTGAGGTCAGAGGTTCTCCACCGAAGTCGAAATTGCTCTATTTGACTGGATTAGAAAAAAGAATCACGGTGCACATGACTCTTAATGTTCTCTTCTAGTCACGTCAGTGGCGTTAGCAGTCGCGCAAGAGGCGCATAAGAACTCGCTAACAAGCTGACAAAAATCACTAGATTGATGTTTTTTGGCGTATGGATGAAATAGGTAATCCAAACAAAAAGAAATAATCAATCAAAGATTTATTCATACTCTAAGGTTAAAGGACCTAGAGATTTACGAAAGGAGAGAACAAATATGAATAAATTATTTACAAAGATCGTCGGTGTTGTTTTAGGTGCAACCATGGCGGTCGGAGTAGGCGTTGCTGTTGCTAGTAATAGTAAGGTTAGTGAAGTTAACGCTGCTGCTGGTGATAAAGTTACTAAAACTTTAACGTTTACGTCTAATTTTTATGGCATTAGCACAACACAAGGAAATCAGACTTTGACTGGTGATGGTGCTACTTACGGATTTGAATTTGTCAAAGGTAGTGGCACAGGTGCAAAAGCTTCTGGCAGTTCACCAAGCTCAACCTCATATGTTTTATTTGGAAAAAGCGGTGTTTATTTTAGAAATACATCTGCTCCAGCAAATTCGTATATTTCAGCTATAAGCTGGACTTATTCTAGTGGTGTTTCAACAAACGTCGTCCTTGGTATTGGATATGGTGCTAGCGCATTAGATGCTAGTGCTTCTGTTACAAATCAACCGAAAGCGACACAAAGTGGTACTGTTAGTTTGACTCCAACCGATACCAGCAAAAGTTATTTTATAATTAAGGTTACTAACGCTTATAACTGCCAATGGAAAAGTTTTTCTGTGACCTGGACCGAAAAAGCCTCGTCAAAAACTCTTTCTAGCATTTCTTTGGGCGGATCTTATCCAAAATCATTTTATACTGGCGATACTTTTAGCCATACTGGAATGACTGTTACTGCCAATTATAGCGATTCTACTAGTGCTGATGTCACAAGTAGTGCAACTTGGTCGTCACCTGACATGTCTACTACAGGAGAAAAAACCGTTACGGTATCATATACGGAAGGTACTACAAAAACAGCTGATTATGTCATCACAGTTACTGCTGCACCTACAGCTGTATCAGCTGAAGTCATAAATGACATGAGTAAAAAAGCATATTATGTAGGTGATCCATATGATGTTGATGGTTTAACTCTTAGAGTTACATATGATAACTCTGATACTAGAGATTTTGATTTCAAAACAGAATTAACAAAAGATACAGACTATATACTTGACCATGATAATGCTGTATTAGGTGATGTTGAACTTTATTTGTCAGGAGAATATCTTGGATGCGAATTTGATTTCACTGTTGAAGGTATTACAGTCAGTGCCGCTCCACAAAAGTACACGATTACTGGGCCTTCTACGACTCAAGCTTCTGGCACAGGATTGACTGTTGAAACTCTTAATGAATACTATCCAATCGATAGTAGCGCATATATTGAATGGACTGCTGTTTCTGGAAGTGCTTATGGTTCATCAACCTCTGCAATGAGATTTGGTACCAGCACTGCTTCAGCTTCTGGTTATGTTACCTTGAGTCTTAAAGAAAATGCGCCTATTTACTTTACTAAAGTAGTTGTTAATGCAAAGACATGGAGTAGCGAAACTGGCAATACTCTAAAAGTTAATAATTCAACTAAAGTAGTTACGACTAGCTATGAAGATTATGAGTTTTCAATTGAAAGCGATGCAACAAGTATTAATTTCGGTAATGGAACCAAACGTGTTAACATCTACGCAATTGATGTTTATTATGGTGAAAAAACACCTGTATTGCATGTTAGTTCTGCTTCTGTCGAAGCTGCGATTAACACAAATTCAACTCATGTAACATTTACATACGATAATTACACACCAACGAGTTATGATGCTGTTGTAAAATCAGGAAGTTCATTAAGTAAATCTGCCATCGCTTTTGACACTAGCGTAACTCCGCATAAAGCTACTATTACTACTGGAAATACTACAGGCACTACAGTGTTTACCATTACTGGAACTGGAGGCGACAAATCTGCTTCTGTTGATGTTGCAGTTAATGTTACTAATCCTCGTAACATTATAAATTTGGAAATCACTACAGCAGGAACTTTAACATTCAAAGTTGGCCAAGCATTTGATGTTGGAAACCTTGTTGTTACTGCTACATTTGACGCTGATCCAACAACTGTTGTTTATTCAAAAGCGAATGAAAATTTGGGCGAATTAACATTCAGTCCTGAAATTGGATACGAATTCGTTGAAGCTGACATTGGTTCTCAAACTATCAACATCAGCAAAGCGGTTGGAACTGGTGACGAGAGCACAAGTTATATCGTTACTGTTTCTGATAAGGATTATGCTGCTGCAGTTACTTCGATTGATAATTTATGGGATGGCCAAAAAGTCTATTTCTCAAACGGCACTGATAGTGCGTTCCCAATGTATACTTCAGGAAACAATGTTTCCTCAGTTAGCGCAACTATTCACAGTTCAAAAGGCATAGATATTGTTTCTACAACCGCATATCAGTATACAGTTGGCAGAGAAAAAGTCGATGATACTGTTTATTACACTTTTGCATTAGTTGATAATAACACAATTTATTATTTAAAGGATGCTGGTACAACTAGTACAAATGCAATTGCTAAAACAACGGACAAAACTGATAATACAATTTACTGGACAATTTCAGCGGGAGCAAAAGACGGTCAATGGCACATTGTTAATAAGAGCAATACAGACAAACCAACACTTCAAGTAAATGGAACTTATTTATCTTGTTATAACAATAACCAAACAGACCCGTATTTATATGCTGTTACGTCATATAGCAAAGAAGCTGTTGCAGAATCGTTCAAACAAAATGCCCTACACTTTGCGGATTATGATCCTTCTCAATCAACAAAAGGAAAGGATACTGGTGCTGGCTGGTGTAAAGACAGCGAACATAACTATTATCAACACGCCAAGAACGTTTGGAATGCTATGACAAATGATGAAAGAGGCGCTGTTGATCAAGATGCGCTTGATAGATTATCTGCATGGGCATCAGCTAACGGCGATGTCTTGAATGGAACAAATGTACTTTCAACAAGAACATCAATTAGTTCTCTTTTACGTGAAGGTTCTGCTGTTTCTATAGTTATCATTGTTTCATCAGCTGTTACCTTAACCGCTATAGGTGGTTACTTCTTCATTAGAAGACGTAAAAAACAATATTAATAATCTTTATTAGATAAAGGGGATTAGGAACTTTTAGTTATGACCGACTAGGAAGTTCCTTCTTCCTTTATAGGTTTTAAAAATAGAACTTATAAAGGAGGAATAACAATCCTCTATATCATGATGTTCATGCATCTAATTTATATTAGGGACATTATGATATGGGCAAATAGTGTGGTTCCTTTCGCTCCTAATAGGAGAGATAAGAGTTTAGTTCATAAACCACCACAAGATTTGTGACTTATTAATTTAATAAGTATAAGCCTGAATTATGAACACAGGTGACCGCTAACCAATATATTATTATTGGTTGATAAAAAGCCCCAGCTCTATGACCTAATTGACCGTTAGTGAGAGTGAGGCTTTTTATTATCCTTATTATATATATTTATATAAAAAATATTTATATTAATTTATTAGATAAGTATATACTTTAGATATTATGAAAAAGATTATAAGAAATGTTTTAGCAGGATCACTACTAGTAGTGTCATTATTATTTACCGGTATTGGTATATCAAATAGTCAAAAGATGTATGAAACTAGGGCGGCTACATCAACCACATTAGAAACTGGTTTCTTTGAAAAGATTACTGATGTTAGTTCTATTAGTAGCGATGATCAAATAATTATTGTCTCCACAAGCGGAGATGTCTTTGACTATATGGCGGGTAATCCATGTTTTGCGACCGCGTCTAATAGTAACTCCCTTTTATTAGGAGAAGAAAACGAATATCTATACTTAAATAGTAAAAAAGTCCAATATTTAAAAGTTGGTCCTGGTATATCAGAAAATACTTTTGCTTTCTATAATAAAATCGCCGTTGTCGGTAGCTATGGCGAAGCGAATGATGGCATATCTTATTTAGGACCTAATACCGAAGAAGATTATGGACAAGAAAATAATTATAAAAACGTCGCTTGGTTTATGAATGGTTTTGGTGTCAGACCTCATTATGATAAAAGAGCGTCTTGGACATTAGAATATGATAGTAATCATAAAGTCATGAAAATGGCTAATTTAGATGCCATAGAACCATATATGTATTTACATTTTTCCCGTGGTGGAACTAGACCTAATTTCAACTTCTGTGAAGATGGGGCCATAAATGTAAATTTATTCCGTAAGAAAACTATCCAATCTGGCACT
The DNA here is from genome assembly GCA_017429285.1 of Bacilli bacterium. Taxonomy (GTDB): domain Bacteria; phylum Bacillota_I; class Bacilli_A; order RFN20; family CAG-826; genus RUG13091. The sequence continues at coordinate 79,720 of JAFRPF010000016.1, forward strand.
ATACATATCACTAAACAACCAGATAAAACTACTGGTTATAAACCAGGTGATAAAATCGATATGTCTGGTTTAGAAGTTGAATATAAATTCAACGAAGTAGAGAAGATACCTATTAGTTATGATGATTATTCTTATTTATTCTCTTCTCCCGGAAATGCTTATAGCGGTGACATTTCTTCTGCTACATATACGGTTAACTTTACATGTTTAGGGATGCCTGCAAATTTTGATATTACTGTTAATGGTGGTGCCTCTTTACATACCTATACAAAATTAACCACCTTACCAGTGGATTATCGTGGTTCTTATATCATAAGAAATAATTCGTCTTTCTTCATGGCGAATAATGCCGAGGCATTTAAAAATGGTTTTGCTTTTGGGGAAGAAGAACCTGGGGAACAAATTGAAATCAATGATTATCGATTAGATAACTTTGTTATCACCATCGAAAAGAACATCATTAACGATACTATCTATTACCACGCTAAAAACAATGAAGGAAAATATTTTGATTTAGGTGAAGAGGGAAGCGGTCAATCTGGTATTAGTTTAGTGGAGACACCTACAGCTAATAACGCTATAACAATTACATCTAATGGTTTATTAATGATTGGCAATAAATATTTAAATGGTAGTGGTTCTAACTGGACATTAGATGATACTACTTATGCTATGGTTATTTATAAAAGAACATATATCTATGATGAAAGTGATGATTCTAACGAAGTGACACTCTTCGCTAAATATTTTGTTAACGAAGTATTAGGACATTGTGACACTAATGGTAATGAAGATCTAATTGATAGCTATTTCACCACTAGTAAAGAGATGTTTGAAGATCTTAGCTTAGATGCAAAAGTGATATTCACTAACTGTACATATGAATTAGAAAATACCACTTATGTGAAAAGAGCGGTCCAAGGATATGATTACATCATCTATAAATATCATCGTAGTAAGATTGATTATTTAGATCGTATCGAAAATGGATTTGTCACTCCTAAAAAAGATAGTTCTAATTTAATGAAAGTGATATTTAATGATAATGGACCATTAATTAGCATTATTATCGTTTCTTCAGTTATTATCGTTTCTTCTGTTGGCGCTTACATTTTCTTTAATAAAAAGAAACGTTTAGCAAAATAAGTGTATAATATAAATATAGAGGGTTTTAATTTATGAGAAAAACTGCGAATACATTAATCTTAGTTGGTGCGATTTTATCAATCGTCATGGCGGTTTCATTTTTAATTAGCGCGATCGTTTTCTTTGTTATTAGTAGCGATGCGGTTATTGAAGAAATGCTTAAAACAGCAACGTATGATGTCACTGAGGAAGAAGCCAGAATGATTTTAAAAACTACATTTATTACCTTAGGCGCGGTCTTTGCTTTTGTTTCTACCTTTGATATTGTTAATGCGATTATCGCCTTTATTAGTAGAAAGAAAGAAAGTAAAGCCGCTTATATCTTAAATATCGTCTTCGGTTTACTTTCTGGTGTAGAAGTTAACGCTGCCGGTGGGGTTGTTGGTACAATCTATATCACCAAAAAAGAGATTAAAGAAAAAGAAGCTATTGAAAACCAAGAATAATCGTTTTTATTAACTAGTAGAATAAGTTTCTTTCTTAGTAGAGAAACTTTTTCTTTTAGTAGATTTAATTTGTAAAATTACTTATTTAATATATAAACGGTGATTAGTTATGGCTATTAAAGTTTATGCGGATGCGGGAAGTAATTTATTCCCCGAAATCATTAAAGAAAAGAATTTAGATATTAAAGTCATAAACATGAAGTTATATATCAAAGGAAAAGAATATAACTGTTATGACAAATCTTTTGATACGGAAAAAGTTAGCAAGATCTTCTATGAAGAACTTGAAGGAGATAATGATATCCATACTTCTTTAATTAATCCAAATGATTATATAGAAGCTTTTAAAGAAGATATCGCTCTTGGTCATCAAATAATTTGTTTTACCATGGCTAAAGGAATATCTGGTACATATCAATCCGCGTGTATCGCTAGAGATATGATTAACGAAGAAAAAGGCAAAGAAGTCGTTTATATCATCGATTCGATGACCGCTGGGTTAGGAGAAGGCTTACAAGCTATTCGCCTGGCTAACGAGGTAAAAAGTGGCAAAGATTATCAAACTTTAATTAAAGAAGCGGAAGAATTTAAATTAAAGGTGAGAAGCGAATTCACCGTCGATGATATTAACTTTCTAGCGAAAACGGGAAGAGTGAATAAAGTTGTCGCGAAAATCGCTAATGCCTTAAAGATTAAAGTCTTACTGAAGGGTAGCGAAGAATCCACAATTGTGCAAACTGGTAAAGTGGGTGGTAGAAAGCTAGCTTTAAAGAAATTAACTAATCAATGTATCGATTATATTGTTAATAAAGATTCTCAAACTGTTTATATTACTCACTCTAATTGTTATGAGGATGCGCTTAAAGTGAGAGATAGCTTATTAGAAGCGGGTATTAAAAATATTGAAATATTTAATTATGATTTAGTGACTGGTAGCCATATCGGTCCTCGCGCTTTAGCGATCTTTTATGTCGGTAAAGATAAATCATTTAAACCTTTATTATCATTCTTAAAAAAGAAAGATAAAGAAGAATAAAAAAGCACATCTTCGTGATGTGCTTATATTTTATATAAGAAGGATTATTTAGCTTCTTCTACTGGAGCTTCTTCTTTAACTTCCTCAGCTTTTTCTTCAACTGGGGCTTCTTCTTTCTTTTCCTCTTCTAGTGGCTTATCAAAAATCATAGTGGTTCTAGCAGTGGCCCATTTATTGATTCTCACTGGAACAAACCAAGCGAAGATGGTTAAGGTGATGATTGATAAGAATTCATAAAGAATCCATCTACCAATTAAGCTACCCGCTTTACCATCGAATTTTAAACGATAGCCGTTAACGACGGTGTGGCTCACTCTCCATTTATATAACCAAGCATACGCGAGTGGATAAAGGATACCAAGAGTTGGGATGGTGACTAATAAGCCTAAAATCGACCAACCAAAATATTGACATGTTTTACCATCAAAATATGTATTTTCTTTGCTTTTTTCTGGAATGATAGCGACTGGTTTTTCAACCTCGACTAATTTTTCAACTTCCACTGGAACTTCGACAACTTTTTCGACTTCCACAGGAACTTCAACGACTTTTTCAACAACTTCTGGTTCTTTCTTCTCTTCAACCTTTTCTTCTTTTGGTGCGTAGAAAGGAGCGTTTGGATTGCCGTTATCAAATTTAAATAATACGTTACAACGTGGACATCTATTTGGTTGACCTTCGAAAATAGCACCACATCTTGGACATCTGAATTTTCCCATAATTTTTACCTCTTATTTTAATTATAAGTTTAAACTTTTAAGTTTCAATAGGAATTAGATTAAGTCTAATTCTTTTTTAATTCCTTCCTTATCAAGATTTTGTCCGATAAAGACAAGCTTAATTAATTTATCACCGTATTTTTCATCCCAGTCATGGGCGAAGTTTTCATCATTTTCAATTAAATATTGAATTTGTTTCTTACTAAGTTTACCAGAATACCATTCTCCGGTTCTTTCGAGTTTTCTTTGTCGACCAGCGGATTCATAAACACAAGCGTATTTTTCTTCACCTAAGAAATATAAAATGCCTTTCGCTCTGATGATATTACGTCCGTTATTTTCGATCCATTTGACGAACTTTTCTTTATCAAATGGTCTTCTACGATAATAGACAAAGGTATTGATATCATATTCATCAGCGGTACCTTCATCATCATTTTCATCGATTCCATGTTCATGGTGATGATGGTGGTGATGTTCATGTTCTTCATGTTCATGATGGTGTTCATGTTCATCATCTTCTTCATCATGATCTTCATCAGCGTCAACTTCGTTGCTCCAGTCTTCAAATTCTCTAATCCAAGCCGCAGAGGTAGAAGCCACTTCGAAGTTAAAAGCGTGGGTATCGATTAATTCATCGATATCGATATTACAATAATCACATTCTAAGATTTTGGCTTGTGGTTGAAGCGCTTTTACAGCAATCTTTACCTTTCTTAATTCTTCTTTAGAAATTTCACTGACTTTATTTAATAAAACGACATCGCAGAATTCGATTTGTTGGATGACAAGATTTTCTAAATCTTCTTCCCCTCTCACCGTGTCTTTAAAGACATCGCCACAACCAAATTCATCTCTAAGTCTTAAAGCGTCAGTGACGGATATAATCGCATCTAATGTATAGAACTTTGGAAGATTTTGTTTTTTAAATTCTTCTTCCATATAACATATCGTTTGAGCGATAGGGACTGGTTCGCATATCCCAGAAGCTTCAATTAAGATATGATCAAATTTTTGTGATTCCACTAGATCGGCGAGTTGTTTAATTAAATCTTTCTTTAAGGTGCAGCAGATACAACCATTTTGTAAAGCCACTAAATCGCCATCTTTAGAATTGACCACGCCACCTTGCTCTATTAGTTCCGCATCGATATTAACTTCACCGATATCGTTAACGATAACCGCCATCTTATGGTTTTTACTATTTTTTAAAATATGGTTAAGTAAGGTCGTTTTTCCGCTTCCTAAATAACCAGTGATTAGAGTAATAGGTACTGTTTTAAAATTATTCATAATTTATCATCTCCGGTAATATCTTATCACTTTTTATATTTGCCGCTATTAAAATGCATTAAAATTAGGCTCATTTTATGAACAAAAACACCGATAAATGAGGAAAATAATGAAAAATAATAACAAAGTTATTAGAAAATATTTTAGCACTCGGGCTTGTAGAGTGCTAATTTTGTGCTACAATAGAGATGTAAAAGGAGGATTATGTTTATGCAAATGGAACAAATGCCTGATTATGAAAATGATAAAGATGTCCTTCAAAAATTCGGAAGAAACATTAACGAGGAAGTCAAAAAAGGAAAGATTGACCCCGTTATTGGTCGAGATGAAGAAATTAGAAAGATTATCGAAATATTAGCTAGGAAAACTAAAAACAATGTCATATTGCTCGGTGAACCTGGTGTTGGTAAAACCGCCATTCTCGAAGGCTTAGCGGAAAGAATCGTTAAAGATGATGTACCGACTATATTAAAGGATAAAACTATCTATGAATTAGATATGGGTGCTTTAGTAGCGGGTGCGAAATATCGTGGTGAATTTGAGGAAAGACTAAAAGCAGTCCTTAATAAAATTAAGGAAAGCGAAGGTAAAATCATTTTATTCATCGATGAGATTCATCTTATTGTGGGTGCGGGAAGAAGTGATGGTGCGCTCGATGCTTCTAACATGTTAAAACCAATGTTAGCCAGAGGCGAGATCGATTGTATTGGTGCGACGACATTAAAAGAATATCGCGAATATATTGAAAAAGATCGTGCGCTGGAAAGAAGATTTCAACCGGTTTTAATTAATGAACCAACTGTGGAAGATACAATTACTATCTTAAGAGGACTAAAAAATAGATTTGAATCATTCCATGGTGTCAAAATTACCGATAACGCTTTAATCGCCGCGGCAAGTTTATCTAATCGATATCTAACTTCTAGATTCTTACCAGATAAAGCTATTGACTTAGTGGATGAAGCTTGTGCTTCTATTAAAGTGGAACTAGCTTCTATGCCTAGTGAACTAGATGAACTTGAAAGAAGAATTAGACAGTTAGAAATTGAAAAAGTCGCCTTAAAAAAAGAGAGCGATGAAGCCAGTAAAAAGAGACTTTCTGATTTAGAAGGCGAATTAAATTCTCTATTAGAGAAAGATAAGTCTTTAACTAAGAAATGGAAAGAAGAAAAAGAAGCTATTTTAAAAGTTAAAGAAATTAAAGAAAAACTTGAGAAAGCAAAATTCGATCTAGATGTCGCTTTAAGTCATTCTCAATATGAAAAAGCGGGTGAACTTCAATATAAGACCATCCCTGAACTAGAGAAGAAACTTAAAGAAAGCGATGTGAAAGGTAGCGATCATAAATTATTATCGGAAGTCGTCGATGAAGAACAAATCGCCAAGATTATTTCTCGTATGACTAATATTCCTTTAAGCAAGATCGAAAAAGGTGATCGTGAAAAAGTTTTAGATTTAAAGAAAACTTTAGCCAAAAGAGTGATCGGACAAGATGAAGCTTTAGCTTTAGTAAGTGATGCGATACTTCGTCAAAGAGCGGGTATTAAAGATAGTAATAGACCAATTGGTTCCTTCCTATTCCTAGGACCAACCGGTGTTGGTAAAACGGAAGTGGCTCGTGCTTTAGCGGAATCCTTATTCGATTCAGAAAGCCATATTATCCGTATCGATATGAGTGAATATATGGAGAAATATTCGACCTCGAGATTAATTGGTGCCCCTCCAGGATATGTGGGATATGAAGAAGGTGGACAATTAACCGAAAAGGTGAGAAGAAACCCTTATTCTATCGTCTTATTCGATGAAATCGAAAAAGCTCATCCAGAAGTCTTCAATTTGTTATTACAAATGTTAGATGATGGTCGACTTACCGATAGTCAAGGAAGAGTGGTAGATTTTAAAAACACAATTATTATCATGACTTCTAATTTAGGTAGCGAATATCTACTTCATAATGAAAGAGATAAAGTGGAAGGATTACTCCATCAAACCTTTAAACCAGAATTTTTAAATAGAATTGATGAAATAGTCTATTTCTCTCCTTTAAGTAAAGAAACTCAATCCAAGATTGTGGATAAGATGCTTAATAATTTAAATGAGAGATTAAAAGAATCTTATTATTCATTTACTTTCTCTAAGAAACTAAAAGATTATATTTTAGATAGTGCTTATTCTCCAGTTTATGGAGCTCGACCCATTAAACGTTTTATCCAAAATAAAGTGGAGACGATTATCGCTAATAAGATTATTTCTCAAGAAGTAGATACTTCTCATAAATATGAAGTAGACTATGATGATAAAGAAGTAATTATTAAAAAAGTATAAGCTTTGACCACCTGAAAAAGGTGGTTTTCTTATGGACAAATTATTTTATAATTAAGTAGAGGAATTAATATATGGACGCTGATAAGTTAGTCGCTTTAAAAGCGAATGTCAAAAATATGAACTTTATCTCTTTAGCGGATATCAAAATGTTCTTTAATGTAAACGATAAAGAAGCTCAAGAATTATTAGATAAATTAATCCAAAGTGGATTAGTTTCTTCTTATCCGATGGATGGGGTTCATTTTCAAGTTAAACATTAATTTATTGAATTAATTATTTATTTTCCCTAATATTATTTCGTTATGGAAACTAGCGATAACAAATTCTTAAAAGCCTTAAGATATATCAAAGCTATCTTAATGAAGACCACTAATGGCATGGCTATCGGTCTTTTTGGCACTTTGATTATCGGTACTGTTATCGCCTTATTCTCTAGAATCCCTGGTCTAGAAAGAGTTAATGACTACGCGAAAATCATCCAAGGCTTAATGGGCGCGGGTATCGGTTTAGGCGTCGCTTTATCTTTAAAAAGAGATGGTGTGACGGTTGTGACTTTAATGGCGGCGGGCTTTGTGGGAAATTATATGTTTCAGTGGTTACCTAACCAAGCTATTGCCCAGTGGCAAGTTGGCTCAATCGGTGATCCATTATCTTGTTATATCTCCGTTATGCTAGCGGCGATAGTGCTTAAATATGTGATGAGAAAAAAGACCCCGGTGGATTTATTATTAATCCCACTTGTGGGACTAATAACCGCGATGACTTATTCCTTCTTATTAGCGGAATGGGTCCATTATATTACCATCGGTATCCAATTAGTCATCGAATCAAGCTTTAAAGCGATTCCATTTATCATGTGTATTATTATTTCTACCCTTATGGGTATGGCTCTTACCGCTCCGATATCTTCTGTGGCTATTTGTGTGGCGATAAATATCGGTAGTGTTCCAATGGCCGCAGCAGCGGCATTAATTGGTTGTATCACTCAAATGGTGGGCTTTGCGGTTCATACCGCTAGAGACAATAAATGGGGTAGTGTAATCGCAGTCGGTATCGGTACATCGATGTTACAGTTTAAAAACATTTTAAGAAAGCCGTTAATCTGGGTTCCTACTATAGTAGTTTCCGCATTACTTGGTCCTTTAGCGATGCTATTCCCATATGATAAATTAGTAAATTCTACTGGTTTATCTGTCGGTGCTGGTATGGGGACATGTGGACTTGTCGGACCACTTAATTTCTTCGATGCCTTTAATTATCATTATTTAGTTATTATCTTAGTTATTTCTATTATTATAGGTTCAGGCTTATTAGTGTTTTTAATCGATCTATTATTTAGAAAACTAAAATGGATTGAAAAAGAAGATTTTTCCTTATCCAACAATTTGTAATTATTCTTGAATAAATCCATCTTCTTTTATATTATTTAGTTAGAGGATACACCCTCTTACTATTTAGCGCAGTCTAACTAACATACAGCTAATAGTAACGCGACGATTATCAAAACGGTAATCGTTTTTCTAAAAGAGCGCATTTTCTCATCACCTCCCAGCGAGTGTGAAGCAACAAGAGGGATGTATCCCTGCCCTTAAGGGCGATTACAAAATTACATATTTTAAATATTTAATCAATAGATCTGAATAAAGTTTGAGACTTTTGACGATATTTCTTCTTTACACCTAAATATTGGGTGTTTTTTATTTATAAATGTTTTAAAATAATGGAGTATGAAAAAGAAGCTTGTCATCTTTGACATGGATGGCACAATCTATTTAGGTAAAAATCTTTTTGATGGGGCGTTAGAAACCTTTGATTTTTTAAATAAAAACAATATCGACTACGTCTTTTTTACTAACAATTCATCCCATGACTTAGAGTTTTATTATCAAAAGATGTCTAACTTCGGGATTAAATGTGATTTAAAGAAGAATTTTTATTCTTCTACAGAAGTGACTATCTCTCATTTATTATCTTTAGGACTGAAAGATATTTATGTGATTGGTAATAAATGTCTTAAAGACAAATTAGCGAAACACTTTAATTTAGTTAATAGATATGAAAAAGGTCGAAAGATCGATGCTGTAATTGCGGGATTTTCCACTGAGTTAACATATCAAGAATTACAAGACGGATGTTTATATTTAGAAACAAATGATTGTTTATTTATTGCCACTAACGGTGATTTTAGATGTCCAATAGAAGATGGCTTATATATCCCTGATTGTGGGGGAATGTGTGAATGGATTTATCGCTCCACTGGTAAAAAAGCCACAGTGATGGGGAAACCAAATCCAGAAATAATTTATTATTTAGCCAAACAATTTAATGTTCATTTAGATGAAGTGATCGCTATTGGTGATCGTCTATATACCGATATCGAAGTGGCGGTAAGGGCAAAAGTGGATTCTATCGCGGTATTATCTGGAGAATCTTCTTTAGAAGATATCAAAAACTATCCACATCAACCAACTTATATATTAAATTCGATTAAAGAATTACCAAAATTATTATTAGAAGAGGGTGAATAATATGGAAACTTCTACTAGTAGGAAGCCTTTTAAGCTCAATTATAAGAGAACATTATTAATCGGTTTCGCCTTTTTTGGCATCTTGCTTTTATGGCAAGTCTATGATTCATGGTGTCCAACTTTTTTAAGTGAACTATTCATGAAATCATTTAATATTAGCGATGAGAAACAAGTGCAATATCTTGTTGGTATCATGATGGCTATCGATAATGTAGCTGCGTTAATCCTTTTGCCAATATTTGGTCGTTTATCTGATAAAACTAGAACTCCAATTGGTAAACGTATGCCTTATATTTTAGTGGGTACCGCCTTATGTGCGATTACCTTCCCATTCATTCCAGTTTTATTCCATTTACATGACACAGTTGGCGTTATCGTTTTTATGGCAGTGGTCGTCTTATTTGCGATGATGTATCGTAATCCAGCGGTGGCTTTAATGCCTGATATCACACCAAAACCTTTACGTAGTAAAGCTAATGGTTTAATCAATATTATGGGTTATATAGGTGGTGCTTTTGGCACAGCGATTGGTATCTTCTTTGTTCTATCCGAATACTTAGGAAAAACTTTAGATAAAAATGGTAATTATACCTGGGCTTATAACAACATTTGGGCGATTGAAATCCCCTTCTTATTAGCTTCTGTTTTAATGGTTATTTCCGCGATTGTTTTATTCTTTAGCGTCAAAGAAAATGAAATTGAAGCGGAGATGAAAGAAGAGATGGAAAGAGGCGAAGAAGAAGCCGAAGTCGTCGATAAAGTGAGCGAAGATAAACCAATTAGCAAAGCTAACTTAACGATGTTAATTCTTATCTTAGTGGCCGAATTCTTCTGGTTTATGGCCGATAATGGTATCGCCACTTTCATGGGTAACTACACAATTTATTTCTTAGGCGCTTCTACGAAGAAACATATGGTTAACACCATTGTTGGTGGTGTCGGTAGTGTGATCGGTTTCGCCTTAGGTGGCATTATCGCTAGTAAGATTGGTCGTAAATGGACCTTATTTGGTGGACTAGGATTATCATTCTTATCATATTTAATTTGGGCTGTTCTCACCTTTGGTCTTAAAGGTTTAGCAGGTAGTGGAACCTTCCCAATATGGATATATGGCATTTGGTTTATAAAAGGATTCGGTATGTCCTTAGTTCACGTTAATTCCTATCCGATGGTTGTGGAATTATGTCCAAATAGTAGAATTGGTCGTTATACCGGTTATTATTATGCTTCCTCAATGGCCGCTCAAACCATTACTCCAATCGCTTTAGGTACCTTATTATTAGTACCTCATTTATCTTGGGAATATTTACCAGTTTATGGCGGTATCTGTTTATTAATCGCCGGAATCGTCTTCTTCTTTGTGAAGAATGTCAAAACCACAAAAACATCCTTTAAAGTGGGCTTAGAGGCTTTAGATAACGATGAATAAAACAAAAGTTCTTTCTAAACTAAATCCTTTATTATTAAAAGGAATAGCCCATAGGGGCTATCATAATGACCGTTATACCGAAAACGGGATGAATGCTTTCCTTTTAGCGGTCAGAAATAATCTACCGATTGAATTAGATATTCATTTAACTAAAGATCACGAATTAGTGGTCTGTCACGATGAAGATTTAAAAAGAACCACTGGTAAAAGTGGTATTATCGAAGATTTAACTTTAAAAGAAATTAAAGATAATTATCGCTTATTAGATGGAGGAGAAGTTCCCACATTTATCGAAGTATTAGAAGCGGTAGATGAAAAGGTACCTCTTGTCGTCGAATTAAAGGTTTTCCGTAAAAACTATAAACCTCTTTCAAAGAAAGTCATCGAAGTGATGAAACAAAGGGTGAAAGATAAAAGAAATTATATGTTAATCTCTTTTGATCCACGTAGCTTATGGCCTTTAAAGAAATTAGGTATTATCCGTAGCTTACTTGTGGCTAAGAGTCATGAATATACCTATAACTACTTTAGACACACCGTGGAAAGTATCGATATTGAACAAGTACTCTTAGAAGAAAAAAGAATTCAAAAATATCATAAGCGTCATCTAGTTAATGTCTGGACGATAGAAAACGAAGAACAACTTGATAAAGTATTACCTTATGTTGATACAGTAACCTTCCAGCATATGGATGCGGAACTAGTGAAGAATAAGCTATCTAGATAATTATTACAAAGTAATAAAAAGACCATCGCGTGATGGTCTTTCATGTTATTAGAGCAAAGCAACAATCTTACTTTCGAACTCGCTTGGCTTTTGAGTGGGTTCGAATCTATCGATGACATTACCTTCTTTGTCCACTAAGAATTTGGTGAAGTTCCATTTGATGTTTTTACCTTTTCTCACTGGGCAACTTTCTTTTAAGAAAGCATATAAAGGATGCTGGTTTTTACCGTTGACATCAATTTTCGCAAATTGCGGGAAAGCGATATTAAATCTTAAGACGCATGAGCTATGGATTTCTTCATCGCTTCCTGGAGCTTGACGGAAGAATTGATTACATGGGAAATCTAAGATGACAAACCCTTTGTCTTTATATTTACTATATAATTCTTCAAGTTCGGTATATTGAGGAGTAAATCCACATTTAGTGGCGGTATTAACGATAAGTAATACTTTACCTTTATATTCGGATAATGAGACTTCATTTCCTTTATAATCTTTGGCTTTGAAATCATAAATAGACATAATTTTTTACCTCTTTTCTGTCTAAATCATAACAAATAGATAGATGAATTCAAAACAATATGCTTTCTGTAATTATTTTTATTAAATTCATGTAAAATAGCGGTATGGAAATTTATCAAATCGTTTTGATTATACTAGCTGGTGTTATCTTATTAAGTTTAATCGGATTTTTGTCTTTCTGCTTTTATATCTCATCTATGATGGCGGATAAGATGTGTAAACCAAAACATTTTAAAAGTAAAGAAGAAAAGATAAATGAAGTTAAAAATAGTGAAGGAACAACAAATTATAGTCGTACACCTATAACTTTTAAGATGAAAGATGGTTACGTCATTCATGGAGATTATTCTTTGAATAATAAAAAGAAATTTGTCATTATGATGCATGGACATGTTTCTAATAGAGAAGGGTTAGTGAAATACGCTTACGCTTTTTATCGACTAGGTTATTCATTAGTTTTTTATGATCATCGTTCACATGGTGAAAACGTTAGAGGAATTGTGACGATGGGTTATAAGGAGCATCTTGATGCTTTAGAAATAATTAAACAAGTTAAAGAAAGATTTGGCCAAGATATCGAATTAGGTTTATTTGGTACTTCTATGGGGGGAGCCACTGCGTTATTAACCGCATGTGAAAGAGATGATTTATCATTCGTGGTCGCCGATTCCGCATTTGCTTCTTTAGAAGAATTAACTAAATCATTTATTGAGATCCATCATTCTCCGATGTTTCCAATTTTAGGATTAACAAATTATTTCATTAAGAAACGTTATCATTTTTCCTTTAAAGATGTCTCTCCAATGGAGGCTTTAAAAAATAATAAAAATGTTCCAGTGTTATTTATTCAAGGTGAAGAAGATGAACTTGTTTTCCCGAGGAACGCAAAAAAACTATATAATAACTGCGTTAGTAATAAAGAATTAGTCTATTTCCCAAAATCCGGACATTGTCATTCTGTGATCGTAGATAAAAATAGATATTACAAAGTAATAGAAGATTTCATTAATAAATATAGAAGGTAAAAATATGAATAAAGAGAAGATGTCGATTGAAAAGAAAACCAAGCTCATCTATAGCGGTGAACTCATCCTTATCGCTTTAATTTTTATTGTTATCGCGACATTAGAAATATTTGGTGTCATCGGCAAAAGAGAAATTACCTTAATCATCTTTAACTGGATTACTATCTTCGGTGGTGCTTATTTAATCTTTGATTTCTTCTGGACTTTATTATCACCAAGAAAGAGAAAGAAAAATTCTTTATTAGATAAAACTTTAGTTCTCCCTTTAGCTCTCTATTTCATTACTTTTGATATTTTGTGCTTCGCGAAATTATCTTTTATAACCATGGAATTTAGAAGACTCATGATGTCGATTGGATTTTATTATTTAAGTGTAATTTATATATTCCAAGGAATATATCATTATTATCATCCAATTCCGATGCTATTAGAGGCGATCGAAGAAGAAAAACAAGAGCAAGTAAAAAAAGAGCAAGAAAAAACTTCCCAAGAGGAAGCTAAAGAAACTAACAATAAAGAAGAATTATAATAAATCGAACAAGATACGACCAAGGCGCACATGAGTGGCGCCTTCTTTGATTGCCTCTATATAATCTTCACTCATACCCATAGATAAGTATGGTAATTTAATATTTAAATTATTTTCAATATTATCTCTTAATATTCTTAATTTAGAAAATTGTTCTCTTAAAGAAGAAGAATCTGATGACGCCACAGCCATCATCATTAAGCCGACAACTTCGATGTTAGGATATTGTTTTAATTCTTTAATAAAGTTTTCGGCCTCAAAATAGGGCACTCCGTTCTTGTTTTCCTCTAAATTGATTGAGACTTCAACAAAACATTTTAAAGGGCTTAAACGGTGCGAATTGATTAATTTCGCTAGTTTTAAGGAATCAAGTGATTCTAGATAATCAATTTTATTAATAACTTCTATAGCTTTATTTCTTTGTAAGTGACCGATAAAGTGCCAAATAATGTTATTATCTTTTAATTCTTCATATTTATGAAGGAAAGATTCCACACGGTTTTCACCGATATCATTAATTCCCGCATCTAAAAGAACTTTGATATCACAAGAGGAAACATATTTACTAGCTGCGACAATAGTGACGTCACTAGGAATAGTTTTAATAAATTCTTTAATATCTTTTCTCACCATAGCGAAAATATTATATCACTATCTAGATGTGCATTTATTTATTTTTTCTTATGAAAAGGGTATATTAAAAGCATTATGGGTTTAAAAGAAGAAATCTTATTAGCTAAAGAAGCTTTATTAAAAGGTGAAGTCGTTGCCTTTCCTACGGAAACGGTCATGGGACTCGGTGTGGTTTTTAATAACTATCAAGCCTATAGCTTACTAAACAAGATCAAAGAAAGACCAGAAGATAAACCTTACACTTTGATGCTAAAAGATAAAAGTGAGATGTCTAAATATGGCATTATCGATGAAGGCACTCAAAGAGTGATTGATAAATTCATCCCTGGTTCATTAACCATCTTAGTGCCACTTAAAAAAGGGAGTGTTCCTTCTTACGTGACACATGATAGCGATGTAATAGGCATGCGTGTGCCCACTAATATTGAGGCCCTTGAGTTGTTAAAAGCGGTGAATTTACCATTATTAGTGCCATCCGCAAATAAGAGTGGATCTAAACCCGCAGTGAATTCCAAAGAGGTGAAAGAAATCTTCAAAAATGAAGTCAAAAATATCATTTCTGGAGAAGCAAAAGGTGAGGTTCCATCCACAATTGTGAGCCTATTAAATGGTGAGGTCAAAGTGGTGAGACAAGGACCGATTAGTGAGGAAGAAATCAAAAAGGTCTACTACTTGAAATAATCTATTAACCTACACGACTTTAACAAAGTTAATAACTACTAATAATATACTAATAAAATACTAACTTAAGGAGACAAATATGGACAGTTTAAAGACACTTATGGATCGTAGAGACTATGATTTGGTCATCAAATTAACCGAAGATTCTTTAGATATGAATCATCTCTTTTATCGTATCAGTGCTTTTTTAGCTTTAGGTAAGGGCGAAGAAGCCTTAAATGTCATCAAAACGCACCGCGAAATTCTTCAAGGTGATTTGGTTTTATTAATGAAAATACATATTGAGATCCTTTGTTTACTACATAACTTTGATGAAGCTTATGAAGAAATTAAAAGATATGAATATATGCCATATGTCTCTCAACAAGTTGAGGAAGTCTTAAGAGATTTACCAAAATACGTTAGAGAAGAAGAAAAGAAATCTGTTGAATCGCATGAGCTTTCTAATGATGAGATTAAGAAGAGATTAAAAAGCAAAGATCAAAGCGTGGTTTTACCGGCTTTAGATATGGTTAGAGATAGAGATGTTAATACATTTTTGGATGAAATCCAAAGCGTTATGATTGATTTCCCTAAACAATCGATTAGATCTTTCGCCTTACTTCTTTTAGTCCAAAAAGGAGTTAATAAAGATTTAGGTTTTAAACATATTAGTAAGAATATAATTGTTAATCCTAGTAAACTAGAACCACCATTTATCGGTAAAGAATTTAACGATTTTGTAAGAGCCTTATCTTCGGATATTAGAAACCCATCTGTGGAATCTGATGCGGTACAAATCTTAAGTAGTTATATTATTTATACTTACCCAGAAAAATTAGAAATTCCTTATCCGATATTAATCGAGGCGCTTAAAGAAATATCTTATGAGTATTTACAAATAAATACCGAAGAAGATTTACCAACAAGGTGCAAAAATAAAAACATAAATCTAGAAGAAGTTAAGGACTTAATTCAAAGAATTAAAGATTGTGTGGAAGATTTCTAGAATCCCACAATTTTTATTTTTTGAGCGTTTTTCTTGTGAGATACTATAAATTTATTTATAATCAATATCGCATATTATTTGGAGGCATATAAATATGGAAAGAAAAGTTACTAAATTAGAACATGGTCATGTTCAAGTCGACGTTGTTGTCGATGAAAAAAGTTGGAAAGAAGCCCAAGACAAAGCTTTTAACAAATTAGCGGAGAATGTCACTATCGATGGTTTCCGTAAAGGAAAAGCTCCAAAAAACTTGGTGAAATCTCATGTTGATCCAATGAAAGTCTTAGATGAAGCAATCAACGCTTTATTACCAGTTATCTATCAAGACATTATTGAAAAAGATGGCGTTAGACCATACGCTCGTCCACAAGTGGATGTCACAAAAGTTAGCGATACTGAATTAGAAGTTAAATTCCTTCTCGCTGTCGCTCCTGAAGTGAAACTTGGTCAATATAAAGGCTTAGAAATTGGCAAAAAAGAAGTCAAAGTTACCAAGAAAGATGTTGAACAAGCTTTAGAAGATACATTAAAAGAAAACGCTAGCTTAGTCGTTAAAGAAAGCGAAGCGGCCTTAGGTGACACTGTCGTTATGGACTTTGTCGGTAAAGTAAACGGTGAAGTTTTTGAAGGCGGTAGCGCGGAAAATCACGAATTAGAATTAGGTAGTCACCAATTCATCCCTGGATTTGAAGAACAATTAGTCGGTCATAAAGCCGGTGAAAAAGTTGTTGTTAATGTCAAATTCCCAGAGAACTATACCGAAGAATTAAAAGGTAAAGATGCGACATTTGATTGCACAATTCACGAAGTGAAAGCGAAAAAATTACCTGAATTAAACGACGAATTCGTTAAAGAATTAAAAGTGGAAGGTATTGAAACGGTTGAAGCTTTCAGAGCTCGTAAAGAAGAAGACTTGAAGAAACAAAAAGAAAACGAAGCTCGTAGAGAATATATGGGCAAACTCGTGGAACAAATCGTCAAGAATTCCAAATTAGATATCGCCAGTGAAATTATCGATAACCAAGTTGAATCCAGAAAAGAAGATATGGTCAAACGTATCGAACAAAATGGTTTAAAACTTGAACAATATTTACAAATCTTAGGACAAAGTGAAGAACAATTCCTCGCTCAAATCCGTGAGATGGCAGTGAAAGAAACTTCCGAATACGTAGTATTAGAAGAAATTGGTAGAGTTGAGAAATTAGAAGTCAGCGATGAAGATTTAGAAGCTGAATATAAGAAGATTTCTGAACAATACAAGATGAAAGTCGAAGATGTGAAGAAAGCTTTAGCGAACAATCTCGGCGAATTTAAAAATAATTTAAAGATGCAACGCATCGATGAATTCTTATATAACGAAAATAAATAAGTAACTTAAGGAGGAAACTATTATGGCCAAACCACAAGCCTTAACCCTTCCGCTCCTCATTACTCGTTCCTTAGTTGTTTTTCCAGGTAGCCAGCAATTAATCGAAGCCGGTAGAGATTTCTCTATCTCTGCGGTTAACGCTTCTAAAAACGAATGTGATTCACTCATATTAGTGACTTGCCAAAAACAATTAAATAGTGAGAACCCCACAGCAGAAGACATCTATGATGTCGGTGTCTTATGCCGTATCGTTTCTATCTCTGAACGTGACAATCGTTTAAGAGTGAGAATCGAAGTTAGTGAGAGAGTTAAATTATCCGATGTCAAGTTTGAGGAAAACGCTGGATATTATTCAGCGATCGGTGGCATGTATCCTTTGCCATCTATTTCCAGTGTGGAAAATGAAGCCATTATTAAGGCCGTTAGCAAGGCGATGGAAGGAGTTCCTACAATCTTCTCCACAATGCCTAAAAACATCCTCAATATTGTCACAAAATCACCTTCTGCGACCGCGGTATGCTATGCATTAGCGGGATTTTTAGAAGCGAGCACGGAAACTAAGCAAAAAATCTTAGAATCTGAAAACGCTAATTCCTTAATGGAACAAGTTTTAATTTTATTAAATGGTGAAAATCAACGTAGCCAAATCGAAAGAGATATTTCGGAAACTGTCCGTGAAAGTGCGGAAAAGTCTCAAAGAGAATATTTCTTAAGAGAAAAATTAAAAGCTATTAAACATGAACTTGGTGAAGATAATGGTGGTATGAATAGCCCAGACACCATTTTGGAAAAATTAGAAAATAATCCATATCCAGAAAACATCAAAGCCAAAGTTAAATCCGAACTAAAGAAATTCGATATGATGCCTCAAGGTTCTTTAGAAGGAGCTTTAATTCAATCTTATTTAGATGTGGTGATGTCTATCCCTTGGTGGCAAAAGACTGAGGATAATGATGATTTAACTAATGTCGAAAAGATTTTAGATGAAGATCATTATGGATTAGAAAATCCAAAGAAAAGAATTATTGAATATTTAGCGGTTAAGAAATTAACTGGTAATTTAAAATCTCCGATTTTATGTTTCTATGGTCCTCCAGGAACTGGTAAAACATCATTAGGTAAAAGTATCGCTAGAGCTTTAGGAAGAAAATTCTTCAAAGCTTCTTTAGGTGGTATTTCTGATGAAGCTGAAATCCGCGGTCATAGACGTACATATGTTGGTTCCTTACCTGGAAGAATTATTCAAGGTATGAGAAAAGCAGGCGTTAATAACCCTGTCTTCCTTTTAGATGAAGTTGATAAACTAGCATCATCCTATAAAGGTGATCCAGCGAGTGCTTTATTAGAAGTTCTCGATCCAGAACAAAATTATTCATTTAATGATAATTATGTGGAAGAACCATATGATTTAAGCGATGTCTTATTTATCTGTACAGCGAACTATTTAGAAAATATTCCTGGACCATTAAGAGATAGACTAGAATTAATTCAACTTTCTTCCTATACTGAACTTGAAAAAGTTCAAATCGCGAAAGGACATCTCGTGAAAAAGCAGATGGAACTTAACGGTTTAGAAAAGAAACAAGCTAGTTTCACTGAAGGAGCGATTAAATTTATTATTCGTTCCTATACAAGAGAATCTGGCGTTCGTGACTTAGAAAGAAAGATTGCCTCTTGCTTAAGAAAAGTGGCGGTAGCGATTGTTAAAGACCCATCCATTAAAACGATCAAGATTGATGAAGCTAAAGTCAGAGAATATTTAGGTGTCCCAATCTTTGAAGATAGCAAGAAAGAAGTGAAACCTCAAATCGGTGTTGTTACCGGTTTAGCTTATACCGAATTCGGTGGCGATATCTTACCAATTGAAGTAAATTACTTCAAAGGTAAAGGTTCTTTAGTCTTAACTGGTCATTTAGGCGATGTCATGAAAGAAAGCTGCGCGATCGCTTTAGACTATGTGAAGAGTAACGCTGAAAAATTTCATATTGATCCCGCTATATTTGCGGAAAATGATATCCACATTCACGTTCCAGAAGGAGCGGTTCCAAAAGATGGACCAAGCGCTGGTGTAGCCATTACAACCGCGATTGTTTCTTGTCTATCTAAAACACCAGTTAATCCTGATGTGGCGATGACAGGTGAAGTGACCTTAAGAGGTAATGCTTTACCAATCGGTGGATTAAGAGAAAAATCTTTAGCCGCTTTAAGAAGTGGTATTAAGACCATCATCGTTCCAAAGGATAACAAGAAAGATGTTGATGAACTTCCAAAAGAAGTTAAAGAGACATTAAAGATTGAATTTATGTCTAGCGCCGATGATGCGATAAAAATTGCTTTAGTGAAATAATGATTAATTTTAAAAATGTTTCATTTGTTAAATCGACTCCTTCGATTAAAGATAGACCAGGCGATCTCATTTCGGAGATTTTAGTGGTCGGTAAATCTAATGTTGGAAAGTCATCTTTGATCAACACATTATGTCAGAGAAAATCTTTAGCTTTTACTTCTAGTAAACCTGGTCATACTAGATTACTTAATTATTACAACATCGATAATAAGTTCTATCTAGTGGACGCTCCAGGATATGGATATGCTAAAGGGGGAGTGGATCTAGACCGTTTATTTGGGTCGATGATGGATGAATATTTTAATGATAATAAGTATTTAAAATTAGTCTTATTACTTATCGATTCTAGAAGGGAATTAGGAGAGAATGATTTAGAAATATTATCTTTTCTAAAAGATAATAAATATCCATTCTTCGTCGTTATCACTAAGATTGATAAGATTAACCAAAAAGGCAAATCTGAATTAGAAAAAAGATTAAAAGCCTTAGGTTTAAAAGAAAACATTTATTACACATCTAGTCTAGAAACTAGAACCATTGAAAAATTAAAAGGTGGTATCGAATCATATATTTGATGACATTTAAATAATATTAGTTATAATATTTTTAGCCGTTGAGGAAGAGGAGTAATTATCTTTCTTAAAATAGAGAGTCGAGGATGGTGGAAGCTCGATATAAGGAAATAATGAAGGTCGCTTCGGAGGATAGTTGCCTAGCGATAATAGGTTAATGAAGTGCGTTAGAAATAACGAATTAAGGTGGTACCGCGCTGATAGCGTCCTTAAAATAGGGACGCTTTTATATTAGGAGGAAATTATATGCTTGAAAAAAGATATGATCCGCACAAAGTTGAAGAAGGAAAATACGAGACTTGGAAGTCTAAAGGATATTTCACCGCTGGTGATAAATCTAAACAAGCTTTCTCGATGGTTATTCCTCCTCCAAATGTGACGGGTAAACTACATATTGGCCATACTTGTCAAACCACAATCCAAGATATCGTGGCTAGATATAAAAAGATGCAAGGATATGATGTCTTATGGCTCCCAGGTATGGATCACGCTGGTATTGCTACCCAAGCGAAAGTGATGGAGAAACTCCGTAACAACGGAGTGGATGTCACTAAAATCACTCGTGAAGAATTTCTAAAAGCGGCTTGGGGATGGAAAGATGAATACGCAAATAACATTCATTCTCAATGGGCCAAGATGGGTTTATCTTTAGATTATACAAGAGAGAGATTTACCCTTGATGATGGACTTAACTATGCAGTTAGAACTGTCTTTGTGTCTTTATATAATAAAGGTTTAATCTATCAAGGTGAAAGAATCATCAACTGGGATCCAGTGCAGATGACCGCCTTAAGCAATATCGAAGTCATCCACCAAAATGACCCCGGTCAAATGTTTTATTTTAAATATAATGTGGTGGGTGAAAAAGACTATTTAATCGTCGCCACAACTAGACCAGAAACCATGTTTGGCGATGTCTGTGTGGTTGTTAACCCCAAAGATAAAAGATATAAAAAATATGTTGGTAAGAAGGTTATAAATCCAGCGAATGGTGAACAAATTCCAGTTATCGCTGATGAATATGTTGATATCTCCTTTGGAACAGGGGCGATGAAATGTACACCTGCTCATGACCCTAATGACTTTATCATCGGTGAAAAATATCATTTTGAAAAACCAATTATCTTCAATAAAGACGCAACGATGAATGAAAAGTGCGGTAAATACCAGGGCTTAGATCGTTTTGAATGTCGTAAGGTTTTAGTGGAAAACATTAAAAAGGATGGTAATTTTATCAAGATTGAAAATATCGTTCACCCAGTTGGCCATTCTGAAAGAAGTCATGCGGTTGTTGAACCGATGCTTTCTAAACAGTGGTTTGTGAAGATGAGACCTTTAGCCGATCAAGCTTTAGCTAATCAAAAAACAAATGGCAAAGTTGACTTTGTTCCAAAGCGATTTGAAAAGACTTTCATCCAATGGATGGAAAATGCGGAAGACTGGTGTATTTCTCGTCAGTTATGGTGGGGACACCGCATTCCTGCTTATTATAATAAGCACACTGGTGAAGTTGTCGTTAGCATGGATCCACCAAAAGATATGGAAAATTACGAGCAAGAGAGCGATGTTTTAGACACTTGGTTCTCTAGTGCTTTATGGCCATTTTCGACTTTAGGCTGGCCAAATAAGACTGAAGATTTTGAACGTTATTTCCCAACCGACACAATGGTGACTGCTTACGATATTATCTTCTTCTGGGTATCTCGTATGATTTTCCAATCCTTAGAAATGAATCACGTGAGACCATTTAAAGAAGTGGTGATCCATGGTTTAGTAAGAGATGAACTTGGTCGTAAGATGTCTAAATCATTAGGTAATGGTGTTGACCCAATCGAAGTTATCGATAAATATGGTGCGGACGCTTTAAGATATTTCTTAACCACAAATGCGGCGCCTGGACAAGATATGCGTTATATCGAAGAGAAGGTCATTGCCTCTTCTAATTACCTCAATAAAATCTGGAATTCAGCGCGATATGTCCTTTCAGTTTTACCAGAGAAATTTGAACCAAAAGAGGTTAATGTTAAAGAATTATCTCCTCTTGATCAATGGATTATTAATCGTTTAGAAAAGACTATTAAAGCTGTAACCTTAAATATGGAGAAATATGACTTTAACGCAGCGAGTAGTCACTTATATAACTTCGTTTATGATGATTTCTGCTCTGAGTATTTAGAGATGAGTAAAGTCTCCTTATCTTCCGATGATGAAAAAGTGAAAAATGTTACTTATCAAACATTATTTAAATGTTTAAAAGATATTATCTTACTTATCTATCCATATACTCCGTTTATTGCAGAAGAATTATATTTGAATTTACCAGTTCATCTAGAATCTATCATGCTTGAAACTTATCCAAAATATGATGCTCATCTCGTGCATTCTATAGTTGATAAACAAGTGGAAGTTTTATTCTCTATTATTAGAGATGTTCGTAATTATAAGATTGAAAACAAATTAGCGCCTAACGCTAGTTTAGATTTATCTCTTAACTTAAGAATCAAGATGTTTGACGGTTATCAAACCTATTTAGAAAGATTTACCTTCTCCAAAGTCAAAGAAGTCGATGATTCAATTGTCAATATGCGTGGCGAACTGAAGATTTATGATAACGCTGATTTATTAATTGTTAATGAAGCGGGTAAAGAAGATATCTTAAAAAGAATCGATAAAGAGATTAGCGAAGAAGAAAATGAGATTTTAAGATGCCAAAAGATGCTTTCTAATCCAAACTTCATCGCCAAAGCTCCAAAAGAAAAAGTGAAACTTGAAGAAGAAAAACTGAAAACTCATCAAGAAAACTTAGCTTTGCTAAAAGAGAAAAAAGAAAAACTTTCTTAATTATTTTTGAACATTTTACTGATTAACCCCCCTATTTGTGATATAGGAGGGTTTTTTATGAGAAAAATCATTTTAACTAAAGAAGAATGTGATAACCAAAAGGTCGGAGAAGCGATTTCCCTAACAGCGGTGATGGCTATTGCGGCGATTGCCGTTATGGCGGTAGTTGTCTATCGTTTATTCATGTCTGGAAAAGGTGGAGCGACTATTCCAGGTGGATTTAAATTCTCATGGGCGGAATAATTTGTCTAAGATTAATCACTTACCGTTATTAGATAGACCTAGAGAGAAAGCTTTCCGCTATGGGATTGATAAATTATCAGACCACGAATTATTAGCCTTATTAATTGAAAGTGGGACGAAAGAAGAATCGGCGGTTGATATCGCTTATCGCATTATTAGTGCTTCTAACGGTCTAGTTTATCTATTTCAAAAGCCATTCTCTGATTTGACATCCTTTAAGGGAGTGGGAAACGCGAAAGCTATTAAAATAGCGGCTTCTTTTGAAATTGCCAAAAGACTGATGATTGCTAGTGAAGAAAAACTATATGTTTTAAAGGGAGAAGAAATCGCGGAGAAATATATCAGAATATTAAATGGATTAAATCAAGAAAGTATGTATCTAGTGATATTAGACAAAAAGAAGAAGATAATCCATGAAACCAACATGTATCGCGGTAACGAAAGTAGTTTAAATACTTCCTATCGACAAATACTAAAAGAAGTCATCATCCATAATGGTTCTTATTTCTATATAGTTCATAATCATCCAAGTGGAGATGCATTACCAAGTGAGGAAGATATCTTTTTTACGTCAGGAATTATTCATGAATCGAAGAAGCTGAAACTAAAAATGCTCGATCATTTCATTATTGGAAAGGGTCAATATTACTCATTTTTACATTCGAAGATGGTCATAATATAAATGCTTAGATTATGGCTTAAAAAATATTTAAGAAAATTATTGAAGTTTATATATAACTTTTGTTATATTAATAACGTTGTCGCCTCACTAGCTACAACCGCATAGAGAAGGTTTGCAAAACCTATTAAGGTTACCTTAATAGCGAGTCCTTAGTGAATCTAAAATAAGGAGGGACATTATGTACGCAATTATCGAAACAGGTGGTAAACAAGTCCGTGTCGAAATCGGTAGCAAAATTTACGTTGAGAAATTAGAAGCCGAAGTCGGAAGTGTTGTCACCATCGACAAAGTTCTCTTAGTCGGAGACAAAACTGTGAAAGTCGGTACTCCATACGTGGAAGGTGCTAAAGTCACAGCCAAAGTCGAAAAACAAGGAAAGAGCAGAAAAATCCGTGTTTTCAAGTATAAGAGCAAGAGCAATGAACACAAGACCATCGGTCATCGTCAACCATATACTTGCTTAGTCGTTGAAAGCATCAAGTAATCATGATTAAAGTTTTAATCAAACAAGAGGAGAAGAAATTAGTTTCCTTAAAAGTTAGTGGACATGCTAATAGTGCACCACATGGTGAAGATCTCGTCTGTGCAGCTGTCAGTGCTGTCCTAGTAGGAGGTCTTAATAACTTAGCAAATCCTAAAGACTTCGATATTAAGATATCGGAAGGAAATACTGATGTAATCGTTAGAAATAAGATTTCTTCCCACGATGAAATTGTCTTAGAAACAATCATCACTAGTCTAAAGACTATTGAAGAAAGTTATGGCAAATTCATCCAAATCAAAAATATTTAGAAAGGGTGTCGTCGTTATGATGTTTAAATTAAATCTACAACTCTTCGCTTCTAAAAAAGGTGTTGGTTCAACTAAAAACGGTCGTGATTCCGCTGGTCGTCGTCTAGGAGCTAAAGTCGCTGATGGACAATATTGCCACTGCGGTTCCATTATCTATCGTCAAAGAGGAACCAGAATTTATCCAGGGGAAAATACCAAAAGAGGCAAAGATGATACAATCTTCGCAACCGCTTCCGGTATTGTTCGTTATGAACGCCTTGGCAAAGATCGCACTTGCGTGAGAGTTGTTGTCGCTAGCAAATAGTGATAATAATTTGTAAATAAGACCACTTATTTGTGGTCTTTTTATTTTGCTTTATATATAATATAACTAGGTACATATTCATGAAAAAGATTTCATTAGTTATTCCAATGTATAACGAAGAGGAAATGGTTCCTTTGTTATTTTCTACTTTAAACGAAAAATTATTCGTTCCATTAAAAGATAGATATGCTTTTGAAGTGGTCGCTATAAATGATGGTTCCAAAGACAAAACTTTAGAATTATTGAAAATAGAACAGGAAAAATATCCTCAATTAGTGATTGTTAATCTATCTAGAAACTGGGGACAAGAACCAGCTGTTAGAGCGGGACTAGTGACCGCTAGTGGAGAGGCTGTTATTCCGATGGATGCTGATTTACAAGATCCACCAGAAATCATTCCGCAAATGTTAGAGATGTGGAATAACGGTTATGAAGTCGTGAATGCAGTCCGTGTTTCAAGAAAGAAAGATACATCATTTAAAAGAAATAGCGCTGGTATATTCTATCGATTCTTGGATAAGATTTCACCAAAGGTGAAAATACCAAATAACGTCAATAACTTCCGTTTATTAGATAGAAGAGTGGTTGATGAAGTGAATGCGATGAGTGAGACTAACCGCATTTTAAGAGTGGAAATTCCATTTGTTGGTTTTAAAACTGGAGCCGTAGAAATTGTTCGCGCTAAAAGAGCCAAAGGTGAAAGTCATTATCCACTTAAAGCGATGGTTTCTTTAGCGAAAAATTCCATGCTTTCAGTGAGTGTTAAACCTTTAGAATATCCCGTTTATATCGCTATCTTTTTAGCGAGTACTTATATGCTTTCTGCTATAGCAGAATTAGTGTTATTTATTCTAAAACTATGTAAAGTTATCGATATTTCTTCATTAGCCCTTTGGTCATGGTTAGTGATTAATGTCGTCTTATTTATCGCTACTATTATCGTTTCTATCCAAGCCCTTAATTCCTTATATCTTGGAAAAGCGGTGGAAGAAAGCGTCAAAAGACCAAGTGTTATCATTAAGGAAATTATTAGAAAATAATTATGTTTATAGATCGTGCTGTCATTGAGGTAAGAAGTGGAAAAGGTGGCGATGGTGCCATCGCTTTCTTGCGTGAAAAATTCGTACCCAAAGGTGGCCCAGCTGGAGGTAACGGTGGTCGTGGTGCTTCTATCTATTTAAGAGCTAATAGCCACATCAATACCTTGTTTAATTTCCGTCATAGCAAAACCTTTATCGGTAAAGACGGTGAAAAAGGTGGCATTAAAAACCAATTTGGCAAATATGCCGAAGATGTCATTATTGATGTTCCAGTTGGTACCGTGGTCTTCGAAGAAGAAGGTCATAAATTCTTAGGTGACTTAAATGAAGATGGTAAGATCATTAAAGTTGCCAAAGGCGGAAGAGGCGGAAGAGGTAATTCCGCATTTAAGAGTTCCACTAATCGCGCCCCTAAGATCGCTGAAAACGGTGAGCCAGGGGAAAGAAAAAGATTAATTTTAGAATTAAAATTATTAGCTGATGTCGGTTTAGTCGGTTTCCCAAGTGTTGGTAAATCAACTTTATTAAGTGTTGTTAGTTCTGCTAGACCAGAAATCGCTGATTATCCATTTACCACAATTGTTCCTAATTTAGGTGTTGTTTCTTTAAAAGATGGCCGTTCATTTGTGATGGCGGACCTTCCAGGTTTAATCGAAGGAGCCCATCTCGGTAAAGGATTAGGCTTACAATTCTTAAGACATATTGAAAGATGTCGTGTTATTATCCATGTCATTGATATGGGTAATTCGGGGAGAGATCCAATTAGTGATTACAAAGTAATCAATGAAGAACTTAAACAATATGGCTTCGGTTTAGAAAATAGACCTCGTATTCTTTTAGCTAGTAAGATGGATGAAGACGGGGCTAAACAAAGATTAGAAGAGTTTAAAAAAGAGATTAAAGAAGAAATTATTCCGATTTCCGCTTTAACGGAAGAAGGCATTGAACTAGCTTTATATAAATGTGCTGACTTATTAGAAAAGACACCCCTATTTCCTCTATATGATGAAAGTAGTGATGAACTTGATAATAAAGTCTATGTACTTGAAGAAGAAAGTAAGCCATTTGTGGTGGAAAAAATTAAAGGCCATGAATTTAGAATTAGCGGTGAACAAATTGTGAAATTTTATCGTATGACTAATATCTCCACCGATGAAGGTATGATGGTTTTAATGACTAGATTAAGAAAACTTAGAGTGGATGATGAACTCGAAAGATTAGGAGCTATAGATGGTGATATCGTCTATTTAGACGATTTCTCATTTGAATATGTGAGTTAATATGAAATTAGAACAATATTTAGATGTCATCATTTCATTTTTAAAAGACTATCTTAACGATAGCCATATGGATGGTTATGTCCTCGGTTTATCAGGTGGAGTTGATTCCTCTTTAGTGGCCGCTTTAAGTAAAAAAGCTATCGGTAAAGAAAAATTAACATGCATCATGATGCCAATCGATTCTCATCCTGATGATTTAAAAGATGCCAAAGAATTAGCAAAAGCTTTAGATTTAAATTATGTCGTCCTAGATGCTAGTGAAGCCTTTCATAATATAAAAGACATGTTTATTAAAGCTGGTATTGAACTAGACACCGCCTCCTTATCTAACTTAAAAGTGAGATTAAGAATGTCGATGCTTTATGCATATGGACAAAAACATCGTTATTTAGTTCTTGGCACTGATAATATGGATGAAAGATATACCGGTTATTTCACTAAATACGGTGATGGAGCGGCTGATATCTTACCAATCGTCTATCTCACCAAAGGTGAAGTTGTTAAGGCGAGCAAATTATTAGGTGTACCAACTCGTTTAGCAGAAAGAGTGCCTTCCGCGGGATTATTTGAAGGACAAACTGATGAAAAAGAGATGGGTGTTAAATATTCTGATTTAGATAATTTCTTATTAGGAAATAAAGTTGATCCAAAAGTGGAAGAAAGAATCTTACATCTTCATAAAATTAGTGAACATAAAAGAAAGGCGATTCCCACTCCACCGGAGTTTAAAAGATGAAAGGGAAAGGAGAAATAATCCTCTTAGCAGGACTCATCACTTCTCTATTTACTATCATCTTTATAATAATATTTATTATGGCGTTTAAATAAGGAGGAAAAAATATGATCTATTTTCTTAAAGGTAAAGTTACTTTAAAAGATAAAGATACATTAGTGATTGACGTAAGAGACGTCGGTTATCAAGTTTTAGTGTCTCATATCGATGAGTATAACATCGGTGATGAAGTTTTAATTTATACCTATAATGTCGTTAGAGAAGATGAACAATATTTAGTGGGTTTCTCTTCTTTAGAAGAAAAATCAGTTTTTCTCTCTTTAATAAAAGTGAAAGGCTTAGGTCCAAAAAGTGCGATCGGAGCCTTGTCATCAACCTCTCCACAAGAAGTGATTAATGCGATTGCAAGCAACAATGTTGCTTATTTAAAGAAATTACCAGGTATTGGGGCCAAAGCTGCCGCTCAAATTATCTTAGATTTGAAAGGTGAATTAACCGGTGGTAGTAAAGGCGATCCAACCGTTTATGATGAAGTTTATGAAGCTCTTAAAGGTTTAGGATTTAAAGGCGCGGCGATTGACCGTGTTTTAGCGACTATCAATGAACCTGGAGCAAGCAGTGAAGACATCTTACGTATCGCATTAAATAAATTAAGGAAATAATTATGTCTCGTTTATTAGATGCCCATGTTAATAAAAATGATTTACAAGAAGAGATATCTTTAAGACCACAGAAATTAAAAGAATATGTCGGCCAAAAAGATTTAAAGAAAAATCTCGAAGTTTTTATCGGTGCCGCTTTACACCGTGATGAGCCTCTTGATCATATTCTTTTCTATGGTCCTCCAGGACTTGGTAAAACCACATTAGCTTATGTTATCGCTAATGAGATGGGGGCTAATATTCATGTCGCTAATGGACCAAGTATTGAAAAGATTGGTGATTTAGCCGCTATTCTTTCTGGTATTGAGCCAGGTGATATTTTGTTTATCGATGAGATTCATCGTTTGCCTAGAATAGTAGAAGAATCCTTATATACCGCGATGGAAGATTTTAAATTTTCGATCGTCATAAATCGTGATGTAAATTCCAAAGCTTTGACGATGAATTTGCCGCCTTTTACTCTGATTGGTGCTACCACAAGAGCTGGTGATTTATCCGCTCCACTTAGAGCGAGGTTCGGTATAACCGAAAAACTCAATTTTTACGATCTCGATGAGGTGGAGCAAATCGTCACTAGAACCGCGAAGGTCTTCGGGGCTAAAATCGATAAAAAAGCGGCTCAAGAAATCGCCAAAAGAAGTCGTGGAACTCCCCGTATTGCTAACCGTTTATTTAGAAGAGTGAGAGATTTTGCTAACTTCAAAGGTAAGGATGATATCGATTTAGTTGATGCTTTAGAAGCCCTTAATGCTTTAAAGGTTGATGACATCGGTTTAGATGATGTCGATATCAGATATTTAAAAACTTTAATTGAAAGATTTAATGGTGGACCAGTTGGTCTAGATACCTTAGCGAATGCGATTGGTGAAGAGATTATGAATCTGGAAGATGTTTATGAACCATATCTCTTACAGATTGGATTTATCGATCGTACACCGCGTGGTAGAGTCGCTAATCCTAAAGCTTATAAACATTTAAAAATTACCCATCAAGAGGCTTTATTTTAAAAAAGTCTCTTTTGTATATATGCGTGTGCGCATTTAATTATTGAAATACACTTACTTTTAGTATAATCTTATTTAGAACGCGCTTGCGTGACGTGTATTTTTTGTGAGGAGGAACAGACATGAGAAGACTATGGTCCTATGTTATCCTAACTGGTGCTTCATTATTATTAATGGGTGCATCATTTAACAACATTGTTAAACAAACAACTTCTAACATCGAATATAGCGATGGAAAAGAAATGGTTTTCCGTATTTCTGATAAAGATAGCGGAGTGGATTTAGAAGAGAAAGACGCGGATGGTAATGTTCCAAGTGAACTTATCGCTAATAGCATGATTAAACGTCTTGATTCTTTATCTATTACTAACTACGAAGTATCCACTGAAAGTTATGACACAGTGAAAGTTACTTTAAAACAAGATACCGATGAAAATTACGAAAACGTCAAAAAGCTCATGGCCTTCGATGGTTCTTTAGCTCTCTCCTCAAAATTAGATGATTTCCGTGTTAACAAAGATGAAAATGAAAAATTCATTACTGGTAATGCCTTTTTAGAAACTAAAAATGATTATCCTTCTGTGAATATTCCTGTTGGTGATCACTTCAAAGAACTCTATGACATCGTCAAGAAATATAAGGAAGATAATAACACTGAAGCGGCGGAAAGTAGCACCAGTGGTGAAGGTGAAGATGCGGAAACTACTTACACCTATAATTTATATCTCTGGCATGACTATGAAGATGGTAACACCTTCTCTCAAACTCAATCCGGAAATGAAGATTATGATGAAAAAGTTGCGGAAAAGGTCTTCATGAACTTCGACATCGCTGAACTTGAAAAATTAGAAGAAGATGGTAAAGAAATTAATAATTTAACCGCCTTCGTCAATGTCCAAGACGCGAATAACAATCAAAAATATGAAGCTAGTGAAGTGAGAAAAGCTTTTGATACCGCAAGATTCTATGTTTCATTAATTAACTGTGGTTCATTAGATTATAAAGTCACATTCTTATACGAGAATAGTGTGAACGCGATTAGCGAACAATTAGTGAGTACTGATGGCCATTTATTATGGACATCAACCTTAAGAGCGACTATCGTTTGTGTTGTCATCTTATGTTTGTTATTAGCGGTCTTCTATCGTTTATCCACTTTAGCAACTGCGACATTAACATTAGGTAGTGTTTTTGCTGGTATCGGCTCTTTAATTTGGTTCACCGCCGAATTTAACGCGGCTGGCTTAATCGCTTTATGCGCTGTCGCGATCGTCTCTTTAGTGAGCAGTGTCATCTATTTAACAAAGTTAAAAGAAGAAGCTTATAGAGGTCGTAGCTTAAAGAAAGCTAACTCTGAAGCGAGCAAGAAATCATTACTTCCAATCGTTGATGTGAACGTCTTATTAATTATTGTTGGTATTTTCTGCTATGTCTTAGGCGGTTCATTAATGAGATCATTTGCGATTATCTCCGTTATCGGTGGTATCGCTTCCTTAGTTTTAAATACTGTCGTTTTAAAATTACTCATGTGGTTAGCGACTAACACTACAAAATTACAAGGTAAATACGAAGTATTCGGTATCGATAGCAAGAATGTTCCTAACTTATTAAAAGAAGAAAAACAAACTTATTATGGTAATTATGCAAATAAAGACTTCACCAAGAAGAGAAAATTAGTGGGTATCTTTGCTTCTATCTTATTCGTAGCTGGTTTAACCGGCATGATCGTCTTTGGAAGTCTAAATAAAGGTGTTGTTTATAATAATGGTGGTACTCTCCAAAATAGCGAAATATTTGTTGAAACAAATAGTGAACATACCTTAATTACTGAACAAGCAATTAGAGATATCTTAGCGAATACTTATACATATGAAAAAGATGAGAACAAATCCACATCTTTAGAAAAACAAATTAGCGACATCCTTTATAAGACAAGAGAAGATGTCGATGAAGATAAACAAACAGTTTATTATTCCTATTACGTTATTAAGCTTAATAGCAAGATTAACGATGATAAATATAATGCATATTATATTACCGTTGATAGTGAAGGTAAGGAAACTTCCCGTACTTATTCTAATAAAGAAGAAGGCGGTATCTCCGCTTTAATCAATTCCCAAATCTTTGCGATTGATGAACAAGTTTCTACCAGCTTAAAAGCCGTGGATGTGAAGAGTGTTCAACAACCAGAATTCGCTCCTGTGATGTATGCGACTTTAGTCGGTATTGCGGTAGCGAGCTTCTATCTCTTACTTAGATATAGATTATCTCGTGGTTTAGCGAGCTTTGTGGTCACATCTTTAGTGACAGGTATTGTCGCTGGATTCTTCGCTTATACCCGTTTAGCGGTCACAAACTATGCGGTTATTGTTATTCCAGTTGTCGCTTTATTCACATTAGTGACTACAGTTCTTTATTTAAATAAAGAAAGAGAAATGGTTTTAGAAGATAAGAACAAAGATAATTCCTTTGAAAATAGAGAAGCAATTATGATTAAATCTACATCATTTGCTTATTCTTCCGCCTTATTAGTTTCTATCTTAGCGATTTATATTGGCATCAACTT
Organism: Bacilli bacterium; assembly: GCA_017429285.1. Taxonomy (GTDB): domain Bacteria; phylum Bacillota_I; class Bacilli_A; order RFN20; family CAG-826; genus RUG13091. Next base: position 112,182 of record JAFRPF010000016.1, read on the forward strand.
CTTCGGATTTGGTGCAGCGAATAACGCTTGGTTATTCTTAGTGCTAATCGTCGGTATCTTTGCCGCTTTATTCTTCGTCACTAACTTACTTGGACCAGTTGGACAATTCTTCTATAAATTATTCTCCAAGGTCAATATCGAAAAATTCACTAGTAAGTTCAAAGGAAAGAAAAAGAAGAAAGTGGTTAATACTCCTCGTTCCGCTGAACCGGAAGAGAGAATCTTTATCGGTATTAACGATTAATTTAATAGGCTACCTAACGGTGGCCTTTTTTGGAATATGAAAGACACTTTATTTACTCGTTTATTAAATTATTATCACATTAGTGAAGATGACTATTTAGAAAAAACTAGAGACGTCTCTATCTCTAATTTTGCGCTTGGTCATGAATTTAAAAGAATGGATGAAGCTGTTAATTTAGTAAAAGAGGCGATTAAGAATAAAGATAAAATCTTTATATATGGTGATTATGATGCGGATGGAATTATGTCGACATCGATCATTACTAAAAGTTTATTAATATTAGGAGTTATTCCTTTATATTACATTCCTAACCGTTATAACGATGGGTATGGCATTAACTTAACTAAGTCAGAAGAAATCGTTAATAAGGGTGTGAAATTAGTTATTACTGTCGATAACGGAATATCAGCCAATGAGCCAATCGATTATTTAAAAGAGCATGGCGTCAAAGTTTTAGTTCTTGATCATCATAGCGTTCCAGAAGTCGTTCCTAACGCTGATGTCATTATTCATCCTAGTTATAGTGAATTTGGAGAAGTAGCTACATCCGCGGGATTTGTTTCCTTTATGTTTGCCTGGGCATTACTTGGAAGATTTGATAAATATTTAGCCACTTTAGCCTCGATATCACTTATTAGTGATATGATGCCTCTATTAGAATATAATCGTGACTTCTTGAGATTAATTTTTGCCAATTATAGAGACGGTGAATTTTATAATATCGACTTTTTAAAAGAAGATATGAAATTTGATGAAGTAGCGATCGGGATGAAAATCGCTCCAAAGATCAATGCTTTAGGTCGTTTATTAGATGACGAAACAATTAATTATGTAGTGAGATTTTTTGTCACTCAAGATCATGAAAAGATTGATAAGATTGGTAATTGGATTGTTAACATCAACGAAAAGAGAAAACAAGCCAGTAAAGATAGTGACAATTTAGCCGTTGATATAAAAGAAGATGAACCCGCAATCTTAGTTGTTAAAGATATCAAAGAAGGATTATTAGGGCTTATCGCTAATAATTTATGCTCGACTTATCATAAACCTACAATCGTCTTTACCGAAGAAAGAGATGGAGAGTGTTTAAAAGGTAGTGCGAGAGCGCCTGAAGGCTTTAATGTGGTGGACGCTTTTAATTATTGTAGTGACCTCATGGTTACTTCTGGTGGACATGCTTTAGCGGGTGGATGTTCGATTAAAAAAATAGACTTTGAAAAATTTAAAAATAAATTCTATGAATTCGCTAAAAAGACTCCAATAGTTGTGGAAGAAAAAGAAGATATTCCCCTTGGATTAACAGAAATTAATGAAGAAAATTATCAATTAATACATTCATTTTCTCCTTTTGGAGAAAGTTGGAAAGCTCCTATCTTTAGGCTAAAACATATTAAAACCGATTCTTTGTTGTTTTCTAAAAGCGGGGAACATATCTTAACTTATGTTGGCTATGGCGTGAAACTGACCGGCTTTAATATTAGTAAAGACTCTCTTAGCGATTATCAATTTGTAGATCTTATCGGTAGCATTAAAAAGAGTATCTATCGCGGACAAGAATCCATTGAGTTTAATATCAAAAAAGCTATCAGTGCAGATAAATAATTTATAACCTATATTTTAAAAGATACCGTCTTATAAATATTAATGAATGATGCGTTATATTTGTGAAGCGGTTTTTTTAATGCTAAACTTATTAAAGTTTAAGTTATGTTATTCGGCAAATACATCAATAAATATTATCTAAAATATGCGATTTTCTTCATTATTGGTATCGCCGCTTTAATACTAGTGGATGTGGCTCAGATATACGTCCCACAATATCTAGGAAAGATTGTTGATATTTTAAGTAATGTCAAAGAAGCACCTTTAAATGCTGATCAGCAAAATCAGATTTTATATATGATTATTGCGACCATTGTTATCGCCCTCATCATGATGCTTGGCCGATTCTTATGGAGAATCACGATTTTCCATGCTTCTTTTAAGATTGAAGCTAATTTAAGAAAAGAGATGTTCTTAAAAGCTGAAAGATTATCGCAACGTTATTATCACACTAATAGTGTGGGAACAGTGATGGCGTGGTTTACTAACGATATTGAAACCATTCAAGAATTCTTTGGATGGGGAACTATTATGCTAGTTGATGCTGGCTTTTTAGCCATCTTAGTGATTGTCGAAATGTTCATCTTAGAACCGATTTTATCTTTAGTAGCCATTATCCCTATTTTATTAATCGCTTTATGGGGCGCACTCGTCGAGAAATTTATGTCAAAGCGTTGGGAATATCGTCAAACTTCCTTCGATAATTTGTATGATTTCTCCCAAGAAACATTTACTGGCATCAGTGTGATTAAAGCCTTTGTTAAAGAAAATCAACAGTTGAAAGCTTTCGCAAAACTGGCGAGAAGAGATAAAGATGTGAATGTTGATTTTGCGCGTGTATCAGTTTTATTTGATTCTTTGATTAATGCGATTATCGCTATTATATTAGCAATTATCATGGGTGTTGGTGGATATTTTGTTTATGCTTACGTCACTAATAATCCAGTTGTTTTATTTGGACATCAAGTAACATTAAAACCAGGACAATTAATCACTTATGCTGGTTATTTTGATTTATTAATTTGGCCGATGATGGCGATGGGTCATATCATCGCGATGAGAAGTAGAGCGAAAACTTCTTTAAAACGTATCACTCGTTTTTTAGATGAAGAAGAAGAGATTAAAGACGTTATAGGTAGTGAAGATTTAAAAGATGTAAAAGGGAAAATCACCTTTAATCATTTCTCTTTTATTTACCCAGGAAGCAATAATAAAACCATTGATGATATTTCTTTAGAAATAAAAGAAGGAGAAACTATCGGTATTGTGGGAAGAATTGGCTCTGGTAAAACCACTTTAGTTAATTCTTTATTAAGGCTTTATAACTTAGAAGAAAATTCTTTATTAATTGATGATAAAGACATTATGAAATGTAGTATTTCTTCGATTAGAAAAGCGATTGCTTATGTTCCACAGGATAATTTCTTATTCTCCGACACTATTGAAAATAATATCAGTTTCTCTAAAGAGAATTTGGATGTTGATCTAATCAAACAAGGAGCAATATTCTCCGATATCGATAAAGATATCTCCGATTTCAAACAAGGCTATGAAACAGTCTCTGGAGAAAGAGGAGTGACTCTTTCCGGTGGTCAAAAACAAAGAATTTCTATCGCTAGAGCTTATGTTAAAAAAGCTCCGATTATGATTTTGGATGATTCCGTTAGCGCGGTAGATGTCAAAACTGAAGAGACAATTTTAAAAAATATTGCCGAACAAAGAAAAGGCAAGACTACTATAGTAGTGGCTTCTCGTATTTCCACAGTTTCTCATCTTGATAAGATTGTGGTTTTAGATAATGGCAAATTAGAAGCATTTGGTTCTCACCAAGAATTATTAAAGATTTCACCAACCTATAGCAGGATGGTTTATTTACAAAAATTAGAAGAAGAAGTGGAAGGAGGAAATTAATCGTGGCCGAAGATTTTGATAAGCTCATTGGCGATAAGAAAATCCCACATAAAATTATGTGGAAAAGAATGTTTACCTATGTCAAACCAGAAATGGGCTGGCTCATTTTAGCGTTTCTTTTAATCTTAGTTAACATCGCGATTGATATTTCCTTGCCGCTTTTCCTTTCCAAATTAACAGACAACCTACAGTCCGCTAATATTTCTTTGAAAGTTATATTGATGATCGCCATTGGCTATTGTCTACTAGGTGTTATCGGACAGGTCTTCGTCTATCTAGAATCGATGATTTTACAAAGAGCTGGCCAAAAGATTGTTTATAACTTAAGAATGGAAGTCTTTGAGCATATTGAAAACATGTCTCAAGATCAATTCAATCAGATGCCGGTTGGTTCACTAGTGACTAGAGCGGTATCTTATACATCATCTTTATCGGAATTATTCACGACGATTTTAGTAAACCTTATCAAGAACATTTTGATGATTATTGGAACTTATGGAATTATGTTCTTTATATCCTGGAAATTATCATTATCAATGTTACCGTTTGTGGCGATAGTAGCGGTTGTTTCATTCTTCTTTAGAAGAATAATTCATAAAATATTCACCGAAGAAAGAAAAAATATCTCCGATTTAAATACCTTCTTAAATGAGAATCTTTCCGGCATGAAAATCATTCAAATTTTTAATCAAGAAACTCGTAAAGAAAAAGAGTTTGATAAGAAGAATGAGAAGTTAAGAAAGACTCGTTATAAAGTTCTTGTGGCCTTTGGTATTTATCGTCCACTTATTTCATTTATTTATTTTTTAGCAATCGCAGTGACATTTTCTTTCGCCTTTAAGAGCTTAGTAAGCGCGGGTGTTATCGTTGCTTTCTATGTCTATTTATCAAGATTCTTTAACCCGATTCAAAATATCGCTGATCAACTTAATGGTATCCAAAAAGCAGTGACTGCATCAGAGAGATTATTTAACCTTTTAGATGTTCCTCCAAAAGTGCTAGATAAGGATGACGCTATCGAGATAAATGAGATTAAAGGCAAGATTGAATTTAAAGATGTTTGGTTCTCCTATAAACCTGATGAATGGATTTTAAAAGGTGTCTCCTTTACGATTGAACCCAAACAAACATGTGCCTTTGTAGGTGCGACAGGAGCAGGTAAAACAACCATCCTTTCTTTGATCGTACGAAATTATGAAATTCAAAAAGGTCAAATCTTAATCGATGGTGTAGATATTAGAAACATAAAGATAAAATCTTTAAGAAAAGCTATCGGTCAAATGTTACAAGATGTCTTCTTATTCTCTGGAACAATCAAAGATAACATTACCCTTCATGATGATTCTTATTCTCTACAAGAAATTAAAGAAACTTGTGAATATGTAAACGCTGATAAATTTATCGATAAACTTGATAAGAAATATGATGATGTAGTTATTGAAAGAGGAGAGAACTTCTCACAAGGTCAAAGACAATTGTTGTCATTTGCAAGAACTGTTTTGCATAAACCACAATTACTGATTTTAGATGAAGCGACTGCTAACATTGATACAGAAACTGAATCTTTGATTCAAGAATCGTTAGAGAAGATGAAAAATATTGGAACAATGCTTATTGTCGCTCATCGATTATCGACGATTCAAAAAGCTGATCAGATTATTGTCTTACAGCATGGAGAAGTAATAGAACGTGGTAATCATCAACAGCTACTGAAGAATCACGGATATTATTACAAACTCTATAAGCTTCAGTTTGAAGAAAGATAAAGCCAATTTGGCTTTTTCTTTTGTATTTATCCCATATTTACTCTTTATTTCTTTAAAAAATAAATAAAAGAAGATAAGATGTATATGATATGGAAAATAAGAAAGTATTAAAACCTAATGGTGGTTATCCACTTCACACCTTCGAAGATATCGAAAATATTTATTCTACCTACATTACTTCTAAAGAAGATAAAGATAAGATTCGTGAAGCTTATGACTTTATTATTGAGAAGCATAAAGGTCAGTTAAGAAAGAGTGGAGAGCCTTATTATCACCATCTTGTGGAAGTAGCTTATATTTTAGCGACATTAACATGTGGTCCTAAAACAATTGCTGCTGGCTTTTTACATGATGTTGTTGAAGATACAGATGTCACCATCGAAGATATTAAAAAGAGATGGGGAGAAGAAGTCGCAAGTATTGTCGACTCTTTAACCAAGATTCAAAGATTAAAATTATCAAAGATAAATAGTGAAGAATTTGAAGCTGAAGACCATCGTAAGATCTTTTTAGGCATGGCCAAAGATATCCGTGTTATCTTAATCAAATTAGCGGATAGATTACATAACATGCGTACATTAGAGGCTTTATCTCCAGAAAGACAAATTGCCTTATCAGAAGAGACGATGGATGTCTTTGTTCCAATCGCTCATCGTTTAGGTTTAGATGTCATCAAATCGGAGATGGAAGATCTCTGTTTAAAATATTTACAGCCTCAAAGATATGAGGAAATTACTAAACTTCTTTCAAAGAAAGCTAAGACCATGGGTCGTTCATTAGAAATCTTAAAGAAGAAATTAGCGGATATTCTTTTCCAGCACAATATTCCTTTTGATATCTCCGCGAGAGTGAAATCAATCTATTCTATTTATAGAAAAATGTATATTAAAGGTCATCCATTTGATGAAATTTATGACATTTTAGCTTTAAGAATTATTACGGATACAGAAATTCAATGTTATGAAATTCTCGGTTTAATCCATAAATCATATAAACCAGTACCTGGTCGTTTTAAAGATTATATTGCGATGCCTAAGGCCAATATGTATCAATCTTTACACACCACAGTTGTCGGTGGTGATGGCAACTTCTATGAAGTACAAATTAGAACTCAAGAGATGGATAAAGTAGCGGAAACCGGCATTGCTGCTCACTGGGCATATAAAGAAGGTAACGGCTATAACTCACAGAAAGAACAACAGGAAATTGAAAATAAACTACACTGGTTTAGAGACTTTGTCTCTATGTCTAATTCTGATGACCATGATACGGCGAAGGAATATATGGATAATTTAACCCATGATATTTTCGATGCGAATGTCTATATCTTCACTCCGAAAGGTAAAGTTGTGGAGCTTCCCTCAGGAAGTACTCCTGTTGATTTTGCTTATCATATTCATACACGCATTGGAGACACCTGTTCAGGTGCGCTTGTGAATGGCGTGATGGTTCCACTTAATACCGTTTTAAAAACCGGTGATCTAGTGGAAATTAAAACTAACAAGAATCAAGAAGGGCCGAGTGAAGGCTGGCTTGACTTTGTTAAATCTAGCGCGGCTAAATCAGCGATTAGAAAATATGTCGCCAAGAAGAACGCAGAACTAATAAGAGAAGAAAAAGTTTCCAAAGGAAAACAATCTTGTGTGGATGCTTTCCATGATCGTGGAATCGAAGAAGAAGAGATGACTAATATGCTCTCTGATCAAAAGCTTCTCGATAATTTTGGATTTGATAATTTAGATGATCTTTATATTGGTGTCACTAATCGTAAACCAGTTCCATCCGCATTAATTGAATATTTACATATTAAACGTCCAGTTTCCGTTCCAACTGGAGGCAAGATTAAAACTAAATCTGGAGATAATTGTCCAGTTTACTGCCGTGGTGTTGGTAAGATTGCAATCGCCTTATCTAACTGCTGCACACCTCTACCGGGAGATGATATTGTTGGATATGTTACCAAAGGTAAAGGTATCGCTGTTCACCGTAAAAACTGTCCAAACGTCGCTAATGAAAAAGAAAGACTGGTGGAAGTTTTATGGAGAGACGATATCGAATTTGCCACTTATCCAGTCGATATCTTAATCGAAGCTAGCGATAGAAATAATTTAGTAGTGGACATCATGTCAGTGTTAACTGGCGCGAAAGTGACCTTAAATAGTCTACATGCCAAACTAACGAATAACGGCATGGTGGATATTACTGCGACATTATTAGTGTCGGACGCTAAAAGACTAAATGATGTCTTCAATATTTTAAGATCGGTAACTGGTGTTTATACCATCAGTCGAATCATACATTAGAAAGGGAAAAATTATGAGTATTAACAACGTTAAAGGTACACATGATATTATTGGAAAGGAAGCGGAAAACTATGGCTATGTTGAAAACATCATGGCCCAGATTTCATCTTTCTTTGCTTTTCAACCAGTGAGACCTCCAGTCCTCGAATATAGCGAATTATTTGTTAGAGGTGTGGGAGAATCTAGCGATGTCGTTAGAAAAGAGATGTATACATTTTTAGATAAAGGCGATAGAAGTTTAACACTTCGTCCGGAATTTACCGCCGGTATCATCCGTTTAATCGTCCAAAATAAATTAATTCCAGTGAATGAATTACCACTTAAGTTCTATTATTGTGGTCCTGTCTTTCGTTATGAAAGACCACAATTAGGAAGATATCGTCAATTTAACCAATTCGGTGTCGAATCAGTGGGGCATAATTCTCCTTATGCTGATGTGGAAGTTATTTCTTTAGCATATACAATTCTTCAATCCCTAGGATTAGAAAATGTAGTTATCAAGATTAACACCTTAGGTGATGAAACTTCTCGTAACGCTTATCGAAATGCTTTAAGAGACTACTTTAAAGATAAAGTCGCTAATATGTGCGAGGACTGCAAACAAAGATATGAATTAAATCCATTAAGGATTTTAGATTGTAAAGTTCCTGAAGATCAAATGATTGTTAGAGGCGCTCCAAAGATGAGTCAATTCCTCTCTTTAGAGAGTCAGAAGAGATTTTTAAAAGTTCTCGACGCTTTAAGAGAGATGAATATCCCTTATGAAGTTGATGATACTTTAGTAAGAGGCCTCGATTATTATTCAGAAACAGTATTTGAATTCCATTATACTTCCCAAAAAGGAAATAACTATGGGGCAGTTGGTGCTGGTGGACACTATGACAAATTAGTCCATGAAATCGGTGGTCCTGATGCTCCAGGCGTTGGATTCTCCTTTGGAGTAGAAAGAATTGTTAACGTTTTAGTGGATGATGGCTTAATCGATAATAATCCCGGATTAAACTTAGATATCTACGTTATGCCTGTGGGTGAAGAAAGCCAAGCTAGAGCCATCAATATCGCTGATGATTTAAGATTATTAGGCTATAAAGTAGATATGTGCTTTGATAACGTCAAACTCGCGAATATGTTTAAACGCGCTGAAAAGAAAAACGCTAAACTAGCCGTCATCATCGGTGAAGAAGAAATTAAAAATGATACTTTGGTAGTCAAGAATATGGCCACTAAAGAACAATTTGAAATAAATGTCGATGACATGGAAGAAAAAATCGACGCGATGTTTACTAAAAAACATCATTGCTGTCATGACGGCGAAAAAGAAGATGGCCATCAATGCTGTCACGAAGAGAAAGAAAAACATCATCGTGAGTGCTGTGAGGGCGATGAATGTGAATGTCAGAAAGAAGGCAAATAAAATGGAAAGAACTTGTCGTAACACGGAATTATCATTAAAAGATGTCGGTAGAAGAGTTACTCTTCTCGGCTGGGCCGCGAAAAGAAGAAACCTCGGTTCCATTTTATTCATCGATTTAAGAGATAGATCCGGAATCATCCAAATCATGGTTAAAGACGCTGATAAGGCGCCTGATATTCGCAACGAATATGTTATCCAAGTGGAAGGGGTTGTTAGCAAAAGAGAAACTCCTAATCCAAAGATGAAAACCGGCGAGATTGAAGTTATTGCTGATAAAATCAGTGTGGTTAACGTAGCGAAAACCACACCTTTAATCATCGCTGATGAAACTGACGCTTTAGAAGAAACTAGACTTAAATATCGTTATTTAGATTTGCGTCGTCCTTGTATGCAAAAGTATTTCGATATTCGTGACCAAATTAAGATTACAACCCATGCTTATTTACATAAACTTCAATTTATTGAAGTAGAAACACCGATGTTATGTGCTTCCTCTCCTGAAGGAGCGAAGGAATATTTAGTTCCTTCCCGTTTACATCATGGTAGTTTCTATGCCTTACCACAATCCCCACAAATGTTTAAACAACTTTTGATGGTGGCGGGTTTTGAAAGATATTATCAAATCGCGCGTTGCTTCCGTGACGAAGACTTACGTGCGGATAGACAACCTGACTTCACCCAGATTGATATTGAAACATCCTTCTTAGATCAACAGCAATTCTTAACGATGATGGAAGGACTCATTCATGAAATATTCATGAACACAATCGGTTATGACGTCAAATTGCCACTTCGCCAAATGCCTTATAAGGAAGCGATGGAAAGATTTGGTAGTGATAAACCAGATACCAGATTTGGCATCGAACTTCATGACTTAAAAGAAGTCTTTAAAGAAACAACATTTGAAGCTTATAAAACCGCTGAAGCGATTAAAGGTATTTGTGTTCCTAACGTCGCTAGTGAAACTAGCCGTAAAGTTATCGATAATTTAACTTTAGAAGCCAAGAAGTTCGGATTAGGCGGTTTGGCCGTCCTTAAAAAGGAGAATGGGGAATTTACTGGTAGCTTTGTAAAATTCCTTTCTGATAGCGAAAAAGAAGGATTAAACAAAGTTTTAGAAGTTAAAGACAACGACATTGTCATCATCTCCGCCGGCCCATATAACCGCGTTACACCTTTATTAGGTGCTATACGTTTACAATACGGTAAGCAACTTGGTTTAGTTAAACCAAATACATATGATTTGTTATGGGTAGTGGACTTCCCAATGTTTGAAAGAGATGTGGAAAGCGGGGCGATTGTCGCCACTCACCATCCATTTACCCGTCCAAAAGATGAAGATATTAAATATCTCGATAGTGACCCCACTAAAGTCATTAGCTATGCTTATGACATCGTCATTAACGGTTATGAAGCTGGTGGTGGAACATTACGTATTTACGATCAAGATATTCAAAAGAAAATATTTAATATTTTAGGTTTAAGCGATGAAGAGGTAGAGAAGAAATTTGGTTACTTCGTGAATGCGCTTAAATATGGCACACCTCCACACGCCGGTATGGCCTTTGGCTTAGACCGTCTCGCCATGATTTTAGGTGGCACTGATAACATCCGTGATGTCATTGCCTTCCCGAAGAATTTAGCGGGTGTCGATCCAATGTCTATGGCACCGACAGAGGTGAGTGCTCAACAGCTTGAAGACTTAGGCATAGTCATCAAGGACAAAGAATAGTTTATAAACAAAGTTTATAATAAAAACTGATAAAATACTAAAAAACTACTAATTAAGGAGATTAGAAATGAACAGAAAAATTGACCAATTATCAGTAGCCACCATTCGCTCATTATGTATTGATGAGATTAACAAAGCTAATTCTGGACACCCAGGTATGGCTTTAGGTAGCGCCCCCATCCTTTATACTTTATGGACTAGACATTTAGTGGCGGATCCAAAAGATCCTGAATGGTTTAATCGTGACCGTTTTGTTTTAAGTGCCGGTCATGCTTCAGCATTGCTTTATGCAATGTTACACCTTTCCGGATATGAATTAAGTCTCGCTGACTTAAAATCTTTCCGTCAATTAGGTTCTTTAACACCAGGACATCCAGAATATCATTGGACAAAAGGTGTTGATGCCACAAGCGGTCCTTTAGGACAAGGTATCGCCCAAGCCGTCGGTATGGCAATGGCGGAAGAAAGCGTAAGAGCTAACTACCCAGAAGGCGAAAAGATTATGAACCATTACACATACGCCTTATGCGGTGATGGTTGTTTACAAGAAGGTATCTCTCAAGAAGCGATCTCTCTTGCTGGTCATCAAAAATTAAATAAATTAATTTTATTCTATGATGCAAACCAAGTTACACTTGATGGTGCTTTGGATTTATCATTCTCTGAGCAAGTCAAAGCGAGATTTATCGCAAGTGAATGGAACGTTTTAGAAGTTAATGATGGTAATGATATCGAAGCGATCGATAAAGCCATTACTGAAGCTAAAAAATCAAAAGATAAACCAACCATGATTCTTGTTCATACTGTCATTGGCTATGGTTCTTCTAAACAAGGAACGAGCAAAGTTCACGGTTCACCTTTAGGTGTAGAAGATGGTAAACATGCGAAAGTCGACGTTTACGGCTTTGATCATGAAGACTTCTACATTCCAGAAGAAGTGAGAGAAGAATTTGCTAATACGTTTATTAAACGTGGTCAAAAAGCTCACGAAGAATACAACAAAGCCTTAGAAGCTTATAAGGCGAAACATAGCGTCGATTATCAAAGATTTGTTTCCTTAGTTAATTTAGATGTCGATAAATACATTCCAGAAGTGATGCCAACATTTGAAAAAGGCAGTTCTACCTCCACACGTGTGGCTTCTGGTAAAGCATTAAATGCTTTCATGCTTAAATTACCAAACCTCTTCGGCGGATCCGCGGACGTGGCTGGTAGTGTTATGACTAAACTTGATGGTGGTGTTAATTTCGAACCAGATCATCGTGAAGGTCATAATGTGAACTGGGGTATTCGTGAATTTGCGATGGCCAGTGCTCAAAATGGTATCTTGCTCCATGGTGGATTAAGAACTTATGTCGGCTGCTTTGCAGTTTTCTCTGATTATATGAAACCCGCTATTCGTATGGCGGCCTTATCTCATTTACCAGCTATCTATTTATTCTCCCATGACTCAATTGCTGTTGGTGAAGATGGTCCAACCCATCAACCAATCGAACAATTAGCTATGCTAAGAAGCATTCCAAACACTCGTGTTATCCGTCCATGTGATGAACGCGAAACATATGCGGCGTGGGCTGAAGCGCTTAGAAGCAAGAAAACTCCAACCGCTTTAATTCTCTCTCGTCAAAACTTACCTTTATTAGAAGGTAGTTCTGCAGAAGGACTAGCCAAAGGTGCTTACATCGTTTCTAAAGAAGAAAAGAAAGAGATGTTTGAAATTATCGCTACTGGTAGCGAAGTTAGCTTAGCAGTGGAAGCTCAAAAACTATTAAAAGAACAAGGTGTTGATGTCCGTGTCATCTCCATGCCAAGCTGGGAACTCTTTGAAGAACAAAGCGAAGAATATAAGAAGTCCGTGATGTCCTTACCAAGAGAGAAAAGAATTTCTGTGGAAATGCTTTCAACCTTTGGTTGGGATAGATATGCCGCCCATCATATGGGTATGGATACATTTGGCGCTAGTGCTCCTGCTAAAGACGTCATTAAGAAATTTGACTTTACCGCCAATAGATTAATGGATTTAGTCTTAAAAATCGTTAAATAACGATCAATAAAAAATAAGAAGCGGTGTGGAAACATCGCTTTTTTTCATTTTGAAAAACTCCTTTTGTTGCACCTTCTTTATATTTCATATATAGTATTTGAGAGGCACTTTTATGGCGGATTATGTTTATTTAGATAATTATCATAACAATGGGAAATTAGGTATTTCCTATCGTGTTTTTGATCAACTAGTGACTTCCTCATTACTTAAAGTAAAAGGAATTGCTAAATCTCAAAAACTACTTAAGAAGAATCAATTCTTCCGTTTAAATAGAGCGATTCAAACTCGTATTTATCGTGACATCGTTCATATTTTTATTTATGTTGATATCGCTAAAGGGAGCAATATTCAAAAAGTGGTGAGCGATATCCAAGACGAAGTCTATAATTCTCTTTTATTAATCACCGAACAGGTTCCAGTAAACATCCAAGTAAAAGTGGAAACGATTATCTAATATGGAAATGTCTAGAAATCAGGAAAACTTTATTATCTTAACAGTCGTCTATGACGAACTGAATGATTTTTGTTATGGAGATAAAAAAGATTTCCGTGACGCTAGAGATTTAATTAGCGAACTTTCTAGTTGTTCCTATGATGAAGTAAGTGATTATATCAAAGCTTCTGTCGCCTTGACTTTACAAAACTATGGAACAATTAGAAGTGCTTTCTTACCCTTTTTAAGGGATTGGAAATGGGAAAGATTACCTTTATTAACACAAGCTATTCTATTGACTGCATATGCACATTTCTACTTTGTAGAAAAAATTGATAAAAAGATCGTTATCAATATCGCGGTTGATTTTGCCAAGAAATATGTTGATGAGAAACAAGGAAAGTTTATTAACGCCATCCTTGATGGAGTCCTTAAATGATTGGGGAAAGAAACATTTATTCTGTCAGCGATGTGAATCGCTACATAAAAGCCGTTCTCTCCCAAGATGAAAATTTGAAATTTATCTCTGTTAAAGGAGAGTTATCCAACTTCAAAAGAGGGGCCAATGGTCACCTTTATTTTTCTTTAAAGGATAACGATTCAGTTATAAACTGTGCGATGTTTTCTACCTATGCGAATAAGATTACTTTTGATCCGAAAGACGGAGACGAAATATTAGTGATGGCTAGTGTTGATATCTATCCCGCCAGAGGCAGTTATCAATTAATTGTTTATGAACTTGAGAATATTGGGCAAGGAATGATGCTCGTTCAATTAGAGATGTTAAAAAAGCAGCTTCAAAAAGAGGGTCTGTTCGACATTTCTCGTAAAAGAGATATAAATATCTACCCGAAAGCTATTGGTGTTATTACCGCGAAGAATGGCGCGGCTATTAGAGATATCGTCACTAATATCAAAAGAAGATATCCAATATGTGACATTTATGTCTTCCCTAGCCAAGTGCAAGGTGAAAGCGCTCCTAAAGAATTACTAAGAGCTTTTTATAAAAGCCAAGAATATGATTTGGATACTTTAATTATCGGTCGTGGCGGAGGCGCAAGTGAAGATTTAAGCGCGTTTAACGATGAAAAGCTAGTGAGAGCGATTGCTACAAGCAAAATGCCAGTTATTGCCGCTATAGGGCACGAAATTGATACCACATTAGTCGACTATGTTGCTGACAAAAGAGCGTCCACACCCACAGGCGCAGCGGAGCTTGCCACCGTGGACATGAGAGAAATACAGCAAAAATTCCAATATGCTATTGAAGATATGAGAGATAGCATAAGAGAAATGCTAGAAGATTCTAAAGATGAATTATCTTCTTTAAAAGAAGAACTTAATGAATCGATCTTAGAAAAATATGAAAATATGAAAGAGGAACTAAACAGTTATAAACAACGTTTAGAAATATTAAATCCCAAGAACGTCTTAAATCGTGGATATTCAATATCGATGAGAGAAGATGGAACAATTATTAAAAGTGTGAAAGATGTAAAAATAGGAGAAAGCATTGTTACATCTATCAGTGATGGTACTATTTATAGTAAAATAGAAGAAGCGAGGAAAAAATAATGAGCGAGAAGAAAATTGATTTTGCAAAAGAGATGGAAAGATTAGAGAAGATCGTTCAAGACATTTCCTCTAAAGCATTACCTCTTGATGAAAGCCTCAAATTATATGAAGAAGGCACAAAGATTATTAAAAGCTTAGAAAAGAGCTTACAAGAAGCCCAAGAGAAAGTGGAAAAGATTATAAGTATCGAAGATAAATAATTGAAAATAGTTATTTATTAGTACATTTTTAGTATAGGTATGTCAGGCAAAAAAGAATTAAAAAGAATAGATCTGAAGACCATCAAGGACCCCGATTTCTTAAAAGAGTTATCTTATAAGGAACTTGATGTTTTAAGTGATGACATCAGAAAAGAGATTATTGATAAGGTCTCCATTAATGGAGGACATTTAGCGGCTAACCTTGGCGTGGTAGAATCCACAATCGCCTTATGTCGTGTCTTCGATTTTAGAAAAGACAAATTGATATTTGATGTCGGTCATCAATGCTATACATATAAGATTTTAACTGGTCGTTCTTTAGAACGTTTGAGAAAAAGTGATGGTGTTTCTGGCTTCCAAAAGATTAACGAATCACTATATGATCATTTTGAATGTGGACATAGTTCAACCTCAATAAGCGCTGCTAAAGGTATGGCGGTAGCTAGAGATTTAAATCATGAGAACTACGATGTCGTAGCTTATATCGGTGATGCTTCGATCGCTAATGGTTTAGCTTTTGAAGGTCTCAATAGTCTAGCGGATGGAAATAATAAAGTGATTATCGTTTTTAACGATAACGATATGTCTATCACCAAACCAGTTGGTGGATTAGCCAAATCGTTTAGAAAGTTATCCAACTCAACTTTATATCGTCGAAGCAAGAACGCTTATTCTAGATTTATGAAGAAAACAAAGTTTGGTCGCTGGGTTTTATCTTGGACTGGCTCTATTAAAAACTGGTTGAAGAGACATCTCATGTCTTTGAATATATTTGATAATATGGGCTTAGCCTATATTGGACCGATTGATGGTCATGATATCAAATCATTAGAAAAAGCTTTACTAAAAGCAAAAAAATACGATAGATCTTCAATTATCCATATCAAAACCATTAAAGGCAAAGGCTTTAAATATTCCGAAAATGATGATTCTGGTATCTGGCACGGTGTTGGATCATTTGATAAGAACACCGGTAAGGTTAGCGATGATCCAAGTCTTATTAGTTGGTCAGAAGTTTATGCCAAAAATGTCATTGAGGAGATGGGCTCACATAGTGAAGCAGTCTTGCTAGTGGCCGCGACAGGAGTCGGAAGCGCTTTACAAAATGCTTTTGAACTATACCCGAATCGCTGCTATGATGTCGGCATTGCCGAAGAACATGAAATGACTATGTCAGGTGGCTTAGCCATATCTGGAAAACACCCAATTATTTCGATTTATTCGACATTCTTACAAAGAGCTTTTGATGAACTTAGTCACGATATTGCCAGAATGAATTTAACTGCGACTGTGCTTATTGATCGCGCCGGTCTAGTGGGCGAAGATGGTAATACTCATCAAGGCATCTATGATGAATCGTTCTTAATGGCGACGCCTAATGTCTATGTCGCAATGGCTTCTAGACAATCGGAAGCACAAAGCTTATTAAGCTTATCATTTGAGAACAAAGGTGTTCTTGCGATTAGATTCCCACGTTCTAAAGTTAAACCTAATAATGATAAAGAAAATCTTTCCTTTGGAAGTTGGAAGAAGGAACTCGATGGCCATAAGACGGCGATTGTTTCTGTTGGTCCAATTACTCTAGATCTCAAAGAGAAGCTAGTGGAATTAAATAAAAATGTCGCTTTATATAATGCGATATTCCAAAAGCCGATGGATGAAGAATTAATCGATCATGAATTATTAAAATTTGATCGAATCATCATTTATGATGCTTACGCGATTGAAAATGGCTTTGCAAATACCTTAGCAGCTAAATTAATTAGCAAACAATATAAGGGTGAAGTTATTATTAAAGCTATTCCTGATGTCTTCGTGGATACAGGCAGCATCAATGAACAGCTTGACCGTTATGGATTAAGTGTTAGTCAAATCACCGAATTATTATAATTTGGTTAACATAATAAACTATTGCATTATATAATAATGGTATGGCAAAAGTTATCGTCCATATCGATTTAAACGCTTTCTTTGCAAGATGTGAAGAAATCCGCGATTCCTCTTTAGAAAATAAACCAGTGGCGATTGGCCATGATGGTCGAGGCGGGATTGTTTCTACTTGCTCTTATAAAGCCAGAGAATATGGCGTCTCAAGTGCGATGCCGATGTTTAAGGCAAAAGAACTATGCCCTAACCTCATTATTAAACCAGTCGATTTTAGGTATTATGGGGCACTTTCTGATCAATTTAAGAATTTTATTCGTCGATACACAAAAAAGGTCGAAGAAGCCTCAATAGATGAGTGTTTTGCGGATTTTACTGATGTGGTAAGAGGTCAGAAAGACGTTCCTGGCTTTTTTAAGAAACTTCAAAACGATTTATATAAAGAAACAAAACTTAAATGTTCTATCGGAGTGGCGACCACGAAGTTTTTAGCAAAGATGGGTAGCGATTATAAAAAGCCGATGGGATTAACGATTATCAGAAAGAAAGATATTCCTGATATTTTATATCCTTTAAAAATTGAATCGATGTTTGGTATCGGCAAAAAAACTAGTCCTAAATTAAGAAAAATGGGCATCAATACCATAGGTGATCTAGCTAAAAGATGTGAAAAAGATGACCGTGAACTAATGAATGAGTTAGGTAAATATTATTACGTCATCAAAGATTGGATGAGCGGTAAAGGGAGCGATGAAATCATCGTTGAACCCGAAGATCCGAAATCAATTGGTAATTCTACGACACTGATGGAAGATACGATGAATCACGAATTGATCGCTTCCACTTTTAAGTGGTTATCTAAAGAAGTCTCTGAAAGAGCGATAAGAGAGAATAAACTCGGTTCGACGATTCAAATCGTGGTCAAGGAAAGCGATTTTAAAGTTCATAATAAATCGATAACCTTTGATAACCCCACAAATGATGCGGATGTAATCTTTAATATTGCGATGAATTTATATGATAAAAATTTCTCTAATATGATGATTAGATTAGTGGGTGTTACTTTACAAAACCTAATAAACACTAAAGATATCGCCATTCAAATGAGTTTATTTGATTATGAAAAGCACGAGGAACAAAGTTCCACAAAGTTATTAATAAATGAACTTAATAGGAAGATGAAAAAGAAGGTTTTGATTAGAGCTAGTGAGGTAGAAGATGATGGAAATAAGTGACGCTGTAGAACTATTTCAACAATATCTTCTCGTAGAGAAAGGCTTGTCCAAACAAACTGTTGATTCCTACACTAAAGATATAAAACTCTTTTTAGATATTTTTAATGGTGAAAGAAAAACCGTTGAAGATTTAAAAGGAGAAGATTTAGGGGAAATTGTTCGCTATGAACTAACGGTTCCAAAGCCACCTCATACAGTTACCACTGCGATTAGAAAATTATCGTCAGTGAAAAACTTTTTTCTCTTCTTAAAAAGAGAAGGATACTTTATAGGTGAAATACCGAATATAGAGCCACCTAAAAAACCAGAATATCTTCCTAACTGTTTATCCGTGGAAGAAGTCGAAGAATTATTAAACACTCCTAATATTGAAAAACCTGACGGATTAAGAGATCGAGCTATGCTTGAAACAATGTATGCTTCTGGCTTACGTGTTAGTGAATTAGTTTCTTTAGAAAGAGCGAGAGTAAATCTTAATAAGGCCATCATTACTGTTTTTGGTAAAGGCAGTAAGGAAAGAAAGGTTCCTCTTGGAGATTTTGCAATAGAATACATCAAAAAATATATTGAAGAAGCGAGAAATAAAAACCCGGGTAAAGATTCTAAATATCTATTTTTAAATAGATATGGTAAACCGATATCTAGACAATATTTCTTTAAACAAGTGAAAAAATACGCTGCTCAAGCAGGGATTGAGGTTTCTATCTCCCCGCATACATTACGTCACTGTTTTGCCACTCATCTACTAGAAAATGGCGCTCAATTAAGAGCGGTTCAGGAAATGCTTGGCCATACAAATATCGCTACAACACAAATATATACGCACATATCAAGTAAGCGTATTTTGAGTGCATATGATTTGTATATGAAGCGCAAATAATGTACAATAATGACGCTTGAAAGGAGACGTTTATGTCCCATAAATATAAGAGAATTTTCGTTATCGTTGCCGATTCCGCTGGTATCGGTGCGGAGCCGGATGCAGATCGCTTTTTTAATGCTGGCCATAACGATGTTGGTAGTAACACCTTTGTCCACATTTCCGAAAAGATGCCAAACGGCTTAAATATTCCAGTGATGAACTCCTGGGGTATCAATGATTTAGATAACAATATTAAAGGCACCTCAAAAGTATCTCACCCTAATGCTTATGTCGCTAGATGTAGAGAAAAGAGTAACGGCAAAGATACGATGACAGGCCACTGGGAAATGATGGGTGTATATACCACAAAGCCATTTCAAACCTTTACCGATAATGGTTTCCCAAAAGAATTAATTGATGAATTAGAACAAAAAACTGGTCATAAAGTGATTGGTAATTATGCTTCTAGCGGAACTGAAATCTTAGTGAAATTAGGTGAAGAGCAAAAAAAAGACAATTCTTTGATTGTCTATACATCCGCTGATAGTGTCTTACAAATTGCTGCTCACGAAGAAACAACACCAGTTCCAGAATTATATCGTTGCTGCGAAATTGCTAGAGAAATTTGTATGAAACCAGAATGGATGGTGGGAAGAGTTATCGCTCGTCCGTTCGTTGGTGAAAACGCTAGTGACTTCAAACGTGTTACCGCACATAGACATGACTTAGCTTTAAAACCTCCAGTTGAAACTGTGATGAATATCTTGCAAAAAGAAGGATACATGGTTGACTGTGTTGGCAAAATCGGTGATATCTTCGATGGTTATGGTGTAGTTAAAACACAAAAGACATCTTCTAATGAAGATGGTATGGATAAAACTATCGCTGAAGCCAGAGACTTCGATTTTAAAGGTATGTGCTTTGTTAATCTAGTGGAATTCGATAGTGAATATGGACATAGAAGAAATCCTGTTGGTTATGGTGAGTGTTTAGAAGCTTTCGATAAACGTTTAGCGGAATTAATGACTGTCTTAAAAGATGATGATTTAGTTATTGTGACCGCTGACCACGGAAACGATCCAACTTGGTATGGAACAGATCATACAAGAGAAAAAGTTCCTCTTCTTATGTATTCCAAATCAATTAAGAAAGGCCGTTATTTAGACGAAAGAGCCTCCTTCGGTGATATCGGTGCGACCATCTTAAGAAACTTCGGTATTAAGAAACCTGATTACTTATTAGGCGAACCAATCGAAGAATTGTTTGAATAAAATTATTTATAAAATAAATAAAAGTTGCTTCGGCAACTTTTTTTGAACATTTCGGCTTTTTCACCCCCTATTTGTGATATAGGAGGACTTTTAAATGGAAAAGTTTAAAGCAGAAAGAAACTATAGCTACGATTATGGCAGTAAAGTAGCAATAAAGCAGTCAGGAATGAGAGAACAATTAGACTGGATAAAAAGGCAACTAGAATACGTTTCTTTTTCAGAACAGTATTATCTAAGATACGATTTAAAGAAAGGCGAGATTTACGAATTTGATTGGGGGATTAATGTTAACGCTGAATTCTCGAATAGGCATTATGGAGTCGTTTTAGTGGATTCGGATATCTTTAATCCCTTAGTAACTGTCTGCCCATTAAAGACAAACCATGGATCATGTAACAAGAAAAGTGATGTTGATTTAGGAAATGTTGAATGTTTACGAACAAGCAGACATACAATAGCAGTCATCAATCAAATAAGAACCATAGACAAGTTAAGATTATACATGAAACGGGCTATTGGCTTAGCAGATTCAAACCCAATTTTTGAGAAAACTGAAAGTGAAAAACGAACGATAAATAGGTTAGAAGAAGATAAGCTAAATATGATCATTGATGCCTATAAAGACTATCTTTCTGGAAATTCCGGAAATGGATGAGAGCGGTGGATTAGTAGCAAATTAGTAGTTATTTTGGTAAATAGCCTATAAAAATTTGTGTGGAAAAGTCCCTAAATTTAATGTGGGAATTTTAAAATCTGCAAGACGCAAAAATTAGAAAAACACGATAATATCTAACAAAAATATAAACAAGTTAACATAATAGAAATTATGCGAAGTAGGTATTTTATAGCGTTTTTCCTCTATTATCGTGTGGATAACAAAAAAAGCACCTTTCGATGCTATTCATGTGATTCTATTACTTTATTATAAATATTGTTTAAAACATTTAGAGGTTAAATCATTTTCTATCGATTTATTATGATCTAATAGGAATTCTTTGTTGGCTTTTAAAACAATTTTGAATCCTTCCTCGGCATTGTTTTTCATTGCGGCTATTAAATCTGATGAGTCGAATCCTCTTGTTGGCTCGATTTTATCTGCTGCATAAATAATCTTACCCATTAATTTCATGTTTGAATTACCTGTAGCGTGAAATTCAATAGCTTCAAGCATATCTTTATCTTTAACTTCAAACATTTTATTGGCTAAATATGCCCCTGCAAATTGATGATATGCGAATTTTGGTAGATTCTTATATTCACTAAAATGTTCGCAAACGATTTTATATTGTTCTTCTAAAGGTATGTCTTTACCTAAATCATGTAACAATCCAGCAAAATAATATTTTAGTGGTTTATCTAAATTATTTGAAATGGCTATCTCATATGCTAATTTTGCGACGCTTTTAACATGTGAAATTCTATGTGGGGTCAATATTCTGTTTAGCTCCACCATTCCTGAATACAAATTATTTTCTACTATGTAGAAAAGAACCTCATCGGGCAATTCTAAACTCTTTAATTCTCTAATTTTTGTGGACGAAACATCATAGTCATCTCCTAAAATAGGTATCATTTGATATTTTTTGACGTTTTCGTCATTAATCTGATGTCCCGGTCTTTTATAGAAGATGATTTTGGCGAGTTTTGATAATTCTTCCGCTTCTTTCCATCTATGAAATTCGTTCACTTGATCCGCACCGATAAGGTAAAAGATGTTATCCTTTGGATATTTTTCCTTCATATAGCGGATTGTATCGATGGAATAATTGATTTCTTCACCACTATTAAGTTCATAATCATCAATATGAAAATGCTTATGACCCTTAATAGCGAGTTCTAGCATTTTGATTTTATCTTCTCTAGGGGCGGAAGAATCTTTCCATACGGAAATACGTGCCGGAAGGAAAAATACGTCTCCATCGAGCGCTTTTGCGGCTTTTTCGGCCATATTGATATGACCGTTATGGACCGGATCGAATGCTCCACCAAAAATAATTCTATTCATTTTTTACTTTTTGAAATTAAATTTGTGGTTGTCTTTGTTAAAACGATATAAAACAATGACCCTTCCCACTACTTGGATAATTTCTGCATTTAACTGACTGGACAAATCTAAAGCTAGTTTCATCACTGGAACAGCAACTGATTTCATGACATCGATTTTAATTAGTTCACGAGCAGTTAAAGCTTTATCAAGCATCGCTAAAACAGTATCACTAATTTCATTTTTACCGATTTGATACTTAGTATCAAGTGTAGAAGCAATGCTTTTTAATTGTCTTTTTTGATCTGAAGTTAGCATATTATCTTAATTTTCCTAAAGATTCTTTAATAGCTGCACCTTTTGGGAACATGACACGGATGACTTGTCCCTTAGCAACAAAGGAAATCCAGCCTAAACCCTCGATAGCGATATCGTGAACTTGTCCGTCATTTTCCATGGTATATTCGAAGAAGTCATAATCACGGAATGAGGAAATTCTTTCGCTAACAGGTCTTAAAGATCTCTTTCTATTATTTTCTTCAATGAAGTCATCCACTTTAGCGGAGGATAACTTTTTAATCTCTACGCCTTCTGCACAATATAATTTGATGGCGGTGGCTCTACCAGAATACATTTCAAAATATCCTAAGGAACCTAAAGCAATAGCATCACCTTTAGTGATTGTGCGGTAATGTGTTTCAATCTTTCTTCTTGGAGTAATAAGTTTTTGTACTTCTTTCTCCACTTTACCCATGACTGATGTCGCAAGTGAGAATCCAGGTAATTCATAAACGAAGGATGAATTTGTTAATGGGATGCTCATGACTTTGACATTTGTGCCACGGTAGTTCTCAGTTTTAATTTGCCATTTTGTTTTATTTATATAATGTTTTAAGAATTTGTTGATTAATGATGTTTTGCCGGAATTCAAAGAACCGATCATATAAATATCATGGGCTTTTCTTGCTGCATTATATTTCTTCATCAATTCTTTAACATCGACATCATCTTCGTTTCCGAGAACGGTTATAGATTCTGGCTTAATACCACATTCAGTAAATCTTTCTCTTAAGAAACGTTCTAATGTTTCATCTTTGATTAAGTTAGAGAATAAATCTCTATGAGTTCCGATAACACCAACTTGAAGTTTCTTAACTTTCTTCACAACATCAGGATTTAATGTTCCATTAAATGTGAATAAGTCGACAACCCAAATGATATAAGCATCTGTCGCAACTGCATCATCAAGAATCTTTGTGGTGGCTTTATCGATGTTTTGTTCCAAAGCACCAGTGTTAATAACTTTCATGAAATCAAAGCATTTTTGACAATACAAAACTTGTTGACCGTCATTATAGTTGTCTAATAGGTCCTTTTGGATATAACCTTTTTCTTTTGATTTTGAGCTTTGTAATACTGCTCCGCAGTTATAACAACGCATTACTCTTCTAATCTTTCCCATAAATAATCCTCCAATCGATTAAGTTGCCTTTTTTCTTATGGTATTTTCTTATTGGTCTACCGAATAATCTATTGATATGAGTAGTCCATTGATCTTCTTTGACAATCTTTTCCGTAAGAATAACTCTTATTCCCACTCTTTTTGCGGCAGCGACATCAGTCATCATTTGATCACCAACTAGCATCACTTCTTCATTTGGCCATCCTTTTTCTTTTAGAAACCTTCTAATTTTATAGCCAAATGGTTTTCTTGCGCTGTTGATGTATTCAACACCTAAGTCATTAGCGTATGTGCTCACGCGCTTACCGCGATTGTTAGAAACAATAATAGGAACTATGCCCTCTTTAATTACATTATTAACTAATTCTCTAGCTCTATCTGTGGGATGAAATAGCTTATAACTATCTAATGTATTATCGAGATCCATAAGCAAATATTTCACATTTTGTTGTTTATAGAATCGGATATCTATTTCATAGATAGATTTAGCGACTGCAAACGGAACGTATTTCCTCTTCATAACTTTATAACTAAATTGTAAATGAAAAAGTCTTATAATAATAGACTTTATTATTTTCTATTTTAATATTTTGCGTAAAAAAACACCTGCCATTTACATAAACAACAGGTGATTTTTTGTTATTTTACAAAACTAATAATGTACTAATAAACTACTAATAATATTTTGAACATACTATGTATGTTTATTCGTCATCATCAATATCGAAGATGGAAATTTGTTCGAAAGATTTTTCTTCTTTCTTTTCTTCAGGTTTAATAGAAACATTTTCCTCTTCAATTTCTTCAATCAATGGTTCGGAAATTTCTTCAGAAGTAACTTCTTCCACTTTCTTTTCTTTTTCTATGATCGGTCTAGAAAGAGTATTTTTATCGATTCTTTCAATCTTGCAATCTAAGATTGCATCAACAAAAGTTCTCGCTGGAATTTTCATATTTGCTTTGGCGTATTTAGCTTCTGTTGGTCTTAAATCGTCGATTTCGATAGTTTCTACACTATTATCACTTAAGGCAAGATTTAATTTTATTAAATCTAAGTCTTTAGAAATCTTCATTGCGCTCACAACTTTATGTGGATCACCTTTAAATGATGGACAAATTTCACTAGTCTTTCCTAGGCGTTGTGTGCGCGTAACCTTATTAAGATCAATAATTCTTTCGTGAGCTTTATCGGTAACTACCACGGCTTTGGCTTTTTCACCCTCATCTAAGGCAATTAAAGCTACAGCTTGATTCTTCCCTAGCCCACTGACGGATTTAACGCCTCCGGCCTTTGCTCCGAGAATTGTTAATTCGTTTTCGTTAAATAAGGTACCTAACCCATTATTTGTTAGAACAAATAAATCACTATTTCCAGTTAAAATTTGAATTCCAACAACCTCATCCCCACTTAATAGTTTCATACATTTTGCTGGACGAGAACGTTTCATAGTTTCTAAAGAGGCTAAAGACATACGTTTAATCTGTCCAAATTTAGATAAGAAGGCGAGATAAATATCATTTCTAATCTGGTGAACAGCGATCGCTTTAATAATCTTTTCTCCGGCCGCAAAAGTGATCAAAGTGTTAAGGTGAACACCTTCATCTTTATAACGGTTTTCAGTTAATTTATGAACTGGAATACAGACATAGTTACCTATATTTGTAAAACAAATAAGGTAATCGGTTGTTAAAGCGGTGCCTAAACCGACTAAGACGTCACCACTCTTAAGGCCTGGTAAAGCATCTTCTCCTGAGCCTTTATAAGACTTGATGGAACAACGTTTTGCATAGCCATCACGAGTGACAACAACCACTGTTTCTTCTTCAGCGATTAATTGACGTTTATCGATCGGTTTATCTTCTTCTTTTTCCACGATTTGAGTACGTCTTTCGTCGCCATATTTTTCTGCAATTTGTTTTAAATCTTTGATTAAAACACGATTAAGTTTATTAGGATCGGAAAGGATGCCTTCTAAAGTTTCAATGTCTTTAATTAGTTGTTTTCTTTCCGCTTCTAAAATTTCTTCATCGGTATGGCTTAATTTATATAAAGGCATGGTGACGATAGCTTCTGCTTGTTCATTAGAAAAACCATAATGATTCATCAAGTTGACTTTACTATCTGCCTTGTCTTTACTCTTTCTAATAATTTCGACTACTTCGTTGATGTAAAGCGAAGCTTTAATTAAACCTTCCACGATATGTAATCTTCCAGAATACTTCTCTAAATCAAACTTACTTTGTCTAGTGATGACATCCACTTGGTGTTCGATATAAGCATCGATAAAATCTAATAAAGTTAAGGTTTTTGGACGGCCATTAACAATCGCCACCATATTAGCGGAGTATGATGTAACTAAGCTTGTTTTGCTCTTTAAATAGCGTAATAAAAGGTCAACTTTTGCATCTTTTTTACAATCAATTGCGATTCTAATGCCCTTATAATCACTTTCATCTCTGACTTCCATTAGACCACTAACGGATTTGGAATGGATAATTTTGTCTATTTCATAGACAAGGTCTTTTTTGACCACTTTATAAGGTATTTCTGTGATGATAATTTGTTGATTATCTTTATTTTGAACAATTTCTGTCTTGCTAGCGACTTCAATCTTTCCACGGCCTGTTAAATAAATATTTTTAATGCCTTCGGAACGATAAATAAGTCCACCACCTGGGAAATCTGGACCTTGGACAAATTCCATTAAATCTTCTGAAGTTGCAGTTTTATGTCCAATACGATAAATAACTGCATCAATTACTTCTTTTAAGTTGTGTGGAGGAATTTCAGTTGCTAAAGCAACTGCAATACCTTCAGTACCATTACATAAAAGGTTTGGGAATCTAGATGGTAAAACAATTGGTTCAAGTTCTGTGTCATCAAAGTTTAACTGCATATCAACTGTTTTCTTTTCGATATCTCTCACTAGTTCGTTGCTGAGTTCAGATAATCTTGATTCTGTATAACGGTAAGCCGCTGGTTGGTCGCCATCGATACTACCATTGTTACCCTGAAAGTCGATCAATGGATATCTGACCTTCCAATCTTGGCTCATTCTGGCTAATGCTTCATAGATAGAAGTATCACCATGTGGGTGGAAGGTACCCATAACCGCACCAACGGTATGAGCACATTTTTTAGTTGGCTTATTAAAAGTGTTGCCACTTTTATACATCGAGAAAATGATTCTTCTTTGGACTGGCTTTAAACCATCTCTAACATCTGGGATAGCACGGTCTTGAATAACGTATTTAGCATAGGTAGCGTAACGGCTACTCATGACATCTTCAAGGGGTTCATTGGAAATATTTTCCACAATAATATCAATGACTTCTTCTTTTTTCTTAGCCATAATTATTTGACCTCCTTCATGAATGTGTCAATTTCATTGAAATTGACGTTCTCTTCAACCCACTTTTTTCTAGAGGTTGTATCTTTACCCATAAGGGTCGAGACACGACTATCCGCAAGAAGAGGATCTTCAATATCAACACGGATTAATAAACGTGATCTTGGATCCATGGTTGTTTCCTTAAGTTGGATAGCATCCATTTCACCTAAACCTTTATAACGAGAAACCTTATATCCCGCTCCGATTATTTTCTTAGCTTTTTCTAACCCTTCATCATCCCAAGCATATTCCTGTTTCATCTTGTGATTTTCTTCTTTAAAGACACGATATAAAGGAGGAACCGCTATATAGACATGTCCAGATGTGATTAAAGGACGCATATAATGATAGAAGAACGTTAATAATAACGTTTGGATGTGAGCACCATCGGTATCAGCATCGGTCATGATGATGATTTTTCCATAATGGATGTCTTCAATATCAAACGATTGACCAAAACCAGCACCAATTGTGTTGATTATGGTCGCAATTTCTTCATTTTTCAGAACGGCAGAAATAGCCATACCATCTGTATTTAATGGTTTACCACGAAGTGGTAAGATTGCTTGGTGTAAACGATCTCTACCTTTCTTTGCACTGCCGCCAGCGGAATCACCTTCAACGATAAATAATTCATTTTTAGCGTAATCCTTGCTCTGAGCAGGTGTTAATTTATCGGATAAAATGACTTCAGTTTTAGCTTTTTTAGCACTTCTAGCTTCATCTTTTGCCTTTCTAGCCGCTAATCTGGCTGCTTGGCTATCGAGGCATTTTTTAATTAAGTTCACTGCCATATCTCTATTCTCTGTGAGATAATAAGTAAACTTATTATATATCATATTTTGCACAATGTAGGTTGCTTCTTGAGTACCCAATTTTCCTTTGGTTTGTCCTTCAAATTCGAGTAATTTTTCAGGTACTTTTAAGGAAATAACTGCGGTGATACCTTCTCTGATATCGTTACCTTCAAGCTTCTTACCGTGTAATAAATTGTAATTTTCAGCAAAATCATTTACCGCTCTTGTGATACCGGTTTTAAAACCAACTTCGTGTGTTCCACCTTCTTTTGTCCTCACGTTATTGACGTAGGAAAGAATAGTTTCGTTATAGTCTTCATAGCAGAATTGAAGAGCGATTTCAGTGCTAATTCCAGTGTTTTCATCGACGTCTGCAAAGTCGGCTATTTCAGTCATTGGAGACTTACTAGCATTAATGCTAGCGACATATTCCACGAGACCATTTTCATAATAGAATTCTTCATTGTCACCGGTTCTTTCATCGATTAAAACAAAGTGCACACCCTTCATCAAAAAGGCACTTTCTTTTAAGTGACCAGCGATAATATCACGCTTAAATTCAACGGTTGAAAAGATGGTTGGATCAGGTTTGAATCTCACTAATGTACCATGCTTTTTGGTATTTCCAATCTTCTCGAGTTCGGTGACAATATGACCACCATTTTCGAAGCGCATATGGTATATAGTACCGTCTTTAAAGACGGTAACATCTAAATAAACACTTAAAGCGTTAGTTACTGAAGCACCGACACCATGTAATCCAGCGGCGGATTTATAAACCGCACTATTGAATTTTCCACCAGCGTGTAATTCCGTAAAAACTAATTCTAAAGCAGGTCTTCCGGTTTCCTTATTGATACCGCAAGGAATACCACGACCTTCATCTTGGACAGAACATGAACCATCTTTATGAATGGTAATTGTAATTTTTTCACCGAAACCAGACAAAGCTTCATCAACAGCGTTGTCAACGATCTCCCAAACTAAATGATGTAGACCAGTTCCGTTTGTTGAACCGATATACATTGCTGGTCTTTTTCTGACACCTTCAAGTCCTTGCAAAACATGGATGTCATCAGCAGTATATGTGGTTTTAATATTATTACTTGCCATATATGTTCTCTCCAAATCGTTTTTAATTATAATCAAAAACTGTTGAAAATATAAAGATATTTAGTATAATGACTACTAGCATTTTTTGGAGGTGTTTTATGAATATATTATTAATTAATATATTGGTAGCGTTATTCACAATAATAATTGGTTACTTTTTTGGTTCAATTCCTACAGCAGTGTGGGTTGGAAAAATCTTCTTTCATCAAGATCCAAGAAACTTAGGTTCACATAATGCCGGTGGTACAAACGCTGGTCGTTTATGGGGAAAGAAAGTTGGTTTTTGTGTCATCTTACTCGACATGATCAAGACCATTGCCCCACTTTATATCTGCTGGGCAATCTATACTTTTGCCAAATTTGATTATGCTGGTATTACAGGTGCTGGTTTTACCTCTGGTTATCACCCATTAATTGCTGATGTTAAAACTTTCTATACATCCGCTAACGAATTATATGCAATTCAATGGCCGATTTATTGGTTAGCGCCACTCGCAGTTATGATTGGCCATTGTTGGCCAATGTTCGCCAACTTCAAAGGCGGCAAGGCGGCAAGTAACTTCATGGGAATTACCGTCATGAGTAGCTGGATGCTCGGTTTCTTACCAGGCTTCTTCTATCTCGGAGTTCTTAAATGGAAAAAATATGTGTCATTATCTGCGATTCTTCAAGGTATATTTGTGACAGTTATTACTTGGATTTGGGCACTACTTGTGATGTTTAAAGTCATACCAAATGATATCGCTTGGTTACCGATGTATGGACCATCATTAAATCCTAACTGGGTTTACGCTACAGTTGTTACCATCATGGCTATTGTTATGATTGCTAGACACCATGAAAATATAGCCAGATTACGTGCTGGAACTGAAAGAAAAATCAAATGGATGTAATAGTCCAAGATTAGTATTAAGTTAGTAAATTACCTATACTATTGTATAGGTTTTTTTATTTATCCATAAATCAAATAACTGATATTTCATCGTAATTTTAACTTAATTATTGTGGTGTCATCATGAAAATTTACATAGCTTATTTTAGATAACCTTCATTTGAATTTGTTTTAATTACTTTTTTAGCCGATTTTAGGCCTCGTTTTGCTTTATTTGATAATTCCCTTAATGCAAAGAAAAAGACGCCTCTGCGTCCTTAAAAGAAAAGCACCATTTCTGGCGCTTAATCTTATTGTTTGTTCATGTTCCTCATGATTTCGCGAATTTGTTTTTCGCTTGGTGTTCTACCCATTTGGGCGAACATGACGCGAATCATCTTTTCGTTAACTGGAGGATTTTTTTGTAATTGTTTTTTGAAGAACCATCTAGCTCCAAAGAAGCCGATGACTAATCCTGCGACTAATAAGCCGATTAAGGTAAAGACGAAACCGACTGTATCCATTTCCATGAAAACTAACATAGTTTAATCTTCCTTTCGATTAGGCTCTGCTGTCATATTCACCGTTATCGGTGCGGACGAGAACTGTTTCTCCTTCGGAGATGAATAAAGGAACACGGACTGTAATACCAGTTTCTAATTTAGCTTCTTTGGTTGCTTTGTTGACTGTGTCACCACGAACCGCTGGTTCGCATTCCACGATCTTTAAAGCCACTTTAGCAGGTAAGTTGACGTCTAAGACTTCACCTTCATAGGAAGTGATTTCGACAACTTCATCGCCCTTTAAGAATTTGCTTTCCCATTCTAAACGGCTCTTCGCGATTTCGATTTGTTCGTAGGTTTCTTGATCCATGAACACTAAGAAATCACCAGAATCGTATAAATATTGCATGGCTTTCTTATCAAGACGGATGTTTTCAATGGCGTAGCCACTGTTACGAGACATTTCGGTAACACTACCTGTTCTCATGTTTTTCACTTTGACAGAAGCCACCATTTTTCTCATCGCGGTTTTATTTAATAAAATATCTAAAACTTTGTAGATGTTGCCTTCTTCAATAAAATAGTTTCCTGGTCTTAATTCTGTAACATTAATCATGTTGTTTTGACCCCTTTCTTTTGAAATTTCATTTGATATTATATCAAAATATTATTTTTTCACAAATCCATAATTTATGCGTTCATGTTTTATGGTTGTGGTTTCGTTATGTCCTGGATAGATAGTTGTCTCCTCTGGAAGAGATAAAATCTTATTCATAGAGCTTTTAAATAAATCCGGATTAGATCCTGGAAAATCCATTCTTCCATAGTTATCTTTGAACAAACTATCTCCAGAAATTAAAGCGTTATTATCTTTTAGATAAAACACCACCGAGCCTTCAGAGTGATAAGGCGTGTGGATGACTTTGATATCACCATCTATGAGCTTTAAAATTTCGCCATCTTTTAGCGGCCTAGTCTGAATGTTTAAAATTACATTTTTACGAGAGAATCTTTCTGAACCATTAAAATGTGGATCGGATAAATATTTTTTATCTTTTTCATTTATATAGACATCAACCGGGTATTCTTTAAGGATGTTTTCAATACCTCTAATATGGTCAAAATGACCATGAGTTAATAAGATGGCTTTTAAATGTAATTCGTTTTCTTTGATAAAATCTACGATACCTGAATAATCTTTTCCGGGATCGATAACTACGCAGTTATCTTTATCATCCACTAAAAGATAGGTATTAGCGTATAACTCAAGATTGGAACAGTAAGTAAATGGGATAATTTTCATATTTCAAATAAGAAAAAAATAGGCATAGCCTATTATTTCTTCTTCTCACGATGAAGTGTCATCTTTTTACAACGTGGGCAGTATTTCTTTAATTCAAGACGCTCAGCGTGATGTTTTTTATTCTTCGATGTGAGATAGTTTTCTTCACCACATTCGGTGCATTTTAATGTTAATGAGATACGATCTTCTTTTTTCGCCATAGATTACAATCTCCTTGATAGCGTTAATTATATTATCATTTCTATTTCATTATGAAAAGTATAATTTTTAAGTGTTTTTTATAGCCAAGTGGTATAATGACGCCATGAGAAATAGAAAAGACACAAGACAAGTCCATATCAAAGATATAAAACTCGGTGGACAAGATAAAGTTCTTATCCAATCGATGTGCAATATTAAGACTGAAAACTATCCTGAAGTTATCAAACAAATTAATGAATGCGCCGCTCTTGGTGCTGACTTAATGCGTGTCTCTGTCATGGATGAAAAAGATGCTTTAGCGATTAAAGAGATTAAAAAAGGCATAAAAATACCTTTAGTTGCAGATATTCACTTTGACTATCGTTTAGCGTTACTCGCTATGGAAAACGGAGTTGATAAAGTGAGAATCAATCCAGGCAATATTGGCTCTATTGAAAATGTCAAAAAAGTTGTCGATATGGCCAAAGAAAAACACATACCAATTAGAATTGGGGTTAATTCTGGCTCTTTAGATAAAGAAATACATGATTACTCTACTGAGTATACCGCCTCTAAACTTGTTGAATCAGCCGCTAAGCACGTCAAAATATTAGAAGATTTAGGATTTTATGACATAGTCATATCTTTAAAAGGTAGCGATGTTAGAGAAACTGTCGCCGCTTATCGTTTGGCAAGTGAAAAATTCCCTTATCCATTACACCTTGGTATTACTGAAGCGGGATTTAAAGAAATATCTGTTATTAGATCAGCAGCGGGTTTAGCTCCATTATTATTAGATGGTATCGGAGATACAATCCGTATTTCTATTTCTGGAGATCCAAGGGATGAAGTAATTGCCGCGAAAAGACTTTTACACGACTGTGGGCTTTATAAAAATTATCCAACCATCGTCGCTTGTCCAACCTGTGGAAGAACCCAAGTTGATGTTCAGGCTTTAGCGAGAAAAGTTATGGATTATTTAGAAACTATCAATAAACCAATCCATGTTGCGGTTATGGGTTGTATAGTTAACGGTCCCGGAGAAGCTAAAAACGCTGACATCGGCATTGCCGGTGGAAACCACGAATATGTTATCTTTAAAAAAGATAAATTCATTAAAAAAGTCCCAGAAGCTATCGCCTTTGAGACCCTTAAAGAAGAAATTGATAAGTTCTAGAAAAATTTCTCTCTCCAACCTTCGATATATTTACCACTCTTCAGCATTTCAATCTCTTGCTTATAGGGTGGTTTTTCATTGATATATGGAGTTTCTAATACCTTTGGTATTCCGTTTAATAATGGGTGATGAGCGTATTTATACATCGTTTCATATCCGATATAGCCATAACCCATATTCTCGTGTCTATCCTTATGCGCACCACGAATGTTTTTGCTGTCATTTAAGTGAACCACTAATAAGCGATCCAAACCAATGATGCGGTCAAACTCTTTTAAGACACCATCGACGTCATGGACGTCGTATCCAGCATCAGATATATGACATGTATCTAAGCAAACGCCCAATCTATCTTTATATTTGCATTTATCAATAATCGCTTTGATCTGTTCAAAGGTAATACCGATTTCCGTCCCTTTGCCAGCCATGGTTTCTAAAGCTATTTTTACATCACTATTATCTTTAGATAATACGATATCAAGACATTCCGCTAAATTATCAATAGCGACATCATAACCTTGTGACACATGAGCGCCTGGATGGAGAACTAAAATCTTACATCCGAACCCAGCGGTTCTTTCAAGTTCACTACCGATAACCTTTATTGATAAATCAAATAAATCTTCACGACTTTTATTGGCTCCATTAATTATGTAAGGTGCATGTACGATGATTTTAGATTCATCGATACCAGCTTCTTTGATGAGTTTTCTACCTTCCTGAATTTTTAATTCAGACAATGGTTTACGGTACGTATTTTGTGGAGCGCCAGTATAAAACATAAAAACATTAGAACCATAACTTAATGCTTCCTTCACACTTCCTTCATAGAAATCTGGAGAATTCATTGAAACATGTGAGCCTAATAACAATTTATAATCATCCATAAGGTTTATTCCTCTCGTGATATTAACTTATAGTTATGTTATCATAAATAACGATGAAAGTTGAAATCTTAAATCCTAAAGCTTACTGCGCTGGTGTATCTAACGCTATTTCTTTAGCCCTTAAAGTTAGAAAAGATAATCCTCATAGAGAAGTCTATGTTTTAGGAATGCTTGTTCATAACAACTTTGTTGTTAAATCATTAGAAAAACAAGGTATTAAATCTGTTAATAAAATAGAAGATATTCCTGATGGGCAAATTGTTATTTTCTCAGCGCACGGGCACAAAAGAGAACTAGATGCTATTGCAAAAGAGAAAAATCTCACTATTTACGATTCAATTTGTCCAAAAGTTTTACATAACATTACATTAATCGAAGAAAACCTAGAAAAAGGTCATCAAATTATCTATATTGGACAAGCAGGTCATCCAGAGGCTGAAGCATGCTTATCTCTTTCAAAGAAAGTGATACTTTATGATAAAAATGTACTAAAAAACTACCAATTAATTAATGACGAATCACCTCTTGTAATCAACCAAACCACTCTTAATATTTTGGATATAAAAAATGATCATGAAGATATTTTGAAGGTATTTCCTAAAGCTAGAATTGCTGACGAGATTTGTGGCTCCACTAGATTAAGACAAAAAGCCATTGTAGATTCATCTACTGATGTAGATTTAATTATTGTTGTGGGTGACCAAAAATCAAGCAATAGTAAACGTTTATTAGAAATCGCTAGGTCCACTCATCCTCATGTTTCTTCCATAATGATTTCTGATGCTCGCGAATTAGATGTTTCTTTATTAATAAATAAAAACCACATCGTTATCTCTAGTGGCGCGTCCACTCCTAACGAGATTATTGATGAGGTTTATAATCGTATTATTAATTATTGAATTACTTTTGGTAATTTCTCATGATCCACAGTCATTATTTCTAACGTTGGATCGAATGATAAGAGAATTTCCTTCATGGTCGGCATGAAGATTTTTTCTATTTCGTGAGGCATATCTAGATAATTAAATTTTGCGTTTACTATATCCCTACGCACGTGATGAGGAGCATCACCTGAAATATAGATATCGCAGCCCTCTTCTTTTGCTAGACGCCAACCACGAGAGCCTCCTCCACCGATAATACCGACTTTTTTAATCATTTTAGCGCCGCTATTAATCAAAAGAGCGTAATCAACATTAAATACCGTTTTGGCAAATTTGGCGAATTCTTCGGCCTGTTTT
This sequence comes from Bacilli bacterium, assembly GCA_017429285.1. Lineage (GTDB taxonomy): Bacteria > Bacillota_I > Bacilli_A > RFN20 > CAG-826 > RUG13091. The sequence continues at coordinate 147,568 of JAFRPF010000016.1, forward strand.
GGAGATTCGAGTTCTCCGATTCTCATCATCATGTCTTTGACGGGTGTATATACATTCTTTAGCCCTAAGGCTTTAGTTAAAGCATCGTTCATGCCACCTTTACCGGTATCAAAGTTTGTGTGATAGCTATAAACAGGTATTCCTAATTTATCGACTCGTTCAACGAGTTCGCGTTTACTCTCATCATATTTTAAGACCCTGGCTCTAGTTCCATAGATAAATGGATGATGGGTGATAATAACATCAGGTTTGAACTTCTCTACCATAGGTAGTGTTTCCCAGTCCATATCTAAAGATAAGAAAATCTTTTGGACTTTTCCCGGTTTCTTACCAGTCATTAAACCGACGCGATCATGATTAAGCTTGGCGTATCTTTTCGGAAAGCTTTTCGCTAAATTTCTTAAAATTTCATTCATCTCAATCATAAGATGGTTTCAATCCTTTTCTTTTCCGCGTTTAGTTGTTCAACACGTGATTTAGGCAAATCTTTTTTGGCTAAGATATGGTCTATTTCAACGATGCGGTTTTGATATTTTTCTTTGAAAGCTGTGCTTTTTTCTTGTCTTAAAATTGGACCAAATTCCAAATCTTTATCGCCATAGAAAGCGATGTCAGCGCGAATAAATTTAATGATTTCGTAGAAAACATCATCTTCTCTAACCATTTTTTCATCCGCGATTATGAAACCCATTTTTGATATTTCATCTCTCACTTTCGGGATAGCGTTATGTGCATCCACGATTAAAGTTTGGATTTGTTTTAATTGTCTTGGACTATCTTTTAATATCTTTATGATATTATTTCCACCCATTCCCGCGATAATCACTGTGTGGACACCGCTTGGAAGATCTTTTATACCATCGCTAAAAAGAGGTACAACATCATCTAATAAGTCTTTTTCTTTTAAAGCTTTTACTAAACGATTATATGGGCCTTTTTTGTTTTCGACAGCGTAACCATGTTCGATAATCCCACCTTCAAATAAGGCGATCATTAATTTACCATGATCCGCGCCGATATCAGCTGCGGTTCCTTTAGGAACCATCTTGTAGATGGCTTTTAGTCTTTCGGAAAGATATTCCATTATAGTTTTTCCTTATAATCTCCAAGTCTCTTACTACGGGTTGGATGTCTTAACTTTTTGATAGCCTTGGCTTCAATCTGTCTAATACGTTCACGGGTCACACCGAAAACTTTGCCAACTTCCTCTAAGGTTTTTGGGCAGTGGTCATCTAAACCGTATCTAAGTCTAATAACTCTTTCTTCACGATCGTTTAAATCTTTAAGAATAGAATAGAGTTCTTCTTTTAATAATTGTCTTGTGGTGTAATCCACTGGTGATTCACTTTCTTTATCTTCGATAAAATCCCCGAGATGTGAATCATCTTCTTCACCGATTGGGGTTTCAAGAGAAACTGGTTCGAGAGCGATTCTTTTGATTTCGCCCACTCTTTTTGGAGTTAATTCTCCACCCATCGCATCAGAAATTTCTTCATCTGTGGGTTGACGGCCTAATTCTTGAATTAATTGTCTTTCCACTTTTGTCATTTTATTGATGGTTTCTACCATGTGTACTGGGATACGAATGGTTCTAGCTTGGTCTGCAATCGCTCTTGCGATAGCTTGTCTAATCCACCATGTCGCATAAGTTGAAAACTTATAACCTTTTGTGTAGTCGAATTTATCGACGGCTTTCATTAAGCCTAGGTTACCTTCTTGGATTAAATCTAAAAATTGCATACCACGGCCGACATAATGTTTGGCCATGTTAACCACTAAACGTAAGTTACAGTTAATTAATCTTTGTTTGGCTTCTTGATCACCTTCAAGAATCTTTTTGGCTAAAATTGGTTCTTCTTCCGCCTTTAATAAGTCGTATTTACCAATTTCTTTAAGATACATCTTCACGGAGTCGTTAACTCTGACTTCGCTACCTAATGTTAAATCGAGGTTATCGATATCGATATCTTCTGCTTCTTCATCCTCTTCACCTTCTTCGAAGAAATCGTCATCATCATCTTCGGAGAAGTTCATCTTGGATTCATCGAACTCTTCTTCCTTTTCCTCTTCTTCATCCTCTTCGTCTTCATTGACGACCTTGACGTTGTTATCAGCAAAGAAAGCGATTAATTCGTCAATCGCGTTATCATCTAACTCGTAATTATTTAATGCATCATATATTTCACTCTGGGCGATAAAGCCGTCTTTTTTACTCTTTTTCAAAAGAGTCTTCTCAATTTCCTCTAAAGTCTTGATATCCTCTGGGGGTAAATTACTTTTAGGGGCCTTTACTTTTTTCTCTTTTGCGGCTTTTGGGGCTTCTTTTACTTCTTTCTTTCTAGCCATAATTATTTCTCCTTTTTCTTATCGTTCAGTTTTCTCATTTTTCTTCGATTGTATTCCGCCATAATGCGGGCTTTTTCTAATGGATCTTTACCAGCTATTGATTGCTGCAACATATCTTTTTCAAAGATTTTTTCTTTCTCTTCTTCTATAGAAGTTAGAAGATTATCTAATAGTTCATCGGAACAATTTGCATTATGCGTATCTTCATAAGAAAGTTCTGTTAATTCTTGAATCATCTCATCTTTGTTATCAAGTTCACTAATTTCTAATGAACTTATAAGATCCACGATTTTGAAATTATCATTAATTTTTGAATAATCGACGATGTAATTTGCGACTTGTCTATAGACTTCATCGTAGAATGAACCGACTTTATCTTCATAGAAAGCAACAGCTTTCGGTTCTTGTAACATCTGGAACAATAGTTCTCTTTCTGCAAGTTCAAGTCTTCTTAAAGCTTTTCTTTCAGGATGGAAGCTAGCGATAACTTTGCTTGGATTAGCGATATATTCTTCACTCTTTGCATTCTTTAATAGTTCACGGATTGATTCGACTTCAAATCCTGTGACATTGGCTAATTTGCGAAGATAGCTATCAAGTTCTAATCTGCTTTCAATATTTACTAAAATAGGAATAAAATTTTTCACTAAGGCTTTTCTTTGTTCCATTGTTTTCAATGGATTACTATTTTTATAGTAATTTAAAGCAAAGTCTATTCTATTAATGAGATTATTCACGTACATTCTTAAGGCTTCTGGCCCATCTTGATTTAATATCTCATCTGGATCTTTTGGACTATTTTGATTGTTAACGATGGAGACATTTAATCCTTCATCCGCTAAAAGTTTACTAGCCTTAAGCATTGCTGTCTGTCCTGGTAAGTCACCATCTAGACAAAGTCTAATCTCAACATTTAAACTTCTTAACAAAGCAACGTGCTCTTTGGTTAATGCTGTACCCATTAAGGCTACCGCACTATCAATGCCGATTTTTGAAAGAGCAAAGACATCCATAAATCCCTCACATACGTAAATGAATTCATCATGCTTCGCACTTTCTTTAGCAATGTGGTAGTTATATAAGACGCTTGATTTATGAAAAACATAAGTTTCAGGTGAATTTATGTACTTTGCTTCATCTGTGTTTTTGATTCTTCTAGCGCTATAACCGATAACATTACCATAGGCATCACAAACTGGGAAGATAACTCTGCCTTGGTTTTTATCGGTGAATGAACCACTTATTAATGTGGCAACGCCGATTTCTTCCATGGTGTTGAATGAGTGACCTTTACTTTGTAAAAAGTTACATGTAGCTTTGCCATCTTTAAAAGCGTAGCCGAGTTTATATTTTCTTCTTATACCTTCGTCTAGATGACGTTCGTTAAAATAATCTAAGCCCTCTTTACCTTCTTCGGTATTTAAGGCGTATTGATAATATAAAGTCAGATCACTTAAGCATTTAAGCATAGCTTCTTTACGAGCATCAGCTGGAGCTTTTGGTTTAACAATTTTTTCTAACCTTGGATCACTATATCCATTAATTTCTGCGACTTTTCTAAGGGCTTCCATATAGGAAATGTGCTCGAATCTTCTTACGAAGGTAATTGCAGAACCACTAACACCACAACTCCAACAAGTAAAGACACCTTTAGTTGGAGAAACGGATAAAGAAGGATTAGAGTCATCATGGAATGGGCATATCCCCCAATAATCCTTTCCCTTCTTTGTGAGTTTCATATAAGAAGAGATAGTTTTGACTAAATCCGAGTTCTTAATTACATCATTTGTTAATTCAGTTAAGTCGCTCATATAACTATGTTATAAAAATACTAAAAATATACTAATAAAATACTAGAAGAATGTTTTGACTGATAAGTATTTAACGAGTTCATTAATTGGTAATCTAATCTGTTGCATAGTGTCTCTATCTCTGATAGTAACGGAGTTATCGTTAGGTGTATCAAAGTCCACTGTAATACAGAATGGAGTACCGATAGCGTCTTGACGACGATATCTCTTACCGATACTACCGGTATCGTCATAGACGACATTTAAATATTTGCAGAGAATGGTTTCAATTTCTTTGGCCTTCTCTTCTAATTTTTTACTTAAAGGTAAAATTGCGGCTTTATATGGAGCTAAAGCTGAGTTTAAATGCATGACTATTCTAGTTTCGTCATCATTACCCACTTTTTCTTCATCATAAGCATCGCATAAGACCATTAAAACCAAACGATCTAAACCGACGGATGGTTCGATACAATATGGAACATATTTCTCTTGTGTTTCAGGATCTAAATATTCTAAAGATTCACCACTATATTCCATATGGCGTTTTAAATCGTAATCGGTACGATCAGCAATACCCCAAACTTCGCCCCAACCGAATGGGAATAAATATTCGATGTCTGTTGTGGCTTTAGAATAGAAGGCAAGCTCTGCTTGTTCGTGATCACGATATCTTAAATTTTCTGGTTTAATGCCTAAAGAATCGACAAAGCTTAAACAATGTTTCTTCCAATAATCAAACCACTCTAAGTCTTCACCTGGTTTGCAGAAGAATTCTAATTCCATTTGGTCAAATTCTCTGGTTCTAAAAGTCATTTGTCCTGGAGTAATTTCATTTCTAAAAGCACGACCAACATTACAAATACCTAAAGGTAATTTCTTTCTAGTGGTACGAACAACGTTTTTGAAGTTAACGAACATACCTTGTGCAGTCTCAGGTCTTAAATAAACCGCTGATTTGCTATCTTCGGTAACACCGATATGAGTTTTAAACATCATATTGAATTGACGAATATCAGTAAAGTTTTCGCTGCCGCAGTGTGGACATTTGACATGGTTTTGATGGATAAAATCCATCATTTGATCATTTGTCATACCATTCACGTCTGCTTCTGGGAACTGTTCTTCAATTAATTGATCCGCTCTAAATCTTTGTTTACATTTTTTGCAGTCAATTAATGGATCGTTAAACGTTTTGACATGTCCAGTAGCTTCCCAAACGCGTGGGTTCATTAAAATAGCAGCGTCGATGCCGACGTTCATTGGACATTCTTGGACGAACTTCTTCCACCACATTTTGCGGATGTTCATCTTAATTTCACTACCTAATGGTCCATAATCCCAAGTATTGGATAAACCACCGTAGATTTCACTACCCTGATAATAATAGCCTGAGACCACAAAGTGGTTACAAACCTTATCAAATTCAAATTTTGCCATAATATAATCTCCTAAAAAGACACGCTAAAAAGAATATAGTTTAATTATACCCTTGTCAACACACTATGAGTGTATTTTTTCTAATTTTATTATTTAATAAGGGCGAACGATTTCAGTCTCACACCAAACGAATCTATTATAAATTCATAGAATTTATTAAGAACTACTAAAGCATCTTCCTTTTCATAAGGAAAATCGACGTTTTCTGGATCATTAGTGTTAAACGCCGCTCTTAACAAAAGCATTTGATTTTTATTTAAGTCTCTTTCCATATCTTCCTTGAAACAATTACCACAGACGAATCCACCTTCATTAAATGAGAAAGTGACAATGTTTTCTTTCTTTCCGCAGAAAACACAGTGGTTGACATCAAATTCATATCCACTAGTCTTTAGTACTTTCGCGGTATAAGCGAGGATAACGAATAGGCCTTTTTCATCCTTTTTAAGTCCGTTTAAACTTTTGGATAAAAATTCATACATTTCTACTTTTTCATCTTCTTGTAAAAGAGCCTTGGTAATCTCTGCGATATACATCAAACCACTTAAGTAACATAAGTTACTATTCGATTTTAAAGGTGTATCAAGGATAGAAGCGGTTTTTAAAACCGGATATTTCTGCTTTCCTTCGCTTAATTCAATGTCGGCTTTCACCATGATATTGTTAATCGCCGCGTTTTTATTTTTGGGATCGAAAATACCTTTTGCTAGAAAAGTAATTAATCCATCTTTTGAAAGGGATTCAACAATCCCGTCTTTTTCTTTATAAGGTGTAATTGATAAAACAATTATTTCCATTTTTAATTTTTCTTATATTTATATCCGTAATTTTCTAAAGATTTGTCATCATCTCTCCAACCCGGTTGAACTTTGACAAACAATTCTAAAAAGACATGTTTATGTAATAAAATCTCAATATCTTTTCTCGCTCTTGAACCAATTTCTTTGATTCTTTGCCCATTTTTACCGATAACGATTCCTTTTTGACCTTCTTTATCAACGATGATAGAAGCTTTAATATGCATTGGGTTAGATTCATAATCGATGTCATCCATATATATCGCAGTGGCATGAGGAACTTCATCTCTTAAATTTCTGAGAACTTTTTCTCTGATAATTTCCTTGATTTGGAAAACGATATCTTTATCGGTTATTTCTTCCGTGGAATAATAAGCCGGTCCTTCAGGAAGTAGCTCAATGATCTTTTTTAAAAGTTCATCGATATTAAATCTTTCCTTAGCGACTGTATCAATCATAAAAGCTTGAGGGCATCTCTCTTGGTAAATCTTTTTAAGATTTATAACTTTATCAAGTCTCGCTTCATCAATCTTATTAAAGACGATGATTAAGGGGCAATTTTTGATATCTAGATGTTCTAAAAGATATTCATCCCCTGGACCGAATGGCAATGAAGCATCCACTACTAAAACATTCACATCAACATCGTGAGCGGCGCTATAGGCCATGTTATTCATCTCAACACCGAGTTTTTCTTTCGGTTTATGAATACCAGGAGTATCAGTAAAAACAATCTGTACTCCATCGGCGTTATAAATACCCTTAATTGAGTTACGAGTGGTTTGTGCCTTATCAGTAACGATACTAACTTTATGATTTAAAATGCCGTTCAACAAAGTTGATTTTCCGACATTTGGTCTTCCTAAAATCGAGACGAATCCAGATTTCATTATTTCAAATCCTCAGGAGAGAAAGCGAATGGTAATAATTCAACAGCGTTAGTTTCTTTGACATCACCTTTGACATTGCTCATATAAATAGGAGCATCACTTGGGAAAAGCTCGCTGATGACTTGACGGCAAGCTCCACAAGGAGAACATGGTTCATCAGTTGCAGCGCATAGCGCTAAAGCGAGCAAATCTTCTTTCTTATAACCATTTAAATAAGCATTATATAAAGCATTTCTTTCAGCGCACATACATAATGGGTAGGAAGAATTTTCGATGTTCGCCCCTAAAAACACTTTTCCATCTTTGGTTAGTACAGCGGCACCGACCGCGAAATGGGAATAAGGTGAATAGGATAAGTTTCTAGCGCCTTTGGCTTTTAAAATTAATTCTTCTTTGTTCATGTTATTTCTCCTTTGGAGGCAATATTTCATCCTGCAATTTAAACATCACTTCTTCATCTTCTTTACTCATATGATCATAGCCGAGAAGATGCAACAAACCATGGACGAATAAGAAAGATAATTCTCTTCTTAATGGATGACCATATTCCTTTGCCTGCTCTTTGGCTTTATCAATTGAGATATAAATATCTCCTAATGAAACTGGACCTTTTTTGCTAAGAATTAGATTTCTATCATCTTCTCCATCTAAAAAGGCGAAAGAAATGACATCCGTGGGTCGGTTAACATTTCGATATTCACGGTTTAGTTTATGAATAAATTCATTATCTACAAAAGTGACACTTAAAATTGGATCACATTTGAGTTTGAGGTGTTTGAAGGTTCTTTCAAGTAAGGAAAGATAAATATCTTCATATTCCTCATATCCGGGAATTTGGCTAATGAAATCGAGTTCCATGGGGAATTATCATAGCACACCCGCACGTTTTTATCTATTCATTTTCTTTTTGACGTCTCATCCTATTACCGAGTTTAACTTTAACTTTGTTAAATTCATCGATGTCTTCGTTCATGTTCACAATCGCATCCATCGCTTTATATAGACTTAGCGAAATACAGGAATAGAAAATGACATAAGGTGTTGATGAAATACCGCATAAATGCATCGTTAATAAGGCGGTAGCAATAATTAAACCAGCATAGATATAAGCGCTCGCTAAATTCATATAGCTATAATCGTAAGCTAATTTGTGTAAATTATGTGCCTCTTCTTTAAAAGAAGATACGTCGTTAACACTATCTAAAGAATTCTCTTTGGCTTCAATTTGTGTTTTCTTGTTCTTTAAGAATGGATTAATGACAAATAAATCGAATAGAACTAAGAGTAATGGAACAACCACTAGTAAAGCATTTCTTCGATCATTTAATAGTATTAAGACCACTAAGCTAATCGCCGTTAAAATCAATAAGACATAATGAAGTGGGCTAGATAATGATAATTTCTTAAATTGTTCAAACCTAAATAGATAATCTTTTAAATGATCATTAGGCACTAATTCTTCTTTGAAGAAATAATCATCTAGTTTCTTCATCATGTTATAGCTTATCGCTCTTAAGAGTAATTCACACAAAATCGCCCCTGCTAAGAATATGAAAGGAATATAAATCGGTGTGCCGTCTTTTACAAAATAAACCGCTAGTAAAACTAAGCCCACTATTAAGGCTTCCATAAACCCTAATAGGATACGACTGGTTAAAGATAATGGATTAAAACTCTGATAAGGACATTTCCTCTCATTGAAATCATCAATCATTAGTCCAGTTCCATCCCATATAGAAATAAATTTCTTTAACGGCATAGATGTCTTTCCTTTATTAGGATCGAGGTAAAAGATACGATTAAACTTCACTCCTGTCACAAGAACTGCGTGTTTAGCGTCATTTTCAAGGCTTAAGGAAAGAATTAAAGGAAAGGACGTTTCTTTACCTAGCTCATCTTTTTCCTCCGCTTTAAAGCCTTTTAAACTAAGCCCATATTCATAAGCGATTTCTGTTAAGTCAGTAAATGAATATAGACCATGATTTTCGTCCTGCGGTATGAACAAGTAATTCTTATCCTTGTTTAGATTAGCGAGCATCATCTTTAAACAAGCGAATCCGCAGTCATCTTTTTGAATCTGTGGGATATAAAACATAAAATCTCCTCCTATATCACAAATAGGTAGGGGAAAAGCCAAAATGTTCAAAAAAATTTTTGCAAAAAGAAAGAGACTCATTTGAGTCTCATTTTTTAAACATCTTTTTAAACTTGGCGAACAAGCCTTCATCTTTTCCGCGTGTATCACGGAGTTTTTCTAATAGTTCTTTCTGGCCTTTACTTAAGGAAGTTGGCACTTTGATGTTGAGTTTAATATATTGATCACCAGGTTTTCCACTTCTTAAATCTTTAACGCCACAACCCTTCATTCTTAAGATTTGTCCAGGCTGGCTTCCAGAAGGAATAGTTAAGGTCATATCTCCATAGACAGTCGGAACATCGACTTTAGTTCCTAAACAAGCATCGACAAAGTCGAGGGGGATTTCTAAAGAGATATCATTACCGTCCCTTAAGAAATATTCATGTGGTTTGACTAAGATTTCAAAATATAAGTCACCGTTTGGTCCACCATTAACGCCTCTTTCCCCGTTACCACGAGAAACGATTTGTTGCCCATGGTTTATACCAGCCGGGATATGAACTTTGATGTTCTTTTTCTTATGGATATATCCTTTGCCTAAGCAATCAGGACATTTATTCTTAATCGTTTTTCCTTTACCGCCACAGGATGGACATATTTCTTGGCTAGCAATTGAGCCAAAAAGACTTTGTCTTTTTACACTTACATAGCCCTTACCACCACACTGGCTACAAGTCGAGATATCGCTCGCCGATTTAGCGCCGCTACCATGGCAAGTAGGACATTGTTCATCCACTTCAATTGGGACTTCAATATCTTTACCATTAATCGCATCCATAAAGTCGATACGGATACGTTTGATTTCATCGTTACCACGACGTGGTTGATTAGGATTAGCTCTTGCTTGACCTCTTCCACCGGTGAAGAAAGAATTGATAATATCGCCTAAATCGCCAAAGCCACCGAAACCACTAAAGCCACCTTGGAAGGGGTTAGCACCAGGATTTCCGCCAGCTTGTTCGAAGGCTGCATGACCAAATTGGTCATAAGCACTTCTTTTTTGATCATCATAAAGAATATCGTATGCTTCTTGGATCTCTTTGAACTTGGCTTCATTACCCGTTTCTTTATTATCTGGGTGATATTTTTTGGCTAATTTACGATAAGCGCTTTTAATCTCATCTTTACTGGCACTTTTATTAACACCAAGTATCTCATAGTAATCTCTTTTTTCTGCCATATAATATTCTCCTTTCTTTAACTTTAGAAAGGGCCCGGAGGCCCTATCCATTTAGATAATTATATTAATAATTAGGCTTTATTGCCTTCATCCTTTTTGGTGTAATCAGCATCCACTACATCATCAGGGTTACTACCTGCCGGTTGTTCGCTATTAGTTTGACCTTGAGCAGCTTGAGCTTGTTGCATATAAGCCGCCGCTTGTTCGAGTTCACCGATACGTTTCTTAAGTGTTTCCATATCGTTATTATCTAAAGCGGTCTTTAACTCATCTCTTAATTTTTGAGTTTGTTCTTTTTGGTTTTGATCCATAGAATCGCCTTTTTCTCTGATGGAAGCATCAATATCATTAATTAATGATTCAGCTTTATTCTTGAGTTCGGTTTCTTCTTTTCTCTTGTTGTCAGCTTCGGCGTTTTCTTCCGCTTCTCTGACCATTCTATCGATATCTTCTTTACTTAAACCATTAGAACCGGAGATGGTAATGTTTTGTTCTTTTTGAGTATCTAAGTCCTTCGCACTGACTTTAACGATACCGTTAACGTCGATAGAGAAGGTAACTTCAATTCTTGGTTCACCTCTTCTGGCTGGTTTAATTCCGGTTAATTGGAAGTGACCTAATAATTTGTTATCGTGAGCCATTGGACGTTCACCTTGATAAACCATAATGTCAACAGCCGGTTGATTATCCGCCGCTGTGGAGAAGATTTGACTCTTTGTGGTTGGAATTGTGGTATTCCTCGGAATCAATGGAGTCATCACTTCACCTAAGGTTTCAATACCTAAGGTTAATGGAGTAACGTCTAATAAGACGACATCTTTGACATCACCAGAGACGACGCCACCTTGATAAGCCGCACCGATGGAGACAGCTTCATCAGGGTTAACGGATAAGTTAGGTGTTTTGCCAGTCATATTCTTCACTAATTCTTGAACGGCTGGCATACGAATAGAACCACCGATTAATAAGACTTGGTTTAAGTCATTAGCGGACATATGAGCGTCAGCTAAAGCACGTCTTACTGGTTCTTCACATCTCTTTAAGAGATGTCTTGTTAAATCTTGGAATTTAGCTCTCGTTAATGTGGTCTCAAAGTTGACTGGGCCCGCACTGGTCATAGAAATAAATGGTAAGGAGATAACAGTTTCTGTTAAAGCGGATAATTCAATCTTCGCTTTTTCAGCCGCTTCTCTAATTCTTTGTAAGGAAGCTTTGTCGGTAATATCGACATTTGTTTCAATCTTGATTTGAGCTTTAATCCAATCAGCGACGACTTGATCCCAGTCATCACCACCGAGTTTATTATCACCAGCGGTAGAGATAACTTCAAATGTTCCATCACCGATATCTAAGATTGAGACATCGAATGTACCACCACCTAAGTCAAAGACTAAGATTTTTTCACTCTTATCGGTTTCTAAACCATAAGCTAAGGCCGCGGCGGTTGGTTCATTGATAATTCTCACGACTTCTAAGCCAGCGATTTGGCCAGCATCTTTAGTCGCTTGTCTTTGCGCGTCATTGAAGTAAGCAGGAACTGTAATAACGGCCTTTTCAATTTTATGACCGATATTCTTTTCCGCATATTTCTTCATATACGCTAAGACTTTCGCGGAGATTTCTTGTGGGGTGAAGTCTTTATTAATACAGTTAATGTGGACTTTTTCCGCTGTACCCATCTTTCTTTTAATAGAACTCACAGTGTCTGGATTCATAACCGCTTGTCTTTTGGCGGCGTTACCAACGATTTCTTCACCACTTGCTTTAAAAGCAACGACTGATGGAGTGGTTGGTGTTCCTTCTGGGTTAGGAATGACTTTCACTGTGCCATCTGCTTGTAAATAACTCACAACGGAGTTTGTTGTACCTAAATCGATACCTAAGATAATTTCTTTTGCCATAATTCATATCCTCCTATTTATGCATCAATTTTTGTTTCTTTTTCTTCTTTCTGTTTAACACTCACTACGACACTTGCGGGTCTGATGAGACGATCATGGAGCTTGTAGCCTTTGAATTGAACTTCTAAGACTCGATTTTCTTCTCCTTCATCTTCTTTTGTTTCCACCGCATTCATCGTTTCGGGTGAGAACTTATCACCAATATTTGGTGTGATTTCCTTAACTCCTTCGTTTTCTAACGCGGAAACCATATTTTTATAAATATATTGGAAACCGATTAGATAATTTTTTAAGTTAGGATCACTTGGTTCATTTTTGAGTACGGCGTAGAAGCTATCGAGAACCGGTAATAATTCATCGATAAATCCTTCCGCACGATATTTCATCGCTTGCATATGATCTTTTTCTAATTGGGAACGAAGGTTTTTTGTATCGGCATAAGCGCGATAGAATTCGTTTTTCCAATGTTCCATATCAGCGATCGCTTTATCTCTTTCTTCTTCCACTTTGTGGAGTTTCTTTTGGAAAGACTTTTTGGGATTTTCTTTTTCCACTAATTCTTCTTCTAATTTTTCTTCATTAGGCGTCACTTCCATTACCTCCTTTATTTAAATCATCGAAATATTTATTTAATTCTTCGGTTAAGTATTCTAGAGCGGATAAGACTTTGTCATAATCCATTCTGGTTGGTCCAAGAAGAGTAATTGTACTTTCTTCACCATCACCGATTTTAAACTTTGTGGTGATCATGGAGACATCAGGATTAGTTTCACCGATGTTCACACTGACTTTATCATCTTCTTCGCTTGGAAGATTTTTGAAGACTGATTTGTTATTTAATAATTTGAATACTTCTTTTAATTTTTCCGTATCGTTTTTAAATTCTGGTTGATTGAATAGCTCTTCTCTTCCATATAAGCTTAAGCGGTCACCCGCGAATCTTAAGAATGTTTCAAGCAAAGCTTGGTAAACGATATCATGGGAGACAACATAGTCATTTAAGATCGGCTTTAAGGCTTGCATCTTCTCCACTAGTTCACTAACAGGGGTACCGGTTAATCTTTCATTTAAGATCTTCACACATTGCACGACTTCTTCACTTTTAATCGTGTTAGGAATGATGAATGTTTTGTTTTCGACATAACCTTTATCGGTCACGAATACGGCGGTTAGGGTATTTTCACCAATTTGAATAACTTGCACATTCGCTAATTTTTCTTCGTTTTCGTTTCTACCTGTAACGACGGAAACTAAGTTCGTCATATGGGATAAGATTTCGCAGCTTTCCTTAATGACTTCTTCAATCGATTGCATCTTTTGTTCAAGAACAACCTGTAAGGAATTCTTAAGTTCTTCATCGACGGTCTTATCGCGTAAGTATTCGCAATAATATTTATATCCTTTTGTCGAAGGAACACGCCCGGAAGAGGAATGTGTCTTTTCGATATAACCCATCTTCTCTAAAGCGAACATCTCGTTTCTAATTGTGGCGGAAGAATAAGGTAATTTATATTCATCGATCAAGGTATGGCTACCAACGGGTTGAGCGTTCTTGATGAAGTAATCGACGATGTACTTAAGTATCGTATCGCTTCTTGTCATAATTCTTCCTCCTATTTGGCACTCCTATCTTTCAAGTGCTAATTCTATTTTAGCGATTTTGTTAGCACTGTCAACAAATAACTGCTAAAAAAGTGCATTTTTAATGATGCACCTCTGGTGAAATATAAAATTTGTTTAAGAAATAATTAGTCGATAAGGTCCAAAACGAGACTATCAAGGATCATCATACCTTCAAATGTTGGGTACAATTTATCATCGTCTAAGACCAATAATTTTCTTTTGATAAATGAATCTATCTGTGATTTTTTCTTTTCATATAAATCTTCAGAGAATTTCTCTTTGTATTTGGCTAATGAAATACCTTGATTTGTTCTTAAATTAAGCATGATGAAATAGGTTTTATCTTCTTTATCGCTCACTACTTCTTTTTCTTCTATATAATCCTTATTTAAATATTTATTTAAGTTTTTAGTGTTTTTATAACGAATGTTATCGATATATCCCGCGGCCCCTAAACCGATTCCGTAATAAGTTTCATCTTTCCAATAGGTGAGATTATGAAGACTTTCCTTACCCTTTTTTGCCCAGTTAGATATCTCATAATGGGTAAAGTCGTTTTCTTTTAATAAGCAATCAGCAAGTTCATATAAATCACGAGCGAATTCTTCATTTGGTTCTTCGATTTTATTTATAAAAAAGACGGTATTTGGATTAACGGTTAACGAATAGCAGGAAATATGATCAGGGTTTAAAGACAAAATATTTCTTAAATCTTTCTTAAATAAGGTTTTAGAGACGTTAGGAAGGCCGATAATTAAATCGAGGTTTAGATTATCAAATCCCATTTTTCTCGCGTTAGAAACCGCTATTTTGACATCGTTAAAGTTATGATGACGGTTGATCATCTTTAAAATCTCGTCATCCGTAGATTCCACACCGATAGATAAACGGTTCACTCCACCATCTTTCATCATCTTTAATTTATTAATGCTTAACGATTCTGGATTAGCTTCAAAGGTATATTCTTTAACACCTTTTGTGTATGGTTTAACTAGATTAATTAACTGTAAAAACAAATCATCATCTAAAGATGTCGGTGTTCCTCCACCTACATAAATAGTGTCAAGTTCCTCTATTTGATAACTCTCTAATTCATCCTTTAAAGTGATGAGATATTTTATGGCAAAATTACGAAAATACTGCAACTTAGTAAAGTCACAGTAATCGCATAAATGTTCACAAAATGGAACATGAATATATAAAGATTTCGGTTTATTAATCCTCGTCATCGGTTGGTTTATAATCTTCGATTGCTTTTCTAGCTTGCTCATCATCGACTGGTTCTAAACGACGATCAAGTTCCTCTTGAGCGTAATCTTTTTCTGTCTTTGGTGCTTCTTGTTCTTTAAGTTTTGGTTTTAAAAAACGATAGATGACAAAGGCGATAATCGCGATTAAAGCAAAGATGCCTAATACAATGGCAAATATCACGAATCCGTTCATTTCTCCGGCAAATGTTTTCATAATTTAATTCTCCTTATTTACGTGGAATTGGTGTATAGATGAATTTTTTGTTGCTACTATCTTTACGATAATAACCTAATTCCACTAAGTGGTCCATAGCGGTTCTCGCTGTTTCGTAGACACAACCTATCATACGCTTATATTGGGCAATTGTATAACTTTTACCTAATGTACAGTGTCTGGCATAGAAATGTGCTTCGTGTTTTCTTAAAGAAGGATCAAGTTCTAATAAGTGTTGTTCTAAACGTAAAGCTTGCTTTTCATCTATGGCAGGTGGGATATAACTAACCGCGATTTGTTCAGGTTGAGCGGATGACTCTTCTCTTGCTTGAACCATAGGTTCTTCTTTCTTTTCTACCACTAATGGCTCTGGTTTTTGAACTTCAACTTCTGGTTCACTAACCGCTTCTTTCTTCTCTTCTTGACTATCGAATAAGGAAGGCTGTTCAGTGGTATAAGAAACTGATGGAGTCACTACTGGTTCTTTCTTTTCATCAACACGGTAGAAATCTTCTCTTACCGTGGATACTTTTAAGTTAGTCATAAAGTCGACACACTCATCGATCGTGGCTTCTAGTTGCTTTAAAGCAAAGTTAACGAAATAGGTGGCATCACTAGTCTTTTGGACTTCGACGAATAATCTAGCTATTTCCTCTTGATTCTCAGAGATTAAAGATTCGATTGGTAATAAAGCACCCATCTCATCTAAACCATCATGCGCTAAGATGGATTTAGCAATTAATAAAGCGATCTCATCTGAAAAAGTCGCAAATGGACGAATATAATTGATGTAATAATAAGCTATTGCTGCTTTGCAGCCTGATGATAATTGTGAGGTAGCAATGAAGGAGAATAAACCATCCATCATGCCTTCGATTAACGCGACAGGTGCGCAAGTATAGATTCTATCAATCAAAACTCTATTCTCACGATTGGTATCTTCGGTACTTCTATAAAAACTTGTTAATTCTTCTGTACCGGTCAATATGGAATATAGTTCCGCTAAAAAGTCATCGTTAATTGGATTAACATAACTTCTTTTAACAAAGTTAAGAGCGTTAAGGTAATTGAGTAAAACACGCACTGATGGAGCGGGTTCTTTAATATCACCATGGATTAAGGAGCGAAGATAGTTATCAGAGACTTCGATTTCATGTTCTTTAGCTAGATATTTCAAAGCTTTGATTAAACAATCATCTTCAAATCTGGTAACTTCACCATTATTAAGATTGAGTCTAGAATAATCCTTTGCTACTCTAACTAATTTTAAATTAGTTGTGCTGATAAGTGCGTTCACTGTAGGACATAAACACAAGACTAATTGATTTTTCTCAATAGATTTAACGCTTAAGTAACGATTAAAGTTAGAACGATAATTTAAGATAGAACTCCAGATGCTATCGATCATGCTCATCTTAAGTTCTTTGCTAACTTCTGATCTTGTTGCGTATTTGCCTTCAGTAAAACGAATCGCTAATTCATTGCTGGCCATAATATCACCTCTTTGTCATCATTATAAATAAAAAGCACCATAGGTGCAACAAAAAACCAAAAATGTACTAATTTTATACTGAAAATATAGTTAATCACTATCTTCGTCAATCGATAAGATTGACATAAAAGCTTCTTGTGGAACTTCCACGGAGCCGATTTTCTTCATCCGTTTTTTGCCTTCTTTTTGCTTCTCTAAAAGCTTCTTTTTACGGGTGATATCACCACCATAACACTTGGCAAGAACGTCTTTTCTGACTGCTTTTACATCGCATCTAGCGATGGCTTTTCCCCCAATTGCAGCTTGGATTGGAATTTCGAATTGGTGGCGAGGAATAACTTCTTTTATTCTACGAATAATCCCTAAACCACGATGATAAGCATTGGGCCGATAAACGATACTGCTTAAAGCATCTACGACTGTCCCATTTAATAAAACGTCAAGTTTTACTAGCTCAGATTTCTTATAATCAGAGAACTCATAGTCAAAAGAAGCATATCCTTTTGTGTAGCTTTTCAATTTGTCAAAGAAATTGTAAACAATTTCAGATAGAGGTAATTCATAGGTTAGGATCATTCTAGTATCATCAAAATATTCTAAGTTGGTATATATGCCTCTTCTTTCTTGACAGAGTTCCATGATTGGACCGACATATTCTTTCGGTGTCATAATCGAGGCTCTAACATATGGTTCTTCAATAGAAGAAATCTTGCTACCATCAGGTAATTTTGCGGGGTTATCTAAATTTATGGTTGTGCCATCTGTCAAGTTAACATGATAGATAACGCTAGGTGCGGTTAAGATGAGATCAAGGTTATATTCTCTTTCTAATCGTTCTTGAACGATATCCATATGCAATAGACCTAAAAAACCACATCTAAAACCAAAACCTAAAGCTTGGCTAGTTTCTGCCACAAATTGTAAAGAAGCATCGTTAAGAGCAAGCTTTTCTAAAGCTTCTTTTAAGTCTTGATATTTCTTACTATCGACTGGATATAATCCACAGTAAACCATTGGGTTAATTAAACGATATCCAGGCAAAGCTTCTTTTGTCGGATTATCAAAACTAGTTACCGTATCACCTGGATGGACATCTTTGATGTCTTTTATTTGAGCGCACAAATAACCAACTTGACCAGCGGAAAGAGTTTTAGTTTTTAATTCATTAGGAGTTCTAATACCCACTTCTGTGACTTGATAATCGGTTCCCGCTTGCATGAGTTTGATGTGATCTCCAACACTCACCTCACCATCTTTAATTCTAATAAGAATTACAACACCTCTATATGGGTCGTAATAACTATCGAATATTAGTGCTTTTAGTGGAGCTTTATAGTCTCCATTTGGAGCAGGAACATTTTTGACGATATATTCTAATAATTCATGGATGTGATATCCGGTTTTAGCAGATACTTCCACGGCATTTGTGCAATCAATACCGATTCTCTTTTCAATCTCTTGTTTCGCCCATTCGGGTTGTGCACTGGGTAAATCAATTTTATTGATTACTGGTAATATTTCTAAATTATTATCGACCGCTAAATAGACATTAGCGAGAGTTTGAGCTTCCACTCCTTGTGTGGCATCAACTACTAAAAGGGCCCCCTCGCATGCAGCTAAAGAACGGCTTACTTCGTAAGTGAAGTCGACATGCCCAGGAGTGTCGATTAAATTGAAGATGTATTCCTCACCATCATCAGCTTTGTAACTTAAAGTTACAGCGTTAAGCTTAATGGTAATTCCTCTTTCTCTTTCTAAATCCATAGAATCCAAGATTTGATCTTTCATTTCTCTAGCTTCGATCGCACCAGTGGATTCTAAAATACGATCCGCTAATGTGGACTTGCCATGGTCGATATGAGCGATAATGGAGAAATTTCTAATCTTTTCTTGTTTGAAATCCATAATGCCTAAATTATATCAATAATTTTAACTACTTAAAGAATTTTGTAAGAATGGTTTCTACTTCTTCTGGTTTTAAAACTACTTGATAGTTTTCCCATTCTTCTTTAAATAAGTCACGATATTGTCTATTTAAAAATCTCTCTTCTATAAGAAGAACTGCGCCTCTATCATCTTCACTTCTAATGACGCGTCCGACCGCTTGCATGATTTTATTCATACCTGGGTTAATATAAGCGTAATCTCTACCAGGCAAATCTCTCTGTAAATAATATTCAGCGATTTTATCGCTTTGGAAATTGATTTTTGGTAAACCAATGCCGATGATAACTGCACCGATTAAACGGTCACTGACCAGGTCAATTCCTTCGGAAAAGGAGCCACCGATGACCATAAAACCTAATGTTGTTCTTGTGGGGTTAGTTTGGAAATTATTAAGCATCGCTTCTTTTTCTTCATCACTCATATCCTTACTTTGGATAAAAATATCGACATCATCGATATCTAGTCTAGTAAGAAGATTATCCATATATTCATAGCTTGGAGAATAGATGAAATAATTGCCAACTTTATTTTTAATAAAGGATTTAATATATTCCACGACTTCACCATAAGATTTTTCACGGTTATAGTATTTTACAGAAACCTTTGGCGCTACTAAAACGGCCAGATGATCTTTGTTAAATGGAGAAGGGAGAATAATTCTTGGATCTTCTTTTTTATCCCCACCTAAAGTATCAATATAATATTCAATCGGTTGTAATGTCGCGGAAAATAAAGCGCAGCCTTTAACTGACTTCATGCTCTTAGCTAAGAAGCTACTGGCGTCTAAACAAAACAGATTGATTTTCATATCATCTTTATCTTTAGAAATATATAAAATATATTTATCGCAGTAGAAATCCGTTATTTTTAAGAATTCGTTCACATCTAAATAGAAATCTAAAAGATCTTTAGTCATCTCTTTATTGTCGTTTTTGTTGATGTCTTGACAAGTTGTTAAAAAATAATCTAAAACATCCATCATTTCTTCTGGTAAACCTTCGATGATGTGATTACCAAAATCATAAGTATCATTTATATCTTTGAACATCTTGGTAACTTTAGTTAAAGAACGTTTAAGTCTTAGATGTTTGGATGGTCTCACTGACTTTTTGGCTTCGTTATATTTATTTAACGATAAAGAAGCACTATACATGTCTCTACTTCTCTCGATTAAATTATGAGCCTCATCGATTAAGGCTAAATGATGAGAAGCGTCGTTATCAAAATACCTTTTCATATATGAAATAGGATCAAACATGTAGTTATAATCACAGATGATGATATCGGAGAATAAAGATAGATCTAATTCTAATTCAAAAGGACAAACTTCATTTTCTCTAGCCACTTTAGTGATTGTTTCTAAATCATAGGAAGAATAATTTAAAAGCATATATTTAAGAACCGCTTGAATCTTGTTGTAATACCCTCTTGCATATGGACATTCATCCGGGTTGCAAGCTTTACCTTTGCTAAAGCAAATCTTGTCTTTAGCGGTTACCACAACATCATTAACAATGAGGCCATGGTTTTTTAAAATGCTGACTGTGTTATAGGCACTTTCCTTACCACTTGTTTTAGCGGTCAAATAAAAGATTTTTGTTTCCTCATCCTCTGCGGAAGCTTTAATAAACGGGAATAAGGTGGAAATAGTTTTACCGATACCAGTTGGAGCTTCAGCGAAAAATCTTCCCCCGTTTTTAGCGATAGAATAGCAATATTTAGCCAGTTCCCGCTGCCCTTTGCGATATTTAGTGAAAGGGAAGATTAATTGTTCAATTGATTTATTCTTCTCCTCTATGTGTCTAAAAATGATGTTATAAAAATCTAGATAGTCTTCTATTAATGTATGAACATATTGTTCAAGTTCACTAATCAAAAAATAATATTCTTCAATTCTTTTTTCTTTTTCCTTGCCTTGTCTAATATAAGTTAGTCTCACCGATATTGATGGTAAATTTTGTTCTAAAGCGAACAGATAGGCATAGCATTTAGCTTGTCCGATGTGCCAATCGAAATTATCATCTCTAAAGATTTTTAAATCTTCCACAGTGGATTTGATTTCATCAATGATATAATCTCCACTTTTTCTTTTGATAATTCCATCGGCTCTTCCTTGAATGGTGACATCGACGTCTCCGATATAAAAACGATGGAGCAAAGGATACTCACTCATGTAGTTAGAACCTTGGCTAGCTTGATAAGAAGCATGAATTCTACTTCCTTCCGTCATTGAACTACGATTAAAAACACGATTATCGATATCGCCAGTTCTTAATAAGAAATCAACAAGTTGATGTACGGACAGAGTTAATGTTTTCGCCATAATACAATTCTAAAAGAAATGACTAGTTTTTACTAGTCAAATTTCTTACCTAACAAGCCTTGGTTTCCATTCACGAAAGACTTGTAATCCATTCTATTTTTACCCTCTTTTTGAAGTTCGAGGATTTGTAACTGTCCTTTTATAAATTGAACAATTAAAGCGTGTTTATCGGCTTGGATAATCTCTCCAACTTCATGATCTGTTATTTCATTTAATACTTTAGATTTATAAATTTTTATTTTCTTACCATCTAAATATAGATACGCTCCAGGATGATCCGCTAAACCTTTTATCCAACCGTTTATTTTATAAACATCTAAGGATAGATCTAGTTTTTCTTGTTCTGGTTTAATTGTGGGGCAGAAGGAAACTTGTGATTCGTCTTGTTCTTCTCCTTTTAGCTTTCCATCGATATATAAAGGTAAGGATTCTAGGATTAATTCTTTAGCGGCTACCGCCATTTTTTTAAATAAAGAAGTGGAATTGTCTTCTTCATCAATCAATACTTCTTTTTTAGCATACATTCTACCAGCGTCCATCTTATCGACCATCTCCATTAGAGTCATGCCGGTTACCTTTTCATTATTGATTAATGCATACTGTATAGGCGCCGCTCCACGATATTTTGGAAGTAAAGAACCGTGTAGATTTAAACATCCATATCTTGGAATATCTAGTAGACCTTGTGGCACAATTTGGCCATAGGCCAATGTGATGATAATATCTGGATTTAATTCTTTGACGAACTCGTATTCTTTTCTAATTTTGACGGGCTGAAAAACCGGAATATTATAAGCTTCCGCTATCTTTTTAGTGGGAACTTTTTCTAATTCTCCTTTTCTTCCGATAGGACGATCGGGTTGAGCGATAAGACCGACGAAATGATATCCGTCATTAATCATCGCTTCAAAAACACTCGCGGAGATTTCCGGAGTTCCCATAAATACGACACGCAAATTTTCTTTATCCATGGCTTTAATTATAAATTCTTTTTTCTTTTTTCCAAATAATATATTATTTACATGCTTATGAAAATCGTCTTAGTAAGTGATAGTCATGGTAACAATATGGCGTTAGAAGAAATTGCGTTACGTCATCCAAATGCTGATCTATATCTCCACCTTGGGGATTCTGAATCTGATAGTTATTCAATTTACCCATATCGTTCCGTTAGAGGAAACTGCGATTATTTCGGTGATTTTTTAGAATATTTGGTTATACCAACTCCATATGGAAACCTCTTTGCTCAGCATAAACCAAATGTAAATTCTAAATTACTAGAAGATAACCAAGTGAGAATATTTGCGTATGGCCATACCCATCAAAGAAAATTTCTTAATGAAAATGGCTTAATTTTAGTTAATCCAGGAGCAGTAACTTTTGCTCGTGATGGACATGATTCTTCATATGCAATTTTAGATATTAGCGAGGAAAAAGTTGAAGTAACTTTTCACTCATTAGATGAAACATTTCTAAAAAATAATAATTTTTAGTAGAATATATAACGGAAGGTATAAATTTATGGCTAACAATCAAAGCAAAATTACAGAATTTCTTTCGACCGCTTCATCTTTGATGAACACCACCAAAAAGATGGAAGATATTTTCTATCTTACGATGAAAAATAATCAAAAGAGGGTCGCAGTCGAATATATCAACTCAAAAGGAAAAATCAAACACTACCGCTACTCCAGAATGCGTTCTCACGCTTATGAATTAGCGAGTGCGTTATCTCAATATTTAATTCAACAACCAAAAAATAGACCAATTATTTTAAAGGTTGCTAACTCACCACACTGGGGTGAAATGTTCTGGGCGATTTTAATGTGTGGTTATAAACCATTACTTATCGACGCTAGAACTTCGAAAGAAGGGGCTATCCATGTCGCTGAAATGAGCAAAGCTCTTGCCATTATCACCGATGATGCTAATCAATATCCAATCATGAAGATTTCGATCTCTGATTTAATTGAAGAAAAGCACCATTATTCCTTTACTCCAACTTGGGAGAACGAAGTTATCTTTTCTTCCAGTGGTACAACTGGTGATGTCAAATTAATGGTTTTCAATGGTGAAAACTTATGTAATCAAATCTGTTGTTCTTTAGATATGGGCAAAGTAACAGAAGATATTATGTATCCAAAGAAACTTGGTAAGCTTAAAATCTTGGCGATGATTCCATTCCACCATATCTTTGGCTTCGTCGCTGTCTTCTTATGGTATACATTCTATGGTTGCACAATTGTCTTCCCAAGCAGTAATGCGCCAAGCGATATTCAAAGCATTTGTCAAAAGACTGGTATCACCCATGTCTATAGCGTCCCACTATTCTGGGATTCATTAGCATTAGGTGTTTCTAGACGTGCCGCTTTAGAAGGACCACAAAGACAAGAATTATTAGATAAGATGATTGGTTATAACACTGGCAAGATTGATAAAGCAGAAGCTGGTATTGCCGCTAGTAAGATTGCTAGAGATAAAGTTCAAGGCAAATTATTAGGTAATAAAGTTAGATACTGTATTTCTGGCGGTGGTTTCTTATCTAGAGAAACATTAACTCAAATTAATGGTTTGGGTTATAACCTCTATAATGGTTATGGTATGACTGAAATCGGTGTTACTTCTGTGGAATTATCACCAGAAGTTGAAGTGAGATTAAAAGGTAGTATCGGTAAACCATTACACGGTGTTACTTATAAGATTGATAAGACTGGCGAATTATTAGTCAAATCACCAACAATTCATATTCGTGAAATTATCAACGGAGTTGAACAAAAAGCCACATTAACTGAAGATGGCTATTTCCGCACCGGTGATATCGCTGAAATCGATGCTACAGGCGGTTATTATTTAAAAGGTCGTATCAAAGATATCATCATCAATCCGGATGGTGAAAATATCTTCCCGGATGAACTAGAAATCTATTTCAAAGATTTACCTACAGTCAATCAACTTTGTGTCTTGGGTTATTCACCAGAACATAACAATATTGAAAAGATTGCTTTAGTCCTTGAACTCGATAATAAAGCCACAGAAGAAGATATTAAAGCTATTAAAGCTAAGGTTGAAGAAATCGTTCCAAATCTTCCTCACAAGGTTAAAATCGATGGCGTCTTCCTTTCTAAAGGTCGTTTACCATTAGCAAACAATATGAAAGTCAAACGTTTCGTTATCAAGAAAGCTCTCGAAGAGAATAGTAAAGAATATTTACCAATTGATAACAAGAAGAAAGCGAAAACCTTTGAAGGTTTTGATAAAGCCACAATTGAAGCAATTTTAGTTCCGATGAGAGAAATTTTCTCTAAAGTCTTAATCTTACCAACCTTCAAGATTGAAGATGACGCTCACTGGATTAATGATCTCGGTGGAGATTCGATGAGTTATGTCGAATTGATTAGAGATGTTCAAGATAAATTCGACATCGAATTCCCTGAAGAATTACTCGGTCAAATGGCCTCAGTTAACGACTTCGTTTATGAGGTCGCTAAACTTCAAAAAGCCAAGAAGGGTGAAAAGAAGTAAAAATTAATGAATAAATAATTGAATTATTTGTTCGCATTTGATAACATTACTAACGAAATTTAAAAAGAGAGGTAAATTATGGCAAACATAAAATCCCAAATTAAACGTAATCGCACAAACGAAAAAGCACGTCAAAGAAACGTCTCCGCTAAAAGCGCAGTTCGTACTGCTGCTAAAAAAGTTAGATTAGCGGTTGAAGCAAAAGATGTCGCAAAAGCGGAAGAAGCTTTAAATAGCGCTTTCCACTTAATCGATAAAACTGTCAGTGATGGTATTCAACACAAAAATACTGCCGCTAGACAAAAAGGCGAATTACAACGTTTAGTCAATTCTATTAAATAATAGAACAATTAATCTCTTTTGAAATTTAATAAGAAAAGTTCAAAAGCATAGAAGCGGTCCACAAGGCCGCTTTTAATTTGTAAATCTAAATTAAATAAATCATCTAAAGTTTGGTGAATAGCGTTTTCGCTCATCGTATATGTTTGTCTTTTTAGAATTTGGACTCTGATGGGCTTGATATTTAATTCCATAGCAATCTCATCGTTCGTGTAATTTTTCTTGGCTAAAAAGACGACTTGGCTTAATAAACGGAATTGATTGCCTAACATAGATATCAAAGTCACAGGTTCAACGTTGCTGACCTGTAAATCTCTAAATAGTCCCACTGCTTTTTCTTTTTCATTATTTAATAAGAAATTAAAAATTTGGAAGGCGTTATCTTCTAAAGGTCTAGTGACCATTAAAATAACATCTTCATATCTAACGTGATCGGTATATAAGAATAATTTAATAAGACTATTCCTTAATAAAGGAATATCACCTGATGTTCTATCGGTTAATTCCATAACTGCATCACTATCAATACGGCAGTTTGGATTTTTCTTAATATATTCATTAACAGTTAATTTAACGTATTGGTTCCACTCTTTAACATCTGGATCTTTAATTTCAGTCACTTTGCCTGTTTCTTTAATAATTTTAATTATCTCTAAAGATGAATCTATCGCTGATGTAGGCACTGTTAAAATCAAATCGCAATCTGGATTTGGATTTTTTAAATAGCTAATTAAAACTTTATAATCTTGGTCGCCTTCAATTTTATTTCTTGGTTTTGGTTTCATTAAGAAATAACAATTGTCCACAGCCACAACCTTATGATCATAGCCTAAAGGCACGTAATTAGCGTCATCAATGATTTCCTGAATTAAAACATTATTACCATCATATCTCACAAAATTCATATCATCGCGTTCAGGTAAATTTTGTTTAGCGATGTTTTTAATAACTTTTTTAATCTCGGAACTTTGATTACCAAATACTAGATGAACCATATATATAATAATTATACAAAATTAGGTCAAAAACTACATAAAAATGTAGTTACGATAGGTAATTGTTCCTTCTATATCTGTTCGTCTTATTTTGACGTTATTATCCTCTAATATTTTCAAAACGCTTTTCTTGGGATGACCATATTTATTGTTTTTGCCACATGAGATAATTCCCACTTTCGGTTTTAAGAATTTGATAAATTCATCGCACGTTGAAGTCTCTGATCCATGGTGTCCCACTTTTAAGATGTCACAATCGATATGTTCATATTCATTAATGATATTTCTTTCCACTTCTTTCGGTGCGTCTCCAGTTATCAAAAAACTCTTATTCATGAGTGTAAAACCGATGACTAAAGAATTGTCGTTTTTCTCAGAATATTCGCCGATATGGTTGTTATAATTACTAAAAGTAATTCCATTGATATTTATCGGAAAATCCGTCGCTTCTTTAACTACATCTTTTACATAATAATTGTTTTTTAAAGAATCTAATGCTCCGACATGATCATAATCATCATGTGTGGTGATAACTAAATCGATATCATAGATGCCTTGTTTTTCTAAAAATGGGATTAAGACATTTTTCCCTATATCAACATTTTTTAATCCACCAGTATCGATTAAAACCGCGGTATTCCCCTTTCTAATTAAACAAGAATCACCTTGACCGACATTAATAAAGGAAACCTGCATCGAAGTGGGCATATATAAAGGAATTAATCTAAATAATAGATAAATGATTTCTATTAGCCCGTTTAATCGATAAATAGGAATAAAATCAATGCTTCTAAAGTAACAATATGATAATAGTAATAAGATATAACCTAGTAGATACCATTCATTGAATGGTGGCCCATTAATTTGTATCGATATCTTCGATAACCATCCTAATAGATTTGACACTCCCGTTAATAAGAATGAAACCACTCCATAAATAGGAACACCATAGAAACATAATAACGACATTGTCGCTAAAGCAATAAATAATGGGGATAGAAGCGTTTGTAAAACTATCGATAAAGGATTTATGCCGTTGTAAAACTTAAATTCAAAAGGAATGAATGCAGCATAGATATAAAATAGCTCCACTACCTTCTTTTTAAATCTCTTATACATAAAGGTCATATCTCTAATTAAAGAGATGATTATTGGCATGCTCATGCCTAAGATAAAACTCATCTGATAAGCATTATGAAAATCAAATAATAAGAGGATAAATCCATTTATTGATAATAGCTCTAATGATTTTATCTTTTTATTAAAGAATATTTCATTAATATATCTTAATAGCTCCATGATCATAATTCTTAAAACGGTAAGTCTAGGAAATGTAAAAATGAAATAAGGAACTAAAGTAATTAAAGAAACGATTTTAATCCTTTTATCTTTGATAAAATATGAAAGAATGAACGTGAAAAACCTTAAATAAGCATAGATATAAATACCAGAGGCATTCACTAGTCTAGATAGATGAAGTTTATCGATATTATTTAAATCCTGATTATCTTCGTGTTCAGAGAATAACATAGATTTAATAAGCGCTCTTTTTTGTTCATCAAAGTGGTTTAAAAACTTATTTCGTGTTTTTCTGATTTTAATGGGGTTAGTAAACTTAGCCTCTATACCCTTAACATCTATCGAATAATATATCCCCTTTTTATTAAGATGATCCTTGAAATCAAATTGACTTTCAAGAACCACAAAATCTAGCTCTTCTTTCTTGCCTTTAACATATAGATAATCTCCTATTTCATATTCATTATCTTTGTTATAGGCATATAGTTTCTCTCCTTTTGAAAGCAAGATGAAATAATTATCTTTAGAATCGATAACAATGCCTATAAAGTTTTCCTTTTGTATATCTATTCTTATATAGCTAATTCCAACGCCGATAAAAGTGATTCCTAAACACAATAAGCAAAGCTTACTTTTGTATCTTCTAAAGACTAAAATTGCTAAAAGAATAACAACTACAGTAAATAATAAAACTGCATAACGAAAGGATAAACCAATCCAAAAGAAGAGAAAGAATAAAAGAAGTATCACGTGTGAAGAATGACGTAATTTCTAACTTTTCGATAAGTGGCGTTTCCGATACCGTAAACTTCAGTTAATTGTTCGATGGTTTTGAAAATACCATTTGAAGTACGATAGCTAACAATGGAACTGGCGATACTAGAAGTAATCCCATTAACACTAGTAAGCTTTTCCGCATCATCTGCGTTGATATTAACTTTGTTAATAGCGGAACTATTGCAGATATCAGTGTTATCGTATTTGCTAGCTATATAATATGTATTTCCCGCTTTTAAAGGGGCTTCCGAGAAATAAGCTAAATCGTCAGCATTATTTGTGGTACCACCACTAGCTTGAATTAAATCTGCTAAAGTGATGTTTTCATTTAACGAATAAGTACCAGGCTTATTGACCTCTCCTTCAATCGTATATTTGCTTCCACCTTCTCCTTCGACAACTAATGTGGTGTCAGCAGTTTTCGCAGTTTTAGTTACTTTTGGATCAATCATCATGAAGCCTACAATGAGGACTGCCGCGGCAATAACTACGCCGATAATGATTTTAAACATATAAAAACCCTCCTATATATTAACTAGGGAGGGTATTTACCAATTTGTTCAAAATTTTGATTATTTTGAGCCGATTTTTAAGATTTCGACTTTATAAGTCTTGATCGCTTTAACTTCAACGACATCTCCGACTTGTTTACCGATGATGGCTTCACCTAAAGCACAGGAGTTAGAAATCTTACCGTTGAATGGATCACTTTCTACAGAACCGACAATCATGTATTCAGCTTCTTTACCGCTTTCAAGATATTTAATCTTCACTGTAGAACCTAATGCGACACGGTTGCCTCTTGAATTTTCTTCGATAATATCACAGTTATTTAAGATATATTCAATTTCTTTAATTCTGCTTTCAACTTCCGCTTGTTTGGTTCTAGCGGCATCGTAGTCAGCGTTTTCGCTTAAGTCACCTTGAGCACGAGCTTCTGCTAATTGTCTTTTGACTTCTTCACGTTCGACGTCAATTAAATAACGAAGTTCGTCTTCTAATTTTTTATATCCAGCTTTCGTGAGTTTTGTTTTCTCTGCCATATTGATACCTCTTAATTTTTCCTGCGTTATTATAACAAATAACGAGAAACAATTTCCATAGTTTATTTATGTCTTGACCTTCTATATAATAGAGGGCGTGAAAAAAGAGAATAAAATTTATCAAATTTTGATCCTATTTATAACCTTTTTAAAGGTTGGGGCATTCACCTTTGGTGGCGGATATGCGATGATTCCCATTATTCAAAAGGAAGTTGTCGAGAAAAGAAAATGGGCCACAAGCGGTGAAATTTTAGATATTTTAGCCATTAGCGAATCCACTCCTGGGCCGATAAGTGTCAATGCCGCTACCTATGTTGGTTTTAAAGTGGCTGGTTTCTGGGGGAGTTTCTTTGCAACACTTGGTTTAGTTATCCCTTCTTTTATCATCATTTATATTATTTCATTGTTCTATAAGACATTTATGTCTTGGTCGATAGTTCAAGCCGCTTTTAAAGGAATATCTGTCGGTGTGATCATCCTTTTATTTATGGCGGTTTTAAAACTTCGTAAAGCGGTCCCAAATTCTCTTCTTTCAATTGTTATTTTTGCTGCTGTTTTAGCGGGTACTTTAGCGCTTAATATTTTTCAAATTAAGATTCCTTTTATCACATTAGCAATTATCGCTTTAGGTCTACTTATTGGAGTAATATCCACCTTACTAACCAGAAAGGAGAAAGAATAATGATTTATTTTGAATTGTTTTATACTTTCTTCTTAATTGGCCTATTCACCTTTGGTGGCGGATATGCGATGATTCCGATGATACAAGAGCAAGTAGTTAATAAAGGCTGGTTACAAGAAAGTCAATTAACTGATTTTATCGCGATTAGCGAATCCACTCCTGGACCATTTGCAATTAACATCTCAACATTTGTTGGTTCTCAAACCGGTGGTGTTTTTGGGGCTATCTGTTCCACTATTGGTGTTGTTTTACCATCGTTTATCATCATTATCTTAATCTCCTTAATCCTTGCCCGTTTCTTAAAGAATCGTTTCGTAAAAGGGGCATTAAATGGTGTTAAACCTGTGGTTGTTGCTTTAATTGCCTCTACCGCTATTGTTTTATTAATAAAAATTCTTTTATATCAAGGTCACCCATTATTCTCTCAAAGCCTATATTTTGACCGTGTTTCTTTTACTTTATTATTAGTGCTTTCATTATTTGCTTTTATATATAAAAGAATGTTTAAAAAAAGCCTAAATCCGATACTACTTATTTTACTAAGCGCGGTTTTAGGCATTGTTTTATTTTATTAATTAATTATTCTCTACTTCTCGTATTATCAGCGAGGTTCCATCTTCTGATGGTTACCATCGATATCATATGGCTCGCCACGATGACCGCGAGAACGAATAGCATTCCGAAGACCACGACTTTCCAATCGAATATGAAAGGATAAACCTGAGCTTTAGAAGATGCTAAAAAGAATAGTATTTTCGATAATCCGACACTAGTCGGTATAGCAAATAAGGAAGACAAAAGAAGCTGTAAGAAGCTTTCAATTGTCCAAATATTAGAAATATTTATAATTCTAAATCCTATCGCTCTCATGACTGAGATTGGCCTTTGTTGTTCCATCAAAGCATTTTGAGACATGATGTTTAAGATGACAAAGCTCATGCCTAAAGCAAAGGCAATTAAAATGATGACGAAGACGTCAACCGACCTAAATACGGTATTAACATCCTTCTTTAAAGAGGCGGTAAAAACCGTTAAACATTTAGCGTCTTTTTCTGATAAAAAACTCAAAAATTCGGTTTCATTTTCTACATTCACTAAAAATGTCGTCGCATATTGAATTCCTAATTCTTGCATTTGCTTTCTCGACATATATTGGATCATATGGAAATATTGTTCAGATACGCCTTTAACCTCTATGTCTTTATCATTAATTTTGATAGTTTCGCCCACTTTGACCTTCAATCTTTCAGCGTCATTTTTGGATAAAATGATACCTTTATCAGGAATCGCCATTTCTTTTTTACCTTTGCTATCAGGGATATAGACTAATGGTCCATCTGAAGAATCGACACCTAATGTTTCTAGATAAAAATCATTTCCACCACTTGTTACTTTTAAGTAGGTAAAGTAGCCTTCTTCAACTTCTTTAACAGAAGGTTGCTTTTTAAGTTCATCAATTAAATTAGTTTGATCAACTTCCGTTAAATATACTTGAGCGTCATAACACCAACGGCGATTTAAGGTTTGACCGATAAGTTCATCTTTAGATGTATGGAAAAAACCAGTGACCATAATCATCGTAAAGGCCGCAAAAATGGAGAAGGTAGAAACCGCAAAACGACGCGGATTTTGAGCGATAGAGTTTGTTGATAATTTGATGTTCATCGGTGCCTTATCAATAAATTTATCGAGCCATTTTGGTAGTTTCTTACGTTTGCTTTCATTATTGAGCATCGCATCTTTTGGTGTGATCTTAAAGATCTTGGCTGTGGACCATAAGCATGATAATTGTCCAACAATAATTAAAGATAACGCAGATAATACACAAACCCATGGATTTAAGGTAAATGGGATAGTTGGGATACTATAGGCGGCTCTAAATATGCTTGTTAGATAAATATTTAAACCTACAGCTACGCCCATACCTAATATGGATGCAACGAAAGTCATTAGTAATGTAAAAGCGAAGAAAAGCTTTCGTATTTCTTTACCAGCAATACCAACTGACATCATAATTCCGATTTCTTTGGTCATTGATGTGATAATTTGGTTTAAGAATAAACCGATAACCACCATTGTTACCAAATAGAAGAAAGCTGGTAAGAAAGTTGCTGCTACTCTTAATTGTTTCACAGCGTTACTCATATAAACTTGATAGAGTTGTTCATTAGCTTTTTGAGCACTCTTAATCTCAACTTTTCCATTTAAGAAAGTTTTAAGATTATCCATCAATTTGTTCTGGTCATATTTTCTCACTGATTTAACCAATATTTGGTTAAAAACAAAACTGGAATATCTATTACCAACTTCGATTAATTTTTCGATATCGGGTAACTCTATACCGAGAGTTTCCTGAAGTTTTTCATATATTTCTTTAAATTCTGGATTATCGGTATATTCCTTTACCACTCTTGCTAAAACTTTATCGATTTCAACTTGGTCTAAATAGATATAGCCAAAGTCACGTGAATCTGACCAGATATAATCTGTAGCACGCACAAACATTGCTTCTGGTGTTTCAATAATTTCCGATATATGAATAGGAATATAAAAAGAAGCATAGCCAATTCTTAACGTATCACCAACATTAAAGCCATTATTTTCGGCGTATTTTCTAACGATAGAGACATTTATTTTATCGGGAGCTACTTCCCCACTTTTTAAGACATAACGCTTAAATACGTGGTCCATTTCTTTATCATAAGAAAATAATCTCGCGGTAATAGTACGATCATCACTTTTCTTAAGAAAACAGTCCATAGTTAAACGTGTATCATAAGCTTCTACACCTTCAACCACGCCTAAACCTTCAATAGAAGATCTTAATCCGACATTAGTGGTAATCAGGGCATCACAGGCCCCGTACTTATTCTTATAATCACGATATGTGGTCGATAAATTGGTCATGGAGCTTGTAAAAGCGACTAATAAGCCAACAGAAAGCATGCTCACAAAGGCCATGGAGAAAAATAAGCCGATAAACCTTTTTAAAAATGGTTTAAATAGCGTCTTAAACATTACCACTCAACCTCTTCTGCTTTAATAACGTTCTTGTTAATAACATCGGAAACGACTTTCGCGTTTTTCATCGTGATAATACGATCCGCCATCTGAGCAATTTCTTTTGTGTGGGTCACTAAAACAATTGTTTTACCCTGATTATGGATTCCTTCTAATAACTTCAAGACGGCTTTACCAGAAGCGTCATCTAAAGCGCCAGTTGGTTCGTCACATAAAAGAATATCGGAATCTTTATTTAAGGCACGCGCAATCGCCACACGCTGCTGTTGTCCACCTGATAATTGTCTGGGGAATTTATCTTTTTTATCTAATAAGCCAACTTCTCTTAGAAGTTTAAGTGCTCTTTTCTTATCACTTCCAGGAGTTAAAGTGACATTTTGAAAGACAGTGATGTCATTTAATAAATTGAAGAATTGATAAACAAATCCCACTTCTTTTCGACGATACATTGTTAACTCACGGTCATTAAATTTGACGATGTCGTTACCATTTACTAGTATTTCGCCAGAATCGACTTTATCCATGCCACCAATCATATTAAGTAAGGTAGATTTACCACTACCAGAGCCACCTAAAATGACTAAAAATTCATGTTCATAAACTTTAATGGAAACATCTTTTAAGGCGTAAGTCGTGGCTTCGCCTTCACCATAAACCTTATTAAGATTTTTAGCTTCAATAACTACTCTTTTTTCTTCCATAATTATTTCTTCATCTCTTGAATTTTTGGATCTTCTTGATAAGCATTAAAGACTTCTTCAACTTCCGCATATTCATCCGGATCTTCGATTTCGATTAATTCTTTCTTATCGGTATAACGCATGACATAAATTTCATCTTCCGCTTCCTTATCAAAGAAGAAAACGTAAGAAGTTTTTCTTTCTTCGTTATCGTAAGTGAATAAAACTTCCATGAGATGTTCTTTTCCTTCATTATCGATAACAGTAATTGTTTTGTCTAAATCCACCATAATTAATTTCCTTTCATTCTAATATATGTATCTAAGATGATGCAGGCCGCAATACGGTCAACACTCTCTTTTCTTTTTTTGTGATTAAGGCCTTGTTCTGAAATACTTCTATTCGCGCTAACAGAAGATAATCTTTCATCTACTAAATTAATAATTAAATGAGGATTTTCTTTTAATAAATCATCTTTAAAACGGATGACATTATTGGCCATTTCACTCATTTCTCCACTTAAGTGGAGAGGTAATCCGATAGCGATTTCTTTAATCATCATTTCTTCGACTAATTTAAGGACATGTTTTCTAGCGACAATATATTGATTTTTATCAAATCTAAAGGTTTCGATGCCGTGAACAAATCCAAAAGGATCGCTATAAGCAATACCTAACGTTGTGGTTCCTAAATCTAAACCTAAAACCCTATCTAGCATTATTTGATAAGTCCTTTAAGTAAATTAAGTGCTTCATTAACTTTAGAGGAATCTTTACCAGCACCAGAGGCCATATCAGGCCTGCCGCCACCGCTTCCACCTAAAGCGTTAGTTACTTGTTTAACGATGTTGCCGGCTAAATAGCCTTTTTCATTTGCTTTCTTACTTGCCGCGCATATCACTGGTAAATTACCATTTTCTTCACCGATTAAAACTATTAGATAGTTTTCATGAGTTTTCTTTAAATTATCGGATAAGGATAATAAGGAATCACGCTTATTACCTTTTAAATAAGCATATAAATAACTAATTCCATTTAGTTCATTAAATGAATTCTTTAAAGATTCGCTAGATAAATAAGCGATTTTATCGGATAAAGATTCATTCATCTTCTTCATTTCTTCTTTTTCTTTTAATAAAGTAGAAACTCTATTTGGAACATCATTAAAGCTAGCGACACCCACTTGATCTCTCACTCTACCTAAAAGATTTTCTCTTCTTTTAATTAATTCGTAAGCTCCATAAGAAGTTCTCGCTTGAATTCTACGAATTCCCGCACCGGTACTTTCTTCAAATTCGATGACAAAGATACCGATATCTTGCGAATTACTAACATGGGTTCCACCGCAGAACTCTTTACTGACCTCACCAAAACAAACCACTCTGACGACGTCACCATATTTTTCATCAAATAAGGCTTTCGCACCAATTTTCTTAGCTTCTTCAATTGGTAAAACTTGTGTGGTACATGGAATTCCTTCAGCGATCCATTCATTAACTTTCTTTTCGACTTCTGCTAATTCTTCAGGAGTCACTTTTTGATAATGATTGAAGTCAAAATGGGAATATTCATCATTAACATATGAACCTTGTTGAGCGATATGGTCACCTAAAACCTCAGTTAAAGCTTGTTGTAACAAGTGAACCGAAGAGTGATTTCTCATAATCTTTTGACGACGTAATTCATCCACTTTTAAGAGAAATTTATCACCAACTTTAATATTTCCATATAATCCTTCGATGTGATGGAGATGTTGTTTATTAGGAGCTTTGATCACATTTGTGACTTTAAAGGCTGATTCACTATTTTTAATAGTGCCAGTATCGGCCACTTGACCACCACTTTCTGCATAGAAGTTAGTTTCTTTAAAAATCACATCGCCTTCATCACTTATTTCCTCTACTCTCACACCATTTTTAAATAAGGCAATAACTTCACTTTCAAGAGGCTTAATACCATATGTAAATAGACTTGGTTCATTAAATTCCAATAAGTCTTTAGATTGCTTATTCATGCTTTGTAAATCGCCTCTTGCGTTTCTAGCTCTTTCTTTTTGTTCTTTCATAAGAGCTTCAAAACCCGCTAAATCGACTTTGACATGATTTTCTTCACATATTTCCATGGTTAATTCTTTTGGAAAACCAAAGGTATCGTAAAGTAAGAACATATCTTTACCATCTAATGTATCTTTACCTTTGATGGACTTTAATAGCATCGCTTCACCATTTTCTAAAGTTTTTAAGAATTTTTCTTCTTCCGCTTTAATCATCTTAGAAATGAATTCTTTCTTACCTTGTAAATAGGGGTAATATGATTTCATAATTTCAGAGACTATATCAACAAGTTGATATAAGAAAGGATGATTGATGCCTAATACCTTGCCATAACGCTCCGCTCTTCTTAATAAACGACGTAAGACATAACCACGTCCTTCATTAGAGAACATCTCCCCATCTGCTAAAGCAAATGTAATAGCTCTAATATGATCAGCAATCACTCTAAACGCTAAAGTATTCTCTTGATATTTATGATTAGAATATTCTTGGACTTTTTCAATAATTGGCCAGAATAAATCGGTTTCAAAATTAGTTTCTGTGCCTTGAATAATACAACAGAATCTTTCTAATCCCGCTCCGGTATCGATATTTTTACTTGGAAGTTCCTTATATTCTTCTCTTTTTACACCGGTAACAGAGTTAAACTGTGAGAAAACAATATTCCATATTTCGATATAACGGTCGTTTTCTTCGTCATCGATTAATAAAGATAAGCCTTTACCTTCGGGATCATATTTTTCTCCTCTATCAAAGAAGATTTCAGTATCTGGACCACATGGACCTTCACCAATTTCCCAGAAGTTATCATCTTTTGGCACTAAATGGTCTTCGCTTATTCCAGCCTCCATCCAGCATTTCTTGGTTTCTAGGTCTTCTGTATAGTATGTGATATATAGTTTTTCCTTTGGAAAACCAAACCATTTTTCATCGGTTAATAATTCTTTGGCCCAGGGGATAACTTCTTTACGGAAATAATCACCAATAGAGAAATTACCAAGCATTTCAAAGAATGTGTGGTGTCTAGCGGTATGTCCAACATTTTCAATATCGTTAGTTCTAATTGATTTTTGGGCGTTAGTGATCCTTCTTGATGGAGGAATTTCACTACCATCAAAATATTTCTTTAAAGCGGCGACGCCAGCGTTAATCCATAAAAGAGTTGGATCGTTCTTAGGAATCAAAGAACTACCTGGTTCAACATGGTGACCTTTACTTTTAAAGAAATCTAACCACATTTGTCTAATTTCGCCTGAAGTCATCTTTTTCATATTTTTGCCTCCGAATATAATAAAAGTTCCTTTTTAAGGAACGATAATTTTACCGCGGTACCATCCTTATTCATTCATTATTATGAATGCACTTATTTATAACTTTACGCAGTTAACGGCGGGGATTAGCCGCATTCTTGAGAAGTGGCCCACTTATCTATCCTTATAACCTTTTCACCACTAGTTATTCGCTCTTAAAGGAATTAATAAGCTTCTTTTCTTGCTTAACGAAAAATAAATTATCACAAATTAGCGATAAATACTACTTTTATATATAAAAAAACTATTTTATTAATCAGTTTGCTTATTTTTGTAATAGGTGTGATCAATTAATCCACCACCTAAACATATATCGCCGTTATATAAAACTGCCGCTTGACCTGGTGTGACAGCTTTATATGGCTCATCATATATTAATTCAATCTCATCTTCATTTATAAAATGAATGGTGACACCTTTATCTTCTTGACGATATCTAAATTTAGCGAATAGATGTTGTCCTTCTTTTGGTTTATCAGTGATAAAGTTTAAAACTTTAACGGTACATCTATCACTTAATAAATAATCATTTTCTTCTCCAGAAGCAACATAAAGGATGTTTTTCTTTATATCTTTTTTAGCGATAAACCAACCTTTTGCGACTTCTCCAGAGATTCCTCCGATGCCAAGTCCTTTTCTTTGACCGATGGTATAATACATCGCCCCATCGTGTTTTCCGATGACTCGACCGGTATTTATATCAACAATATTTCCCTTTTGTGCGGGGATGTAATTCTTTAAGAATTCTTTAAAATTTCTTTCTCCGATAAAACAGACACCAGTGCTATCTTTTTTATCCATAACTGAAGATAAATTAAGTTCATGAGCCAGTCTTCTCACTTCTGGTTTATCAATATCTCCTAAAGGAAATAAGCAAGAAGAAACTTGTTCTTGTGATATTTGCGACAAGAAATAGGTTTGATCTTTGTTTTTATCAAATGATTTTAATAAATAAGTTTTCCCGTCTTTATCCATTCTTTTGGCGTAATGCCCCATGGCGATATAATCAAATCCTTTGCTTTTCGCAAATTTTAAAAAAGCATCAAATTTAATATATTTATTGCAGAAAATATCAGGGTTAGGAGTTCTACCTGATTCATACTCTCTTATTAAATAAGAGAAAACATCATCCCAGTACTCTTTCACAAAATCGATTCTTAATAATTCAAT
This sequence comes from Bacilli bacterium, assembly GCA_017429285.1. Lineage (GTDB taxonomy): Bacteria > Bacillota_I > Bacilli_A > RFN20 > CAG-826 > RUG13091. Next base: position 185,789 of record JAFRPF010000016.1, read on the forward strand.
GCCGAGCTTTTTAGCCACTAAAACGGCATCATCATAATCTTTTTCTTGTGGACATTGGGAATTATTAATGGTGGGATTACCTAAATAATCGCCATTCGCCAAAGCATCCCAGTTACGCATAAAACAAGCGGAAACATCATAGCCTTGTTTCTTTAATAAATAGGCAGCAACCGCACTATCAACTCCACCTGATAAACCGATTAAAACTTTCATTAATTAAAAAGCTCCTTGCTATCAAGTAGTAGGGTAAATGGTCCGTCGTTAATACTCTCCACTTTCATATCTGCACCAAAGACGCCTGTTGAGACTTTTCCATGCTTTAATTCAAGTTGTTCGTTGAAATAATCATATAAAGGTTCAGCCTCACCTGGTCTTAAAGCATCCACGAAGGATGGTCTTCTTCCTTTAGCGGCGTTCGCGTATAAAGTAAATTGACTCACCGAAAGAATGGAGCCGCTCACTTCTTGTAAAGAAATATTGATCTGTCCGTGTTCATCTGGGAAAACTCTTAAAGAGAGAATCTTATCGACCATCTTATCAACTATTTCTTTATCATCTCCATCGGTAAAACCGACGAGCAAAAGATAACCACGGTTAATTGAGCCAACAACCTTTTGGTTAATCTCCACTTTTGCACTTAAAACAGTTGTTAAAACGACACGCATTATTTCTTCACCTTTTCCCAATATTCTTTGAGGGCTTGCTCAAATTTATTGTCCTGATAAATATAATATTTAGCATCCTTAATATCATCAGGTAGATATTGCTGTCTTACCCAGTGATGAGAATAGTCATGTGGGTATTTATAATTTTGCCCCTTAACATTAGCATCTTCTCCATCATAATGAGTATTTTGTAAAGAGCGAGGAACATTAATTCCTTTACCTTGATGGATGTCACTAATGGCGGTATCAATAGCGATAACACCGGAATTAGATTTCGGAGCTGTCGCAATTAAAATTGCGGCATTAGATAAAGGAAGTCTAGCTTCTGGCATTCCTAATTGAAGAGCACTATCAACAGCGGCTTTGACAATTGGAATGATGTTTGGATAAGCCATACCGACATCTTCGCTAGCGGAACATAATAATCTTCGACAAGCGGCGATTAAATCTCCAGCTTCAAGCATCTTCGCTAAATAAAAGACAGCAGCATCTGGATCACTACCTCTTAATGATTTCATTAAAGCGGACAAATTATCGAAGTGTTTATCTTCACTTCTATCATAGGAAATATTGGCTTTATCGATTAAAGAATCCACCATCTTTTTGGTGATTTTCTTGCTTTTGGTTAAGGAATTAGCGAGAAATTCTAAATTATTTAAAGCTTTTCTCATATCGCCATTACAAGAGATTGCTAATAAAGATAAAGCTTCTTTTTCTAAAGAAACGTCAAGCTTTTTCGCCGCTCTTAAAAGTCCTTTTTCGACTTCGCTATTTTTGATGGCTTTAAATTCAAAAACAGTACATCTACTTAATAAAGCTGGGTAGATATAAAAGTAAGGATTTTCAGTTGTGGAAGCAATAAGTGTGATATCCCCGTTTTCCACAAATTCTAAAAGAGATTGTTGTTGTTTCTTGTTTAAATATTGAATTTCATCTAGATATAAAAGAATGCCATTAGTGTTAAATAGGCCGTTCACTTCAGCGATGATTTTTTTAATATCATCGGTGGAAGCGGTTGTGCCGTTAAGTTTATATAGCGACATATTGGCTTTTTTAGCGATGATATTAGCCATTGTCGTCTTACCAGTTCCGGGAGGACCATAAAAAATCATATTGGAGATGTGTCCAGAATCGATAAATTTACGGAATGTTGTTCCCTTATCTAAAAGATGGTTTTGCCCCACCATCTCTTCTAATAATTCTGGTCTAATTTCATCGGCTAATGGTTTTTGCATGCAATAATAATATCGATATTCTTTTCATTAATCAAGATTAATGCAATTGATATAAGACTTATTAGATAAAATAAGACCCCATGTTTCCATGAGGTCAATTGAGTTAATAATTATTTTTCGATAATTTCACGAATGACTGGCATTGGGGTGACTTTTTCACTAACGATAACGAAGGCTTTCTTCACATCATCAGCAATCGGCTTATATTCTTCAGGTTCTTTATTAGTGTGTAAAGTCGCTAATAATTCGCCCTTATCAACATGATCGCCAACTTTCTTATTTAATAAGATACCAGCGCTCATATCGATGACATCATCAAGAGTTTCTCTTCCACCACCAAGTTTCATGCTACTAACACCGATTTCTAAGGCGTTTAAGCTAGTCACATAACCACTTTGGCTAGCGCGGATTTCAATTTGGTTTTTAGCAAGTTCGAATTTCTCTGGATGTAGGATATAAGAAATATCTCCACCTTGCGCTTCTATCATCTTCACAAATTTATCAAAGGCAGCGCCTGATTTAATGGCTTCTTCGAGTTTTGCTCTACCTTCTTCATAGTCTTTAACGACTTTGGCTTGTTTAAGCATAATCGCACCAGATGTATAACATAATTCCATTAAATCTTTTGGACCGTTACCATGTAAAGCGGCGATTGCTTCTTTAACTTCTAAGGCGTTACCAACGGCTAAACCTAAAGGTTCACTCATATCAGATAAAACCGCTTTCGTATTTCTGCCTAATCTATTACCAATATCGACCATGATATGAGCTAATGTTCTAGCGTCATCCATGTTTTTCATAAATGCACCTTCACCTACGGTGACATCTAATAAGATGGCATCAGATCCACTAGCGAGTTTTTTAGACATAACACTAGCAGCGATTAATGGAATAGATTCCACTGTTCCAGTCACATCTCTTAAAGCGTACATCTTTTTATCAGCAGGAACTAATGAACCAGTTTGTCCGACGATCGCACAACCGATGGAATTGACTTGTCTAGCAAATCTTTCTCCTTCAATCGCGACTGTAACACCTGGAATAGATTCTAATTTATCTAATGTACCACCGGTATGGCCCAAACCACGACCGCTCATTTTGGCTAATGTCGCACCACACGCAGCAACCATTGGTCCAAGTACCAAAGATGTTTTATCACCAACACCACCAGTGCTGTGTTTATCAACTTTCACACCTTTTAAATGTGATAAGTTAAGTACTTCACCAGAATGTTCCATTCTATCGGTTAGTGTCGCGATTTCACGGTTTGTCATACCTTTAAATAAAATCGCCATTTGCATCGCACTAGATTGATAATCTGGGATCTCGCCTTTAACGTAACCATCAATCCAAAATGTGATTTCTTCATCACTTAATTCATGACCATCTCTTTTTTTGATGATCAAATCAACCATTCGCATATATATTTACCTCGTTATTATAATAGCATATCAAGCGATGAATTTTGCATACATTTTCTTTTAAGAAAAGAATAATATATAGATATGGATTTCATTAAGCACCTCGAACGCTATCTAACAAAAGAAGAAATAACTAAACTATTGGATTCTTTAAAAAAGGAAGATAAACATGCTGTTTTATTAAATATTAATAAGATGGATGAGAAAACTTTTTTATCTATTTATCCAAATTGTTTACCTCATCCGATAGTTAAAAATGCTTTTTTATATGATAAGAATGAATACGATTTAGGAAAAAGTATCTATTACGCATTAGGTTGTTTTTATTTACAAGAACCATCGGCGATGCTTCCTTCTTATCTATTAGATGTTAAAGAAAACGATTTAGTTCTTGATATGTGTGCGGCTCCAGGTGGGAAAACTATCCAGGCTAGTTTAAAAATGAACGATAAAGGATTAATCATTTCTAACGATTTATCAAGAAGTAGATGCGAAGCTATTATCGAAAATGTTGAAAGAATGGGATTAGGTAATATCGTTATTATAAATAACGACTTTAGTAAGATTTATAAAAATTACCCATTAACTTTTGATAAAATTATCCTTGATGCACCTTGCTCTGGATCAGGAATGTTTAGAAAAGACAAAAAGATGGAAGAAGATTGGTCTTATGCTAAAGTATTGAAATTTTCTTCTATTCAAAAAGAACTTCTTTTAATGGCCTATTATATGCTTAAACCTGGTGGCATAATATCTTATTCAACATGCAGTTTTTCTTATGAAGAAGATGAAGAGGTTGTTTCTTATTTATTAGCTAATAGCGACGCGGAAATAATCGATATTAATCATCCTTTATTTTATAAAAATAAGAATAAACCTTTAGGAGTTCATATCTTCTCTTTTCTTTTTAAGGGAGAAGGTCATTATATTTGTTTAATTAAAAAGCCAGGCACTTTATCTAAAAAAGAAAATAAAGTTAGTGATAAACAAAAGTACGGTTTCAATTATGTTTATTGTTTTGGAGATTATTTATTCGGCTTAAATGAAGATTTTAATTTTAAAGGATTTAATATTGTTCGTCTCGGTGTCAAAATCGGGGAAATGATGAAGAATAAAGAAATTAAATACGATTTACATTATGCCCACCAAGTGAAACACTTTGATCAAGAATTAGAAATTAGTAAAGAACAATTATTAACATATCTATCTGGTAATGTATTAGATATAAAGAAAGATAAAGGTTTATATTTATTAAAATTTAATAACATTAATGTTGATATCTCTAACTCTGATGGACGAGTCATTAAAAACCATTATCCGAAAGGTTTAAGAAGAAATTTTAAATAAAAAGAGACATAGTCTCTTAATATGTTTTATTGAATCGATATTTTTTATCGATTTTTTTCATGTATTTAAAGTCTAATTCGCGTAACTCGTAATCCACCACTTTTTGAATTTCTCTTCTAGTCATTAAGGCAATTTCTTCCGTGGTCATATGAGCGTAATCACGAGGATAAATTGGCTTTAATATACGGATAAAAACAGGATATTTTTTATATTTTGGACTCTTTTTTAAAACACGGAATGTTCCATACATGGCCACTGGAACAATTGGTGCACCCGCTTTAACAGCAGGACGAAAAGTTCCGTGATGGAAATTAAGCATATTAGAGGTATGATCTTTATTTCTAGTTCCCTCAGGGAAAATAATCCAATCTTTATCTTTTTTATTTTTTAAATCATCTTCTACTTTCATCATCACTCTTAATGATTGCTTTAAGTCGTTGCGGTCAAGAAATAAACCATTAATTCCATTAATGACTTTCCCGGCAAAAGGGACTTTTTCAAGTTCCTTTTTAGCGACAAATGTACATGGTCTACCTAAAGATAAGATTAATGGAACCGGATCATAAGCGGACAAATGATTACAAACGATAAAAGAAGCTTCTTTTGGAAGATTTTCTAATCCTTTAATATCAATATCAACATCAAAACCGCGATTTAGTTTATTTAATAATTTCTTTAATTTATTGATTCGATATGAAAAAGGAATCTCATCTTTTTTCTTATTAAATTTTCTCATCCAGGCAAAATAGTCCCATAAAATGGGAAATCCAGCATAGGCAAGTGCTTTTAAGTAATGTCTAGACATTATTTCAAATATAAAATTTGCACGCTAAGAGGTGGCAAAATACCATTCTTGACGTGAATTTTATCCCCTTTATTGATCAAATCTGTTAACAAGTAATAGTAATCATCTAATTCATATGTTTTATTTTCATTACTGGGATTAATCAAAACAGCGAATTTTTTATATTGAGAGAATTCTCCGGCTTTTTCATTCGATAGAGCGATAATGCCGTTTCCCCAATAATCAATCGTTGTAAAGGCTTTAATTCCTTCATCGACATTTTTGATATTAAGCAATGATAAAAGATTCTTTTTAAAATAGATGAACTGAGATAAAAATCTCACCATTTCAAATCTTTCATCCACTAATGCCCAATCCATATTATTAACTTTTAATACATTATATGTATTATCTAAACCATTTTTGCTTAAACCAATCTCTTGGCCCATATGGATAAAAGTCATACCAAACGATAAAACGTTTAAGGTGTTAGCAAACCACACACGTTTTAATAATGTTTGTTGGTCATCTTCTGGGTTAGAGAAAGATAATTTATCGTAAAGAGTGTTGTTATCATGACATTCGATATAATTTAACGATTGATTCGCTGATAAATAACGTTTCTTATATGGTTTATCAAGCATGCTACCGAGCATCACATAAGTGAATAAGTCTTTGTTATCAGCGTTTCCACCCACAAAACCTTTTTGAGTGATGTTATCTTTAAAATTACCGCCTCTTAAGACATCACGATATAAATCGTTAAAGAAACCGATATTTGGCATCTTAGAAGCATTCTCACTACACGCTTTCTTTTCAAATGGTAATTCGATGCCCATATTCCAGCCTTCACCATAGAAAATGGTATCTTTTTTCATTTTCTTACAGGCTTCATAGCTACGATTAATAGTGTCGATATCGATTAAACCCATCAAATCGAAGCGGAAACCATCGATGTCAAAGACATCGGTAAAATATGTTAAAGACTCATAAATGGCCTTGCTAGCCATCTTTCTTTCACTAGCAAAATCATCCCCACATCCAGAAGCACAAGCGGGTAAACCAGAACTTCTTTTTCTATAGAAATAATTTGGAACTACTTTTTCAAAAGCGGTATACATAAATTCATAGAGATGGTTATAAACAACATCCATAACGACACGTATATTATTAGCGTGTAATTTATCCACCATTTCTCTAAATTCATATAATCGCGCCATCGGTAAATATGGGTCATTAGCATAGCTACCTTCAAGGGCGAAGAAAGAAATTGGATTATAGCCCCAGTTATAAGCAATATTTGGATTAGCGTCATCCGCACCTAAAAAATCGATGACTGGTAATATTTGTAAATGAGTAATGCCAAGCATCTTTAAATAATCTAATCCAGCAGGATTATTGCCTTTGGTATGACGTTTTTCTTCGACCATACCTAAATATTTGCCTTTATTAACAATATCGGAATGTTTATCTTCGCTGAAGTCACGGATGGAAGTTTCATATATAATGGCGTCCGCTGGTTCGTTAATAACGTTTTTCGGAGCAATCTTTTTCATCTTTTTAATCGCTTCCACATCAACAACGGCCGAATATTTACTATTAAATGAAACACCTTTTCCCCAAGGATCGATACTATCAGTTAAAACACCGCTATTATTGACGATGTAATAATATTTTTTATTTAATAAATCACCTTTGATAGCGCTTCGGAATACACCTTTATCACCTCTCACCATCGTATAGGTTTTAAAATCATCCCCGTCTTCCACTCTTAAAGAAACATCGCTAGCTAATGGAGCCCAGAGATTAAATTTAGTTTCTTCTTTTGTATAAATGGCCCCTAAATCATCCCCATCATAATAAAATTTCTCGTCGAAATCTGGGAATGTAGTGGCGTTAGAAACATCGATATTAATTCTTGGAAATCCTTCTAAAAGCAAAACATAACGATGTCCATATTCAAATGCCGTAGGAAGTTCTAATTCATATAAAGAAACATTATTATTAGACATATGTCTAATGGTTTTTAATTTTATCTTTTCTTCCTCATCTTTCACTAAAAAGAATGAAGGGAAGTTAGGTAAAGTTACCGCGGTAAAAAGCATCACAGTAATCTTATTAGGAGAAGTTAAATTAGCTTGAAAATAAGTGTTTTTCATAATTATTCGCTGACATCATAACTGACTGGTATATCAGTTTCGGGATTTCCATCATAGAATTTGTCATGCACTAAAACTGGGCAGCCTTTATTACCATCTGGAACAGTTCCCACGATTCCTTCTTGTTGGAGACGTTTAAAGAATCGACCAGCGCGGTTAAAGCCGACACCCATATCTCTTTGGATTTTAGACATGGACATATATTCGTTCGCCATCACAAATTCTTTGACGGCTTGATATTTATCTTCTTCACTATTTTCTGCCATCGCTTGGAAATCAGTAGAAACTAGTAATTGATTAGCTTCTTGTTTGCTTGCGGTTTCTAAGTTACAGAAATTTGGATCATACATACATTCGTAATGTTCTTTTAGATAACCGACGATGTGCAAAATCTCTTTATTTTGGATAAAACATCCTTGTAAACGCACCATACCAACACGGCTCACAAGAGGAGATTGAACAAGCATATCGCCCTTACCTAATAAGGTTTCCGCTCCACCTTCACCAAGGATGGTAATGGAGTCAGTCGCAGAAGCCACCATCAAAGCGACACGGGTTGGTAAGTTAGCTTTAATAACACCAGTAATGACATTGGTGGATGGTCTTTGCGTAGCAATTAACATATGGATGCCGGCGGCACGTGCCTTTTGAGCGATAGAAACAATTGGTTGGGAGATGTCTTTACAAACATCCACTAAATCGGCATATTCATCGATAAAGACAACAATATATGGCATCTTTTCTAAGATTGGGTTCTCTTCTCTAAGTTCGTTATATTGTTTGATATTTGAACAGCCAGAATCTTTTAAGATTTTATAACGTCTATTCATCTCATCCACTAATTTAGATAAGGTGAGTTTTGCGATATTAGCATCATCAATAATTGGACATAAAAGATGAGGCATACCTTCATATTTAGAGAATTCAACTTGTTTTGGATCGATCATCACAAGCTTTAAATCTTCTGGTGAATTACGCATGATTAAAGTACAGATCACGGAATGGTTAAAGATAGATTTACCAGAACCAGTAGTACCCGCCACTAATAAGTGTGGGAATTCATCGAAATCCGCGGAAATATATTTACCATCGATGCTTTTACCAAAGACCACTTTAAGTGGATGTTTCTTCACCTCTGGTAATGATTCATAAACTTCCTTAAAGGAAACGGTGGTAATTTTGGCGTTAGGAACTTCTAAGCCAGAACAATTTTTACCTTCCACAATCTGTTCAAAACGCGCACTCGCACCTTTTAAACGGATGGAAATATCGGATATTAATTTTTCGACACTCTTTACAGAAACATTGCTATCGTATTCGATATCGTATCTAGTAACGCCAGGACCGACGACAAAGGAAGTACAATGCGCCCCAATTCTAAAGTCGTTAAAGAATTGATTAATAACAATCATTCTTTCTTCCGCTAAAGCGTTATTAGCATCTAAGGCATCTTGAATCTCGATAGTCTCTAATAAAGCGGATGATGGAGGAACCCATTTAATTGGTTTTCTAACCACTACTTCTTCTTGAGTAACTATTTGAGGCTCTTCCATAACTTTTTCTGTTTCTTCATAAACTGGAGCTTCAGCAGATTTAGGAGCGTTAACAGGTTCTAAAAATTCTGGTTTTGTGGCTAATAATTCCTCATTAACCATCGGTTTTTCATCGAAATTTAATTGTAATTGTTCGTTAATCGCACTTTCCTTGTTCGCTTTTAATAAAGCTTGTTCGGGAGTAAGTGGTTCTTCTTTAATAGCATTTGGAGAAACTAGGGGTTTAGCTAAAAATTTATTAAATAAAGCCGGGGTGAAATTGCTATTTCCGCTAAAGGGTTGAGTTAATGAAGAATTAATTTGATTATTATTTGGATAAGGAAGAGGACTTTCTTGCACTCTTTCCACTTTTTCTTCATTATTATCAATTCGATTAGCAGTAGCGATCGCATCATAATTTTCTACGCGATAAGAGTTTTTATTAATAGAGACACTTCTTTCCGGTTTTTCTTCCGCTACCTTTTTAGTTTTATTGATACCTAAAATCTTCTTAATTTGTGGATAGAAGATAATAAAAGCACCGATTAATAAAATTAAAATGGAGAAGAACCAAGCGGAAGCCTTCGCTCCATTAAAGGAAAATAAAGCCACTAAGAAATAACCGATAAATCCACCGCCGAATTTATTACCGGAAAAAACATTGATGAATTTAGCGGACCAATAGCCATTAAAAGTGCCCTGTTTATTAACATCGACATTATTGATGACATCTTTATATCGATTAGCAAAATCATTTAATCTTAATGGATCATCTTTACTTAAAACGATTAATGTTGAAATCATTAACGCGGAGATAAAAATAACAATAATCCCCACTGCGATATGATTGAATTTAATATTAGCCCTCTTCTCTTTAAAAAAGAGAAATAAACCATAAGCATAAGTTAAGATATAGATTATAAAACTGCCTAAACCAAAGAGATATAAAAATGGTAAGGCAAATAATCTAGCGACATAACCGACATTTAAAATTAAAACGACGGAAAATAGACATAAAGCTATGCCGGAGAAGAAGGAGAAATATTTATTATCGATATCTTTAACTTTGTTATTCGCCATACTAAATATTATAAGCGCGTGCTTATGCGTATGTCTAATGAAATTTCACAAAAAAAGCACAATTCATGTGCTTTAATTAACGACTTCTATAATTGGTAAGATATAAGGCTCTCGACCGTTTTCTCGTTTTATAAATCTTTTCGCCCTTTCGGAAGTATTTTCTTTCACTTTTTCGATGTCGAAATGTCCGCTTAAGAAGGAAGTTTTGATCTCATCCACAAATATTGTGGAAATCGATTTTAACAAAGGTTCTGCTTCTTTTACATAGACAAATCCACGCATCTGACAATCTGGTCCACCGATAATCTCTTGTCTAGCTAAATCAACAGTCGCAGCGATAACCACGACTCCGTCTTGAGCCAATTCAAGACGATCAGAGATGACACTACTTCCAAGGTGAGAAGAACCAGTTCCATCCACTAAAAGTGGATCAGTAACAATCTTATTCACGCTATTTGGTATTAACTGTGGACGAGACTTTCCATCAAAGATTAATTGTGTGCCATTATCCATGATGAAAACATTGTTGTGAGTGAGACCAATTCCTAAAGATAATGCTAATTTAGCATTAGCCATCATATTAACGAAATTACCACGGACTGGTAAATAATATTTTGGTCTTAAAGAAGTGAGGAAGAATTTTAAGTCATCTTCTCTAGCGTGCATGGAAACGATTTGATCTTTTTTAATCCATAAAACCTCACAACCTGTACGATAGATATTGTCCATACTTTTAGTACACATCGTTTCTAATGTTGGGCGAGGTAAGGAAACATTTATAAAGATATCTTTTTCATTTAAATTGATACGTTTATCATCATTTTGATGACTTCCAAGGCGACTCATTTCTTGATATAAATCATCGTCTAAACCGATCATTAAAATGACCAAATCTTTTTCTCTCACTCTTAAGAGTGATTCTTTATCAACAAAGTCCACACCCGCTAGTACTGCCGGTAAACCTTCTTGTCCAAATTTAATCGCTCGTCTAGTGTAATCGTTATAGCAATAAACTTTCTTATTATATTTACGACACAAAGACATAATTTCATCGATTCTAAAGATGTTTTGCCAGAAGCAGCAGATAAATATTCTTTTATCTTCATCTCTAAATTGTTTTTCGATTAATTTCGTAACACGATGTTTTGGAGAACAATAACCAGGTTTAGTGGCCGTTTTACTTTCACTCATAAGGAGCAAAATATCTTTTTCTGAAAGATCCTCTAAGGCTTTTAAGTCGAAATAATATCTTTTATCAGTTCCGGAGAAATCGATGATAAAGTCGCTGGTATAAACGACATATCCTTGATCGGTATAAATAGCGACACCACTGCTATCGACGGTGTTATGACAAGTTTGGAAAAATCTTACTTCTCTACCGGCGATATTAATCACATCACTAGGATTAACAAATGTCGCTTTTGGAAGGAAAGAGATATTTTTACTTCTCGCTTGTCCCACCATTAAGAAATAGGTAGTTTTAGAACAATATATCGGCGCTGGAGCGGCGCTATAAAAATACTTTAAGCCGGACATCGATTCGTCATGGCCATGGGTAATAATATAAGCTTTAATACGATTCTTATTTTTAATAAGATAATCAGGGTTTGGGGCGATATAGTCCACTCCTGGAATGGTTTTATCAGGTAAGGATGTACCACAATCCAAAACGAAAATATCATCGTTAATTTCAACGACGTAACAATCGCGACCATTTTCGTCTAATCCAGCAAGTGCAAAAACTTTAACTAAATCCGCCATTACATTCCCCCTATATTTAGATCATTGACTATGTCTAATATCTAATCAAATTATATCTTTTTACTAAAAGATTAATCAATATTTTTTGTGATGAGTAAATCAACACCTAAACCGAGGATGTCTTTTTTAACAACATCTCCGATATGTGTGGGTGCGCTAACACTTAATTTATTGATCTCATCCATCAGTTCAAAAATTTTCCCTTTTGGAATCGCTCCACTAGTTTTCACGGAAACCAATAAATCATCACGATTATTCACTCTCACTGAGGAGGTGATTGTTCTCACTGGATTAGTTAATTCACTAATCGCATATTGTTTGCCTCTAGGACAGCTATTACCGGTGACGTTCATATTATCATCAACGCTTAAACGGCAACCTCTTGGGCAGATAATGCAAGTAAATTCCTTCATAATTATCTCTCCTCAAGTCTCAAAGAGACTTCTTTATCAACATTCGCTAATTTGTCCTTACTTAATTTAACCATCACCATTTCACTTGGAATAAGGACGGGCTTAAACATTTTAGCGACTAATTCACCATTACTTTCAATGATTAAATTGACGTCTTTTACCGGTTTTCTAACACGGAATTTAAAGGTCACATCTTCTTCATTATCTTTATTGATTTCTTGTGGTACGACATAGGAAATACCATCTTTTGGGGTAACCACAATTTTCTCACCACGTTTGAACTCACCTTTTAAATATTCCGCTGCCCCATGACCAGCTAATCGACCTTCATCAGTCACAAAATCGACGACGTCATGAACATGTAAACAGTTACCAGCGGAGAAGATACCTTCAATCATGGTTTCCATATGTTCATTAACTTTGGCGCCTTTGGTGGAGCTTGTTGGGCAATCTATATAATCTAATAAGGATATATAAGGAATTAAACCAACAGAAAGAATTAAAGTATCACATTCGATTTCCATCTCGGTTCCTGGGATAAATTGCATCTTTTCGTCAACCGCGGATAAAATAACTTTCTCTAAACGGTCTTTACCGATGACTTTAGAGACACTTCTACTTAAGTAGAGAGGGATATTATAATCGTTTAAACATTGCGCAATATTACGGTTTAAACCATTACTATAGGGCATTATTTCACTAACACAGATGACTTTGGCGCCTTCAAGTGTTAAACGTCTAGCCATAATTAAGCCGATATCACCACTACCTAAAATGACCACTCTTTTACCACATAAATAACCGTGGATATTTAAATATTTTTGAGCGGTACCTGCAGTAATGATGCCAGAGCATCTATCACCTGGGATTTGAATGGCGCCTGCTCCTCTTTCATAGCAGCCTGTGGCCATGACAATTGCCTTCGCTTTAATTTTGAAAACGCCTTCTTTTTTGCTTGATATAGTCACTATTTTTTCTCGAGTCATATCGATGACCATAGAAGAGGTCATATAAGGAATTTTTAATTCCTCAACTTGAGAAACAAATCTCGCTAAATATTCTGGACCAGATAACTCTTCTTTAAATTCAGTTAATCCGAAACCATTATGAATACATTGGTTTAAGATGCCACCTAAATTTTCATCTCTTTCGACGATTAAGATATCATTAATTCCTTCTTTTTTGGCTTGGATAGCCGCGGCCATACCAGCAGAGCCACCACCGATAACTAATAAATCAACTGTTCTCATCTTATCTGCCCCCCTTGATCTTCTCTAATAGGATGGGTGAAAATTCACCATCATAGTTAATCTCTAATGGAGAGACTCCATAATACTTGGCTAAGATTAAAACGACACGTGGTTGACAGAAACCACCTTGGCATTTGCCAAATCCCGCTCTTGTTCTTCTTTTTAAAGCTTTTACAGAATGAGGTGGATTACTTCTTGATAAAACATCAAGGATTTCTCCTAATGTCACCTTCTCACAATTACAGATGATTTCACTATAATTTAGATGTTCATTGGAGAATTTATAATTATCTTCTCTCATCTCATTATATAAACGATGATATTTTCTTACTTTTGGATTATAGTTAGCCTTTTCTTTCATAGAAAGAATTGGTTTTACTAATTGTTCGACAACATATTCACCAATGGCTGGAGAAGAAACGAATCCTGGAGATTCAATACCACCGACATTGATGAAGTTTTTATCTTTTTTACTATATTCGATGACAAAGTCATGTCTGGTGCATGTTGGTCTATTACCCGCAAAAACACGGATCACTTGATTAAATGGAATGGAAGGAACCATTTCACTAGCTTGCGCTCTCACATTTTTTAAAGTTGGTGGATCGGTACGATAATCATCTTTTTCGTCGGTTAATTCACTGGATGGACCGACTAAATAATTTCCGGATGTAGTCATCGTCACTAAAATACCTTTACCTTTTTCACTTGGAAGTGGGAAGATAACATGATTCACTAATCCTTCTTTATAATGATCTAATACAAAGTATTCGCCTTTACGAGGAGTGATTTTCCAATCAATAGGTTCCACCATTGAGGCGATCTTATCAGCGTAGCAACCGGCTGCGTTAATAACAACTTTAGAATAAAACTCTTCTTTTTGAGTTTTGACTTTATAATATTCGCCTTCCTTAACGATGGATGTTACCTCTTCATTTAAAAATAATTTCACCCCGTTATCGACGGCGTTTTCGACAGCATGGACCACAAAATTAAAGACATCCACAATTCCAGCGGTTGGGGCGAATAAAGCGCCTTTCACATTTGGATTGATGTTTGGTTCCATCTTCTTCACTTCTTCCGCGCTTAATAGTTTTACTTCCACGCCGTTTTGCTTACTTCTTTCCGCTAATTCCTTTAATAAAGGAAGTTGTTCATCATATAAAGCGACGGTTAAAGAACCAACACGATAGAAATTTACATCTAAATCTTCACAAATTTCATCGAACATCTTGTTACCAAGAACATTAAATTTAGCTTTATTTGTTCCAGGTAATGGGTCGTATCCAGAGTGGATGATCGCACTATTCGCGTTACTTGTTAAATTACCGACATCATTTTCCTTATCTAATAAGGCTACTTTGACATCGTATTTGGCTAGATTTCTAGCAATCATGGCACCTGTAACACCAGCGCCGATGATTAATACATCAAATCTTTCCATAATTCCCCCTCTTTTATAGCAATGGAGTGATTAATTTCACAATTGAGCAGAACCAACGGGTTCCTCTTTTTAATTTAAAGTTAGTTGGGACGAGTTCACTTTGAGCAATCATCTCATCAAAATCTTCTCTAATATCTTTGCAGCATGGAGTTTTATATAATAAAGTTCCACATTCAAAGTGATGCACTAGACTTCTAAAATCAAAATTAATCGTGCCCACAAAAGCTAATTGATCATCCGCTAGCATGGTTTTCATATGATTAAATCCGGGTTTATAAATATGGATCTTCACACCAGCAGCTAATAAGTAATGGAAATGGGATTTCGCCACTGCATAAACCGCTTTTTTATCAGGTATACCCGGTAAAATAAGATGGACATCCACTCCTCTTAAAGAAGCATTTCTTAAAGCGTCTAATAAGGAATAGGTTGGAACTAAATAAGGAGTAGAAATATAAACACTCTTTTTAGCAAAGTTAAGGATATTAATATAATTCTGTTCACCGATTAAAGCGTCATCGATGCCACCAGGACCATCACCGAAAGGCATTACATAACCAGGTTCATCGAATTTTTCATAATCATATAATAAATATTTATTATAGTCAGATACTGTACCAGTACATAAATTGTAATTTTGTAAGAAGGTAACGATTAAATTATTGATGGCTTGACCTTCAATTTTCACCATCGTATCTTTCCAATAACCGAATCTTTTGATGATGTTAGCGTATTCATCCGCTAAATTGATACCACCGGTAAAAGCCATTTGGTGGTCGATAATCACAATCTTGCGGTGATCACGGTTATTGTAAACCCCAGATAATAAAGGTCTAAATGGGTGGAATTTATAAGCTTTAATGCCGTATTTTGCTAATTTTCTGGGGGTGAAATAAGATATATTTCCACCTGAACCCATATCGTCATAAACAATTCTCACATCCACTCCTTCAAGGGCTTTTTGTTTTAAAACTTCTTGTACTTCATTCCACATCTTTCCATCAGTGATAATGAAAAATTCAATGAAGATAAATTCTTTGGCTTTCTTTAAACCTTCGATAAAAGCCGGGAAGAAATCCTCACCTTTTTTATAATAGGTAACGTGGTTATTTTTATGGACTCCTAATAAGGTCGTGTTATGGATATATTTAAAGGTTCCAGTCGCATCATCGAGTTCATTTATAATAACTCTTTTTTCTTCTTCATTTCTTATTAAGAAATGTGCGTTATAAGCATTCTTTGTAGCGGAAATAATTAGTTTATCTTTTTTCCTTAGACCGTGATTACCAAAAATTAAATAGATGATGGAGGTAAAAAATGGTAAAAGAAGCATACCAACAATCCAAGGAATCTTAAATTCTGGATCTTCTTCTTTATTCACAATCTTAAAGAAAATAATTAATCCAACGATGAAACTAATAATTTTAAATAAGATGTAAGAGAGAATCGTGATTGCGGCGGCTATCGGGTTATTCTCATCGAGCAAACCTATTTGCACCAAAAAATCATCTAAATAGAATTGAATAAAAATTAACAAAGCAATTTCTAATAAGAGGAACAAAAAGATAAACATTGTTCCTGAAAAAATAAATCTAAAAAATTTCTTCATATATCTAACACCAAAATCAATTTTAGCACATTATCTTATTAATAGTTTCTATTAATTTTAAAAATCATAAAAATAAATCAAAAAGAAAAGCCTAAACATTAGTCTAGGCTTAATTTCTTATTTCTTAAATTTTCTTGGACCCTTATGAGAATTATCGGGACGGGATTGATGTTCCATTCTCACTGGTCTTTCTTCAAAGTTTTCTGGTTTTTCAACGAATTCTTTATGGGAAACTTTGACCTTTCCTTTATCATCGATTTCCACGACTCTCACTTTGATGATATCGCCAACTTTAACGACGTCACTAGCTTTATTAATAAAGCCCCAGCCTAATCTTGAAACGTGACATAATCCTTCCACATTACCGAATAAGCGAACAAAAGCGCCATATTCTTCAACACGTGTCACTTCACCTTCAAAGTCTTCACCAACTTTAGCTTCTCTAACGATATCTAAAATCATTTGTTTAGCTTTGTTGATGACTTCTCTATCCATGTGGTAGAGAGTAACTTGACCGTTATCTTCGATATCGATCTTCACGTTATCGCATTTGGCGATGATATCGTTAATGACTTTACCACCTGTACCGATAACTTCTCTAATCTTATCGACATCGATCATGAAGGTATCCATCTTCGGAGCATATTTACCGACATCTGGTCTTGGTTCAGAGATGGCTTTAGCCATAACTTCTCTAATTTTCGCTCTAGCTTCATTAGCTTGGGCTAAAGCTTCACGTAAGACATCTTTGGTAACACCTTTAATCTTGATATCCATTTGTAAGGCAGTAATACCTTTAGCGGTACCCGCAACCTTGAAGTCCATATCACCGAAGTGATCTTCTAAACCTTGAATATCAGTAAGGATGGTATATGGGTGTTTACCATCAAGTGGACCAGAAGTAATTAAGCCCATAGCAATACCACTGACCATAGCTTTAATTGGGACACCAGCCGCCATTAAGGACATACAGGAAGCACAGATACTAGCTTGAGAGCTAGAACCATTACTTTCCACGACTTCCGCGACAGTTCTAATGGTGTATGGAAATTCTTCTTCGCTTGGGATGACATAGCTTAATGCTCTTTCACCTAAAGCCCCATGACCGATTTCTCTTCTTCCTGGGGAACCCATTCTACCGACTTCACCAACAGAATATGGTGGGAAGTTATAATGATGCATCCAGTGTTTGGTTTCTTCTGGAGTTAAATTATCGATGATTTGTTCATCGCTTTTCGCACCTAATGTGGTAATGGAGATAACTTGTGTTTGACCACGAGTGAACATCGCACTACCGTGAACTCTTGGTAATAAATCGATTTGAGCGTCTAATGGACGAATCTCATCAACTTTACGACCATCAGGTCTAATCTTTTCTTCAGTAATTAATCTTCTAACTTTGTTAGCGACTAAAATTTCTAAAGTTTCGTTGACCATGTGCATGACTTTTTGATGAGTTTTTTCATCTGGATAAGGACGTGCATCATAATCATCTAAAATTTCATCTTCGATAGCAGCGATCGCATCTTGTCTTTCGAGTTTATCAAAGATAGAGATAGCTTTCTTTAATCTTTCGTTAGCTCTTTCGGTGACATCCTTTTCGATTTCAGGATCGCACTTATAAAGTTCGATTTCTCTTTTTGGACGACCGATTTCTTTAATGATTTCTTCTTGCCAAGCACATAATTTTTTAATCGCTTCGTGACCGAACATTAAAGCATCTAACATTTCTTCTTCACTTAATTGATCCGCACCGGCTTCGACCATGTTAATGGCTTCTTTTGTACCAGCGACAGATAAGTTCAAATCGCTCATTTCTTTTTCCGCAACGGTTGGGTTAATGATGAATTTACCATTTACTCTACCGACTTGAACACCAGCGATAGGACCATCAAATGGAATATCGGAGATGCCTAATGCTAAGGAAGAACCTAACATAGCGGTCATTTCTGGTGTGCAGTCTTGATCAACAGACATCACTGTGTTAACGATTTGCACTTCGTTTCTAAAACCTTCAGAGAACATTGGTCTAATTGGACGATCAATTAATCTGGCGGTTAATGTGGCATGTTCACCAGCTCTACCTTCTCTTCTTAAGAAGGAACCTGGGATTTTGCCAACTGCGTATTGCTTTTCTTCATAACCAACTGTTAGCGGGAAGAAATCACCTTCTTTAGGTTCATCTGAGCAACACGCTGTGGAAAGAACAACTGTGTCGTTTAATCTCACGAGGACAGCGCCGTCGGCTTGTTTGGCAATTTCGCCAGTTTCGACGACGAATTTCTTTCCTTCGAATTCTAATTCGAATACTCTTTTCATTCTTTTACCTCTTTTTCAAAATATATACGTGTTAATTATATTCAAAATAAAACTCATGTAAAGAGTTTTATAAATAAAAAAATCACCTTGCGGCGATTCTTTTAACTTGTTAACTAGATTATTTACGTAATCCGAGTTCGACAATGAGCTTTAAGTAAGCTTCACGATCGGTTCTGATCAAATAGTCTAATAAACTACGACGTTGACCGACTAAGACGCTTAAGGCACGTTTGCTGGAAGCGTCATTGTGGTTCGCTTTCATGTGTGCGGTTAAAGCTTTGATTTGTTCGGTTAATAAGGCGATTTGGACTTGGACTGAACCGGTGTCTTTTTCGTTTTTACCGAACTTCTTAACGAGTTCTGCTTTTCTTTCTTTAGTTAAAGCCATAACTGTTTCCTCCTATAAATTTTCTTAACTAACTCCCGGGTAAACGTTGAGGAATCGATTACCTGAGGGATAGTCGCCGAGATATATATTACAAGTTATGCAATATTATTGCAAAAGTTTTTTCGCTTTTTGTTTATCTTTATTTAATTGTTTCTTTAATTCTTCTAAGTTTTCAAACTTCATTTCATCACGTATATAGCGCACAAATTCGACGAATATATTCTTACCATACAAATTCTCATCAAAATCTAATAAATGGACTTCGATAATTGGCTGACTTAAAGGACTAACTGTGGGGTGTGTGCCAACATTAATAATGGCTTTATATTTTCTACCAAAGACAATTCCATAACCGATATAGACACCCACTTTAGGGTAGATATATTCATATTCCAAAGATAGATTAGCGGTTGGAAATTCGATTTTCTTGCCGTTTTTTAAACCCACCATCACAGTGCCGTTGATACGATAAGGACGTCCGAGCATTTCTGTAACTATTTCCATTTTACCAGACTTAATTAAATCAATAATATTTCTCGATGAAATCTTCTGATTTTGATAATTCTCAAAGTCTATGACTTTTACGTTGAAATATCTCTTAAGATAAGTTGGATCACCTTCCGCACGGACACCGAATCGATAATCTGGGCCACAAACCACTTGAGTAGGATTTATTGGTAAAAGAACTTTATCGATAAATTCATCTTTCGTGGCCTTCATCACTTCCTTATCAAAATCCATGATAAAGAAATAATCCACTCCCATATCTTCAAATAAGTCAGCTTTATCTGAGATAGAAGTAATACACATATCAGAGGTCTTATAACCCATCACATAAGCTGGTGAAGAATTAAAAGATAACACTCCTAACTTATAACCTTCTTTTCTTGCTTTTTTTATCAAGGATTGATGACCTAAATGAACACCATCAAAGAAGCCTAAACATAGGACTAAATCAGGATATGAATCTAGTTTATCTCCTAATCTAAATTGAATGATTTCCATCTAGTTTATACCTCTTATACTGATAAATTTGCCGTCTTGATATTTATATATCGCTCGGATGTTTTTCTCTTTATCGGCTATTAATACTATATCACGACTCATCGATAATTTTTCATCAAAGATGAGACCATGACTAGCGTGGAAGGCATCTTTATCATTTACTATTTCAATTGGTGTGGTTTTTGATAATATCTCATAACTATCGATAAGTTTATCTTTGCTTACTTCAGTAATATCGATGGCATTTTCAACATTAAAAGGCCCCACTTTTGTTCTTCTTAAAGAAATGAGATGACCGATGTTATTCAGTTTTTTAGCGATTTCTTCGCCTAAAACTCTGATATAGGTACCTTTGCTCACCTTTGTTTTAAAAGTAATCTCATCATCTTTAAAATTTAGCAATTCTAATTCATAGATATTAATATCTCTAGAGGGTCTATCAACTTCAATACCTTGCAAAGCAAGATGAAATAATTTTTGCCCTTTATATCTGACCGCAGAGACCATCGGTGGAACTTGCTTTTGTGGTCCTAGTAACTGTTTAAAAACTTCTAATATTTTCTCTTTTGTGGGTCTAATTACTTCTTTTTCTTCGATAATCTCATTAGTCTTATCGCCAGATATTGTTCTAGATCCAAGCTTTAATGTCGCAATATATTCTTTATCTAATCCTTCTAAACAAATGTTTAACTTCGTCGCATTACCAATAGAAACTAAAAGTAAACCTGTCGCAAAGGGATCAAGTGTCCCACTATGACCGACTTTTTTAATATGAAAAATATGGGAGATTTTCGTGACTACATCGCGACTTGTCCATCCCTCTTTTTTATCAATTAAGAAAAAACCGTTCATACTTTTAATTTATCTTTTTAGATAATATAATGATTTTCACTATGAAAGCAATTCGTACTTTATTAGCCTGTATTAGAAAAGCCGATCAGACTTATAATCTCATCAACCATGGAGATAAAGTAATTGTTGGCCTTTCCGGTGGTAAAGACTCGATGGCGCTTTTATATTGTTTAAACCTTTATAAGAAGTTTTCACATACCGATTTTGAGATTCAACCAGTGACCCTTGATTTAGGATTTCCAAATTTTAATCCTGAACCATTAAAGAAATTTTGTGCTTCTTTAGGTTTAAATCTTATTGTTCAAGATAGTAAAGAAGTTTACGAAATACTTCGTATTCAACAAGAAAAACAAGGCTTAAAGCATCTTCCTTGTTCGATCTGCTCAAGGATGAAAAAGGCCTCAATTAATAAAGTCGCTAATGAACTGGGCTATAACAAAGTAGCTTTTGCTCATCACGCTGATGATGCTATTGAAACTTTATTAATGAATGAGATTTATGGTTCTAGAATTGCTACTTTTTCTCCAAAGATGCATCTAGAAAACGCCAATATCGATTTTATTAGACCATTTTTATTAGTCCATGAAAAAGATATTAAACAATTTATCAAAGAAGAAAATATCGATGTTGTCGGTTCATCTTGCCCAGCGGATAAAAATACCACGAGAGAAGATATCAAAAATTTATTAAATGATATTTATAATAAATATCCAAAAGCTAAGCAGAACTTTTTATCGATGATTTCAAATTATGAACAAATCGATTTATGGGGAGATGAAATATATCTACAAGTCGATCAAGAAGGATTAACTTTAAAACCTGTGGTTAGTCCAATTGATGAATGGCAAGTTATTAACATCCGTCAAAAAGTCTTTCATAATGAACAAAATGTTTCGTTTTATGATAACGAAGTCTATGAAGAAGAGATTAGTAGTAAATCATTCCTTATTTATTATAAAAAGGATATTATCGGCACAATCCGTTACCGTTTGGTGGATGATTTCTATAAAATAGAAAGATTCGCAATTTTAAAAGAATATAGAAATAAAGGCTTTGGCCTAAAAGTCATCAATTTCTTATCGGATTATATCGGAAGTAAATTTAATCCATGTGTCGTAAGTTTAAACGCTCAAAAACCGACGATCGAATTCTATAAAAAAGCCGGCTATATACCTGAAGGTGATTTCTTTTTAGAAGCCGGCATTATTCATCAGAAGATGGTTAAGAAATATTAATTATTTCAAATACAAAATATCTTTCTTATCAAATTCGATATATTTGACATCCTCTACGGTGTCATTTTTATTTATTTTCCAGTAGACATCTTCACTATCAATGTTTTGATTTTTAAAACGGAATCTAACTAACTTTTCAAAAGGCTCTTCACTAATACCGATAATTTGAATTTCATAACCACTATTTTTATTACTTACCTTGAAGTTATGAGCTCTAACACCAATATAAGAGCAATCCTTATTAATAGCCTCTATTGTTATTCCCCAGTCGAGTAAATTGAGTTTATTCTTCTCTTTTATCACTTTAGTGATATTCTTGCATCCTGTTAATAAAGCTGCAGAATAAAATTCTGGTTCTTTAAATAATTCTTTTTTCTCTTTTTTGATTATTAATGAGCCTTTATCAATAATTCCAATTTCATCCGCTAAAAGGTAGGCCTCATCACGATTATGAGTCACTAATATGGTGGGAATATTAAATTTATCGATAATTTCTTTACTCTTCATCTGTAAACGAGTCTTTAAATAATCATCTAAAGCTGCAAAAGGTTCATCTAAAAGTAATAAATCTGGTCGAGAGACTAATATTCTAGCTAAAGCCACACGCTGCGCTTGTCCACCTGATAATTGATGTGGCTTATGATTTTCTAAGCCAGTTAGTTGTAATAAATCGATAATTTCTTTAATCTGTTTTTCTATTTCTTCTTTATCTAATTTAAATTTATGAAGTCCAGTTGCTATATTTTCTTGAACGCTCATATTTGGGAATAACGCATAATTTTGAGGCATATATCCGATATTTCTCCTTTGAGGAGATAAATTTATTCTATTTTCGGAGTCAAAAACCACTTTATCATTAATGATAATTTTTCCGGAATCTGGTTTTAAGATGCCAGCGATGCATTTTAAAGTCATGCTCTTACCACTTCCTGAGGCTCCGAGTAAGGCTAAAGTATTTGTTTTACTTTCAAAACACATTTCTAGAAGGAAAGTCTTATATGATTTTTTGATATTTATAAAAATCGACATTATCTATTCCTCCTTGGCTTTTCAAAATAATTAAGGCCCAGTAAAACGATGGCTGATAAAACTAGATTGATTAAAACATAGATTAAAGCGAATGTATTGTTACCTATTGTCCAGTATTGATATACAGCGGTAGCAATCGTCGCTGTCTTACCTTGTATATAACCCACAAACATGCTTGTTGCGCCATATTCACCTATTGCTCTTGCGAATGCTAAAACAATACCAGCGATAATTCCACTTTTACAATTTGGGATTCTAATTCTCCAGAAGATATATGTATTTGATAGTCCTAATGTTTTTCCGGCATCAGCAAGGTTCTCATCAAATGATTCAAAAGATCCTCTTACAGTTCTATACATAAGTGGGAAGGCGACAACTGTTGAGGCTATTATCGCTCCTCGCCAAGTCATAAAGAACGGTAGACCAATTGTGGATAGGAATTGTCCTAAAGGAGATTTGTTTCCTAATATCACTACTAAGAAGTAGCCAACTACTGTAGGAGGTAATACTAAAGGAAGTGTTAAAACAACATCAATAATACCTTTAGCTAACCTTGGTAATTTAGAAACGTAATAACCTAATAAAATCCCTAAGAAAAAGATAATAACGCTGCTAATTGCCGCTATTCTTAAAGAATTCCATAAAGGAAATAAATCAAATTGAGTCATTATTAAGCCTTTACAAAACCGACGGATTTAAAGATTTCCATCGCCTCATCTTCTTGCAAATATGAAAGGAAAGATTTAGTTTCATCCACTAGTTTGCTTCCCGATATTAAACTAGCTGGATAAATAATTTGACCGCACATCTCTTTGGTGGCAGTTGCTACGACATCTAATTTCGCACTATATGCATCAGTAGCATAAATAACACCACATGCTACAGCCGCATTATCAATTAAAGAGGTAACCGCTTTGACATTACTCCCATAATTGATCATGTGAGCAGAGGCTAATTCTTCTTCATTTAAATTATAATATTGAAGAATCTTTTGAGTGTATTGACCAACAGGAACATCTTGATTTCCCATCCCTAAAACAAAGCCTTCCTCTTTTGCGGATAACCTACTAGCTAAGTTATCAAAATCGGTAACATTCTTCGGGTTATTTTTGGGAACCGCTAAAGTAACTTTATTTTCTAATAGATTAATTCTTGTCTCATTTATTAATAAATTTGCTTCTTGCAAAGCATTCATTTGTTTCTGAGCAGCGGAAATAAATAGATCACAAGTCGCACCATTTTGGATTTGCTTTTGAAGAGTTCCTGAAGATTCAAAATTGAAAACTAATTTCACATTTTTATTCTTTTCTTCATATTTTTCCTTAATGGAATTTAATGTTTCAGTTAAAGAGGCTGCAGCAAAAACATTAATTTCTTTTCTTTCTTCTTTTTTACATCCACTTAATGTGGTGATACTCAAAATAATAGGTAGCAAACTAAATAATTTCTTCATAAATTCCCCTTTATTTATCCACTTTGATTCCTTGTAATAGTTTTAATCCATGAGGGAGTGTATCCATAAACACAGCCATACTTTCAAGACAAGCTTTTGGAGAGCCTGGAAGATTAATAATCAATGTCTTTTTTCTTATTCCTGAAACCGCTCTAGAAAGCATCGCATGTTTGGTAATTTTTAATGATTCGGCTCTAATAGCTTCGCTAATACCTGGAACATTTCTATCGATCACTTCTAAAGTAGCTTCTGGCGTGACATCTTTTTCTGAAAAACCAGTTCCACCAGTTGTTAATATCAAGTTAACTTCTCTTTGATCCGCTAATCTAATAAGTTCTTTCTTTAATAACTCTTTGTTATCAGGAAGTAAAATTTGTTCAATCACATCGTAATTTTTGGCTAATAGTTCTTTTACAATCGTCGGTCCGCTTATATCTTCATTATCTTTATTAAAACAACGATCGGATAAAGTGATAACCGCGGCGGTAAATTTCTCATCTTGATGTAAGATTTTAACTTCATCTCCCACTTCGATTTCTCCTCCTTTAATAACTTCGGAAAAAACACCTAATTTCGGCATAATACATTCACCCATTTTATGATAGATTTGACAGTGGCTATGACATTCTTTGCCTCTTTGGGTTAAGCGAATAACTGTTTTGCCAATTTGAATATAAGTTCTAATATTTATCTTTGATAAATCAATTCCATCAACAATGATGTTTTCACCAAAAGCACCGGGAAAAACCTCTGCTCCACGGGCGATAAAATCATCGATATCTTTCTTACTTAGTAAAGAGACTTGTCGATGCCAATTACCCGCATGAGCGTCGCCTACTATCCCATG
This sequence comes from Bacilli bacterium, assembly GCA_017429285.1. Taxonomy (GTDB): domain Bacteria; phylum Bacillota_I; class Bacilli_A; order RFN20; family CAG-826; genus RUG13091. The sequence continues at coordinate 211,617 of JAFRPF010000016.1, forward strand.
ATTTTCTTTTAAAATCGCGGATTCTACATAATGCTTTTGAATCCCTCTTTTATCAGAAACACAAATCGCGCTTACTTTTGCCATATTAAAAATAAAAGTCTCCTGATTTACCACCGTGCTTTTCCACTAGATGGATATCTTTGATAACCATTTTCTTATCAACTGCTTTACACATATCATAGATCGTTAATAAGGCGATGGAGGTCGCTGTTAAAGCTTCCATCTCTACTCCCGTAACACCTAGACATTTCACTGTGGTGATGGCTTTATAGCCACTTTCTATCTCTTCAAATTCTACTTTTACATTAGTAAGGTTGATGTTATGACACATCGGAATTAGTTCAGCGTTACGTTTTGCTCCCATAATTCCCGCTACTTGTGCAACAGTTAAAACATCACCTTTTTTATGCTTATGGTTTTTAACCATTTCAAAACATTCTTTTGACATTATTATGTTTCCAGTAGCAACCGCTACCCTTTCGGTTTCTTTTTTATTAGAAACGTCAACCATGACCGCGTTTCCATTTTCATCAATATGAGTGAGCTTATTCATATTAATGTCCCTCTTTTCCAAAACCACAGTTAGGGAAGGTACAGACTTCACAGTTTAAGCAAAGTCCGCCATTACCTAATGAGGCCATATACTCTTTAGTTACTTTATAATCTGCTAATATTCTTGGTAAAACAATGTCAAATATCGTTCTTTTCGCATACATCACACAACCTGGTAAACCTAAAACTGGTCGATTATCTTTTGTGTAACTTACTAAAAACATCGCTCCAGGTAAAACAGGTGCTCCATAACTAATAATATCAACACCACTATTTTTAATAGCTAAAGGTGTCTTATCATCAGGATCAACACTCATACCTCCAGTGCATATAACCATATCAACACCGTTATTTAGCATTTTTTGAATATTTTCCGTAATCTTTTGATGATCATCACTTAAAATTACGTGTTCCACCATTTTCGCGCCATAAACGGCTAATTTAGCTTCTAATATTGGAGTAAAAGCGTCCTTAATACGACCACTTGCTACTTCATTACCAGTCGTAATAAGTCCATATTTCTTTTCTTTGATTGGTAAAACTTTTAATAATGGTTCTTCACCAATTTCTTTTTTAAGTCTTTCCATCTTCTCTTTTTCAATCACTAAAGGAATGATTCTAGTTCCCGCTAATTTATCACCTTTTTTCACTAAAAAACCAGAACTTCTTGTCGCGACCATCATCTGAGGGAAAGAGTTTAATTTCTTTAGTCTTTCATTATCAACGAGAAATAAACCATCTATTTCCGAAAACAATTCGATTTTACCTTCACTAGGTTCGCTTGCTCTCATATTGATATGACCACATAAATCTCTTAATATCTCCGCGGCTTCGTTTTCATGGAGCATCTTTTCATCTTTTTCATAAACGTAGATATGTTCTTTACCCACGCTTAATAAAACAGGAATATCCTCTTTTTGAATAACATGTCCTTTTTTAAAAACTGGACCTTTAAATTTGCCAGGAATAATTTGCGTTATATCATGACCCAAAACTTGTCCAACGGCGTTTATAGTTTTAATTTCTTTCATAAATTATCACCTAATTTCTCATTCATTTTAGCAAGGCGAAAACATTTGTCAAATCATCGTTTTGGCAAATCTCTGATTTGCTGTGCGCATACACGTGCGCTTATTCAAGGTTAATAAGTGCGCACGCGAGAAAAATAATTAAAAAGATAGGTTTATCCACCTATCTCATTCATGTTTTTATCAGAATCGCTACCGATATTTAGATGATGTTCTTTGGGTTTTAATAATATCGCTTCTTTAATTATTTCTTTTAATTTTTCGCCCACTAAGCCGTTTGTATCTAATGATAAGGAAGAATGTAAACAAGGTCTTAATTTACCATCCGCTGTTAATCTTAATCTTGAACATTTCTTACAGAACGATTTTGATAATGGGGATATTAATCCAATATAACCATTACTATTGCCAATTCTATAAACATCAGAAACGCCATCATTATGATCAAATGTAAGTTCTTTACATCTATCTAATACGATTTGATTAGATATAAAGCTTTGTTTATCTAATTCTTTACTCACTCCGATAGGCATTAGTTCAATAAATCTTAAAGTTAATTCATTATCTTTAGCGAATTTGACAAAATCTAAAATTTCATCATCGTTAAATCCACCGATAAGGACAGTATTAATTTTGATTTTAAAATCTAAATCTTTAGCGATTTTTATACCTTCTAAGGCATCGCTTAATTTACCTAAGCGAGTAATCTTATTATATTTATCTTCTTTTAAAGTATCTAAAGATATATTTAAGCGATTAACACCCGCTTCTTTTAATTTATAAGCAAATTCTTTTAATAATGTTCCATTTGTGGTTAAACATATTTCTTTGATCATAGGAATTTCATGGATATAGGAAATAATCTCAATTATTCCTTTTCTCACCAAAGGTTCACCACCGGTAATTCTGACTTTTTTAATTCCTAATTTACTCGCTTCATAAACTATTTCTTTAATTCTTTCTGGAGACATAATTGATTCATGAGTTAGTTTACTAACTCCATCTTTATGCATACAGTAAAAACATCTCAAGTTACATAAATCAGTAACTGAAATTCTTAAATAATCTACTTCACGATTAAATTTATCGAGCATTATTTTAATTTTAATCCCACTTTAAAGGCATCAGCGATTTCTTCGCCTAAAACGATATATTTGTTATTGGCAGCATCAAAGGTGATTGGCGCTAATTTCTTCACATCGATTTTATCATTAGTTAAGATCTTTTCATCGACGGATACATTAACGATCTCACCCACTAAAGTGCCACCTTCACCCATATTTCCATCTAAAGATACTAGTTTACATTCGATAGTTAATGGATATTCTTCAAATAATGGAGCATTAACTTTGTTACTTTTAAATGGATGTAATCCCGCTTTTTCTAATTTTCTATTTTCACGAGCTTTGCTCACTAATCCGACATAATCAGAAGCGACCACGGTATCTTTTGTCGCAAAAGAAATGGTAAAAGCTTTATTTTTTCTGATGTTATCAGTGGTCACATGACCCGCTAAAGAAACGGTCACTTGATTATAATCATAGATTCCACCCCAAGCCGCGTTCATCGCATCGGCTTCACCGTTTTGATCATAAGTTCCAATGATTAATACTGGCATTGGATATAATAATGTTTTTGCACCTAAATCTTTTCTCATATTTAACTCCTAAGAAATAAAAGGACTATAAATAGTCCTAATGTTATTTATTTTTTAATAGTTCTTCAATTCTGGCTTCTCTTTTAAAGCCTTCATCAAGGACGAAGCTAATCTCTGGAACACGTCTAGTATCCATACGAGAGGCTAATTCACTACGTATAAAACCTTTAGAATGTTCTAAAATTTCCATGCTTTCTTTGATTTGATTTTCATTGATAAAGGAAACATAGACTTTGGCATAAGAGAAATCACTAGAAACCTTGACCTCTGGAATGGTGACAAATCCAAGATGAGGATTCTTTAAATCAAATTGAATGATTTCCGCGATATTTTTGCGGATTAAAGCGGCAATTCTTTCTTGCTTATTAGCCATAATTAATTACCTTTATCTTCCACCATCTCGTAGCCTTCGATAATATCGTTTTCTTTAATATCGTTATAGCCATCGAGTAAAATACCACATTCAAAGCCTTTTTTGACTTCTTTAACTTGATCTTTTTCTCTTTGTAAGGAAGCAATCTTACCTTCAAAGACGATAATACCATCTCTAAGTAATCTAATTAATGATTGGTTCTTAATAGAACCATCCACGATCATACATCCGGCAATCGTCCCTAATTTAGAAACCTTAAATAATCTTCTAACTTCCGCTTGGCCGGTCACTTTTTCCACCATCGTTGGAGCTAACATACCTTTCATCGCGGCTTGAATTTCTTCAATTAAAGCGTAGATGATACGGTGTAATCTAATTTCCACTTTTTCTTCTTCCGCTTTCGCTCTTGTCTTACTATCTGGTCTCACATTAAAACCATAGATAATAGCTTTAGAAGCACTGGCTAATAAGACGTCACTTTCAGTGATGGCTCCAGAAGTTGCTCTCACAATATTAATTTTTACTTCATCAGTGGATAATTTTTCTAATGAAGATTTGACAGCTTCCGCACTACCTGTGCTATCGGCTTTAATAATAATATTGATATTTTGCGTTTCGCCTTCTTTAGCTCTAGCGAATAGATCATCGAGACTAGCCGCGCTTGTGCGGTTCTTTTCTTTGGCCTCTTTAATCATCTTACGTTTAGTGGCGATTTCACGAGCTTCACTTTCACTTGGGAAAGCCATGAATCGATCACCGGCTAAAGGAACTTCCGCTAAACCGATAACTGAAACAGGTGTACTAGGTGTGGCTAAAGACAAAATCTTTTTAAATTCATTAGTCATTCTTCTGACTTTGCCATAACTTGTACCCACGACTAGATAATCGCCCTCACGTAAGGAGCCGTTTTGGACTAATAAGGTCGCTTTAGGACCTTCATTTTTATCTAATTTGGCTTCAAGCACTGTCCCCATCGCATAACGATCTGGGTTAGCTTTTAGTTCAGATAGTTCCGCAACTGTTAAAATCGCTTCTAATAAACCATCAATATTTTGCTTCTGCTTTGCAGAAATTTCGACAGATAAGACATCTCCACCGAAATCTTCCACAACAATTTCGTGTGCTAATAATTCATTTTTCACACGAGCTGGATCAGCACCTGGCTTATCAATTTTATTGATTGCCACAATAATTGGGACTTTTGCCGCTTTAGCGTGGTCGATAGCTTCAATAGTTTGAGGCATAACACCATCATCGGCGGCGACAACTAGGACAACGATATCTGTAACACTAGCGCCTCTACTTCTCATCGCGGTAAAGGCTTCGTGCCCAGGAGTATCAATAAAGGTAATCTTTTGTCCATTAACTTCTTTTTGATAAGCACCAATTTCTTGGCTGATACCGCCAACTTCACCAGCCACTAAGTTAGAATTTCTAACCGCGTCAATAAGAGTTGTCTTACCATGGTCGACGTGACCCATAATGGTGACAACAGCTGGTCTTGGTTTTAACTTACTTGGATCATCATTAATCTCGACTTCTTCAAAGTTTTCAGCGTTGACGATTTTCTTCTTTTCAAAATCGTAGCCAAACTCTAAACAAATAGTTCCGATGAGTTCATCATCTAAAACGGTATTGATGGTGATCATTTTTCCTTGTAAGAAAAGGAATTTGATAATATCCCCGACTGGGACATTCAGCGATTTAGATAATTCACCAACAGTGATCGCACCGGTATAGGTAAAGACACCACCATTGACTTTAGTTTTCACTTTATCGCTAGTCACTTTCGTAGAAACGTTAGCTTCACGAACGTAACTGGGTTTGTTGTTTTTCTTGCCCATATTAACACCTTCTTTCTTACTTAAAATATTAATATTTTATTTAATTTGAGATTTTAAATATTAACGATCGTCATCATCGTAATATTCATCATATTCGTCGTAATCGACATCCTCATCGTAATCATCGACGTTTTCATTCTTTTCTTCTTCTTCCATTTCACGAAGTTCTTCTTCAGTATAGATAGACATTCTCTTCGCGTTAGAAGTATCGACGATAGATTTAGAGGAATCATCTTCACTAGCTTCTTCTTTCTTCTTTTTATTAGTAAATTTCTTACCTTTATTAGAGGATTTATTGCTCTGTTCAGATAATGATTTTTCAAGATCTTCAATAGAAGTTGTGGTTTTAACCTCTTTTTTAGCTTCAACAGGTTTTTCTTCTTCCACTTTTTCTTCCTTGACTTCTTCTTTAGTTTCACTAACTGGAGCTTCGAGTTTGAGTTCTTCATTTTCACTCGCTTGTTCTAAAGCTTCATCGAGTTCTTCGTTGCCTTCTTCTTCATAGACACGAGCTTGAGGTGCTACATAGCCTTCTGGTAGACCAGGTAAGACATCCGTAGTTGTTTCGTTTTGTCTATATTGAGCGGCAAGTTTCTCATAAGCAGCTTTAGATTTTTGTTCCGCATCAAGAGCTTGAAGTTCTTCATAGCTTTGGAATTCGATATTTTCTTCATAGGCTTCGGTTTCGGTTTTGATGTCAATATTAAAGCCAGTTAATTTAACCGCTAAACGGACATTAACACCTTTTCTACCGATAGCTAATGAGAAGGAATCATCTCTCACAATTGCTAAAGCGGATTTATTTTCTAAATCAACTTTGATACCCACAACTTTGGCAGGTTTTAATGATTCCATGATATATAATCCAGGAACATCACTATAAGTGATAATATCAATCTTTTCTTTGGCGTTGCCGTTACCTAATTGGCCAACAATCTTTTGAATTCTGCTACCATTAGGACCGATACATGCACCAGCAGGATCGATATTTGGGTCTTCTGCATAAACGGAAACTTTGCTTCTTTCTCCAGCTTCTCTAGCGATGGCTTTAATGACGATTGTGCCATCATAGATTTCATGGATTTCTTCATTAAATAAGCATTTTAAGAATCCCTCGCTAGCACGGGTCACAATAATATGTGCACCTTTTGTGCCACTTGCAACATTATTAACAAATAATTTAATGGAGTCACCCGCATTAAATTTTTCATCGCCAATCATTTGATTGTGTGGAAGATAAACACTAGTTTTACCGATATTAACGGATAAACCTCTTTCATCCGCTTTTTCGACTTTACCGGTAATCATTGTGCCGATCTTATCTTTGAAAGCTTCAAATAAGACATCTTTTTCCGCTTCTGCGAATTTTTGTTTTAAGATGCTTTTGATGCTCATGGCGATGGCTTTTGTTAATTGTTCTGGGGAGGAAGGAATAATTAATTCGTCTCCACTTTTGTATTTTTTACCATCTTTTAATGCATTAGCGTCTTCGACACTAATTTCTAAAAAGTCATCTTCTGGTTCCCCATCGATTACCTTTTTAATTTGATACATCTCGATTGAGCCAGTTTCCGCGTCGATATTGACACGAACGTTGTCATCTTCTTCTGTCGCTCCAATCGATTTCTTGTAGCCCTTAATCATCGCTTCTTTTAAAGCGGTAATAATGACTTCCTTACTAATTCCTTTGCTAGCTTCTAATTCGTCGATAGCCGCTAAGAATTGTGCGCCGTTAATAGCCATAGATAAATTCTCCTTAAAATTTAATTGCTAAACGTATTTTTGATATATTTGATTTTGCTATATCAACTGTTTTAATTCTGGTTTTTACTCTATATTCAAGAGTAATTATTTCTTCTTTTAGGTCCACCAGTGTGCCTTCATAAATATTTTCTCCCTCTATCGGATTAATAAGATGAACATGAACATATCTATTAAGATATTCGTTTAATCTTTCAATCTTTAGTTCTTTTTCCGCACCAAGAGAGGAAATGTCTAAGGTATAAGAAACATCAAATGGATTGATTTCATCGAAATATTCATTGAGTTTATGAGAAACATCAACAATGGCTTCCATGTCAATAGGTTCCACTCGATCTAAAACTATAGAAACTACTTTAGTGCCATTATCATATCTTTCGGATAATTTAATTAATTCATATCCTAAGGAAGATACTTTTTCTTTCACTAACTTTTCTAAATCCATCTTTCCCTCCTATCCCTTAAAAACAAAGAGTGGCCTCTCGGTCACTCTTGTTAAAGAGTATATCACTTTTTCAAGTGCATAATGACTATATCACTAAGCACATGGACGTGCAACTATTTTTTTAATGATTTGGGTTAACGGATATCGGACCGTTATTACATAACACTGTGGTGGTCGCAGATTTATCTAACCAATTACTACCACGAGTTATATATCTCCATTGTTCTTTACTACCAGCGTAATTGATGCGTTTAAGTTTTGGAGTATTAAAGAAACAATTTGGACCAATTTTCTTTACTGATAATGGGATAGACACAACTTTTAGTTTTAAACAGTTTGAGAAAGCGGCTTGTCCTAATTCTTCAATTCCATTAGGAATGGTCGCGATTTCAAGTTGGGTATTTTTCGCAAAGGCATGTCCACCGATCGAATCTAAACCAAGAGGTAAGGTATTACGAATGATACCATTATTAACTTCGTATGGTTTTGGTTGTTCTAAATGAACAATTTCAATATCTTCACGATAATATTTATTTTTTAAACCTGCTAAATAGCAGATTAACATTACTAACCACACTAAACCTGCACTTCCAGCGATAATGATATTGGGCCAGAAGACATATTGATAAGCGGAAATAGAGCCACCACTAATCGCGATTGATTTATCGATGGAATATTTTAAATAAAATCCTAATCTCCAAGAATCTAATAACAAGAATCCATTTGCTAATAAAGCAAAGAAAGCGGTTAAAACAATGCCATTAGGATGATTAGATTTACCTCTAAATAATAAAACTAGGCCTTGAATAAATAGAATGATGGCTAATAAAGCGGATAATAAATACCAGACAGCACCAGCATATAAATTTTCAACGACTAAATATTTTGCTAAGACATTACTTCTTATAACGGAAGTGGCGTTACCATTAGCGATAATTGCTTGCCAGGAGATACCACCTTTTTGGAATAAGCCCATGATTAAACTCATGGCGTTAAGTTGGAAAACACCATTTGTGAAATTTACTTCTCCACTACCCGAATTAGCGTTAACACCAATGGAAAACCATTGAAAGAAAATGACTAAAACTAAAGGAATGGCAACAGAAAGTAAACCTAAAATGCCAATGATTACATTAGCGGCATTATGTCTTTTGATGATTTTAACATTATTTAATATTGTCGCGTTTTCCATAACTTATATTTTAGAGGCCTTTTTATATAAATAAAAGTAATTTTATCGTTATTTAATAATTTTGATACCAATTCCTAATACTCCTCGCTCTTTAATCATCTCTTTTGAATAATAAAGTAGCATGTCATTTGGATCCGCTATTTCATCTTTTTCATACCCAAGTAAAGACTTATCGAAATGTTTATAAAGTTCTTCAAAATCAGAAAATTTGCTTACAGAAGTGACGATGACTTTAATTATTTCCTGGCTTTGATTGTTCTTAAAGATGATAAAATCATCCTTATTAATTTTATCTCGATTATCTTTATTTAATCGCATTTCAATCTTCTTTTTACCTAGTTTAATCAAGCTAAAAGGAAGCGGATTTAAATTCATGTAATAAGTTTTAGCCATTTTAGATATTTTCGATTTGTAATTTATTAATTGCTAAATCAAATCCACCTTCTGCGGATTTTTTGAGCCAATACTTTGCTTTTTCTTTATCAACTGGCACAGAGATACCGTTTTCATAATAGATAGCGGCATTATACATCGCTCTAATATCCCCACTATTCGCACCTTTTAAATACCAATAGAAGGCTTGAGAATTATCTCTTTTAATTCCTTCACCTTTGGAATACATCACACCTAAATAATAGAAACACTCTTTTTCTTCTTCGTTTGCACCAGTGTAGAAATAATTAAATGCCTCTTCTAAATTCTTTTCTTCACCATATCCGTAATAGGCAAATGTGCCTAAACGATGATAGAAACCTTTTTCACCGAGATCTCCCGCTTTTAAATAGCATTCTTTTGCTAAGGAATAATCTTGTTTACAACCGATTTCATGTTCGTAGAAATAGCCAAGCAAAAGCAAAGCTTTTCCATATGATTCTTCCGCGCTTTCTTTGACATAATTAAAAGCTTGAGGGAATTGATTGTGATGATAATAATAGATACCAATATTGTATTTAGCTTTGATATCACCATGTAAAGCCGCTCTTTCATAAAATTCACGAGCTTTAATTTGATTCTTATCACATCCAATTCCTTTCTCGTAATAATAACCAAGTTTTCTTTCCCCTTCTGGAGAATTATACAAGGTTGATTTGTGGACATATTTAAAAGCCTTGTCCATTTGACCTTCTTGTCGATAGTAATCGGCGAGTTTGATCATGGCTTTCACATCGCTTTGATCAGCTTTGGCGATGAGTGTGAGAAGTTCTTGTTCTGTAAGCATATTAAATCACCTCAATAATACCATACAACAAAATATAAAATATGTAAATAAAAAATTTTTAATTTTTTAAAATAATTTTCATAACCTATAATAAAAATAAGCAAAACAATAAAAAAATAACTCCTCATTTTTGAAGAGCTATTCGAACAAATCTGTTAATTTATGAATTATTTTATAGTCTTTATTAAAGGGTGCATTATTTTCGCGATCGATTAACACTGCATCTACGCCTGCGGAGATAGCGGAGAGCATATCGTTATTCCCATCCCCGACATAAACAACTTTTCTTTTATCGCCTTTATAATTAAATGCTTCAAGTCCTATTAAGATTGGATCTGGGTATGGTTTGAACCTTTGACACTCCTTATTCCCGATGATGACTTCAAAGACATTTGGGTCGATATCAAGAACCTTCAAGACCTCGATAACATGCTTTTTATTGTTACTAGTAACAATGCCCGCTTTTAAATTATGATCTTTTAGATATTGTACAAATTTTTTGGTTTCTGGATAGCATTTACTTAATTCAATAGTTTTTTGATGATCTAAAGATTCATCGATAGTTTTACAAAATACTTCCCAATGTTGTTTACTAGCCCCGAGTTTTTCATAACCGACATTTAAAGGAATACGAGAAAATTCTTCGGTTAATGAAGAATCCCACCTCACCCCAATACTCTCATAAGAAGTTTTAAAAACATAATCTAAAGAGGGTAAAGTGTCTAATAATGTTCCATCAAAATCAAATAAGTATAAATCGTATTTTTTCATGACTAAAAGTAATATAAAGGAATTAGTTATCTTTTACAAGAAAAGGCGATGGACAACCACCGCCTCATCATTTTATTTATCAGTATATGTGAATTCGTATACTTTTAGACCGATATTACCGTGTCCATACATCTTACCATTATTACAGATGGTGATGTTTTCAAATTCGTCATATTGACCGAATTCTTTACCGAGATCTAGATATTCTTTGATAATCGTTTTATTTTCTAGATCAACCACTCTCATACGAGGGGTTTTATCAGGATGAACCTCAGGTTTATAGTGGAAAGAGAAGGTTTGATATAAATGGCTATGAGAGATAAATCCACCTTGTGTCGCAGTCTCGCTTGGAAGCTCAAATGTATCCATAGCGTCATCAATATTAAGTTCCACGTCTTTTTCACGATAATCAGGTAATGGGAATGTGTAATAAACAAGTTTATTATCATCAGACTTCATATAGGAATTTTTGGTGTATCCAGAATAATAGATTAATCCACTTTCATAATCAAAATAAGAATTTGGATAGTAAACCTTTTTTTCTGGTGGGAAGGTTAAAGTTAATCTAGTTACTTCTTCTATTACATAGCTTCCTGCTTTCTCATATAAACGGAAACCGATAGTTGCATGAACTGGAGCGTTTTCCATAGAAATATAAAGGATTGGAAACTTATCAGTAGAGACATAAAAATCATATCCAAACCAACAAGTATTGCAGTGATAATCAGTATTAGTTTGATTAGTGATAATTGTGTGTTCCACTTTATTTCTATTCATATCATAGATTAATAAAGCGTCGAAGTTATTGGAACATAAGACGTAATAATTATCATAACAAGCTGCACCTTGATAATTAGTGACATAAGAAACATCCATTAATTTAAATAATGGATTGATACCTGTTAATTTAAAAGAAGAATCCTCAACTGGTAATTCGTTACCGAAGAAATAGAGGTTATTGTAATGCACTCTTCCTTTGAAAAGGAATCTTCCGGTATAGATTAAAGAAGGAATAAGAATAGTTAATATAACAATCACATGATAACGTGAGAAGAAATAGCCTAGTTTCTTTAGAAAGGCTTTGAATTTTTCTTTATTTGACATCTTCTAAGCCCTCCTTTTTATATTTGATTTTTAAATAGTGATTGGCGCTGATAACCATCGCTAATGTAAAAGCATATATTAAGAAGGTGAATCCCCAGTATGAATATAGGAATATTCTTCTCGCTAAGATGTTACTCATCACCATTTTTGTGCCAGTAAAATAATCGCAAACATCCATGAGGATATATAAAACGACAAAGATGATAGAGCCGATAAGCGCTCTTTTTTTACCGGTTAGGAAATGATATTTATCAAAGATTAAATATGTTCCATAAAAGAATAAGAGCAAAGTAAGAGCAAACATGATATCTGCACTCCACTCTAAACCCTTGCCTAAAGCAATATAAAATTCATTAGTGTTGCTTTTACATAGATCAACAATAAACATTAATAAGCTATGTATACATAAGGAAAGAAGCGAAAAGAAAAAATATTTGTTGAGTTTTCTTACAAACATTAGTCCGATGAAAAATAGAACATAAGCGATTGGTAAAAAGATTGCAAAAAGAGATATCCAAACAGGTACACCATTAATAGAGGTAGCAAAAGATAAGGTAGAAATTGATAAACAAATAGCGCCTGCTAAAAAGAGGTTGAGGAGTTTTTTAAAGGAGGATAATTCCTTTTTTTGTTCATCAGTATAAGTATTTTGTTGATTTAAAATAGCTTCCATATTAAGCAAATAAAATAGCGAATATTGCCATTAATTGGGCGTTAGAAACAAAGCCATCGATCTCATAGAGATTCATGCCACAATATTCTCTAATTTTACCCATTGAATATTCATATATTGTTGGACCACAATATCTTCTAATTTTGCCGTTATCGACTTCTAAAAGTATGGGGCCACAATATCTTTTGATGTATTTACCATCAATTTCAAAAAGTGTTCTACCGCAGTATTCTTTGACGTATTTACCATCGACTTCATATAAAGCCTTGCCGCAGTATTCTCTAATATATCGTCCATCAACATCTAATAAAGCTGGACCACAATATCTTCTTAACTTTGCCATAATAAAATTACCTTTATGGAAATATTATAATATTTTTCAAAAAACAATTAAGATGATATTTTTTTTGAATGATTGTAGATAGGTTCATAAATATTAGTGCCTTTTTTAATACCCGCTAGTTCAACCATCGCTTCATGACATCTTTTCATCAAATCGATTTCTTCTTCTTTAACATCAAGATTCTCGTTAGCAAAAATTGGTTTACCAATATTTAAATTAAATAAGGCTATCTGTTTAAAGATCACTCTTCTAATAAAGCCTGGTTTTCTATTAGAAAAAGCATATGGAATAACCGGTTTGTTATTCTTTATAGCAATAGAGGCAAAGCCGTCTTTAAAAGGTCTAATCGGTTGATAAAACTCCCACATACTACCTTCTGGATAGATCTGCAAGATTCCTCCATCGTTTAATAATTTAGATATTGTATTAGAAAAGGCTATCGTTCCTTTAATGTTGTTAACAGGGATTGGTATACCACCGACATAACGCATTAACGTCCCATTTTCACCATTGATGTTTTTATCCCAAACAATGACATTTGGCCAACGGTAATTTCTTAATGTAGACATAATACAAATATAATCCCAAAGATGAATATGGTTAGAGATGGTAACGACACCATTTTTGATAAGCTTTTTATTATTTTTAAGATTCTTTTTTCCAGTGACCTTTAGACCTAATCTAATATAAGCCGCAGGAAACACTAACACTCTTAATAAAAACCTAACCCACCATCTCACAAATCTAAAAGATTTGCTGGTTTCAATATAATGATAATTTTCATCAAAAATAATCCCACGATTTTTCTTCACTACTAGATAGTGAGAAGACGTATCTTCTGGATAAGGATATTTATTTTTAGTATCAGGAACAAAAACCATGTTTAAATTATATCTTTTTATTGATGCTATCTAAAGAATTTTAGATGAAATACAATCATGTTAAAGGAAATTAAACATTTGATGAGGCGTTATATTTTTCTTTTACTTCATCATATCGATTAATTTGCCTAAATACATGATTATAAAAATCTGAGAAATTATATAAGCCTTGTTCATTATTTTGCATATATTTGAATTGTAGTTGAACAATTGTAGGCGAATGATCTAAATCTAACATAGAAACATTTCTTAATTGATCAACGTTTTGATACACCAAGAAAACACCGACATAACTCATACCGTTTTTATCTTCATATACATTAAAAGTAAGCTTTGCGCCTATCGGAGTTTTTCTTTCTAAAGAATTAGGTAATTCAAAATCTTTAACATATAACGCAGATAAAACGGAATTGATGTTAGAGTCATGGCCGCATAAGAATGTTAACTTATTAAAAGGGGCGTTATTTATTTGTTCTAATAAAGGACGAGCGACGTTTACACTCACCAAAGGTGAAGAAAATAAAACATCACCATACAAATCTTTGATTTCGGTTATCTTCTTCCAGTCTTTTAAAGATAATTTATGACCAAATGCTGCTTTTTTAGTGTCCATTTCTTCATAATATTGAAGAGTTAAAGCGTCACTGACACTACAGCCATTTTTTAAACTTCCAGTGAGATAAGGTTCTTTATTTAATTCGAGATGAACTTCTGTATCGTCAGTTTTAAATTCTGTGAATTCACCACTTTTATATAATTCAGATTTCTTAAAATCGATGGTTTTAGATAATAAGGAATAATTATCTTTTAATTCTTCTATGCTTTTAGCATACATTTCATTGATTTCTTTTTTAGCAGCTTCGATATAACTATCAGAAATAAATGTTAACTGCGGATTAAAAACTGGATCCATAGTATCTAAAGGAACATTTATATGGATTTCTGGATTCATAGTTGGTAATAATCCAGAAGCAAAATATCTAGCTGTGGCCATCGTTCTTTGCTTTGCGTTTGCGTAGAAATAGCTATCAAATTCTTGATCTTTAAAATCATCACTTAATATTCCTTCTTTTTCAAACCATTTACGGTAATATTGACCCATCGCTACTTCTAAGGCTCCACCTTTAATTGACAATTCACTTGGTTTAGAGGTCCAATTGTACCAACTATGAGGGGTAATTTTACCTAAAGTAGAATCACTACCACTAAGTGGTGAACGGATGTTATGACGGCTTAAAATGATCGAACGAACTAAATGATATCCATCAATCGACATCGTATAATTGACACTTTTCTCACTCTTATTAGCGCAGCCAAATAAAAAGGAAGAAATTAAGATAATTGATAAAATATTAAGAATAGTTTTTTTTATATATTTTTATACCTTTCTCACTAATAAGTATTTTAATACTTTCTCACTTATTATCATAAAATAAAAAAGTAACGAACTATAAATTCGTCACTTTGTTTTTAAAATTATTGGTCTATATCGAACTTTTTTATTTATCTCACAATTCATTCTTTAATCTAAAAGATATATTACTTTGAAAAATAGCAACAAAAAATTGTTAAACTGCCATTGCTTCAAAACATATAGACAATTTAAAAGCCCACCGAAGTGAGCCTATAAAATATGATTTATTATTTTTCCGGGCTTGTAATTGTGACCTTTTTACCTTTATAAGCTAGGTGGATAACTCCTGGACCACAGGATATGCCAATGATTGGTCCGACCCAATATTCAACGATTTTTGCATTTAATTCTTCGGTGAACCTTTTTTTGAAGTAGTCAGCAGCTTCTTGAGCCATTCCTTGACCGATATAAATAGTTGGTCTTTTGATACCTTCCACTGCCTCTTTTACTATATCAAATAGTGCTGTTAAAGATTTTTTTGTGCCTTTGACTTTTGAAACAGCATAATTATGTCCTAATGTGTCTGCGATGATGATTGGTTTGATGCCAAATATATTGCCGAAGAAAGCAGAAGAGCCAGAAACTCTACCAGCGTTTTTTAAATAAGTTAAAGTTTCCACTGTGCCGCATAGGTTATACGTGAGTTTTTCCTTTTCGACCCAATCGATTATTTCATCCATCGATTTGCCTTCCTCTTGTAAATCGCATGCATCCATCGCTAGTAGGCCAAGGGCCATTCCAGCACGGCATGTATCAATACCGATGATTTTTCTATCAGGATATTCTTTTTGTAGTTCATCCACACTCAAACGGAAGACATTGAGAGAACCACTTAATACGGTTGCACAAGCAAGATATAAAATGTCGATTCCTTGATCTAATAGCGGTTTCATCTTTTCGACGAATTCCCTCATTTCGATAAGGCTAGTTTTTACTTTATTACTTGTATCCTTAATCCATTTGTATAATTGTTCAGGTGAATATTCTTTAAAATCCAAATCAGCATGGTATATTGCATCATTTACGTTTATTCCCATACGGAAATATTCAAGATGGTGTTTATTTCTTTGTTCCGTTGATAAATCACTTGAAGAGTCTGTGAATATTTGAAATTTAGACATAAAAATCTCCTTCTAATAGCCTATTATTTCACACTCATTTTGTTTTTTAAAAGGATTTTGATTATTTAAACCATATAGATAACTGATTCATCGTAAAATAATCTACCATTTCCATAGGTATCTAATGATATGATTTATTATATTGCGTAATTTTTGAAAAAAGTTTTCTAAAGAAGGTTAATTACTTATATTTATTTATTGTAATATTATTAGATTACTAATAAAATAAAGAAAACACGGCATTGCCGTGTATCTAATGTAGGCTGGTGCCTCCTGCCAGAATCGAACTAGCAATAGATCCTTACCATGGATCCGTTATACCACTTAACTAAGGAGGCGGTACGCGAATAATATTATAACGAAACGCTTTCTTCTACAAGTTTAATTTATTAATTTACCCATTAAATCATAAACAAAAGCATTTTCGATTAATACTTTTACTTTTTCTCCTTCTTTTAATTCTTTAAAACTGGTGA
>JAFRPF010000019.1 GCA_017429285.1 Bacilli bacterium
CATACTAAATAGTACCCATTTTCTGGACAAAATTTTGTCTGGGAAAGGGGTTTTATTTATGGCTAGATACGACAAGCTTTTTAAGTTGCTTTGCATTCATAATCTGGAGTAAGGCAAAGAATTACCTAAGGTAATTGGTGTAAAGAAATGTCAGCTTTCCTTTGTGGCGGACATGATAAGTTTAGCCCAGAAACGGCAAAGCTTTTTGATATCTTCTTTTACTTTTTTCTTGTCCTTGTTGTTTTTTAGCTGTTCGGCGTAATATAGGCACGAACCATATAATCCTTCAAAGAAGAATATCGATACATAATTACTAGGAACATCATAACCAACAGCCTTAATTAGCTCAGTTATATATTTGTCGTAGTTATTAGATAAAGCGTTTTTAAATATCTCCATTGGAAAAGTATCGCCTTCATAGGTGAGGTTTTGAATTTGATTATAATGCTTTGCTACCCAATCATAGGTAACTAGTATCGATTGGTATTCGATTTCTTCCGGATCGGTTTCTTTTCTTAATATTTTTCTATATGCTTCGCTATATTCTTCGTTGATTAGATTTATGGATGCGGAAGCGAGCAAATCGGCTTTATCCTTATAATAATGATAGAAAGTCATCTTCGTCTTTCCCGCTAAAGAGCATATCTCATTGATTGAGATGTCGTGATAATTCTTTTTTAATAACAATCTAAGTAAAGCTTTCTCGAATTCTTTTTTTGTTTTATCGGTTTTTCTCATGTTTATAATCACGCTTATTCTTGTTCAATATACCTCAAAAATTTTACTTTTGATACATAAAAGTATAGTTATGGCCTGCTATTCTTGATTACATATCTACCAATATTTATATTTTTAATATATTATTAAAACATGTCTATTGAACAAGATATATTTCCTTCTTATCATCCCATAAAAGAAAAGTTAATAGAGTATGGCTTTGAATGTTTTAAAGATATATATACTTACTCTATTAATTTTCATAACGATGAATTTAAAGCTTTAATCACTATTAATGAAAATGGTGAACTTAATTTTAAAGTTATCGAATTAGCGTTTAATGAAGAATTTACTCAAATCAATAATGATTCTTATAAAGGTCAATATATTGGTGAGATTAGAGAAAATTGTCGAGATATCTTATTAGATATCAGAAATAAATGTTTTAAAAAAGAAGTTTTTGTCTCTAATCAGGCTAATAGGATTGCTAGCATCATTAAAGAAAGATATCACGAAGAACCTGATTTTCCTTTTTCTGATCCGAAAATACATAATTATGGAGTGTTTAGATATTTCGTTAATAAGAAGTGGTATGGACTTATTATGAATGTTAGTAAGTCCATCTTCCTACCTAATAGTAAGAATGAATTCGTCGACGTTATTAATGTGAGAATTGATGAAAATAATAGAGAAGAGATATTAAAAAATAAAGGGATATATCCTTCTTATCATATGAATAAACAAAAATGGGTTTCTATTTTATTAGATGATACATTTACTGACGAAGAAGTGATGGAATATATTGCTTATTCTAGAGACTTTATGGTCGGGAAAACTAAAAGAAACCGCAAGTAAGATAGAAGAAATGATAGATTAACTTTTCTTTGGCTGGTCCAAAATATATAGAGACTTACCCATTTTCTGAGTAATAAAAAACCAAGTCTAAAGACTTGGCCTTTATTTTTATGTAAGATTTGTTTAGAAGAATCTACCGATAATATCTTTACTAGCAGCACATGTATCTTCCATATCACCGAAGGAGATAATTTCTCCAGCGTAGAAGGTGTTCTTTGTACCTTGTAAAGCTTCTAATTTATCATACCAACCATCCGCATAATCTTTGGCGGAGACGTGTGGACAATAATAAACTTCTTGAGCAAAGTGTTTTTCTTTGATTGGGAAGCCGACTTTCGCCATATCTTCGTCCATGGTCTTTTGAGCGAATTCGTAGGTGACATCTTCACTACCAGTGTGGTTCGCTAAAGCGTAAACTGTGGCTGGGCAATCCGCACCGAGATGTTGCCATCTATTGTAGTAAACCATCGCATGTCCGAGTCTTTCTGGGACCATGTTTTCCACCATGTAACCAGAGATAACTGGGCTCTTGCCTTCTTCGAAGGTAGCGATGTAATCGATATATCTTTCGTGGATGATCTTGGAGAATAATTCTTTTTCTTCTTTAGTGGCATCCGCGTATTTAATGAATAAATCGAGTGGTGTAGTAACGACTAATCTATCAAATTCTTCCACTTTTTGTTTACCGTCTTTACCTTTAACGGTAACGATGACTTTACCTTCTGGACGTTCAACTTTCACAACTTCAGTTTCTAACACTGCAGGATGTTGTAATTTCTTATTAACATGTTCATAGATTTCTTGTGTACCATCTTGCCATGTCCATAATTTCATATTGACGAATTCTAAAGCAGTAGTGACGTCTAAATATTTCATGACTAAGGCCGCTGGTATTTCATCGAAGAATCCATAACCGAAGGATGTAAATGGAGCAATCCAAATTCTTTGGACTTCTTCCACACCATTGATACGGCAGAATTCCGCGAATGGTAAGGCTAAATCTTTAAGATTTGGGTTTGTACCTTTCACATAATTTGGGAAGGAATTTTCTTTTGTCGCGCCGCAATAGCCATCGACACCTTTAGAAATACCGAAATATTCACCTTTAGCAACACCTAAATGTCCATAGCAGTCGTAGCCGACATATTTGGTTTGCATTAATTTGTTAAGTTTTTTCATTTGCTTTTTGAGTTTTAATAAACCCATAAGCTTTTTAAATGAGAAGTTAACTTTTGGTTCGAATGGATGGTCGATTTCACCGTTAAGTTTACGGAATTCTCTTCTCATATTAGGTTCACCTGGTTTGAAGTCAGGACCTTTATGATAATAACCGCCGAATTCTTCCATTTCGCTGACTGCGTGATAGGTGATAGCACCCATAATCGCACCAGTTTCAAATGCTCTTTCTTCTTCTTTGCCATTATGTTTAACTTTTAATTTTGGTGACCAACATTTACCACCAACTTTGTTTTGTTTTTCATAAATGACGTAATTTGTGTATCCTTTTTTCTCAAGATACATGGCAGCAGATAACCCGGCTGGACCGCCACCAATAATACAAATTCTTTGTTTGAGATCGCTCATATTATAAATATGCTCCTTATGTAAATATGATAATCCCAAAAGATAGGGAAATTAAAGAATGAATTTTATTTATTATTAAATAAGGTTGATCATTAGTTAAAAAACGAAATATTTTATTTTTTAATCATTTATATAGACAATTCTTAAAAAAACATTATACTTGTTAGGATTAACTAACTAGGTGTTAAGTTAATCAATACATTATGTCAGTATTAGTAATCTTAAGCTTTGTTATCCCATTTGTTGGTACTACGTTAGGTAGTGCGATGGTTTTCTTTTTGAAAAAAGAAATCAATCCTAAAGTCCAAAAGATCTTATTAGGATTTGCTTCTGGGGTGATGATCGCTGCTTCTATTTGGTCGTTATTACAGCCCGCTATCGAATATTATCCAAATAAGGATTATCGAGCTTGGTTAGTACCTGCTATTGGATTTTTAATCGGTATTTTGTTCTTACTTTTACTAGATTATGTTATTCCTCATATCCATATCGATAAGCAAGAAGAAGGGTTAAAGAATAATAAGATATCTAGAACTACGAAGATGATGTTTGCGGTTACTTTACATAATGTTCCAGAAGGACTGGCAGTTGGAGTTATTATTGCCGGTGCGCTTGCTGGAACAATGAGTGAGCAAGCAATGCTTATATTAGCGATTGGAATCGCTATTCAAAACTTCCCAGAAGGTGCGATTATATCCATGCCTTTAAAAGAGGAAGGTAGTTCTAAACTCAAGGCTTTCTTATTAGGTTCTTTATCTGGAGCTGTTGAGCCGCTTGCCGCTTTATTAGCAGTAGCCTTAACATCAGTTATTAGTGTGATATTACCTTACACTTTAGCCTTTGCGGCTGGTGCGATGATCTATGTCGTGGTGGAAGAATTAATTCCTGATGCAAATAGTGGAGAGCATTCCAATTTAGCGACGATTGGTTTAGCGGTTGGATTTGTCCTTATGATGGCGTTAGATGTTGCGCTTGGATAAAATAAAAGGCGATTAATTTCGCCTTATTTCTTTATCAATATAATTTTATATTGTTTATCATCTTCCCATGCTTCTATAGGCTTAAAATATTTTAAAAATGGGATTAATTCTTTTTCTGGTTCTTCAAGTTTTCTAGAAACTGTTCCAGCGTTTTTCATATGATGGATATTTAAAATCTTACGTGGTATATCATGGATGATAGCAAGCATTCCATCTTTATTTAATAATTCATTAGCTTTTTCTATAAAGCCATCTTTATCCATAAAGTGAGGATAGGCATCAAAGACGATAATTGCGTCAAACTTTTCATCCTTATATTCATAGAAATCACCATTAATGAATTTAACATGTGAATGAGGATGATTCTTTTTGGCTAGTTCCACCATAACAGAAGAGAGATCTAAAGCGATGACTTCACCTTTACTTCTTTCATATAATTTCTCAGATATAATTCCTTTTCCCGCGCCTAAATCAAGGAGGCGATGAAAATGTTTTAATTCTAAAGAATTAAGTAAAGATTCCATAACTTCATTTTCATTATGGACATAAGTTGGAGCTACTCTATCAAAGTATTGTTTAATTAATTCGTTCATGCGATTAAGGAATCTAGATCTAATTTTTGATATCCACCGATAGCGGTGTTATATTCTTTCATTTCATTATAGATGGCTTTACCTAAGAATTTAGTGG
>JAFRPF010000020.1 GCA_017429285.1 Bacilli bacterium
GCTAGTGAAGTCATGAACGAAGTTAATAAATAATGAATTAAGAAACACATTTTGTGTTTCTTTTTTTAAAAATAGGAGGAAGATCCAAATGTATAAAAGAGTCTTACTTAAATTATCAGGCGAGGCCTTAAAAGATGAAAACGCAATGCAGATATTAAATGTCGATTGCGTCAAAGAAATGGCCTTAATGATGAAAGCCTTACACGATGAAGGAGTCCAAGTGGCTGTGGTTATTGGTGCAGGCAATATCTGGCGTGGTAATTTAGCTTCTGGAATCGGTATTGAAAGAGCACCAGCCGATTATATGGGTATGATGGGAACAGTGATGAACGCTGTTTGTATGTCTAGTGCTTTAAAAGAAATTAATATCCCCTCAGTTGTTTTCTCTGCTCTACCTGAAATAAGTGGCTTAACAGTAACCTACTCACCCGAAGAGGCAATTAAAGCTATGGAAAATGGAAATATCGTTTTCTTAGCGGGAGGAACTGGTAAACCATTCTTCACCACAGATACCGCCGCTACCTTAAGAGCGATTGAGACAAAATGTGATGTTATCTTCATGGGCAAGAATGGCGTCAAAGGTGTTTATGATAAAGATCCTACAAAATATGTAGACGCCAAATTTATTCCAGAAATAACTTATAATCAAATTATTGAAAAGAAACTACAAATTATGGATCTTTCTGCTGTAGAATTAATTAAGGATCAAGATATTGAAATTCGTGTTTTCTCAATGTCTGATCCAGAAAACTTTATAAAAGTAGCGAAAGGTGAAAATCTCGGCACTACTTGTAAAAGAGGAGAATAGTTATATGGATGAAATTGCATTAGATGCACAAGGTAAGATGAATAAATCCATCGAATCCTTACAAAACAATTTATCAACATTAAGAACTGGACGTGCTTCTCCTGCTATCCTAGCGGGTGTTCAAATCGACTATTACGGTTCTATGACTCCGATTAATCAGGTCTCATCAATTACCATTCCTGAACCACGTCAATTATTGATTAAGCCTTACGATAAAAACGACACAAAAGCGATTGTTGGAGCGATAAACGCTGCAAATCTTGGCTTAAATCCAATAAATGAAGGTAATGTTATTAGAATTATTATTCCTGCTTTAACACAAGATAGACGTATGGAAATCACCAAACAAGCGAGAAAATATGGTGAAGATGCAAAAGTCGCTATTAGAAACATTCGTCGTGATTATATGGACTTAGTTAAAGAAGATGATTCGATGAGTGAAGATTATCAAAAGAATGTGATAGAGGATATTCAAAAGGTCACAGATGAAGCGATTAAGAAAATTGATTCTATCGTCGCTGATAAAGAAAAAGAATTAATGCAAATTTAAAAATAGAGGTAAAGAAAATGGCTGGAAAAGTTTATCACGTTAGCAAAAGAAAAGAAGATGGCAAATGGCAAGTCTTCATCAGCGGTAGTGACAAAGTAATCAAATTATTTGCCACTAAAGCGGAAGCAGAAGAATATTGCGAAAAAATGGCCAAGAATCAAGGTGCTACCTTATTAGTCCATAATTCAAAAGGCGCTAATAAAGGTAAAACCGGTAGTGCTAAAGTCACAAAAGGTAAATAGTTTACTGATAGTTTTATAAAGATCGTCGCTCATAACGACGATTTTTTTATGTATTCTATTTTTAATAGGGGTGTTTTATTATATAATAATTTCAAATATTATTATGGCTAATAAAAATCAATTACAACATATTGCCTTCATTATGGATGGTAACGGCCGTTGGGCAAAGGCTAGACATTTACCTCGTCACCTCGGTCATAAAGCGGGATGCGAAAGAGTAACCGAAATATATGAAGAATGTTATGCCTTAGGAATTAAGGCGATGTCTTTATACGCTTTTTCCACTGAAAATTGGAATCGTCCAAAAGCGGAAATTAATCATTTATTCTCCTATTTAGAAATATTCTTTAAAAAAGAAATTAAAAGAATGCTGAAAGATGGATGCCGTATTATTGCCTCTGGTGATTTATCAAGATTACCTATAAAAACACAAAATGTGGTTAATGACGCCATTGAAAGAACTAAAGATGGAAAGAATTTTACATTTAATATCTGTCTTAATTATGGTGGCAAAGCTGAATTAGTAAGAGCAGCGAAATTATTTGCTCAAGATGTTAAAGATGGAAAAAAAGATATCGATTCCTTAACTGAAGAAGAATTTGAACAATATTTA